>NZ_BJUK01000045.1 GCF_007989625.1 Bisbaumannia pacifica
GGGGTTCACAGCGTCTTCGCGTGGCCAGTCCCAGGGTAGCCCCGGTTCTCTAGTAGCCCAGTACCTGACACTTAGAACCAGCGATCGCGCTTCTTGCGACGCCGCGGCAGATGGGGAACGATCAGCCCCACCAGCAGGCCGGCCCCGGCCACGCCCCCGCCATACAGGAAGTAGCGCAGCAACAGGTCCTCTTCCTGGGTATCCAGGCGCGCCTGCAGCTCGCGCACCCGGCGCTGCGCCTCGGTGACCTGGCCATCCAGCTCGTGATTGCGCGACTCCAGCTCGGCGATTCGCGCCTCGCGCACCGCCAGGGTCTCGGTCATGCCGGCCACGCGCTGCTCCCACTGGCCGTTGATGCCGTCGAGCTCCTCGCTCAGCGCCGCCACGCGACGCTCCAGCGCCGGCAGCTGGACCCGGTCGCTGGGCGATGCCTGCAACTCGCTGGTCAGCACCCAGACCCGGTCACCGTCCGCGTCCTCGACCCGCGTGTAATTGCCGCTGCTCTCCAAGGCGCGCACCGGCTCACCGGCGGTGAGGGTGCCAATGATGCGATAGCCATCGGTGGGCCCGCTGCGCACGAAGGTGCTGAGATCGTCGGTGACCCAGTGGGTCGGGTCCTGCACTTCCTGAGCCTGGACGGAGAGGCTCAGCCCTCCCAATACCAGGCCCATGATCAAGGGGTTGAATTGTTTCATAGCTCTGCCGTCTTGATGGGCTCGGGATGGCACAACGGCCCCGCCCCAGGCGATCTTCGACGCGGCCGACGACTCCTTCGGCGACCTCGCCCCACTCGGATTGCCATCCACAGCTTCTGTGGATAAGTCTTGGGAAAACCCTTCGCGAAGAGTTCGTATCCGGCATCGGCGCTGCGATCCCGACAAATCGATCACTTTTTGATCGAAGCCACGGGCGTTACTCCTCGCCGCGGGGAGGCCAACTCATGGGCCGCGGAAACTCCGCTACCTTGCCCTCGGCCTTGACCGCCTTGGCGGCGCCCTCACGCTCCACTTCATCGATACGCACGATGGAATTCAAGGGGATATAGCTGCGGTTGACCCCCTCGAAGGTACGCCGCAGCTTCTCCGAGGCGGGGTCCACCACCAGCTTGGAGGCATCCTCGAAGACCAGCTCCTCCACCTCGAGAAAGCCCCACAGTTCGCTCTGGAAGATCTCCCGTGCATAGAGCTCCCAGACCTCGCCCTGATTATGAAATACCACGCGATAGATGGGCTTGGACGCCATAGTGCCTCTGTTTCGACCTCGGTTGACCGCCTCGCCGGTGGGCAAGCGCGCCCCCGGATCGTGACCGGCAAGAATACCATAGCCGCGCCCGTGCCGAACCCGGGCACCGACGGGGACATCACGGTGGCCATGCCGAGGGGCGCTGGCTCCTGCCCGGGCGGGTGCGTATAATCCTCGCCCAGACAATCACGCTCGGCCGCAAGGCCCCTCCTGAATAGACCCCAAACCGGTGACGGAAACGTCGGGCCTCGTGCCGCGACCCTGATTCTTATGGCGAAGAAACTCTTCATCAAGACCCACGGCTGCCAGATGAACGAGTATGACTCCGCGCGCATGGCGGATCTGCTCGGCGAGTCCCACGACCTGGAACTGACCGACGACGAAGCCCAGGCAGACGTGATCCTGCTCAATACCTGCTCGATCCGCGAGAAGGCCCAGGAGAAGGTCTTCCATCAGCTGGGGCGCTGGAAGAAGCTCAAGGAGAGCAACCCGGAGCTGGTGATCGGCGTCGGCGGCTGCGTGGCAAGCCAGGAAGGCGAGGCGCTGCGCAAGCGCGCCCCCCATGTGGACATGGTCTTCGGCCCTCAGACCCTGCACCGGGTGCCGGCGATGCTCGACTCCCGCCGGCAGAACCAGATCTCGGTGGTGGACGTCACCTTCCCGGAGATCGAGAAGTTCGATCACCTGCCCAAGCCCAGCTCCGACGGCGCCACCGCCTTCGTCTCGGTGATGGAGGGCTGCTCCAAGTACTGCACCTTCTGCGTGGTGCCCTACACCCGCGGCGAGGAGGTCTCGCGCCCCTTCGAGGCGGTGATGGACGAGGTGATCCACCTGGCCGACCAGGGCGTGCGCGAGATCAACCTGCTGGGCCAGAACGTCAACGCCTATCGTGGCGAGAACCAGCTCGGCGACGAGATCGACCTGGCCGAGTTGATCGCTTGCGTGGCGGCGGTGGAAGGCATCGACCGCATCCGCTTCACCACCTCCCACCCGGTGGAATTCTCCGACAGCCTGATCGAGGCCTACGGCGAGATCCCCGAGCTGGTCAGCCACCTGCATCTGCCGGTGCAGTCCGGTTCCGACCGCATCCTGGCGGCCATGAAGCGCGGCCACGGCGTGGAAGAGTATGTGGACAAGATGGAGCGGATCCGCGAGCTGCGCCCGGACATCAGCTTCTCCTCGGACTTTATCATCGGCTTCCCCGGCGAGAGCGATGAGGATTTCGAGGCCACCATGGACCTGATCCATCGCATCGGCTTCGACCACTCCTTCAGCTTCGTCTATTCGGCGCGCCCCGGCACCCCGGCGGCCGGCCTCGAGGACGACACCCCGGAAGCGGTCAAAAAGCAGCGCCTGGCGATCCTCCAGGAGCGCATCAACCAGCAGGCGATGCAGATCAGCCGGCGCATGGTGGGCAGCACCCAGCGCATCCTGGTCACCGGCTTCTCGCCCAAGGACCCGGGCCAGCTCTCCGGGCGCACCGAGAACAACCGGGTGGTCAACTTCCGCGCCGCCAACCCCATGGAACTGATCGGTTTCTTCGTCGACGTCGAGATCACCGAGGCGCTGCCCAACTCCCTGCGCGGCGAACTGGCCTCCCCGGCGCGCTACTGACCGCCCCCGAGGCGGCATCTTGTGGCCCCGCTCCCGGGGCCGCACCCAGGCATTGCCCCGGCACCGTCCGGGGCTTTAAGCTCATCGCATTTCCCCTGCCAAGGACCCTCTGCTCTTGAGCCAACACAGTTCTCAGGCCAATCGCATCATCACCCTGAACCTCGAGCCCAACGACCCCCGGCGCCTGGCCAATCTCTGCGGCCAGCGCGACGAGCACCTCAAGCTGGTGGAGTCCCGCCTCGGGGTCACCCTGCGTAACCGCGGCAACACCTTCCAGTTGGCCGGCCCCGGCGCCCGGGTCAAGGCCGCCGCCAATGTGCTCGAGCACCTCTATCGGGAGGCCGAGGCCGACGAGCTCTCCCCGGATACCGTGCACCTCTTCCTGCAGGAATCGGGCCTCGAGGCCCTGGAGGAGGACGAGGGGCCCCTGGACGATCACGAGGTACTGCTGCGCACCCCCAAGGTGGTGATCAAGCCCCGCGGCCAGAACCAGCAAGGCTATGTTCAGAGCATCCGTAACCACGATATCAACTTCGGTATCGGCCCGGCGGGCACCGGCAAGACCTACCTGGCGGTGGCCGCGGCGGTGGAGGCGCTCAACCAGCAACAGGTACGCCGCATCCTGCTGGTGCGTCCGGCGGTGGAGGCCGGCGAGAAGCTCGGCTTCCTGCCCGGCGACCTGGCCCAGAAGATCGACCCCTACCTGCGTCCGCTCTATGACGCCCTCTACGAGATGCTCGGCTTCGAGCAGGTGGGCAAGCTGATCGAGCGCCAGATCATCGAGATCGCGCCGCTGGCCTATATGCGCGGCCGCACCCTCAACAACTCCTTTATCATCCTCGACGAGAGCCAGAACACCACCCGCGAGCAGATGAAGATGTTCCTGACTCGCATCGGCTTCGGCTCCACCGCGGTGATCACCGGCGACGTGACCCAGGTCGACCTGCCCCGGGGCCAGAGCTCGGGGCTGATCCAGGTCCTCGATGTGCTCAAGGACACCGCCGGCATCGGCGTCACCCACTTCGCCGCCAAGGACGTGGTGCGCCACCCCATGGTGCAGCGCATCATCGAGGCCTATGACCGCTTCGAGGCGGAGCAGGAGGCCGAGGAGCGCGCCCGCAAGGAGGCCCGCCGTGAGGCCCGGGAGCGCCAGCAGGCCGGCCAGGCCAACGGCACCCCCGGGGATGCCGACCAATGAGCGAGATCGATCGCCAGGTGGCCCTGGCCGACGCCGCCGAGCGGGCCAGCCTGCCCGATGAGGACCGACTGGCCGCCTGGGTCGGCGCCGTGCTGGCCCGCCATCCCGAGGCCGCCGATCACGAGCTGACGGTGCGCTTCGTCGACGCCGAGGAGAGCCAGGCCCTCAATCGCGACTATCGCGACAGGGACCGGCCGACCAATGTGCTCTCCTTCCCCTTCGAGAATCCGCCGGGGCTTGACCTGCCGCTGCTCGGCGACCTGGTGATCTGCCATGCGGTGGTGGTTCGCGAGGCCGGCGAGCAGGACAAGCCGCTCTCGGCTCACTACGCTCATATGGTGGTGCATGGCACCTTGCATCTGCTGGGCCATGACCATATAGAGGATGACGAGGCCGAGCGCATGGAAGCCCTGGAAGTGGCCATCCTCGCCGAGCTGGGCTTCCCCGACCCCTACACGGCATCCGATCCGGCGCCCGGCGCGCCTTCTATCGAGGACACGAGACCCGACGCATGAGCGAAGACCGATCGAGTAGCCAGGGCAATAAGTCCTGGCTCGATAAGTTTTTCAGCGCCTTTTCCCCCGATAACGACGAGCCCAACTCCCGGGGCGAGCTGCTGCTCTTCCTGCGTGAGGCGAGCTCCCGCCTGCGCCTGGAGCAGGATGCCCTGACCATCATCGAGGGCGCCCTACAGATCAACGACCAGCAGGTCCGCGAGGTCCTGATCCCGCGCTCCCAGGTCACCGCCATCGCCGTCGACCAGCCCCTGGAGGAGTACCTGCCGGTGATCCTCGAGACCGGCCACTCCCGCTACCCGGTGGTGGGCGAGAACCTCGACGAGGTACTCGGCATCCTGCTGGTCAAGGACCTGCTTCCCCTGCTGTGCCGCTCCCCGGAGGAGCGTGACGGCCTCGACCTGCGCCAGGTGCTGCGCCCGGCGATGTTCGTGCCGGAGTCCAAGCGCCTCAACAGCCTGCTCAAGGAGTTCCGCGACACCCACAACCATATGGCGGTGGTGGTCGACGAGTACGGCGGCACCGCGGGGATCGTCACCATCGAGGATATCCTCGAGCAGATCGTCGGCGATATCGAGGACGAGCACGATATCGACGAGGAGGAGGATATCCGCGAGCTCGGCGAGGGACGCTTCGCCATCCGCGCCCTGACCCCCATCGAGGACTTCAACGAGCGCTTCGAGACCCGCTTCCCCGATGAGGAGTTCGACACCCTGGGGGGCCTGGTGATGCAGCGCTTCGGCCACCTGCCCCGGCGCGGCGAGTTCACCGACCTGGGCGGCTGGCGCTTCACCGTGCTCAACGCCGACAATCGCCGCATCCGCCTGCTCCAGGCGGAACCCTGCGAGGCCGAGGACGACTGACCCGGCGCCACAAGGATTCATCTTCGACAAGGAACGCATCGATGAGCGAGTTGCGCCTGCTCCCCTGGCACGCCTATCTGCTGGCCCTGCTGGCCGGGGGCCTGACCACCCTTAGCGCCGCCCCCTTCACGCTCTGGTGGCTGGGCCCGGTGGCCGCCGGCCTGATGTACCTGGGCCTCCACGCCCTGACCCCGGGCCAGGCCGCCATGAAGGGCTGGTGCTATGGTCTCGGCCTGTTCGGCAGCGGCACCTCCTGGGTCTACGTGTCGATCCACGACTACGGCTACACCGCGGTGCCGTTGGCGCTGTTTCTGACCGGCCTCTTCGTCGCCGGCCTGGCGCTGTTCTTCGCCGTCACCTTCTGGCTCTACCGGCGCCTGACCGGGCCGCGGCTGGCCGCCTTCACCTTCGCCGGCGCCTGGGTGCTGGGCGAGGTACTGCGCACCTACGCCTTCACCGGCTTCCCCTGGTTGCTGCTGGGGGCCTCCCAGGTCGACTCGCCCCTGGCCCCCTGGGCCCCCATCGGCGGGGTCTACCTGTTGTCGCTGCTCACCGCCCTCACCGGCAGCCTGGGGGTCGAGCTGCTGCGCCGGCGCTGGGCCGCCGGGGCCATCGTCGCCGTGCTCTGGCTGGCCGTGCTGGTGCTGCCCCGCCAGTGGAGCGAACCGACCGGCGAGACCCGCCGGGTCGCCCTGCTGCAGGGCAACCTGGATCAGCTGATCAAGTGGACCCCGGAGGGGCAGCGGGTGGCGGCCAACACCTACAGCCGCCTGACCCTGGAACAGGGCGACGATATCGACCTGATCGTCTGGCCCGAGGCGGCGTTGCCGATGTTCGAGGATCAGGCGCGGCCGATCTTCGAACGGGTGCAGGCCAACCTGGCCCCGGGGACCGCCCTGCTCAGCGGGGTCCTGCAGCGCGACGCCGACGACCGCTATTACAATGCCGTGGTGGGCCTGGGCGAGGTGGAGGGCGAATATCGCAAGGCGCACCTGGTGCCCTTCGGCGAGTACCTGCCCCTGGAGGACCTGCTGCGCGGCGCCATCGCCTTCTTCGACCTGCCCATGCCGGCGCTCTACCCAGGCCCCGACCAGCAGGCCCCGATGCATGCCGCCGGCCTGACCCTGGGCAACGCCATCTGCTACGAGATCATCTATCCCGACCTGGTGGCCAGCCGCGCCCGTGACGCGGATATCCTGCTCACCGTCTCCAACGACACCTGGTTCGGCGCCTCCCTGGGGCCCCAGCAGCATCTGCAGATGGCTCGCCTGCGGGCGCTGGAGAATGGTCGCTATGTGATGCGCGCCACCAGCAATGGCCTGACCGCCTTTATCGACCCCCAGGGCCGGGTGCTGGCCCAGGCGCCTCAGTTCGAGGTCGCCAGCCTGGTCGGCGAGGTGCAGGGCATGCAGGGGCTGACGCCCTTTACCCGCACCGGCAGTTGGCCCGCCTGGCTGCTGGCCGCCCTGCTGGTGCTCCCGGGACTGCGCCTGGCCCGGCGCTCCTAACCCTACTGCGAAAGAAAGATACCGCCATACTCCCGTATCATGTTAGCGTGATTCCTCCCCTGTGATACGGGTTTGTCGGTGCCAAGCTATTGGAATCGTTAACCTCTATACCAACTCCAATAAAGACTAGAATGTCATGATGTCAGCTACCGAGTGTGTCGCCTCCCTGATCGAGAGCTTCCAGAACCGGCGCCCGCTGCGCTCCGGCTCGCTGATCGTCACCCTCTACGGCGACGCCATCGTGCCCCGCGGCGGCACCGTCTGGCTGGGCAGCATCTCCCAGCTGCTGGAGCCCATCGGCATCAACGAGCGCCTGGTGCGCACCTCGGTCTACCGTCTGACCCGGGAGACCTGGCTGCAGGGCGAGAAGACCGGCCGACGCAGCTACTACAGCCTTAGCGGCCCGGGGCGGAGACGCTTCGAGCAGGCCTTCAAGCGGGTCTACTTCGGCAATGGCGAGGCCTGGGACGGCGGCTGGACCCTGGTCTTCCTCGGCCAGCTGGCCACCGCGGAACGTGCCAAGGCCAAGGAGGAACTGGAGTGGCTGGGCTTCGGCGCCTTCGCCGGCGGCGTACTCGCCCACCCGCGCATGCACCGCAGCGAGGCCCTGGGCGTGCTCCAGGAGCTCGGTATGGCCGAGGACACCATCGTCCTGCATAGCGAGGCCAGCGAGCCCCTGGCTCCCAAGGCACTGCGCCTGCAGGTACGCGAGAGCTGGAACCTGGACCAGCTGGCCGACAGCTACAGCCGTTTCCTGGCCCAGTTCCGCCCGCTCTGGAAGGCGCTCAGCGAGGGCCATGGCCTCGGTGATCAGGATGCCTTTATCGCCCGCACCCTGCTGATCCACGAGTATCGCAAGGTGCAGCTGCGCGACCCCCAGCTCCCCGAGGAGCTGCTGCCCACCGCCTGGGAAGGCCGCAACGCCCGCCAGCTATGCCGCAATATCTATCGGGAGATCTACCGGGGCGCCGAGCGCTGGCTCGACCGCCATCTGGAGACCGCCGAAGGCCCCCTGCCCGCCCCCGCCGCCAGCTTCTACCAGCGCTTCGGCGGCCTGGACTGACCCTCGAGGTGCCTCCATAGAAAACGCCCGCCGGCGATCATGCCGGCGGGCGTTTTTTTCGAGGGGCAGCGACTACTTGTGCCGGAAGCTCGGCTTGCGCTTCTCGGCGAAGGCGCTCATGCCCTCCCGGCGATCCTCGAAGGCGAAGGTGCTCTGGAAGGCGCGTCGCTCGAAGGTCAGCCCCGCCTGCAGCGGGCCCTCGAAGGCCTGGTTGACCGACTCGCGAATCAGCCGCACCACCGGCGCCGAGTGACCGGCGATGGTGGTGGCCAGGGCCAGGGCCTCGGTCTCGAGCTCGCCGGCGGGCACCACCCGGCACACCAGGCCGGCGCGCTCGGCCTCCTCGGCACCCATCATGCGCCCGGTCAGGCACAGCTCCATGGCCTTGGCCTTGCCGATGGCGCGCACCAGGCGCTGGGTGCCGCCGGCGCCGGGCATGGTGCCGATCTTCACCTCGGGCTGGCCGAACTTGGCGCTATCGGCGGCCAGGATCAGGTCGCAGGCCATGGCCATCTCGCAGCCGCCACCCAGGGCGTAACCGGCCACCGCCGCCACCACCGGGGTGCGGCAGCGTTCCAGGGCCGCCCAGCCGCCATCGGCGGCGAAGGGGAAGTCCTCGGCCTGCAGGCCGGCCATGTCGCGATCGAGCATCTCGCCGATATCGGCGCCGGCGGCGAACACCTTGTCGCCCCCGGTCAGCACGATGGCGCCGATCTCGGCGTCACCATCGAAGGCATCCAGGGCCCGGCCCAGTTCGGCCACCAGGCCGTTGCACAGGGCGTTATGGGCCTGGGGACGATCCAGGCGGATCACCCCGACCCGCCCCTCGCGGGTCACCCGGAGATAGTCGTAACTCATGCACTTTCCTCGCTGTTCTGACGCTGGCCCTTGGGCGCGTGGGTCGTGCCCTTGGGTGCGGTGCTGCCGGCATCGAGACGGGGGCGGTCGGCGTCGAGCTCGCTAAGCGGCTCGCAGGCCTCCATCTGCTCGCGGCAGCGCCCCACCAGGCGTTGATACTCCCGGGTGCCCTGCTGCTTCCAGGCCACTTCCTGGTCGCTAAGCTCGCGCTTGACCTGGGCCGGGGAGCCCAGCACCAGGGACTGGGGCGGGCATTCGAAGCCGGCCTTGACGAAGGCGGCGGCGGCGACGATGGAGCGCTCGCCGATCACGGCGCCGTCCATCACCACGGCATTCATACCGACCATGGCATCGCGCTTGACCACGCAGCCATGCAGCACGGCGCCATGGCCGATATGGCCATCCTGCTCCACCTTGGTGATGCAGCCGGGGAAGCCGTGCATCACGCAGGTGTCCTGCAGGTTGGCGCCCTCCTCCAGCACCAGTTGGCCGAAGTCGCCGCGCATCACCGCACCCGGTCCCACATAGCAGTCGGGGCCGACGATGACGTCGCCGATCAGCACCGCGGTGGGGTGCACATAGGCGCTGGGATGCACCACCGGGGTGACTCCCTCGAGGCGATAGCAGGGCATGGCGAACCTCCTCTAGTTAGCGTTGATGGATCGGGGCTGGTCCGGGACAAGCCTCGCGAAGACGCTATGAACCCTTCCCTGGGCGCTCGACTTTTTCGTCCATGAAAAAGACGCTTCGTTCTGGCTTGCCCCGGCGCCCCGATGAACGATGCCAGGCACCGCCCATGACAGGGAGGGAGAACTTACGCCTCGGCCGGGGCGTGGCGACGGCTCTGCACCACCACGAAACGCCGGGCGACGAAGGCCTGGTCGCACAGGGAGGCGTTGGCCGCCGGGTTGCCGCCGGTGGCGTGGAAGTCGCTGAAGGCCGCGGACTGATTGACGAAGACGCCGCCGTCCAGGTTGAGCGACAGCGGGGCCGCCACGTCCATGGCCAGTTGCTCGAACTGCTCGGCCACGGCCTCATCGGTGGTGTAGGCACCGAGGGTGATGGCGCCCTTCTCGCCGATCACCTCGCGGGCCAGTTCGATGCTGTGCGCGGTGCTGTCGGTGGCGATGACGAAGCTGATCGGGCCGAAGCGCTCCTCGCTGAAGGCGTCGCGCTGGCCGGCGTCGACCTTGAGCAGCAGCGGGGTGTGGATGCGTGCCTTGGGGAACTGCGGATGCTCGCGGGACTCGCTGTCCAGCAACACCTCGCCCAGCTCGCGGCAGGCCGCGATGCGCTCGGCGGTGGCCGGTGCCTGGATGGCCCCCAGCACGGCGCAGGCGCGATCGTTGTCGCCGAGGAACTTCTCCACGGCCTTGGCCAGAGCGCCGGCCACCTGATCGAAGCTCATATGCCCCTCGGCGGTCTCGATGCCGCCCTTGGGCACGTAGATCGCCTGGGTGGTGGTGCACATCTGGCCGGAGTAGAGGCTCAGGGTGAAGGCCAGGTTGCGGGTCACCGCCTTGAGGTCGGCGACGCTGTCGATGATCACGCTGTTGATGCCGGCCTTCTCGGTGAACACCTGGGCCTGGGTGGCATTCTGCTCGAGCCACTCGCCGAAGGCGTTGGAGCCGGTGAAGTCGATCAGCTTGACCGCCGGGTGGAGCGCCAGCTCCTTGGTCACCGGTGCCTCGAGGCTATCCGGGGCCAGGGTCACCAGGGCCGGGTCGAAGCCCGCCTCGGCGAGCACGTCCTGGGCGACCTTGACGGTCATCGCCACCGGCAGGATGGCGCCCGGGTGCGGCTTGACGATCACCGGGTTACCGGTGGCCAGGCTGGCGAACAGGCCCGGGTAGGTGTTCCAGGTGGGGAAGGTGGAGCAGGCCACCACCAGGGAGATGCCACGGGGCACGATATGGAAGCGCTTGTTCATCACCAGCGGGTCGTGCTTGCCCTGGGGCTTGACCCACTGGGCGGTCTCCGGCACCTGAGCCATGGCCTGCCAGGCATAGGTGACGGCTTCCAGGCCGCGATCCTGGGCGTGGGGGGCGCCGGCCTGGAAGGCCATCATCGGTGCCTGGCCGCTGGTGTGCATCACCGCCTGGCCGATCAGCGGGCTCTGGGCATTGAGGCGCGCCAGGATCTCCAGGCAGACGCCGACCCGCGCCTTGGCACCGGCATCGCGCCAGGCGGGCATGGCCGCCTGCATGGCATCGATCAGGGCCGCGGTCTCGGGCTGATCATAGGTGATGCCCAGCTCGAAGCCGTAGGGGGAGACCTCGGCACCGACCCGCTCGGAGGCGCCGGGGCTGACCAGGGAGAAGGGCTGCTTGCACAGCGCCTCGAAGGCGGCCGGGGCGCCCTTGACGGCGTCCTCGTCGTACTTCTTGAGGCTCTCGGGATAGGGGGTCCAGAACTCGCGGGAATTAATGGCCTGGACGGCGCCCTCGAGGGTGTCGCGGTGGCGCTCGAAGAACTGCTGGGCTTGCTGGGTCATGGGGGGACTCCTGACTCAGGGAGGATATTTTGATACGCGATATTCCCAAAGACTATCCATAGCGTAACGAAACATCAATCGCCACGGGCCAATGCCACCCCGTGCGACTCCCCGCCCCCGATCGCCATATGGCTGTTTTTCCGGGGTTTTACCGCAAAACCCCTCGTCAGCCCCTTCTTCTTCGACCATGGTATAAGGGCCGAAAACCCAGCGACAAGGGCGATATTAAAAGACTGTTTTTACGGGAGTTTTATCGAAACCCTCGAGAAATACGATACAGAGATATAGAAAATGCATCATTGATGCGTATCAAAAAACTCCTATACTCGTGGCTATCACCTCTCATTATGTATCGCTTTCACGGCACCCGAGCCGAATCGAGGAACCATGCCGAACCTGCTGCAACTCGAAGGCCCCCACCGCGGCGTCCTGCGTATTACCCTGCACCGCCCCGAGGCGCTCAACGCCCTGAATACCGCCCTGCTGGGCGAGCTGGCCGAGGTCCTGGCCGACGCCGACCAAGATGACGCCATTCGCGCCGTGGTGCTTACCGGCAGCCGTCGTGCCTTCGCCGCCGGCGCCGATATCAACGAGATGGCCGAGCGCGATCTGGTGGGCATGCTCGACGACCCCCGTCAGCGTCACTGGGCCGCCATCGCGCGTTTCTCCAAGCCCATCGTCGCCGCCATCAACGGCTTCACCCTGGGCGGCGGCTGCGAGCTGGCCATGCATGCCGATATCCGTATCGCCGGCGAGGACGCCAAGTTCGGCCAGCCGGAGATCAACCTGGGCATCATGCCCGGCGCCGGCGGCACCCAGCGCCTGGTGCGGGCGGTGGGCCAGGCCCTGGCCACCCAGATGGTATTGACCGGCGAGCCGATCTCCGCCCGCCGCGCCCTGGAGGCGGGGCTGATCAGCGAGATCACCCAGCCGGAGCTGACCGTGGAGCGTGCCACCGCCATTGCCGAGCGCATCGCCGAGAAGGCGCCCCTGGCGGTACGCCTGGCCAAGGAGGCCCTGCACAAGGCCCTGGACACCGACCTGGCCACCGGCCTGCGCTTCGAGCGTCATGCCTTTACCGTGCTGGCCGGCACCGCCGATCGCGAGGAGGGCATCAAGGCCTTCCAGGAAAAACGCCGCGCCCAGTTTACCGGACGCTAACGCCCCCTTTGACGACAGAAGGACAGCGCCATGACCGATCAGCCTTTGCACTACTGCGTGGAAGCCGGCATCGCCCGCCTTACCCTCAACCGCCCCGACAGCCTCAATAGCTTCAATGGCGAGATGCACGCCGCCATGCGCGAGGCCCTCAAGGCGGTGCGCCAGGACAAGAGCGTGCGCGTGCTGCTGCTGACCGGCAACGGTCGCGGCTTCTGCGCCGGCCAGGACCTCTCCGATCGCAACGTGGCCCCCGGCGCCGAGGCGCCGGATCTCGGCGAGTCCCTGGAGAAACGCTACAACCCCATGCTGCGCACCCTACGTGACCTGCCCTTCCCCACCGTCTGCGCGGTGAACGGCGTGGCCGCCGGTGCCGGCGCCAATATCGCCCTGGCCTGCGACATCGTGCTGGCGGCGCGCTCCGCGAGCTTTATCCAGGCCTTCTGCAAGATCGGCCTGATCCCCGATTCCGGCGGTACCTGGAGCCTGCCGCGCCTGGTGGGCATGGCCCGCGCCAAGGGCCTGGCCATGCTGGGTGACAAGCTCGGCGCCGAGCAGGCCGAGCAGTGGGGCCTGATCTGGCGCTGCGTGGACGACGAGGCCCTGGCCGACGAGGCCCTGAGCCTGGCCCGCCACCTGGCCACCCAGCCCACCCAGGGCCTGGCCTATATCAAGCGCGCCCTGCACGCCAGCGACGACAACGGCTTCGACGAGCAGCTCGACCTGGAACGCGACCTGCAGCGCCTGGCCGGCCGCACCGGCGACTACCGGGAAGGCGTCAGCGCCTTTATGGAAAAGCGCCAACCACAGTTCAAAGGGGAATAAGATGCCCGCACTCGACACTCATATCGTTGTCGGCGCTGGAATGAGGGGTGCCGGTGCCTTTATGGAAAAGCGCAAACCAAGCCTTCACAACGCCCAGGGGGAATAAGATGTCCGCACTCGACACCCATACTGTGGTAGGCGTGGTCGGCGCGGGCGCCATGGGCGCCGGCATCGCCCAGGTGGCGGCCCAGGCCGGTCACCCGGTGCGCCTCTATGACACCCGCGATGGCGCCGCCGAGGCCGGCATCGCCGGCATCCGACAGCAGCTCGAGAAGCGCGTCGCCAAGGGCAAGCTGACCCAGGAAGCACTGGAGGCGGTGATCGATCGCCTCAGCCCGGCGACCGGCCTGGACGACTTCGCCGGCTGCGGCCTGGTGGTAGAGGCCATCGTCGAGAAGCTGGAGGTCAAGCGCGAGCTGTTCGGCCGCCTCGAGGCGATCTGCGGCGAGGACGCGATCCTCGCCAGCAACACCTCCTCGCTCTCCATTACCTCCATCGCCGCGAACCTGGAGCGCCCGGCGCGCCTGGCCGGCCTGCACTTCTTCAACCCGGCACCGGTGATGAAGCTGGTGGAGATCGTCTCCGGCCTGGCCACCGAGGCGTCCATCGCCGAGACCCTCTACGCCACCGCGAGCGCCTGGGGCAAGACCCCGGTGCACGCCAGCTCCACCCCTGGCTTTATCGTCAACCGGGTGGCCCGGCCCTTCTATGCCGAGGGCCTGCGCCTGCTGCAGGAAGGCGCCGCCGATGCCGCCACCCTGGACGCCCTGCTACGCCAGGCCGGCGGCTTTCGCATGGGCCCCTTCGAGCTGATGGACCTGATCGGCCATGACGTCAACTACGCCGTCACCCGTTCGGTGTTCGACGCCTACTATGGCGACACCCGCTTCGAGCCCTCCCTGGTGCAGCTGGCCCTGGTCGAGGCCGGCCGCCTGGGTCGCAAGAGCGGCCAGGGCTTCTACGACTACCGCGACGGCGCCGACAAGCCGGCGCCCCGCTTCGCCGCCCCGGCCCACGCCGATCTGCCGCCGCTGGTGGTGGAAGGCGAGGCGGGCTTCCTGGCCCCGCTGATCGAGCGTACCCGTGCCGCCGGCGTCGAAGTGGTACAACGTCCGGCCCAGGGCGCCGCGGCCCTGCCGACCCTGCGCCTGGGTGAGCTGAGCCTGGCGCTCAGCGACGGCCGCTGCGCCACCGAGCGCGCCGCCGACGAGCACCGCGAGAACCTGGTGCTCTTCGACCTCTGCCTCGACTACGCCGAGGCCAGCGCCATCGCCCTGGCCGCCAGCGCCGCCACCGATGAGGCACAGCGCGCCGTCGCGGCGGCCTTCTTCCAGCGCCTGGGCCTGGCCGTGGCCTGGATCGACGACACCCCGGGGCTGGTGGTGCTGCGCACCGTGGCGATGCTCGCCAACGAGGCCGCCGACGCCGTTCACCAGGGCGTCTGCAGTGCCGCCGATGGCGACCTGGCCATGCGCGCCGGGGTCAACTACCCCCGCGGCCCGCTGGCCTGGGCGGAGGCCCTGGGCCTTGGCTATGTGCATCGCACCCTGACCCACCTGCAGCAGAGCTACGGCCAGGATCGCTACCGCGCCGCCTTCCTGCTGCGCCGCAAGGCCATCGCCGAGGAGCGCTTTCATGAGTGAGTCCCTGACCCCGCAACGGCTCGCCGAGGCCTGCGCCGAGGCGATGTTCGCCCGCGATACCGCCAGCCAGGCACTGGGCATGGAGATCGTCTCGGTGGCCCCGGGCCAGGCGGTGATGCGCATGAGGGTGCGCGACACCATGGTCCAGGGCCACGGCAACTGCCACGGTGGCTACCTCTTCACCCTGGCCGACTCGGCCTTCGCCTTCGCTTGCAATACTTACGACGAGGCCACCGTGGCCTCGGGCTGCAGCATCGACTACCTGGGGCCGGCCTGGGAGGGCGATGAGCTGACCGCCACCGCCGAGGAGCAGAGTCGCCGCGGGCGCACCGGCGTCTACGACATCACCATCCGCAACCAGCACGGTGACGCCATCGCCCTGTTCCGGGGCCGCTCCTACAAGATCCGCGGCAGCGTACGCCGCCTCGAGGAATCCACCGCCGCAGAGGGCCAAGCATGAACGACGCCTATATCATCGACGCCATCCGTACCCCCATCGGCCGTTACGGCGGCGCCCTCGCCCCGGTGCGCGCCGACGACCTGGGCGCCATTCCGATGCGCGAACTGATGGCGCGCAACCCCTCGGTGGACTGGTCGCAACTGGATGACGTGCTCTACGGCTGCGCCAACCAGGCCGGCGAGGACAACCGCAACGTGGCGCGCATGTCGGCGCTGCTGGCGGGCCTGCCGGTGGACGTGCCCGGCACCACCCTGAACCGCCTGTGCGGCTCCGGCATGGACGCGGTCGGCTACGCCGCCCGCGCCATCAAGGCCGGCGAGACCGGCCTGATGCTGGCCGGCGGCGTGGAGTCCATGTCTCGGGCGCCCTTCGTGATGGGCAAGGCCGAGCAGGCCTTCTCGCGCAGCGCCGATATCCATGACACCACCATCGGCTGGCGCTTCGTCAACCGCCAGATGAAGGCCCAGTTCGGCATCGACTCCATGCCGGAGACCGCCGAGAACGTCGCCGAGCAGTTCCAGATCTCCCGGGAAGACCAGGACGCCTTCGCCCTGCGCAGCCAGCAGCGCACCGCCGCCGCCATGGAGCGCGGCCGCCTGGCCCAGGAGATCGTCCCGGTGGAAGTGCCGCGGCGCAAGCAGGAGCCGCGGGTGGTCGATACCGACGAGCACCCCCGCGCCTCCACCACCTTGGATCAACTGGCCAAGCTGCCCACGCCCTTCCGCGACGGCGGCAGCGTCACCGCCGGCAACGCCTCCGGGATCAATGACGGCGCCTGTGCCCTGCTGCTGGCCTCCCGGGCCCAGGCGGAGCGCTTCGGCCTCAAACCCCGCGCCCGGGTGGTCGGCATGGCCACCGCCGGCGTCGAGCCGCGCATCATGGGCTTCGGCCCCGCCCCGGCCACCCGCAAGGTGCTGGCCCAGACCGGGCTCACCCTCGAGCAGATGGACGTGATCGAGCTCAACGAGGCCTTCGCCGCCCAGGCCCTGGCGGTGACCCGCGATCTGGGACTCCCCGACGACGCCGAACACGTCAACCCCAACGGCGGCGCCATCGCCCTCGGCCATCCGCTGGGCATGAGCGGCGCCCGCCTGATCACCACCGCGCTGCATGAACTCGAGGCCCGCCAGGGACGCTACGCGCTGTGCACCATGTGCATCGGCGTGGGCCAGGGCATCGCCATCATCATCGAGCGCCTGTGACCCATAACGACAACGCCCGCTTGCCTGGAGACACCCCATGACGATTCACACCAAGGTCCGCCCCATCGCCAACCTCGACCCGATGGAAACCGCCAGCCTCGACGAGCTGCGCGCCACTCAGCTCAAACGCCTGAAGTGGAGCCTGAAGCACGCCTACGACAACGTGCCCTTCTATCGCCAGGCCTTCGACCAGGCCGGCATCCACCCGGAGGACATTCGCTCCCTGGAGGACCTCGGCAAGCTACCCTTCACCACCAAGGCGGATCTGCGCGACAACTACCCCTTCGGCATGTTCGCCACGCCGATGCGTGACGTGGTGCGCGTGCACGCCTCTAGCGGCACCACCGGCCAGCCCACCGTGGTGGGCTACACCCAGAACGACATCGACACCTGGGCCGACGTGGTGGCTCGCTCGATTCGTGCCGCCGGCGGCCGCCCCGAGGACAAGGTGCACGTGGCCTACGGCTATGGCCTCTTCACCGGCGGCCTCGGCGCTCACTACGGCGCCGAGCGCCTGGGCTGCACCGTGATCCCCATGTCCGGCGGCCAGACCGAGAAGCAGGTGCAACTGATCCGCGATTTCGATCCGGACATCATCATGGTCACCCCCTCCTATATGCTCAATATCGCCGACGAAATGGAGCGCCAGGGCCTCGACCCGCGCCAGCTGGCCCTGCGCGTCGGCATCTTCGGTGCCGAACCCTGGACCAATGATATGCGCACCGCCCTCGAGCAGCGCCTGGGCATCGACGCCCTGGACATCTACGGCCTCTCCGAGGTGATGGGCCCGGGGGTCGGCATGGAGTGCCTGGAGACCAAGGACGGCCCGACCCTCTGGGAAGACCACTTCTACCCGGAGATCATCGACCCGGTCACCGGCGAGGTGCTGCCGGACGGCGAGTATGGCGAGCTGGTCTTCACCTCCCTGACCAAGGAGGCCCTGCCGATCATCCGCTACCGCACCCGGGATCTGACACGCCTTCTTCCGGGAACCGCCCGCCCGATGCGTCGTATCGACAAGATCACCGGGCGCAGCGACGACATGCTGATCATCCGCGGGGTCAATGTCTTCCCCACCCAGATCGAGGAGCAGATCCTCAAGGTGGAGCGCCTCTCGCCCCACTACGAGATCGAGGTGAGCCGCCAGGGCAACATGGACATGGTGCGGGTGCGGGTCGAGGCCTGCAGCAACGAGGTAGCCAAGGACAGCGGTGCCTGCGAGGAACTGGCCAAGGCGCTACAACACGGCATCAAGACCTATATCGGCATCAGCACCAAGATCGAGGTGTGTGGCGTCGAGGAGGTGATGCGCTCCGTCGGCAAGGCCAAGCGCGTCAAGGATCTGCGCTAACCTCCCAGGGAGTTTTCTGGCGCCGTCCGGCCTCGCCGGGCGGCGCTTTTTTATGCTTCTCCCGGCATCTCGCTAACTCATCTGAGCCGCCCTAGCCGAAGGTCTAAAAGCGACACGATTTTTATTTATTGATTTATTTTTTCGTGTCACTAAACTCTAGGTTAGATCAACAAGGTCAGATTCCCCGACCCGTTACCGGAGGTCACCCATGTACGCACAGCTGGTCGATACCGGCGCCAAGCGCCTCAAGGATCTGGAAGAGATGAGCGCCGAGGAGCGCGCCTTCCAGGAGCGCATCGACGCCGAGATCAAGATCGAGCCGAAGAACTGGATGCCGGACGGCTACCGCAAGACGCTGATCCGTCAGATTTCCCAGCACGCCCACTCGGAGGTGGTCGGCATGCTGCCGGAGGGCAACTGGCTGACCCGGGCCCCGACCCTCAAGCGCAAACTGCAGCTGATGGCCAAGATCCAGGACGAGGCGGGCCACGGCCTCTACCTCTACAGCGCCATGGAGACCCTGGGCGCCGACCGCGACGAGGAGATCGACAAGCTCCACGACGGCAAGGTGAAGTACTCCAGCATCTTCAACTACCCGACCCTGAGCTGGGCCGATATCGGCACCATCGGCTGGCTGGTGGATGGCGCCGCCATCGTCAACCAGGTGCCCCTGCAGCGCACCTCCTATGGCCCCTACTCCCGAGCCATGATCCGCGTCTGCAAGGAGGAGAGCTTCCACCAGCGCCAGGGCTACCAGATCCTGCTCGACCTGATGCAGGGTGGCACCGACGAGCAGAAGGCGATGGTGCAGGACTCCATCAACCGCTTCTGGTGGCCGGTACTGATGATGTTCGGCCCCAGCGACGCCGACTCCCCCAACAGCGCCCAGTCCATGGCCTGGAAGATCAAGCGCCACAGCAACGACGAGCTGCGTCAGCGCTTTATCGATCAGACCGTGCCGCAGCTGGAGTTCCTGGGCTGCACCGCCCCGGACCCGGACCTGAAGTGGAACGAGGCGCGCGGCCACTACGACTTCGGCGAGATCGACTGGAGCGAATTCTTCGACGTGCTCAAGGGCAACGGCCCCTGCAACCGCGAGCGCATCGAGACCCGCAAGCAGGCCATCGATGATGGCGCCTGGGTTCGCGAGGCCGCCAAGGCCTATGCCGCCAAGCAGCGCGCCCGCCAGGCCGCCTGATAGCCACCCCCGAATTCAAGAGGATATGACCATGGCAGATTGGCCCCTTTACGAAGTCTTCGTGCGCAGCAAGCACGGCCTGAGCCACAAGCACGTGGGTAGCGTGCATGCCGCGGACCGCCGCATGGCCCTGGAGAACGCCCGGGAGCTCTACACCCGCCGCAACGAAGGCGTCAGCATCTGGGTGGTGCCCGCCAAGGAGATCACCGCCTCCGCCCCGGACGAGAAGGAGCCGCTGTTCGACCCGTCCCAGGACAAGGTCTACCGCCACGCTTCCTTCTACGAGCTGCCCGACGAAGTCGGCCACATGTAAGGGGTGGGAATCATGCAAAACGTGTCTCAGACGTCTCAGCCAGCGCTGGTGGAATACCTGCTGCGCCTCGGCGACAACGCCCTGATCCTCGGCCAGCGCCACGCCGAATGGTGTGGCCATGCGCCGGCCCTCGAGGAGGAGATGGGGCTGCTCAACGTGGGCCTCGACCTCTTCGGCCAGGCCCGCCACTGGCTCGGCTATGCCGCCGAACTGATCAGCGCCGAGGGCGGCCAGGGCGAGGTCGATGCCGACCACCTGGCCTTCCGCCGCGACGCCCAGGACTTCCGCAACCTGCTTATCGTCGAGCAGCCCAACGACGACTTCGCCGTGACCCTCGGCCGCCAGTTCCTGTTCGACGCCTGGCATTACCACCTGCTCACCGGCCTGGTGGAGGCCAAGGATCCGCGGGTCGCCGAGATCGCCGCCAAGTCCCTCAAGGAGGCGACCTATCACCTGCGTCGTTCCGCCGAGTGGGTGCGCCGCCTGGGCGACGGCACCGAAGAGAGCCATGCGCGCATGCAGCGAGCCATCGAGCTGCTGTGGCGCTTCACCGGCGAACTGACCGAGTTCGATGCCGTGGACGAGGCCATGCGCGAGGTGGGCATCGCCCCCGACCCCGAGGCCCTCACCGCCAGCTGGCGCGCCACCGTCGAGCAGGTACTGGACGAGGCCACCCTGGCCCGCCCGCCCTTCGATGCCTGGATGTACCGTGGCGGCAAGCAGGGGCACCACACCGAGCACCTGGGCTTTCTGTTGGCGGAGATGCAGGCGCTGCCGCGGGCCTACCCGGACGCCACCGTCTGGTAAGCCAGATGTCTGCGCTTTAGCGAGGAGACCCACGATGTCCGATGCCATGCAACTGATCGATAGCGACCGTGGCGGCCTGCCCCCGGCCGGCGCCGAGGGCGATGTGGCCGCCGTGATGGCGGTGCTTCAGGAGGTGCTCGACCCGGAAGTGCCCGCGGTCAGCGTGGTGGAACTGGGCATCGTGCGCGAGGTGAGCTGGGTGGAAGGGCGCCTGAGCGTGGCCGTCACCCCCACCTACTCCGGCTGTCCCGCCACCGAGGTAATCGAGGAGGCGATCCATCGCGCCCTGGTCACCGCCGGCTACGCGGATCCGCGCATCGAGCGACGCCTGTCGCCGGCCTGGACCACCGACTGGATCACCGCCGAGGGGCGCGACAAGCTGCGCGCCTACGGCATCGCCCCGCCGGTGGGCAGCGCCAGCAAGCGCAGCCTGCTGGGCGCGGAGCCCCAGGTGCCTTGCCCCCAGTGCGGCAGCCTCGAGACCGAGCGGGTCAGCGAGTTCGGCTCCACCGCCTGCAAGGCGCTCTACAAGTGCCGGAGCTGCCTCGAGCCCTTCGACTACTTCAAGTGCCTATGAGCCCGGCCTGAGGGCGATACCTGCCCGGGCCCCGGCGACAACTTCATGTGCCTCAAGCCGGCACGCGATCGACGAGAGATTACTATGAGCCGATTCCACCCCCTGGTCGTCAAGGAAGTCCGCCGCGAGACCCGTGACGCCGTCTCCATCGCCTTCGAGGTTCCCGAGGCCCTCCACGAGGCCTTCCAGTTCACCCAGGGCCAATACCTGACCCTGCGTCACGAGCTCGCCGGCGAGGAGGTGCGTCGCTCCTACTCCATCTGCACCGGCATCCATGAGGGCGAGATTCGCGTGGCGGTCAAGCTGGTCCCCGGCGGGGCCTTCTCCACCTTCGCCAACGAGTCGCTGAAGGTGGGCGACACCCTGGACGTGATGCCGCCCCAGGGCAAATTCTTCGTGCCCCTGGACCCGAGCCGCAAGGGCCATTACCTGGCGGTGGCCGCCGGTAGCGGCATCACGCCGATCCTGTCGATCATCAGCACCACCCTGGAGACCGAGCCGGAGAGCCGCTTCACCCTGCTCTATGGCAACTTCTCCACCGCCACCACCATGTTCCGCGAGAAGCTCCTGGACCTGAAGAACCGCCATATGGAGCGCCTCAACCTGATCCACGTGTTCAACCGCGAGGAGCAGGACATCGACCTCTACAACGGCATTATCGATGCCGAGAAGTGCCACACCATCTTCGGCCGCTGGCTGGACGTGACCGAACTGGACGCGGCCTTCCTGTGTGGGCCCCAGGCCATGTCCGAGACCGTGCGGGACGCCCTCAAGGAGCACAAGATGCCCGCCGAGCGCATCCACCTGGAGCTCTTCGGCACCCGCCCCAACGCCAGCGCGCGTCGCCCGCAGGCCAGCGGCGTCGGTCAGGTGGCCCCCGAGAGCTCGCATATCAAGGTGATGATCGACGGCCGCACCCTGGAGTTCGACCTGCCGAAGAACACCCAGAGCATCCTCGATGCCGGCAACGAGCATGGCGCCGACCTGCCCTACTCGTGCAAGGCGGGGGTCTGCTCCACCTGCCTGGCCAAGGTGGTGGAAGGCGAGGTGGAGATGGACGCCAACTACGCCCTCGAGGACTACGAGATCGAGGCCGGCATGGTGCTGAGCTGCCAGTGCTTCCCGGTCAGCGACAAGGTGGTCCTGAACTTCGACCACTAAGCGCTCACCGCTACCCGCCCCGCTCCCGGGGCGGGGCTGCATACCGATAACGACAACTCCCAACGCTGACGACACCCTATGCCTAGCCAACGTCCACACGGCGCCGTGCATCCGGGAATCAAGTGGGGTCGCTTTACCCTGCGCATTCCCGGCATTCACGTCGACCTGACCCCCAGCACCCAATTCCAGGGTGGCCTGCTGCTGCTGGCCACCGGCGGCGCCACCGCCCCGCTGCTGATGCAGTACTTCGGCGTCTCCTTCGAGATCGCCTGGACGGTGATGCTGGTGATGTTCTTCTGGGTCTTCGCCCAGACCTTCCTGTTCGGGGACGTCTACTCCGCCGGCGGCATCGCCGCGGGCCTGCCCCTGACCATCATCTTCCTCAACGACTTCAGCCCCGGGCCCGAGGCGATACGCGCCATGATCGCGGTGACCCTGGTGGTCTCCTTCCTGTTCCTGTTCTTCGGCATCACCCGGCTCGGCGAGCGCTTCAACCGCCTGGTGCCCGCCACCCTCAAGGCGGGGATTATCATGGGCGCCGCCGTGGCCGCCTTCCAGTCGGAGCTCGATCGCCTGGAGCGCATGCCCTTCACCCTGCTCACCGCCTGGGTGGTGGTGCTGGCGCTGATGTTCTCGGCGCCCTTCGCCCGCCTGCCCAATAGCCGCCTGAAAATGCTGGTGGGCGCCAATGCCCTGCTGGTGGCCTTTATGGCCGCCGGCGTGGTGGGCCTGATCAGCGGCGAGTTGCGCTTCGATATCGAGTGGGGCCTCTTCGTGCCGCCGCTGCGCGAGACCCTAGATACCCTGGCCCCCTGGTCGGTGGGCCTGCCCTCCTGGGGCGTGATCGCCAGCGCCATCCCCATCGGCGTGATGATCTATATCCTCGCCTTCGGCGACCTGCTGGTGGCGGACACCCTGCTCAAGGGGGCCGACAAGGCACGCAGCGACGAGAAGCTCGATATCGATCACACCCGAAGCCACTATGTGCTGGCGATCCGCAACCTGGCCCAGCTGGTGACCGCCGGCCCCCTGGTGATGCTGCACGGCCCGATCTGGACCGGCGTCCAGGTGTTCCTGATCGAGCGCTATAAGCAGGGTCGCACCGTCATGGACTCCCTGTTCACCGGCACCACCAACTTCTATCTGCTGGCGATTCCCCTGGGGATGCTGATGCCGGTGCTGGGGTTGATCATGCCGATGCTGCCGGTGGCCCTGTCGGTGACCATCGTGCTGACCGGCTTCGCCTGCGCCTATGTGGCCATGGCCATGGTGCAGGGCAATATCGAGCGCGGTCTGGTGCTGACCATCGGCATGCTGACCGCGGTGATGGGCCCCGCCTGGGGCATCGGCGCCGGTATCCTGCTCTACTTCCTGATGCTGGGCCGGGGCGGCGAGCGGGCCGCCGAGCCGGTGGCCGAAGAGGATGTCACCGAGTCCCTGGAGGGCGAGGCTTCCTACACGCCCCCCAACGCCGCCGAAGGAGAGCGCGCATGAGCTACCGTCGCATCCTCGCCGCCCTGGATGGCTCCCGCCACGCCGAGGCGGTACTGAGCAGTGCCGTCGAGCAGGCCCGGCTCAACGAGGCCGAGCTGCTGCTGGCCACCGCCGTGCCCCACTACGGGGATGGGGCGCCGATCCTGGTGGCCGATATCGGCGGCCAGGCCCAGCGTGACAGGGAGGCGCTGCAGGTCGAGGCCCGGGAGGCCGGCAAGGCCCTGCTGGCCAAGGCCCAGGCCCGCGCCACGGAGGCCGGCCTCGCCCCGCGCAGCCTGCTGCTGGAGGGCGAGGCCGCCGATGTGCTGTGCCGCTGCGCCGCCGAGCACCAGGTCGAGCTGCTGGTGATCGGCAGCCGCGGCCTGAGTACCGTCAAGGAGCTGCTGCTGGGCAGCGTCAGCCACAAGGTAGCGCAACTGGCGCCCTGCCCGGTACTAATCGTCAAGTAATCCCTTCATGGGTTTCGCCAGGGTGCCATCGCGGCCCCTGGCTTTTTTGTGCGTGCGGCCTTGCCATGTCGATGGCCTGTCCCGCGACTACCCCGAGGGCCAGCATCGCAAAGACGCTGTAGATCCCTCCCTGGACGCTCGACTTTCTCGTCCCTAATAAAGACGCTTTGCTCTTGCCGACCCTCGGCGTCGCTCACCTCGGAGGCCGCATCACGCCTGTTTCCCTATACGATGAGGCCGCCCCGAAGGGCGGCCTCGTTGGCAGGACGACGGGAAACGCTTAGGCGCCGCCCTGCTCTTCCAGCACCTGAGGGATGGTCTGGCGCACATAGCGCCCCGGCGCCGGCTCGAGGATATCCAGCTCGCCCTCGCCGGGCCGGCGGGCGGGCACCCGCTTGTCGGCATCCACATAGCCGTTGTCGGTCATCCAGGCCTGCCAGTGGGGCCACCAGGAGCCCTCGTTGAAGGTCGCGCCTTCCAGCCAGGACTCCGGCGAGGCGGGCAGCTCCGCATTGGTCCAGTAGCCGTACTTGTTCTTGTGGGGCGGATTGACGATCCCGGCGATATGCCCGGAGCCGCCCAGCACGAAGGTGACCGGCCCCTTGGGCAGCTGGGTGCCACCATAGGTGCTCTGCCACTTGGCGATATGGTCTTCCCGGGTGGAGACGAAGTAACTGGGGGTGGAGACCTTGCGCAGGTCGATCTTGACCCCGTCCAGCTCGATGCCGCCGGGCTCGATCAGCCGGTTCTCCATGTACATGTGGCGCAGGTACCAGCCATGGGTGGCCGCCGGCAGGTTGGTGCCGTCGGTGTTCCAGTAGAGCAGGTCGAAGGCCGCCGGCTGCTCTCCCTTCAGGTAGTTGCTGACATAGAAGGACCAGAACAGGTCGTTCTCCCGCAGCAGGTTGAAGGAGAAGGCCATCACCCGGCCATCCAGGTAGCCGTCCGCCTGCAGCTGACGCTCGATGCCGGAGAGCACGGTGTCGTTGAGGAAGACGCCGATCTCGCCCGGGTCGCTGAAGTCCTGCAGGGTGGCCATGTAGGTCACCGACTTGACCTTGCGCCCGCGGCGGGTGCTGGTCAGGTAAGCCACGGTGGAGGCGGTCAGGGTGCCGCCGATGCAGTAGCTGAGCAGGTTCACCGACTTCTCGCCGCAGGCCGACTCGATGGCCTCCATGCTGGCGATGGGGCCGAGCTGCATGTAGTCGGCCCAGGTCAGGTCGCGCTGCGCCGGGCCCGGGTTGCGCCAGGAAATCAGGAACACCGTATGGCCCTGATCCACCAGCCACTTGACCAGGGAGTTGTCCTCGCGCAGGTCGAGGATGTAGTACTTGTTGATCCAGGGCGGTACCACCAATAGCGGCGTCTTGAACACCGTCTCGGTGGTCGGCGTGTACTGGATCAGCTGAATCAGTTCGTTCTCGTAGATCACCGAGCCCGGGGTCACCGCCACGTTCTCACCGATGCGGAAGGCCTCCCGGTCGGTCATGGCCACGTTGATCCCTTCCGCCGAGTTGGCCAGGTCCTCGCGCAGCCGCGCCAGCCCCTCCACCAGGTTCTCGCCCTGGGTCTCCAGGGTCAGGCGCATCACCTCGGGGTTGGTGGTGACGAAGTTGCTCGGCGCCACGGCACTGACGTACTGGCGGGCATAGAACTCCAGGTTGCGTTTCTGCTGGGGCGGCAGGCCGTCGAGGCCCTGCACCAGCCGTTCCACCTGGCGGGAAAACAGCAGGTACTGCTCCATCAGCGCCCGGTAGAAGGGCTCCTGGTGCCAGGCCTCGTCCTTGAAGCGGCGGTCATGCCTGGCCGGGGCGACCAGCGGCTCGACCTCTTCGCCGGCCAGCAGGCGCAGGTTATGCTGCCAGAGCTGCCACTGATCCTGCATCAACTGCCACTGGGCGCCGTAGAGGGCCTGGGGGTCGCGCATCAGCGCCTCCAGGCCGGCGCGGAAGGTCTCGCGCATGTCTTCCTGGACCTGCTTGGCGGCCTCGCTGGGGGCCGCCCGAGCCATCAGGTCTTGAAGTACCGCCTGATACTCCTGGCCGATGCGCTCGAGCTGCTCGCTCCAGCCGTCCCACGCTTGGGCATTGGCATTCTGGTCTGTCTGCATCCCCGACTCCTTGGTTAGTGTCTCGACGGAAATTATCGGCCGGCCCGAGCGGCACGGCTGATGGCCCGGGCAGGCCCTTCGTCCACCGGCCGCGGCGCCGGGGGCCGGGAGGCGACAGCGCCATCGGCGAGCGAGTCCAGCCAGGCCCGCTGCCACTGGCTTCCCCACTCCCCCAGGGCCTGGGCGTCCTCGACCCACTGGTGTTGCAGGCGCTGGGCGAGCTGCCAGGGCCCGCTCGCCAGGGCCACGCTGGCGTCGGCCTCGGTCAGGGCCTGGAATGACTCTTGGGCCAACTGGCCATAACGGGTCAGGGACTGCCGTTGCAGGGCACTCAGGGAGGAGAGGGATTCGACCAGGGGGGCCGGGAGGGGGGACAGCGGATCCTGCATAACGAGACTCCTTTCGTCACCGTGAAGGACGTGACCATGGTGCTTGCTGCACTGCACAACAAACACCCCGACAGAGTAGTCCTAGGCGAGGCGCCTTGCAACCGTGGTGCCCGCCCAGCAGAGCTATCACAGTGGAATGACTGAGTGGCGCTGGGGG
>NZ_BJUK01000046.1 GCF_007989625.1 Bisbaumannia pacifica
CGGCACGATGGAGGCCACCACCCCCAGGGGCTCGCGCAGCACCAGGCCCAAGCTGTCGTCGCCGGTGGGCGCCACCTCGCCATAGACCTTGTCGATGCCCTCGGCGGTGTAGCGCAGGCAACCGATGGCCCCATCGATATCGCCCAGCGAACTGGAGACCGGCTTGCCCATGTCCAGGGTATCGAGCAGGGCCAGCTCGTGCTTGTGAACCTCCATCAGCTCGGCGAGGCGCAGCAGCGTCTGCTTGCGGCCTGCCGGCGAGCGCCGCGACCAGTCGCCCCGGGCGTAGGCGGCCCGGGCCACGACCACGGCCCGCTCGGCGTCGGCGGCGTCGCAGCTGGCGACATGCGCCAGGGTCTCGCCGCTGGCCGGGTTGATGGTGGCCAGGGTCGCGCCGTCGACGGCATCGACGAAGGCGTCGTCGATAAAGGCGCGGGTCTCCAGCCGCGGGATCAGGCGCTCGGCCAGGGCCTGCCAGTCGGCCTGGGTGGTGGGGGACTGCACGGACTCGAGGGCACTCATTGGCTCGCCTCCAGGGTGTTGGCGCGTTCCAGCATGGCCTCGAGCAGCACCTGGGTGCCGAGGGCGCAGTGCTCCGGGGTGGCGTACTCCGCCTCGTTATGGCTGATGCCGTCGCGGCAGGGGATAAAGATCATCGAGGTGGGGGCGACCCGGGAGACATAGACGGCGTCGTGGCCGGCGCCGCTCATCATGCGCCGATACGCCACGCCCTGGGCCCGGGCGGCCCGCTCCACGGCGTCTATGCAGCCGGCATCGAAGTTCACCACCGGCGAGGCCCAGATGCGCTCGCTGGCGGTCTCGACGCCGAAGGCCTCGGTGAGGGCGGCCAGCTCGCGATCGAAGCGCGCCTCCAGGGCGTCCAGCTCGGCCTCCACCACATGGCGCAGGTCCATGGTCAGGCGCACCTCGCCGGGAATCACGTTGCGCGACGGGCTGTCGATCTCCAGGCAGCCGACGGTGACCTTGGTGCCACCGCTGGTATCCGCCAGGGCATGGGCCTGCAGACGGTCGATCAGCCGCGCCGCGGCGGCCAGGGCATCGCGGCGATAGGTCATGGGGGTGGGGCCGGCATGGGCCGGCTGGCCGCGCAGGGTGACATCGAACCAGCGCATGCCCTGGACACCGGTGACCACGCCGATGGCCTCGTTCTCCTCCTCCAGCACCGGGCCCTGCTCGATATGCAGCTCGAAGAAGCTCGCCAGGCGCGGCTCACCCACCGGCATCTCACCGGCGAAGCCGCAGGCCGCCAGGGCCTGGCCCAGGGTCACGCCGTCGCGATCCGTCCGCGCCAGGGTGTACTCCTCGCTGAACTCGCCGGCGAAGGCGCCGGAGGCGACCATGGCCGGGGCGAAGCGACTGCCCTCCTCGTTGGTCCATACCACCAGTTCCAGGGGCCGCTCGGTGACGATGCCCTGGTCGTGCAGGGTACGGAACACCTCCAGGCCCGCCAGCACCCCGAGGATGCCATCGAAGCGCCCGCCCTTGGGCTGGGTGTCCAGGTGGCTGCCGGTGGCCACCGGGTCGAGATCGTCGCGCTTGCCGGGGCGGCGGATAAAGAGGTTGCCGACCCGGTCGACCCGCAGGGTGCAGCCGATCGCCTCGCACCACTCGATCAGCAGACGCCGCCCGGCGGCATCCTCCTCGCTGAGCGCCAGGCGACAGCTGCCGCCGTTCGCGGTGGGGCCGATCTCGGCCATGGCCATCAGGCTCGACCAGAGCCGCTGGCCATCGATGGAAATCGTCATAGGGTGCCTCCCCGGTTCTTGTGAAGGGTACTTGTTGCTTGCTGCGGAATGGCTACACCTTAGGCGGCTCCTCAAGCGCACCGATATACCCCAATCGGGATATATGGGTGACCCCGAGCGGGCTCTACCGTTAAATTGGGTCGAGACTTCCACTGCCTCGTCGGCATTATTCAGCCAACCATCGAGGGCGTCAGAATAATGAGCACCATGCCGGCCGCCTCCCTGCAGTACGATTGCCGCAGCAGTACCGACTGGTACGCCCTGAGCGCGCGCCATGACGCTTTTCGACTGCGCTGGGACCAGCCCACGGGACGTGGCTGGGAGGCCTGCTATCGCCTGGCCCCCGGGCTCTGGCTACGCACCCTCGACCTGGAGCAGGCCTCGGGCTGCCTGCCCGCCTGGATCCCCGGCAACCACCTGACCCTGGCCGCCATGCTGGATGGCACAACCTGCCTGGAAGCCCCAGAGGGAGCGGCCTTCGAGCTGAGTGGCGATCGCCTGTTGTGCAGCCACCGCCGCCAGGGCACCGCCTTCCGGGATCACTGCCTCGAGCCGGGGCGATACCTGATGGTGCTGCTGATCCTCGACCCCGAACGCCTGCGCCAGCCCCCCTTCGGGTTGACCGCCGACGACCTCGCCGCCTTCGCCCCCGGTATCGACGACGAGCGCTGCCTGCCCCTGGACACCGCCCTGCACCGTTGCCTGCGGGACATGGTCTCGCCCCCGGTGGATCCCCGCCGGCTGCCGCTCTACCTGCAAGCCAAGAGCAGCGAGTTCCTCTGCCTGCTGCTTTCCTCCCCCACGCTGGTCTCCCCGGCCCCGCGGGTCGCCCCGCGGGATCGCCAGGCCCTGGAGGCGGCGCGGCGCCGGCTGCTCGCCGACCTGGCCCGGCCGCCGCGCCTCACCGAGCTGAGTCGCGACATCGGCATGAGCGAGAGTAAGCTCAAGCAGCGCTTCCGGGAGTACCACGGCCAGTCGCTCTCCGACTGCCTGCACCAGGCGCGCCTGCGCGAGGCCGAACGCTTGCTGGGCGACGATCGCCTGTCCATCGCCCGGGTCGCCGAGGCCCTGGGCTACGAGCACCCCGCCAACTTCACCACCGCCTTCAAGCGCGAATTCGGCCTGACCCCGCGGGACTATCGTAAGCGCCAGCGGCTCGCTCCCTGAGCGCGGCCTCGCCACGACGCCGATCCGGCTCGTCGCAATAGTTTCCCGGCTCACCGCAAAACATCGCCCTTCCCCGCCCTGATAGCGTAGGGATCGTCGCTATCCATAATCACAACAAGGGCCCTCCCATGACTCCCGACTCCCCTTCCCCGGCCGGCAACGCACCGGCTATCCGCGAGCCACGCCCCCGACGCCTCGATCCCGACGGCTACCTCGCCGCCTTCCTGGTCTCCCTGGCCGGCTTCGGTGGCCTGGTGGTCCTGGCGGTACTGCCCCTGTTTGTCACCCGTTTGGTGGTAGAACTCGGCCATAACGAGGCCCAGGCCGGGATGGTGGTCTCCGCGAATCTCTTCGGCAACGCCCTGGGCATGCTCGGCGTGGCGGCCCTGCTGCGCCACACCGGCCTCAAGGCCCTGGCGGCGGGGGGCGCCGGCCTGATCCTGGCCTGTGAACTGGCCTCCCTGAGCGTCACCGCCCTGGCCCCGCTGGTGCTGGTGCGCCTGGCTGCCGGACTCGGCGGCGGCCTGCTGGCCGGCGCCGCCTACGCCTGGGCCGCCCGGCGCCACTACCCCGAGCGTGGCTACGCCATGCTGCTGTTGCTGCAGTTTCTCGGCGCGGGGTTGCTGCTCTTCCTGCTCGAGTCCCCAGTGACCCGCTTCGGCCTCTCCGCCCTTTACCTGACCTTCGCCGGCTGTGCCCTGCTGGCGCTGTGCTGCATCCCCGCCATGGGGCGCACGGCCGCCGACGCCGCGGCCCCCCTGGGTAGCGCTCGCCGCGGCACCACCGCGATCTGGCGGGACTGGCGACTGTGGGGCCTGCTGCTAGGCATCGCCCTGTTCGAGATCGCCAATGCCGGCGCCTGGGCCTTTCTCCAGGCCTTCGGCCAGGCCCTGGCATTGCCCGAGGCACAGATCCACGGCGTCACCGTGATCGCCGGCGGCATCGGCGGCGTCGGCGCCCTGGCGGTGATGTGGCTCGGCGAACGCCGAGGACGCACCTGCCCCCTCGCCGGGGGGCTGCTGCTATCGCTAGCCGCCACCGCCACCCTGCTGCTGGATCGTGGCCTACTGCCCTATGCCGCCGCGGTCATGATGCTGAGCATCTGCTGGGCCTTCACCCTGCCCTACCTCCAGGGCGCCCTGGCCCAACTGGACCGCTTCGGCGAGCTCACCGCCATCGGCTGCTTCGTGATGATGTGCAGCCTGTCCCTGGGGCCCTGGCTGGTCGGCCTGGGCATCGATGGCGGCGGTGTCGCCCTGGGCCTGCTGCTGATCCTGGGCTGCTTCGCCGCCTGCCTGGCCGCCGCCCTGCCCGTGACCCGAGTCACCGATGCCACCCCCAAGGAGACCACCGCATGAACCTGGACCTTTGCTACCTGAGCGCCCGGGAGTGCCTGAATCGCTTCCGCCGCGGCAGCCTCTCCCCCGTGGAGCTGCTGGACGCCCTGATCGAGCGCGCCGAGGCCCTGGAGCCGCGCATCAATGCCTTTGCCTTCACCTACTTTGAAGAGGCCCGCGAGCAGGCGAAGCGGGCCGAGCGCGCCTGGCGTAACGGCACCGCCCGCCCCCTGGAGGGCATCCCAGTGGCGGTCAAGGACGAGCCGATGATCGAGGGGCGCCCCACCAGCAATGGCTCCCTGCTGCTGGAAGGCTATGTGGCGGACTACACCGATCCCTTGCCGCAGCGACTGCAGGAGGCCGGCGCCATCATCCATGCCCGTACCACCACCCCGGAATTCTCCATGTCGCTGGCCACCTGGTCGACGTTGTGGGGCGTGACCCGCAATCCCTGGAATCCAGACTGCACCCCCGGTGGCTCCTCCGGCGGCGCGGCGGCCGCCCTGGCCGCCGGCACCACGACCCTGGCCAGCGGCAGCGATATCGCCGGCTCGATCCGTATCCCCGCTTCGCTTACCGGCACCGTCGGCTTCAAGGCCCCCTGGGGGAGGATCCCGGAGGTCTACCCCTGGAACCGCGAGCCCTTCGCCCAGAGCGGCGGCCTGGCGCGCTCGGTCGGCGACATGATCCTGATGCAGAACGTGATCGCCGGTCCCCACCCCTACGACCTCTGCTCGTTGCCCGCCTACACGATCCCCGAGCGGCAGGCCCCCATCGCCGGCCTGCGTATTGCCCTGTGCCCCGACCTGGGCGTCTTCGCCGTGGACCCGGAGGTACACCAGGCCCTGGAGGGCGCCGCCGAGGCGCTGCGCGACCTGGGCGCCGAGGTGGAGGTCATCGACCTCGACTGGCCCAGCGAGGCCGGCCAAGTGATCATGCAGCACCTGATGTTCCAGGCCGGCAGCGTCTTCCACGAGCAACTGGGCGAGAACATCCCCCTGGACAAGCTAACCCCCTATGCCCGCGAGATCGTCGAGGGTCGTGACGGGGTGAGTTTCGAGGACGAGAAGGCCGGCTGGCGGCTCGCCGATACGATGCTTCGCGAGCTGCAGGACAAGGTCTTCCAGGCCGGCTTCGATGCCCTGATCTGCCCCACCATGGCCACCACGCGAATTCCTGCCGACTACGACCAGACCCGCGACGTCCTGACGGTGGACGGCCGACCGGCCAAGGGCATTGGCGGCCTGTGCCTGACCTACCCCTTCAATATCCTCAACCGCTTCCCGGTGCTCTCGGTACCGGTGGGGATCGGCGCCAACGGCGTACCCATCGGCATGCAGATCGTCGCGCCGTCCTACGACGACGCCACCGCCTTCCGCATCGCCGGCGACCTGGAGAACCTGCTGCCGACGCCTTACGCCGCTGGTCGGCGACCGAACCTGACCTAACCCCAGGGCGCCGACCATGGCGCCCTTCCCCGGTACAGGCTCCTGCCCCCATGGGCGCAGGGGCCGAAGGCGTGTCTCGGCGACGGCCAGGCAGGCCACACCGATATACCCCAATCGGGATATATTCCCGGCGCCCCGCCCCTCGCTAGTCTGCTCCTGACCGCAACAACGACATCACCTGCGAGGGCGAGACCATGAGCACCGAACCCCGGACCTACGATGCCCAGGCGCTGTGGCAGAAGGACAAGGATCACTTCATCCACCCCTTCACCGACTACAGCCTCTTCCATGAGAAGGGCTGCGACCTGATCACCGAGAGCGACGGCATCTACGTGGAAGACGTCCACGGCAACCGTTTCATCGACGGCATCGCCGGCCTGTGGTGCGTCAACGTCGGCCACGGCCGCGCCGAGATCGGCCAGGCCATGGCCGACCAAGCCACCCGCATGGCTTACTTCTCCACCTTCAACAACCTCTCCAACGCCCCGGCGGCGGAGTTGGCCGCCAAGCTCGCCGAGCTGGCCCCGGCCCACCTCAACCATGTCTTCTACAGCTGCGGCGGTTCGGCGGCCAATGACGCTACCATCCGCCTGGTGCACTACTACTTCAACCGCCTGGGCAAGCCCAACAAGAAGCGCATCCTGTCGCGCAACAACGCCTACCACGGCACCACCTACCTCTCCGCCAGCCTGACCGGCATCGCCAGCAACAACTGGGAGTTCGATACCCTCGACCACCTGGTGACCCACCTCAGCGAGGCCAACTGCTACCGTCGCCCCGAGGGCATGAGCGAGGCGGACTACTGCGATCACCTGGTGAAGGAGTTCGAGGACACCGTCGCCGACATCGGCGCCGACAATATCGCCGCCTTTATCGCCGAGCCGATCATGGGCGCCGGCGGCGTGCTGATGGCCCCCCAGGGCTACCACGCCCGCATCCAGGCGGTGTGCCGCGCCAACGACATCCTGTTTATCGCCGACGAGGTGGTCACCGGCTTCGGTCGCCTGGGTCACTTCTTCGCGTCTGAAGCGGTCTTCGACACCCAGCCGGATATCATCAACTGCGCCAAGGGCCTTTCCTCGGGCTATGCGCCGCTGGGCGCCACCCTGATCTCCGACGAGCTCTTCGAGGTGCTGGGCACCCCCCAGGGCAAGGGCGGCGTGCTGAGCACCGGCTTCACTTACTCCGGCCATCCGGTGAGCTGCGCGGCGGCACTCAAGAACATCGAGATCCTGGAGCACGAGGCGATCTGCGAGAATGTCCGCGAGGTGGGTCCCTACCTGGAGCAGAAGCTCAAGACCCTGGCGGACCATGAAACCGTCGGAGACGTACGCGGCAGCCACTTTATGCTGGCCATCGAAAACGTCGCCGACAAGGCCACCAAGGCGCTGTTGCCGGTGGAAGCGCGGGTCGGCGACCGGGTCGCCGCCGAGGCCCAGAAGCGCGGGCTGATCATCCGTCCGGTGGGTCACCTCAATATCATCTCGCCGCCCCTGATCTGGGACCGCGACACCGTGGACCGGGTGGTGGCCATCCTCGACGAGGCCTTCGCCGCCACCACCGCGTCCCTGCGCGCGGACGGCTTCCTGTAAACCACCCTCGGGGCCGGGCGACCGGCCCCCTGGCGACCACGACCACAACGATAATAGAGAGTCTTGTATGGAAAGTTTTGGCGCCTGGAGCCTGCTCCCCACCCTGGTGGTGCTGGGCATGGCCATTATCACCCGCCGCACCATCGAGTCGCTGATGGCCGGGGCCCTGGTGGGGCTGCTGATGATCGACCCCACCAGCGTGGTCACCCAGGGCTCGGATATCCTGCTCAGCGTGCTGGGCAACGACACCGTCACCTGGATCATCCTGGTCTGCGGCCTGTTCGGCAGCCTGATCGCCCTGCTGGTCAAGACCGGCGGCGTGCTCAGTTTCGGCGACGCCATCACCAAGCGTATCCATAGCCGCCGCCAGAGCCTGCTGGCCACCTGGGTGCTGGGGCTGGTGATCTTCGTCGACGACTACCTCAATGCGCTGACCATCAGCGCCTCCATGAAGAAGGTCACCGACCGCTTCCAGATCTCCCGGGAGAAGCTCGCCTATATCGTCGACTCCACCGCGGCGCCGATCTGCATCCTGGTGCCCTTCTCTACCTGGGCGGTGTTCTTCGCCGGCCTGCTGGAGGAGAACAACGTCGCCGGCAACGGCATGGGCCTGTATATCGAGTCCATTCCCTATATGTTCTATGCCTGGGTGGCCGCCGCCGTGGTGCCCCTGGTGGCACTCGGCTGGATTCCCAACCTCGGCCCCATGAAGGCCGCCGAGGCCCGCGCCGCCGCCGGCCAACTGATGCCGGACGGCGTCGACGACACCGCCCTGGAAGTCGAGGACACCGGCGGTAAGCGGCCGCATCTGCTTAACTTCCTGTTACCCATCGCCACCCTGATCTTCTTCACCTGGTACTTCGAGATCGACATCCTGCGCGGCGTCATCGTGGCCCTGGCGGTGACCCTGGTGCTGATCGCCAGCCAGAAACTGCTGAGCTTCAACGACACCTTCGACACCGCCCTGGATGGCTTCAAGGCGATGATCATGCCGCTGGGCACCCTGGTGGCGGGCTTCACCCTCAAGGAGGTCAACGACGTGCTGGGGCTCACCGACTACGTGATCGCCACCGTTCAGCCGCTGATGACCCCGGCCCTGCTGCCGGCGGTGGTCTTCGTCACCATGGCCTTCCTGGCCTTCGCCACCGGCTCCTTCTGGGGCATCTTCGCCGTGGCCATGCCCATCGTGCTGCCGCTGGCGGCGAGCATGGACAGCCATATGCCGCTGGTGATCGGCGCCCTGATCTCGGCCAGCGCCTTCGGTAGCCACGCCTGCTTCTACGGCGACTCCACGGTGCTCTCCGCCCAGGGCAGCGGCTGCACCCCCATGGCCCACGCCCTGACCCAGTTGCCCTATGTGTTGATCGCCGCCGCCATCGCCGCCGGTATCTTCCTGATGGTCGGCCACCTGTGAGAATCGCCATGAACCAGCCAATGATCGATCGAGCCACCTCCGAGGCCACGCCCCGGGCCCAGGGCTTCGCCATGCCCGCCGAGTTCGCCCCCCACGATGCCTGCTGGATGCTCTGGCCCCAGCGTCCCGACACCTGGCGTTATGGCGCCAAGCCGGCCCAGCAGGCCTTCGCCGAGGTGGCCTGCGCCATCGCCGAGAGCGAGACGGTGTTCGTCGGCGTCAACGACGAGCAGTACGAGAACGCCCGCAACCAGCTGCCCGCGCATATCCGCGTGGTGGAGCTCTCCAGCAACGACGCCTGGATGCGCGACATGGGCCCCACCTTCCTGACCCACCCGGACGGCCGCCTGGCCATGGTGGACTGGGTATTCAACGCCTGGGGCGGCCTCAAGGGCGGCCTCTACTTTCCCTGGGACAAGGACAAGCGCATCCGCACCAAGATCGCCGAGATGCTCGGCATCCCGCGCTTCGAGGCGCCGGTGGTGCTGGAGGGCGGCGCCATCCATGTGGACGGCGAGGGCACCCTGATCACCACCGAGGAGTGCCTGCTCAACGCCAACCGCAACCCGGAGATGAGCCGCGAGGGGATGGAAACGGTGCTCCGCGACTACCTGGGCATCGACAAGGTGATCTGGCTGCCCCGGGGCTGCCACCTGGACGAGACCGACGGCCACGTGGACAACCTCTGCTGCTTTATCGCCCCCGGCCAGGTGGCCCTGACCTGGTGCGACGACGAGGCGGACCCCCAGGCCGCCATCTCACGGGAGGCGCTTGCGGTGCTGGAGGGCGCCACCGACGCCAAGGGGCGCCCGCTGACCGTGCACAAGCTGCCCCAGCCCGGCCCGCTGCATATCGCCGAGGACGAGGCCAGCGGCCTGGATCGCCTCAACAGCTCCCACCCGCGCCAGCCCGGCGACCGCATGGCCGGCTCCTACGTCAACTTCTATATCGGCAACTCGGTGGTGGTGATGCCCTTCCTCGACCCCGCCCACGACGAGGAAGCCCGGGCGATCCTCCAGGGGCTCTTCCCCGACAAGCGAGTGGTCGGCGTGCCGGCCCGGGAGATCCTGCTCGGCGGCGGCAATATCCACTGCATTACCCAGCAGCAACCCAAGCCCTGATCGACTACCACCGCAGAGAGCGCCGAGGGGCGCTACCCACTCCGCCGCCGAGGCCCTGATATGGGGCCTCGGCGGCGTCGTTATACGGCTTGGTGACGCCGCGCAAGCGTTTTGTTGCCCCTTGACGCGAAAACTACTTGCGACCAGCCTCATGGGGGGCCATTATCTGCGCCCTCTCGCCGGCCCAGCATGACGCGGAGCCGGGCGAGGCCATGACCGGGGTGGCATCGGGTCGGGGTGCGCTGTGGCGGCCCACTACCGATAAGACCCTACCACTGTTGACATTTCCCGATCTGGATTCGAACCCATGAGCAAAGTCTTGATTATCGGCGCCGGAGGCGTCGGCGGTGTTGTTACCCACAAGTGTGCCCAGCATCCCGAGGTCTTCAGCGAGATCCTGCTGGCCAGCCGCAACGAGGCGAAGTGCAAGGCGATCGCCGACCAGTTGGATCGCCCGATCCAGACCGCCCAGGTGGATGCCGACAACGTCGAGGCGCTGGTCGCCCTGATCGAGTCGTTCCGACCGGACGTGCTGATCCACGTGGCCCTGCCCTATCAGGACCTGACCATCATGGAGGCCTGTCTGCGTACCGGCGTGCCCTACCTGGACACCGCCAACTACGAGCATCCGGACGAGGCCAAGTTCGAGTACAAGGAGCAGTGGGCCTTCCAGGACCGCTACCAGGAGGCCGGTAACATGGCCACCCTGGGCTGCGGCTTCGACCCGGGCATGACCAATATCTACTGTGCCTACGCCCAGAAGAACCTCTTCGACGAGATCCACCGCATCGACATCCTGGATGCCAACGGCGGCGATCACGGCTACCCCTTCGCCACCAACTTCAACCCGGAGATCAATATTCGCGAAATCACCGCGAAGGGTCGCTACTGGGAGAAGGGCGAGTGGAAGGAAACCGACCCGCTGGCGGTGAAGCGCAAGTTCGACTTCGACGGCATCGGCGAGAAGGACATCTACCTCCTCTATCACGAGGAGATGGAATCCCTGTGCCAGAACATCAAGGGCCTGGAGCGCATCCGCTTCTGGATGACCTTCTCCGACAAGTACATCACCCACCTCAAGGTGCTCGAGAACGTCGGCATGACCAGCATCGAGCCGATCAAGGTCGGCGATGCCGAGATCGCCCCGCTGGAGTTCCTCAAGGCGGTGCTGCCCGACCCGGCCTCGCTGGGGCCGCGCACCAAGGGCAAGACCAACATCGGCATCATCGCCGACGGCATCAAGGACGGTAAGCGTCGCAAGGTGCATATCTACAACATCTGCGACCACGAGCAGTGCTACGCCGAGGTCCAGTCCCAGGCCATCTCCTACACCACCGGCGTGCCGGCGGTGACCGGCGCCATGCTGATGCTGGAAGGCATCTGGAAGGGCGCGGGCGTGTTCAACGTCGAGCAGCTCGACCCCGACCCCTTCATGGCGCGCATCGGCGAGATGGGCCTGCCCTGGCAGGTGGTCGAGCTCGACCCCGACCACGACCCCCTGGCCTGAGCCATGGCGAATGCACGCGAGCAGGGCCTGGACTTCAACGTCCGGGCCTGCCCCTCCCCGGCCTATGTGGTGGACGACGCCCTGCTGCGCCGTAACCTGGAGCGCCTCGCCGAGGTCCAAGAGCGCAGCGGCGCGCGCATCCTGCTGGCGCTGAAGGGCTTCGCCATGTGGGATGCCTTCCCGCTGGTCCGCCAGTACTTGGTGGGCACCACCGCCAGCGGCCAGGACGAGGCGCGCCTGGGGGCGGAGACCTTCGGCGGCGAGGTGCACTGCTACTCGCCGGCCTTCACCGAGGAGGAGCTGGCGGTAGTGCTGCGCTACGCGGACCACCTCAGCTTCAACTCCCCGGGCCAGTGGCGGCGCTTCCGCGAGACCATCGCGGGCGCCCCCCGCCGGGTCTCCTGCGGGCTGCGGGTCAACCCGGAGCACTCCACCGGCGCGGTGCCGCTCTACGACCCCTGCGCCCCGGGCTCGCGGCTCGGCACCCGGGCCCGGGACCTGACGCCGGAGGTGATGGAAGGCCTCGAGGGACTGCACTTCCACACCCTGTGCGAGCAGAACAGCGACGACCTGGAGTCGACCCTGGCGGCCTTCGAGGAGCGCTTCGGCCACTACCTCGCCGGCCTGAAATGGGTCAATTTCGGCGGCGGCCACCATATCACCCGCGCCGACTACGACGTGGAGCGGCTGGTGCGGGTGATTCGCGGTTTCCGGGAGCGCCATCCGCACCTGACGGTCTACCTGGAGCCCGGTGAGGCCATCGCGTTGAATACCGGCTATCTGGTGTGTAGCGTGCTGGATATCGTCGAGAATGACGGCCCCATCGCCATCCTCGACACCTCCGCCACCGCGCATATGCCCGACGTGCTGGAAATGCCCTACCGGCCGCAGATCATCGGCGGCGGCGAGCCGAACGAGAAGGCCCACACCTACCGCCTGGGGGGCATGACGTGTCTCGCCGGCGACGTGATCGGCGACTACTCCTTCGACGCGCCGCTCGAAATCGGCGACCGCCTGGTGTTCACCGACATGGCTCACTACACCATGGTCAAGACCACCACCTTCAATGGCATCCGCCTGCCGTCGATCTGCCGCATCGACGAGGCGAGCCGCGAGGTGCGCACGGTCAAGACCTTCGGCTACGTGGACTATATGCAGCGGCTAAGCTGAGCGAACCGCCTGCCAAGCGAAACGCCACGCCCAGGAGACTGGGCGTGGCGTTTTTTCTCATGGGGCAGCGACGACGGCAGCTTGGTGCATCGGTACGGCTAGCGCCCCAGGGCGGAGGCAGGACCCGCGTTCGCCGCGGCCGCCGAGACGACGGCATCGGCGGCGGCCCCGAGGTCCTCGCGAGTGGCAATGGGTTCTTGCTGCTCCTGCCAGAGCCGCCGTTCCGCCTCGCTGGCCTTGGGAGAGAAGAACCCGAACTGGGCATAGAAGGCCCCGATCAGCGGTGAAATCCAGCAGGCGAAGGCCAAGGGAATATACAGCAGGTTTTCCACATTGCCCTCGGCGATGCCCAACCCCAGCACGCTGATGACGAAGGCCCCACCGGCATTCCAGGGTACCAATGGCGACATCATCGTGCCGCCCTCCTCGATGGCCCGCGACAGGTTCAGTGTCGAATAGCCCAGGCCGCGATAGGTCGGGGCATACATACGGCCCGGCAGGGCAATCGAGAGGTAGGGGTCGCCGGCGACCAGGTTGGTCGCGAAGGAGGTCAACATGGCCGAGTTCTGGACGCCACGGAAGCTGCGAACCTTGGTCATGATGGCCCGGATGATCGTCTCCAGACAGCCGGTCTTTTCCAGTGCCCCCCCGAAGCCCAGCGCGATCAGGACCAGCGACACCGTCCACATCATCGACTGGATGCCACCGCGGTTGAGCAGGCTGTCCATCGCCTCGACACCGGTATCGATGGCGTACCCGTAGTTGGCATAGGTCACCACATCATGCAAACCGGCGCCCTGAACCAGCATGGCGGTCATGGCCCCGGCGAGGACGCCGGCAAACAGCGAGGGAATGGGCGGCATGCGCTTGACGGCTAAGACGATCACCAGCAAGGCCGGCAGCAGTAGCCAGGGAGAGATCGTAAAGTTGTCGTCCAGGGACGCGGTGATCGCGTTGATTCGCGCGAAAGAGGCCGCCTGGTCATCGATCAGCGTGAAGCCCGCCACCAGATAGATGACCAGGGCGATCAACATTGCCGGGGTCGTGGTCGGCATCAGGTTCTTGATATGGGAGAACACATCGGTGCCGGTCACGGCCGGGGCCAGGTTGGTGGTGTCGGAGAGTGGCGATACCTTGTCGCCGAAGAAGGCTCCCGAGACCACGGCGCCGGCGGTCCAGTACATGGGAATATCAAATCCCGCACCGATGCCCATCAACGCGAGGCCCACCGTGCCGACGGTGCCCCAGGAGGTCCCCAGCGATAGGGAGACGACCGAACACAACAACATGGCGGCGGCCAGGAAATAGGCCGGCGATAGCAGGGTCAGGCCATAGTAGATAAGGCTCGGCACGGTGCCGCTGGCGATCCATACGCCGATGATCATGCCGACACAGATCAGGACGGATACCGATGGCAACGAGACATGTATGACGCGGAAGATGCCCTCCTCGATGCGCTTCCAGCGGTAGCCGAGCCGTAGCCCCACCAGCGAGGTAATGGCCAGGCCGATGGCCAGGGGGATATGCGGGGTAAAGTCGCCGAAGTAGAAAATCTGCACCGCGATGGCGACCAGTGTCAGCACCACGGGTGTCAGGGCGAGCAGTAGGCTCGGCTTGGGAGATGACGGGGGTACGGCCGGATCGGTCATGTCGTGGTCCTCAGCGTTGTGTTGGAGTTATCGCTGTCGTTGGCTCATGAAGCCTGATGCTGTTGTGGTTGGTCAGATCAGCACCCGTAGGCATTGACCGGTGTGGTAGAGCGTGAACCCACCCTCGTAGCACGAACTCCACAAGGGCTTGGCCGGGATGGGCTTGGGCGAGCGAATCGGCAAGGGCAGCAGGGCATCGTCGCCATGGGTCAGGTAGCGAGCGAACCCCTGTCCTACCACCGTGCCGGTGGTGATGCCGCGCCCGTTATAGCCGGTGGCCGCCAGGATGCCGGGAGCCGGCTCGAAGAGCCGCAGCGTGTGGTCGGGGGTAAAGGCGATGCGGCCGGTCCAGGTGCACTCCCAGTCGACTCGGCCCAATTGCGGGAAGTAGTGGCGCTGGATGCGATCCGCCCAGCACCGCACGTAGCTCGCGGGTCGTCCGTCGCCGCGCCCCAGGCTGCCCAGGATCAGGCGACCCTCGGCGTCGCGCCGCATGCTGCTCAGCACCATGCGGGTATCCCAGGCGCCCTGGCGCTGCGGCAGGATATCGCCGGCGAGCGCATCCGACAGCGGCGGGGAGGCGACCTGGAAGAAGTGGCCGGGAAAGAAGTGCTGACGAACCTGGTTCCACTCCTCCTCGCTATAGGCATTAGTGGCCAACACCAGGCGCGAGGCCGTCACGCTGCCCCGAGGCGTCGCGACTCGCCAACCATCGCCCTCCCGCGCCACGCCCAGGGCGGGGCTACGAGCATAGAGCAGCGCCCCGGCAGCGATGGCGGCCCGGGCCAGGCCGCGAGTGTAGGCGACGGGATTGAGCGTTCCGGCCCGATGATCGTGCAGTGCGCGACGAATGCGCCGCGTACCGAGCATGCCCCAGCAGGCCTCGTCTTCGACCAGGTCGACCGGCGCGCCACGGCGCTGCAGCTGCTCGGCGCGTCGTGCCAGCTCCCGCTCCCCCTGGCCATTGTGGGCGAGATGCAAGGTACCGCTGCGGGTCGCCTGGCAGGCGATGCCATGGTGTTCGATCAGCGCGAAGACCTTGGCGGGCGCGGCTCCCAGGATGGCATTGGCGCGCTCACCGTCGGCCTCCCCGAGGGCCTCACAGATATCATCGGGGGGAATCCAAAGCCCGGCATTGACCAGGCCGACATTGCGCCCCGATCCGCCACTGGGAATCTCTCCCGCCTCGATCAGCGTTACCGCCGTCCCCGCCTCGGCGAGATGCAGGGCCGTACTCAGCCCGGTAATGCCGCCTCCCACCACGATGACGTCGCTGGCCTGAGGGCCTTCGAGATCGGGTAAATCCGGCATCGGCTCGGGCGAGGTATCTTGCCAGAGGCACGCTTCCTTCATGCGACTCCTCCACTCCTGCGTTGAAGCAGCCAGCCGTCCCGAGGCTCCGCTCGGACTCATCGCGGAGCGGTTCGACCGCAGCACCCCGTTGCCGCCGAGCCCCGGACGACCGGCCATTGCTGGCGGGCACGGCCCGTCAATCGAATTGAATGCCCTGCGCCAGCGGCAGCTCACGAGAGTAGTTCACCGTGTTAGTCTGCCGACGCATGTAGCTCTTCCAGACATCGGAGCCCGATTCGCGCCCGCCACCGGTCTCCTTTTCGCCGCCGAAGGCACCGCCTATCTCGGCGCCGCTCGGGCCGATATTGACGTTGGCGATACCGCAATCGCTGCCGGTATCCGAGACGAAGGCCTCGGCCTCGCGCACATCGGTGGTAAAGATGCAGGAGGAGAGCCCCTGCGGCACGTCATTCTGTAGCGCCAGGGCCTCCTCGAAGTCACGGTAGGTCATGACATAGAGAATCGGCGCAAAGGTCTCGTGCTTGACGAGCTCGTTCTGACGCTCGACCTCGACGATGGCGGGTGCCACGTAATACCCGTCGGGGTACTGGTCGGCCAGCCGACGCTCGCCGCCGTAGACCGTGGCCCCCTGTTCCCGGGCCTTGCCGAGCACCGACTGCATCTGGTCGAAGGCCTGGGCATCGATCAGCGGACCAACGAGGTTACCTGCCATGGGGTCGCCGATGCTGACGTTGGCGTAGGCTTTCTTTACGCGCTCCAGTACTTCGTCGCGCACGGACTCATGGACGATCAGGCGACGAAGCGTGGTGCAACGCTGGCCGGCGGTGCCCACCGCCGAGAACAGGATCGCACGCACCGCCATGTCCAGATCGGCGCTAGGGGCCAGAATCATCGCGTTGTTGCCACCCAGCTCGAGGATGCTGCGACCGAAACGAGCGGCGACACGGGGCGCGACCTCACGCCCCATGCGCGTGCTGCCGGTGGCGCTGATCAACGGCACCCGAGGATCGTCGGTCAGCACCTCACCGGCCTCGCGTTCACCGATGATGACCTGGCTGAGTCCCTCAGGGGCTTCGTCACCAAACTCCTCCATGGCACGTTCGAGCAGGGCCTGGCAGGCCAGGGCGCACAGCGGTGTCTTTTCCGATGGCTTCCACAGCAGGCTGTTGCCACAGACCAGCGCCAGGGCCGCGTTCCAGGCCCAAGGCGCCACGGGGAAGTTGAAGGCGGTAATCAGGCCAATCGGCCCCAGCGGATGCCAGCTTTCGCGCATATGGTGTCCGGGCCGTTCGGAGGCGATGGTCAGGCCATAGAGCTGGCGGGACTGACCGACGGCGAGATCGCAGATGTCGATCATCTCCTGTACTTCGCCCAGGCCCTCCTGGTAGATCTTGCCGCACTCCAGGGTCACCAGGGTGCCGAGAGCGTCCTTGTGGCGACGCAGCTGCTCGCCGAAGAGGCGCACCAGCTCGCCACGGCGCGGCGCCGGCACTCGGCGCCAGGCCTCGAAGGCCTCCTGGGCACGGTCGATACGCGCCTTGACCGCTTCACCGCTCTCCAGGTGAACCCGGCCGATCTCCTGGCCATCGGTGGGCGAGGCCACCGGGTAGTCACCGCCGCGGTACAGGGACTCCGCCACGCCCAGTCGCTGCATGATGGTATGGATCATTCTTCCTCCTACTGACGATATGTCTGGCTTGGAAACATATGCAGTATTGCCGCGGCACTTGACCCATCTCAAACGACGTTTTATACAAAGTTCATTATTTTTTTTCTTGAAATGAGTGCAATGAATCGCCGTCACTTACCCAGCCTGACCGCCATGCAGTGCTTCGAGGCATCGGCACGCCATCTCAGCTTTACGCGGGCGGCCGACGAGCTGAACCTGACCCAGAGCGCCGTCAGCAAGCAGGTGGCCCAGCTGGAATCGGTACTCGAGCACCCGTTGTTCCTGCGAGTGCGCAAGCGGCTGCGGATCACCCCCGAGGGCTCCCTGTACCTGACGGAAGTGCGCAAGATTCTCGCCCAGGTGGAGATGTCCACCCGCTACATGCAGTCCTACGGTGGCCAGAGCGAGGTGCTCAACATCACCACCCTGCCCACCTTCGGCGCCCGTTGGCTTATCCCCCGGCTCAAGGGCTTTCGCTTTCGCCACCCGGATATCTACCTGAACATCAGCAACCGGGTGGAACCCTTCGATCTCGAAGAACAAAACGTCGACATGGCCTTCTTCTTCGGCCATGGCGCCTGGCCAAAGGCCGAGTGCATCAAGCTACTCGATGAAGAAGTCGTAGTGGTCTGTTCGCCATCGACGCTGCCGGCAGAGGGCATTGAGGATCCCCTGGCCCTGACCCGGCTGGTGCTCCTGCAGAGCGCCACTCGACCGGAGGCCTGGCACGACTGGTTCGCCGCTCAAGGGCTCTATACCGAGCACAGCTATCACGGCCCACGCTTCGATACCTATTCGATGACGCTGCGCGCCGCCAGGGCGGGTTGTGGGGTCGCGCTGGTTCCCCGCTTCCTGGCCGAGGAGGAGTTGGCTGCGGGTCAGTTGGTCATTCCCTGGCCGTATTCGCTAACCAGCCGGGATGCCTACTACCTGGCCTACCCCGAGCACAAGGCGGAACTGGCCAAGGTAAAAGGCTTCGTCACCTGGGTCCTCGAACACCTCGACCGGCCCGCCGCGGAGCAACCGGCCTGCTCCATGAGCAAATAACGGTGGCATAGCCCGGTATCGTGTCTTGAACAAAACCTGCCTGCTCGACCGCAGCCAGCAGGCTGGTAGCACCCTCCGCGATGGTGGCCTCGATGCAAAGACGACGCTCCGCCAGGTAACTCGCTCAAGAAAGTCCGAGCTCGGGCTCCAACGCTTGGTGGCGACGGAACCGCGTTACCCGGTAGGGCGCGAGGTCTAGGCTCGGTGTTTCCCCTGCCATGCGAGCGGCTAGCAGCTCTGCGGTGATCGCCGCCTGGGTCAACCCCAGGTGCTGGTGACCGAAGGCGAAATGCACCGCCGGGTAGTCCGGATGGGTATCGATCACCGGCAGGGAATCCGGCAGGGTCGGCCGAAATCCCATCCACTCCTCGGCACTGTGATCGAGGCCCGTTTTATCCGCCAATAGGGCGCCGGCATGGCAACGCAGCGAGGCATAGCGACGCCTGAGCGGCGGTAACACCAGGCCGCCGAGCTCGGTGAAACCGACCACCCGCAGACCGCAACTCATCGGCGTCATCACGAAACGACGCTCCGCCGACCCCACCGGCTGGCGCAGCGCCTGGCCGCGCCCGGGCAGGGTCAGGTGGTAGCCCCGCTCCGTCTCCAGGGGGATCGACAGGCCGAGCCCGGCGGCCAGGCGATGACTCCAGGCCCCTGCCGCGACCACCGCCTGAGCAACGTCCAACTGGCCCTGGTCGGTGTGCAACCGAACACCCCCGTCGCGAGGTTCGAGGCGCTCGACACTGGCCTGGCGAATCACCCCGCCACGAGCCTCGAAGGCCGCGGCCAGGCGCCGCACCAGGGCATAGGGGTCACGCACCTGGTGAGCACCGGGGAAGTAGAGACCATGACTGAGCGCGCCGGAAAGGCCCGGTTCCCGGGCACGCAATGCCTCGCCCTCGAGCCATTCCACCGCGTGTCCCCAGCGCTCCAGATGCGCCCTCTGGGCCTTGGCGGCTTCCCGCCCCTCCGGGGACTCCCAGACCAGCAGATAGCCCGAGTCCAACAACTCCTCCTCGGCGCCGATATCGGCCAGGCAGCGCCGCCAGGCATCCACCGAGGCCCCATTGAGGGCCGCCAGTGCCTGGCGCCCCTTGGCGACCCGAGCGGGACGAGCGGCGGCGATAAAGCGCATCAGCCAGGGCGCCAGCCGTGGCAGATAACGCGCCGGCAACGCCAGGGCCCCGTGGGGATCGAGCCACAGCCGAGGCGCCTTACGCAGGGTAGCCGGCGTCGACAGCGGATCGATCAGCTCGGTGGCCAGGAAGCCGGCGTTGCCATAGGAGGCGCCCTCCCCCGGCCCGCGGGGATCGAGCACGCTGACCACATGCCCCTGGCGCTGCAGGGCCAGCGCGGTGGTCATCCCCACCACGCCGGCGCCGATTACCGCAATCCGGAGGGGAGCGGCGACCTGGTTCATGCACGATCCTCCGCCACGGCTTCCTCAGCCATCTCGTCGGGCTCGGCGCGCTTGGAGAACCAGCCCAGCTGGGCATAGAGGATGCCGAACAGCGGTGACAGCCAACAGGCGAAGGCCAGGGGAATGTAGAGCAGCTGGCTGAAGTCGCCGGCGGTCACGGTCAGGCCCAGGGCGCCGATCACGAAGGCCCCGCCGGCGTTCCAGGGCACCAGCGGCGAGACCAGGGTACCGCCCTCCTCGATGGCCCGGGACAGGTTCAGCCGCGAGTAGCCCACCTGGTCATAGGCCGGCTTGTACATGCGCCCCGGCAGGGCGATGGACAGGTAGACGTCGCCGGAGACCACGTTGGTGGCGATGGAGGTCAGGATGGCGCTGGTCTGCAGGCCGCGGAAGCCCTTGAGGCGCTTCATGATGGCACTGACGATGGCCTCCAGGCAGCGGGTGCGCTCGAGCGCGCCGCCGTAGGCCAGGGCGAACATCATCAGGGTCACCACCCAGGTCATGGAGGTGACGCCGCCGCGGTTGAGCAGGCTGTCCAGGGTGGCGGTACCGGTCTCGATGGCGAAGCCGCTGTGGGCGAAGGTCAAGGCATCGTGGACGGAGGCACCCTGGGTCAGGATGGCCACGCCGCCGCCCAGCATCACGCCAATGAACAGGGCCGGGATCGGCGCCACCTTGAAGAAAGCCAGGCCGATGACCACCACCAGCGGCAGCAGCTGCCAGACGCCCATCGCGAAGCTGTCGGCCAGCCCCTGCTTGATGGTCTCGATGCGTGCCAGGGAGTCGCCCGCCCCGCCCTCGGCGCCGCCCACCACCAGGTACACCGCCAGGGCGATCAGCATGGCGGGAATGGTGGTCGGCAGCATATAGCGGATGTGATCGAAGATATTGGTCTCGGTCACCGCCGGGGAGAGGTTGGTGGTATCGGACAGCGGCGAGATCTTGTCGCCGAAGAAGGCCCCGGAGACCACCGCACCGGCGGTCCAGTAGATGGGCACGCCGAAGGCGTCACCGATGCCGATCAGCGCCAGACCCACGGTGCCGACGGTGGTCCAGGAGGAGCCGATCGACAGCGAGACCATGGAGCACATCAGCATGGCCGCGGCCAGGAACCAGCTGGGGTCGATCAGCTCGAGCCCCAGGTAGATGAGCATCGGCACGGTGCCGCTGGCGATCCAGGTGCCCACCAGCATGCCGACGATGATCAGGGTGGCGATGGATGGCATCGCCACGTGCAGCACCTGGAAGGCGCCGGCCTCGATGTCCTTCCAGCGGTAGCCCTGCAGCCAGCCGACCAGGGCGGTGATGCCGAAGCCGATGGCCAGCGGGATGTGCGGGGTGAAGTCGTCGTAGTAGAAGATCTGCACGCCCAGCAGGGCGATGGTCAGCACGATGGGGATCAGCGCCAGGGGCAGCCGCGGCATGGGGATGCTCGGGGTCGAATAGTCTTTCATTGCGTCTTTCACTCCCGGGCGAGTGAACCCGCCCTCGTTGTCGTTGTGTGATAGGAGTCGGGCGGCCGAAGCCGCCCCGGGGTCAGGCCTGTGTCGCGCGGCGTTCATAGGCCAGGATGGCGGCGGCCAGGTCCTCCACCGAGGCGCCCACCGACTTGAAGACGGTGATCGCCTGCTCGGGGGCCGGCAGCGCGCCGCGACCAACATGGCGTCTCTCGCAGAGATCGGGGAAGTCGGCAAGGATGTCGGCTTCGGCGATCACGCCGCTCTCGAGCGGGTCGATCAGGTCACCGGTCTCGCTCAGGGCCCCGGCGCGGGTATCGACAAAGATGGCGCCGCGACGCATCACCTCGTCGTCGGCCTCGCGCATAAAGGGGGTGAAGCTGCCCACCAGGTCCAGGTGCGTGCCGGGCGTCAGCCATTCGCCGCGGATCAGCGGGTCGCGGCTGAGGGTGGCGCAGCTGATGATGTCGGCACGGCCGGCGGCCTCGGCCAGCCCCTCCGCCGGCACCACCTCGGCATCGAGGCCCTCCGCCTGAAGGTCGGCGACCAGCGCCGCCGCCGAGGCCTCATGGATGTCCCAGACGCGGACCCGCTCGATGGGCCTGACGGCCCGGTGGGCAGGGATCAGTCGGCGTCCCATGCGGCCGGCGCCGACCATCAGTAGTTCGCTGGCGTCTTCCCGGGCCAGGTAACGCGCGGCCAGGGCCGAGGCCGCCGCGGTACGCCGGGCGGTGAGCTCGTTGCCATCCAGTTGGGCCAGGTGACGCCCGGTACGGGCGCAGCTAAGCAGATAATGGCCGCTCAAGCCCGGCTCACCGCGGACGCTATTGCCGGGGAAGACGTTGACCTGCTTGACGCCCAGGTACTGGCCCTCGAGCCAGGCCGGCATCAGCAGCAGGGTCGCGTCCGGGTCGCCCGGCACTTGCATGTGATGGTGATGGCGCACCGGCGAGTGCACGGTACGAGTGAAGATATCGGCCAAGGCTTCCACCAGGGCATCCCAGGGCAGCGCTTCGGTCACTTGCTCGGCATCGAGAATCATGTCAGCCTCGTTTCAACGATCTTGAAACGCCAGTCTAGGCAGCGCGAGGCAAGGACTCTTGACCCGGTCTCTCGATCCCTTGCTCGAGACTCCGCACTCTTCCCTCCCGGGGGCCCCATGACCCAGACCCAGGCTCGTTGTAACCGAATAGCGCGTCGCTCCGGCGCGCACTGTCACGCCTACCCTCAACTGATGCTGGGGTGGCGCGGTACCATGGATTATGAATTCGGTCCCGGAGGCGAGCGACTCGTGCTGGGCCAGGCGGCCATCCTCCCGCCTGGCGAGTCCCACCTCTATCTGGGTCGGGACGATGACTGCGAGGTCCTGGTCCTGGATATCGATGCCGAGGATCCCTGCCTGCTGGCACTGGAGCGCTGCTGCACTCTGGAACTACGCGAGTCCCTCTTCGCGGTTCCCAGGACCCTCAGCCTGCCGCCGTCCCTGGTTCCCCTGGTGGAGATGGCCGCCCATCAGTTGAAAGCGCCGAGGACCCAGGCCCAGGCCACCCTGCTCAACCATCAATTGGGCATGCTGTTCGTCAGCCAGCTAAGCGAGCTGGTCGCCGCCCGGCATACCGGCGAGGAGAGCCGCCGCGACCGCCTGACCACCGAGGCCCTCAATGCCTTTATCGATGCGCATCTCGCCCGCCCCCCCAATAACCCGACCCTGGCCGACCACTTCCACTTAAGCCAGAGCCAGCTGCACCTGCGTTGCCTGCGCGACTTCGGCGTAACACCCCAGCAGTACGTAATGAATCGCCGCCTATCCTGGGCGCGCTACTGGTTACGAGAGACGCCACGCTCCGTGAGCGAGATCGCTTTCGATCTCGGCTTCTCCGAGGTCTCTAGCTTCTCGCGGGCCTATCGACGCCGCGCCGGACACTCTCCTAGCGAGGAGAGAAAATCAGGTTGAGCTCTGCTCCACCGATCTGGTCACGGACCCCATGGCCACGAGCCGGTCCGAAGGCGGACTGGCCTCGCACTCTTCAAGCAAAGCGTGCCCTGGCCAGAGCTTCGTGTTTTTCGATTACGGAACCCGTGTCTCAATCGCCACCATTGCCCTCATCGGCCACGAGCGGATAGCGACCTTGGCGCATCACTCACGCCTCATCGCAGCAGGGTCAATAGCAAGGCGACGAGGCCCACCGCCAGGGCGGCGAGCACGGCGATATCCACGGCGCGATCGAGCCAGCGGTCGAACGCGACACGCTGGCCGGGGCGGGGGCGGCGGGTGGCGCCGCGACTGGATCGGCGTGAAGACATGGGAGCCTGTCATGGGGTGAACGGCTCTTTATCATAAGCGCAATTCGATCGACCACCAACGGCGGGTGGTTAGAGGGGCTTTCCTGAGGGCAGGCCGTCGCAAAGACGCTGTGAATCCCTCCCTGGAAGCTCGACTTTATCGTCCATGATAAAGGCGCTTTGCTTTGCCCTGGCCCCAGCGCCCCTCGGCATCTCCACTGCAATAATCCGCCCGGCCATTGCAAAGCCCCTCAGGCCCCGGGATGATAGCGAGCAAGCTAACTATTTACCGCGGTGGATGCTATGTCTCGACTCGCCTCGACTCCCCTCTCGGTGCTCGACCTGGCCCCGGTGCGCCAGGGCGGCAGCATCGCCGACAGCTTCCGCGAGACGGTGCAGCTGGCCCGCCAGGCGGAGGCGCTGGGCTTCACCCGCTACTGGTTGGCGGAGCATCACAACCTGGAGGGCATCGCCAGCGCCGCCACGGCGGTACTGATCGGCCATGTGGCCGGCGCCACCTCGACGCTTCGCGTGGGCAGCGGTGGCATCATGCTGCCCAACCACGCGCCCCTGGTGGTCGCCGAGCAGTTCGGCACCCTGGAGACCCTCTATCCCGGGCGCATCGACCTGGGCCTGGGTCGCGCCCCGGGCACCGACGGCGCCACCGTGGCGGCCCTGGGCCGGGATCCCCGGGCCGGGGTCGACGACTTCCCGGCGCGCCTCGAGGAGTTGCGCGGCTACCTGGATGAGGCCGCCCCGAACCAGCGGGTGCGCGCCATCCCCGGCCAGGGCACCCGGGTGCCGATCTGGCTGCTGGGCTCCAGCGACTACAGCGCCCGCCTGGCCGGACGCCTGGGGCTGCCCTTCGCCTTCGCCGCCCAGTTCGCCCCGGGCTACCTGTTCGAGGCCCTGCGCTGCTATCGGGAGGCCTTCCGGCCCTCGCCGCAGCTAGAGGCGCCCTATGCCCTGGTGGGGCTGCCGGTGATCGCCGCCGAGAGCGACGCCCTGGCCCACTACCTGGCCACCACCGCCCAGCAGAAGTTCCTCAACCTGATCCGCGGCCGGCGCACCTTTTCCCAGCCGCCGGTGGAGGCGCTCGACTGGACGCCGTTGGAGCGCGCCCAGGTGGAGCAGTTCCTGGGCGCCGCCATCATCGGTGGCCCCGAGACGGTGCGCGACGAGCTGGAGGCCTTCCTGGCGGCCACCGGCGCCGACGAGCTGATGATCACTACCGACGCCTACAGCGCCGAGGATCGTCTTACCAGCTACCGCCTGGTGGCCGAGGCCAGGGGGCGCTGAGGCCATCGCCATCATCGCCGCTCCCCTGCTGACTTCCGCCCACCAGGCCACCGGACACGGGCATCTTGCATGGCGGGCGTCCTTCTGCTGGGATGCGGGGACGAGGCCGGTGCCGGCCTCGTCCTAAGCAAAGCAAGAAGCGGGCCAGGCGAACGAATCCCGTGCCCCGGGTTCCAAGGGGGCAGTCACCGATAGGAGTTGTCATGAGCGATCCCCACGATCCGCGCCACAACCCGGCCTGGCAGGCCGCCCGCCAGTGGCAGGCCCGCGCCCGCCAGACGCGTCCCCAGGGCCTGCTGGGCACCCTCAAGCTGCTGCTGCTGTGGGTGCTGTTCGGGGTGATGATGGTCGTCGCCCTGGTGCTGGGCCTGGTCTTCCTGCTGCTGGGCTGGGCTTTGATGCCGCTGCTGCGCTATCGCTTGAAGAAGCGCATGGAGCAGATGCGCGCCGACCAGGCCCAGGACGTGGGCGGCGATTACCATGCCTCGCCGGGACGCCACGAGACCCTGGAGGGCCACTACGAGGTGAAATCGGACGAGCACGACGAACCCCGCCGCTGAGCCAGGCCCCGCCCCGCCGCCATAAAAAAGCTCCCGCGGGGGAGGCGGGAGCCAAGGAGATTATGCTTGAGTCGCATCTCGGAACGATGCAAAGGTGCGTCTGGCGGGCAACCAGACACCACTAAATTACTCCCGCCTTCCTTGATACGGCCAATTTATTGGCTACATCACATCAATAGATCTTGCCAATAGTTCACGCCACCAGAAAGTCGCTGTCACTCAGCTCGATTTCAGGTTATTGAAGATCTTCCCCAGGCAGCGATTGAGCGTCACGATCTCCTCAGCGGCCAGCCCGTGGAAGGCCTTCTCCACCAGGCGATGGGTCAGTTCGCGGGCCACATCTAGTTGCGCCTCGCCCTGTTCGGTCAGGGTCACCTCGGTGACGCGGCGATCCTCGGCGGAGGGGGCCGTGACCACCAGCTCGGCCTCCTGCATCTTGTAGACGATCTTGGTGATCGTCGAAAGCTTGGCCACGGTGTGGATGGCGATATCCGACATGCTGAGCCGACCATGTTCATGCAGGATCATCAGCACCCGCCACTTGGAAGAGCTCAATCCCTTGGGCTTGAGCAGGGCATCCATGTCGGCACTGTACTTGGCGTTCAGGCGCGCGACCCAGTAGAAGGGGTAATCCTTGGAACGGAATTCCTCGGAGAGGGGGAAGAAGGAGGGGGAGAGTGCGTCCTTGTCAGCCATGGGCCCGTGCCGTCGCGAAGAAAATAGTTGATTATTCTAGCATGTGGCCACGCACTCCAGCAGCCGACCCTCGACGAAAAGGCCCCCGACAACTGTCGAGGGCAAGGGATCGAAAGCTCAGCCGGCAGGCCCGACTCAGAAGCTGTACTGCACCATGCCTTGCAGGCGCAGGGCGTCGCCGTCGCGACCATCCACCACCTCGCGGCTGTGGTAGCCCGCCTCGATGCCGTAGGTGACGTTGCGGATCGGCGACCAGATATAGTTCAGGTGCACCACCTCGAAGGTCTCGTTGGCGTCGCCACCCAGGGCGCCGGCGGCGACCGCCTCGTCCAGGTCGGCCTGGGCCACGCCATAGCCCAGGGTGACATTGCCGGGGCCAGCGGCGGCGGTGATGCCCAGGGTGCCGCCGGTGGCACTGATGGTCTCCAGCTCGCCGCTGGCCGGGTCCCGATAGGCCGGGGCCGCCGGGGTGCCTTCCAGATAACCGCCGATGCCGTCGCCATGGGTCAGGGAGCCGCGCAGGGTGATGCCCTCGGCCACCTGGGCGCTGGCCTCGAGGTTCAGGCCCCAGCCGAAGGCGCTGTCCTTGCCGCTATCGGTGGTACCGGTGGTGTCGTACTCCAGGTGGCGCAGCACGGCGGAGGCGCCGTAGTTAACGCCATCGACGCCGCCCTGATAGCGCAGGGTCAGGTCCGGTAGCTGGCTCTTGGTGGCATCGGCCAGCGGCGAG
>NZ_BJUK01000047.1 GCF_007989625.1 Bisbaumannia pacifica
TGTCTCGCCTGAGCCTGAGCCTGAGCCTGAGCCTGAGCCTGAGCCTGAGCCTGAGCCTGAGCCTGAGCCTGAGCCTGAGCCTGAGCCTGAACCTGAGCCTGAGGCCGTCGATAAGCCCGAGCCTGAGGCTGAGGCCGTCGATAAGCCCGAGCCCGAGCCTGAGCCGGTGGCGGCGGCCGAGCCGGAGGAGGCGCCCAAGAAGAAGGGCTGGTTCGCACGGATCAAGGCGGGGCTCGGTAAGACCCGCGCCAACCTGACCGATGGCATCGCCGACCTCTTCCTGGGCAAGAAGCAGATCGACGATGACCTGATGGAGGAGCTGGAGACCCAGCTGCTGCTGGCCGATGTGGGCATCGAGGCCACCACCGAGATCATCGATAGCCTTACCGACCGGGTCTCCCGCAAGGAGCTCAAGGATTCGGAGGCCCTCTACCAGGCCCTGCAGGAGGAACTGACCGCCCTGCTGGCGCCGGTGGCCAAGCCGCTCGACCTGCCGCCCAAGGGCGAGGGCCCCTTCGTGATCCTGATGGTGGGCGTCAACGGCGTCGGCAAGACCACCACCATCGGCAAGCTCACCAAGCACTTTCAGGCCGAGGGGCGTAGCGTGATGCTGGCCGCCGGCGATACCTTCCGCGCCGCCGCCGTGGAGCAGCTCAAGGTGTGGGGCGAGCGCAACAGCGTGCCGGTGATCGCCCAGCATACCGGTGCCGACAGCGCCTCGGTGATCTACGATGCCCTGGCCGCCGCCAAGGCCCGCCAGGTGGACGTGCTGATCGCCGATACCGCCGGCCGCCTGCACAACAAGGGGCACCTGATGGAGGAGCTCAAGAAGGTGCGACGGGTGATGGGCAAGCTGGACGCCCAGGCCCCCCACGAGGTGATGCTGGTGCTCGACGCCGGGACCGGCCAGAACGCCCTCGCCCAGGCCAGCACCTTCAACGAGGCGGTGCCGGTCACCGGCATCACCCTGACCAAGCTGGATGGCACCGCCAAGGGTGGCATCATCTTCGCCCTGGCCAAGCAGCTGGGCACGCCGATCCGCTATATCGGCGTCGGCGAGTCCCTGGACGACCTGCGCTCCTTCGCCGCCGAGGAGTTCGTCGGCGCGCTCTTCGAGCGTGACGACGCCCGGCGCGACGACGCCTGAGCCCGCCGATGATCGTCTTCGAGCATGTGGGCAAGCGCTACGGCGGGCGCTTCGAGGCGTTGGCCAATCTCGACTTCCGGGTGCGCCGCGGCGAGATGGTCTTCCTGACCGGCCACTCCGGGGCCGGCAAGAGCTCCTTGTTGCGGCTGATCATGCGCCTGGAGCGCCCCAGCCGCGGCCGGGTGCTGGTGGCCGGCCACGATATCGAGCGCCTGCATGCCAGCCAGTTGCCCTTCTATCGTCGCCAGATCGGCGTGGTCTTCCAGGATCACCAACTGCTCTTCGATCGCAGCGTCTTCGCCAACGTGGCCCTGCCGCTGGAGATCCAGGGCATGGAACCCCGGGAGATCGCCCGTCGGGTGCGTGCCGCCCTCGACAAGGTGGGCCTGCTCTATCGCGAGAAGGCGCTGCCCATCGAGCTCTCCGGGGGCGAGCAGCAGCGGGTCGGCATCGCCCGGGCGGTGGTCAACAAGCCGGCCCTGCTGCTGGCCGACGAGCCCACCGGTAACCTGGATCCCCAGCTCTCCGCGGATATCATGGCGCTGTTCGAGGACTTCAATCGCATCGGCACCACGGTGATGATTGCCAGCCACGACCTGGCGCTGATCGCCCGCCTGCGCCATCGCATCCTGCGCCTGCGCGAGGGGCGCCTGGTGGCCGACGAGGAGGCCGCATGAGCCGTGACGATACGCCCGCCCGGCGCGGTGCCCGCAGCCAGCGGACCCAGGCTTCCAGCCGCCTGCGTGCCTGGGGGCGCCACCATCGGGCCATGGGCCTGGACAGCGCCCGGCGCCTGGTGCGTCAGCCCCTGGGTAGCCTCTTGACCATGCTGGCCATTGCCATCGCCCTGGTGCTGCCGGCGGGCCTCTGGCTGATGCTCGACAGCGCTCGCCTGCTGGACGCCGAGCTGGCCGAGAGCGCCACCCTCACCGCCTACCTGGAGCCCCGGGTCGGCGAGGGCGAGGCGATGCGCATCGCCGAGGCCCTGGGCGCCCATGACGACGTGGCGGCGGTGCGCCTGATCACCGCCGCCGAAGGCATGGCGGAGTTCCAGCAGGCCCTCGGCCTGGGCGATGCCCTGGGGCGGCTCGAGAGCAACCCGTTGCCCGCCAGCGTGGTGGTGATGCCGCGTCAGGAGGCGCCGGCGGCCATGCAGGCCCTGGTCGACGAGTTGGAGGCCGTCACCGGTGTCGAGGAGGTGCGCCTGGACCTGGCCTGGGTGGAGCGCCTGGCCCAGCTGGCCGAGTTGGGGCGCCGCGTCGCCCTGGCCCTGGCGTTGCTGTTCGGCCTGGGGGTGCTGCTGATCGTCGGCAACACCATCCGCCTGGCGGTAGAGAGTCGCCGCCAGGAGATCGAGGTGGTGACCCTGATCGGTGCCACCCACGCCTTCGTGCGCAGGCCCTTCCTCTACAGCGGCGCCTGGTATGGCCTGGGCGGTGGCCTGCTGGCGCTGGGGCTACTCAATCTGGGCGGTCACTGGTTGGCCACCCCGGTCTCGGCCCTGGCCGTCAGTTACGGGGCTCATTTCGCCATGCCGCGGCTGGATGTCGCGGGCTCGGCAACGCTGCTGCTTTGCAGTACACTCTTGGGTTGGCTGGGGGCCTGGATTGCCGTGGGACGTCACCTGGCGAGCATCCGCCCCCGCTAGCAAGCGGTACCGGCCCGCTCGGGAACCCCTCGTCTATCCTGGGGTCAAAGCGGGCAGTCATTAGTTACCTAACGTTGTCGTGAGTTAAAGGCATCTTGGAGACACGCACCCTATGAGCACTCGTCTTCTGCCTGTTGGCCAGTTGTCACCGGGCCATGATCTGAACGGGTATATCCAGGCCGTCAACGGCATTCCCGTGCTCTCCGCCGAGGAAGAGCGCGAGCTGGCCTATCGCCTGCATGATGAGAGCGACCTGGAGGCGGCACGCCGCCTGGTCCTGGCCCACCTGCGCTTCGTGGTGCATATCGCCCGCAGCTACTCCGGCTATGGCTTGCCCCAGGCGGACCTGATCCAGGAAGGCAACGTCGGCCTGATGAAGGCGGTCAAGCGCTTCGACCCCAATCAGGGGGTGCGCCTGGTCTCCTTCGCCGTGCACTGGATCAAGGCCGAGATTCACGAGTACGTGCTGCGCAACTGGCGCATCGTCAAGGTGGCCACCACCAAGGCTCAGCGCAAGCTGTTCTTCAACCTGCGCAGCGCCAAGAAGCGCCTGGCCTGGCTGAACAACGACGAGGTCGATGCCATCGCCAAGGACCTCGACGTCAAGCCGGAGGTGGTTCGCGAGATGGAAGGGCGTCTCTCCGCCTATGACGCCGGCTTCGATGCCTCTCCCGCCGAGGAGGAGGAACAGGGCTACCAGGCGCCGGTGCACTACCTGGAGGACGGTCGCTATGACCCGGCGGTGCAACTGGAGGACAGCGACTGGGAGGCGGGGGCGACCCGTCGCCTGCAGCAGGCCCTGGAGGAGCTCGACGAGCGCTCCCGGGATATCCTCCAGCGCCGCTGGCTCAGCGAGCCCAAGGCGACCCTCCACGACCTGGCCGATGTCTATGGCGTCTCCGCCGAGCGTATCCGCCAGTTGGAGAAGAACGCCATGAAGAAGATCAAGCAGCGGATCGGCGACGCCCTGGTGGCCTGATCGCGATCAATCGCAGGAGCGCACTTCGGTACGCGATTGGCGCCGAAGGCGCCTGAAACCAAGAACCCCCGCCGGGACGCCCGCGGGGGTTCTTGGTTATGGGGTGGGTAAGCCGGGTGTTGGCGGCTCCGAGAGCGTCGGGTGCGCTCGCCTGACTTACCGACCTACGGGCTCGCTTACCCGACCTAAGCCGTCTGCGCCTGGCGTGCCTCGGTGAGCAGACCGGCGGAGAGCAGCTGCCACTGATCTTCCCAGAACTCGGTGGGGCGGCGCCGGAAGTCGCTGCGCACGTACTGGCTGATGCGCCCCTCCACATGGGCGAGCAGCAGGTTGGCGGCGCTGCTGGCGCCGAGCACCGGGCGGCGCCCCTCGTGGATCTCCGCCTCGCGGAGGATCTGCTTGAACTGGGTCTCCAGGCGCTCGAACAACTGGTGCATGCGCAGCCGCAGCCGGGCGGTCTCGCCGGTCAGGGCGTCGCCGCCCAGCAGCCGCGACAGCCCCGGGTTCTTCTCGGCGAAGCCCAGCAGCAGGGTGAGAATCTGCTGGCAGCGGGGCAGGGCCTCCGGGGTCTCGTCGAGGATGCGCCGAATCCGTGCGAAGAGGCTCTCCTCGATAAACTCGATCAGCCCCTCGAACATCCGCGCCTTGCTGGGGAAGTGACGGTAGAGGGCCGCCTCGGAGACGCCCACCTGGCGCGCCAGGGCGGCGATGGTGATGCGCTTGCCGCTGTCCTCTTCGAGCATCAGGGCCAGGGCCTGGAGGATCTGCTCGCGGCGATTGATCTTGGTAGCTTCCTGCGTCATGAGCATCTTCTGATTATTCCATGCGATGGGCTCATCCTAATCAGGCCCGGGGGGCGGCGCAAATCACGCCGCCCGGGGGAGCCTCACTCGGTGTCTAGGATCTGGGTGCCGACCCCCGCATTGGTAAAGATCTCCAGCAGGGTGGCGTGAGGCACCCGGCCGTCGATGATATGGGCGCTCTGCACGCCGCCCTTGACCGCCTCCAGGGCGCAACGAATCTTCGGCAGCATGCCGCCGTGGATGGTGCCGTCGCCGATCAGGGCGTCCACGTCCTGGGTGGAGAGGCCGGTCAGCACCTCGCCCTCGCCGTTCATCAGGCCGGCCACGTTGGTCAGCAGCATCAGCTTCTCGGCGCCCAGGGCCTCGGCCACCTTGCCGGCCACCAGGTCGGCGTTGATATTGTAGCTATGGCCCTCGTCATCGACGCCGATGGGGGCGATCACCGGGATGAAGTCGCGCTCGGCGAGCATCTCGATCAGGTCGGTGGAGACATGCTCCACCTCGCCCACATGGCCGATATCGATGATCTCCGGGGCGGTCATCTCCGGCGACTGGTGCTCCACCTTGAGCTGGCGGGCGCGGATCTGGCTGCCGTCCTTGCCGGTCAGGCCGATGGCCTTGCCGCCGCACTGGTTGATCAGGTTGACGATGCCCTTGTTGACCAGGCCGCCCAGCACCATCTCCACCACGTCCATGGTCTCGGCGTCGGTGACCCGCATGCCGTTGACGAAGCGCGACTCGATATTGAGCTTGGCCAGCAGGTCGCCGATCTGGGGGCCGCCGCCGTGCACCACCACCGGATTGATGCCCACTTCCTTGAGCAGCACCATGTCCCGGGCGAAGGAGTCGATCAGGGTGTCCTCGGTCATGGCGTTGCCGCCGTACTTGACCACCACCGTCTTGCCGGAGAAGCGCTGGATATAGGGCAGCGCCTCGGAGAGCACCTCCACGGTGAGCTGGGGGTCGCGGGTCTGTTGGTCGGTCATGGGCGTGTCCTTGGTGTCGATCGTGGTGATTCAGAAGGGCAGGGTCAGCTCCGGGGCGATGGCCTTCAGGGCCGCGCCGAAGCGCCCCTGGATGCGCGCCAGGGCCGCCTCACTCTTGCCCTCGAAGCGCAGCACCAGCATCGGGGTGGTGTTGGAGGCGCGGCACAGCCCCCAGCCGTCCGGGTAGTCGACGCGGATGCCGTCCAGGGTGGTCTTGACACCGTCGTCGCCGAAGTCGCCTTCCCGGGCTAGCTGGCTCACCAGGGCGAACTTGTTCTCGTCGGTGACGGTGATATTGAGCTCCGGGGTGCCCAGGTCCTGGGGGTAGCGGGCGAAGAAGGCATCGGCGTCGGCGGCCTGGCGGGAGAGCAGCTCCAGCAGGCGGGCGGCGCCGTAGAGGCCGTCGTCGAAGCCGTACCAGCGCTGCTGGAAGAAGATATGGCCGCTCATCTCGCCGGCGAGCGCCGCCCCGGTCTCCTTCATGCGCGCCTTGATCAGCGAGTGGCCGGTGCGCCACATCTCCGGGGTGCCGCCGGCGGCCTCGATCACCCGGGCCAGGTTGCCGGTGCACTTCACGTCGAAGATCACCCGGGCGCCGGGGCTCTCCTCGAGTAGCGCCTCGGCGAAGGCCATCATCAGGCGGTCCGGGTAGATCAGCTCGCCGGTGGGAGTGACCACGCCCAGGCGGTCGCCGTCGCCGTCGAAGGCCAGGCCGATATCGGCGCCGGTCTCCCGCACGCGGCGGACCAGGTCCACCAGGTTTTCCGGCTTGCCCGGGTCCGGGTGGTGGTTGGGGAAGGTACCGTCGATCTCCGCATAGAGGGGGATCGTCTCCACGCCCAGGCGCTCGATCAGTTGCGGGCCCAGCTCGCCGGCCACGCCGTTGCCGCAGTCCACCACCGCCTTGAGGGGGCGTTCGACGCGCACATCACCGAGGATGCGTGCCAGATAGGCCTCGCGTACGTCCTCTTGGCGGATGCCGCCCTGGCCCTTGCTCAGCTCGCCGGTCGCGAGGCGGGTATGCAGGGCGGTGATCGCCTCGCCGGAGAGGGTCTCGCCCCCCAGCACGATCTTGAAGCCGTTGTAATCCGGCGGGTTATGGCTGCCGGTGACCATCACCCCGGAGGCGGTGCCGTCGAGCACATGGGTGGCGTAGTAGAGCACCGGGGTGGGCACCATGCCGATATCGATGACGTCGCAGCCGGCCTGGGTCAGGCCCTGCATCAGGGCGGCCTGCAGGCGCGGCCCGGAGAGGCGGCCGTCACGGGCCACCACTAGGGTGGATTCGCCACGGGCGCGGGCCTCGCTGCCGATGGCCTGGCCGATGCGGGTCACATTGGTCTCGGTCAGGCTGTCGTCGACGATGCCACGGATATCGTAGGCGCGAAAGATGGAGGCGGGGACCTGGGTCATGGGGCGTTCCTTGGCTAACGGGGAGGCGTTCAGCGACGGCCGGAGCTACCGAAACCGCCGGTGCCACGGTCGCTGGCGGCGAAGTCGTCGACCACCTCGAGCTCGGCCTGCACCACCGGCACCAGCACGTACTGGGCGAGGCGCTCGAAGGGTTCCAGGGTGAAGTCGGCCTGGCCGCGGTTCCATACCGAGATCATCAGCTCGCCCTGGTAGTCGGAGTCGATCAGGCCGACCAGGTTGCCGAGCACGATGCCGTGCTTATGGCCCAGGCCGGAGCGGGGCAGGATCATCCCGGCCAGGCTCGGGTCGGCGATATGGATGGCCAGGCCGGTGCGCACCAGCTGGCACTCGCCGGGGGCCAGGGTCAGGGGGGCGTCGAGCAGGGCGCGCAGGTCCATGCCGGCGGAGCCCTCGGTGGCGTAGTGGGGCAGGCCGAACTCGCGGACGCGCTCGTCGAGAATCTTGACCGCCAGGCGCGGGCGGGAGGCGTGATGGGTCATGAAGAAACCTGTGCTTATCGGGGGGCGTTTTGGGGTGCCGCCTGGGCCTCCAGGGCGGTCTCGAGGATCGCCCGGGCCAGGTCGCGCTTGGATTGGGGGGGGAGCTCGCGGCGGGCCTCCCGGTTGCCCTGGCGCCACAGCAGCAGGGCGGCGTTGTCATCGGCACCGAAACCGAGGCCGGCCCGGGAGACGTCGTTGGCCACCACCATGTCGAGCTTCTTGCGGGTCAGCTTGTCCCGGGCGTAGCGCTCCACATCGCGGGTCTCGGCGGCGAAGCCCACCACATAGGGTCGGTCGGCGCGGGTCGCCACGGCGGCGATGATATCCGGATTCTTGACCAGCCTGAGGGTCAGGCCGTCGTCGTCATCGGTCTTCTTGATCTTGTGCTCGGCCACCTGCTCGGCGCGATAGTCCGCCACCGCCGCGCAGCCGATAAAGAGGTCGCACTCGCCGGCCAGGCGCTGGGCGGCGTAGTGCATCTCGGCGGCGCTCTCCACGTCGAGGCGTTCCACCCCGGCGGGGGTCGCCAGGGTGACCGGGCCACTGATCAGGGTGACCCTGGCGCCCAGGGCCGCGGCGGCCTCGGCCAGGGCATAGCCCATCTTGCCGGAGCTGTGGTTGGAGAGGTAGCGCACCGGGTCCAGGGGCTCGCGGGTGGGGCCGGCGGTGATCACCACATGGCGCCCGGCGGCGGGGTGGCGTTCGGCCGCCTCCAGGTCGGCGATAATTTCTTCCGGCTCCAGCATGCGCCCCGGCCCCACGTCGCCGCAGGCCTGGTCGCCGGCGTCCGGGCCCAGCAGGCGCCAGCCGTCGGCCTGCAGGCGCTGGGCGTTGCGCTGGGTTGCCGGGTGGCGCCACATGGCCTGGTTCATGGCCGGGGCCATCACCAAGTCGGCCGCGCTGGCCAGGCACAGGGTGGTGAGCAGGTCGTCCGCCATGCCCTGGGCCAGGCGCGCCATCAGGTCGGCGGTGGCCGGGGCGATCAGGATCAGCTCGGCCCACTTGGCCAGCTCGATATGGCCCATGCCCGCCTCGGCCTCGGGGTCGAGCAGGGAGGTGCGTACCGGCTCGCCGGTCAGGGCCTGGAGAGTCAGGGGGGTAATAAAGGCCTGGGCGCCCTCGGTCATGACCACGCGCACCTCGGCGCCGGCCTTCTTCAGCAGTCGGGCCAGGTGAGCGCTCTTGTAGGCGGCGATGCCGGCGCTGATGCCCAGCAGGACGCGCCGGCCGGCCAGGGGAGTGCCGGCGAGGGAGGTGCCGGAGAGTGAAGACATGGCGGTATCCGCACGAAAAATCCAGGCGCCTACCTTACCACCGGCGCCCCGCCTTGCGTAGTTATGGCGCCTACACTGGGAGAAGGTCCAGGCCGTGCAAGGAGGCACCTGATGTCGATTCGTGACTGGCCGGAGGGGGAGCGCCCCCGGGAAAAGCTCCTGGCACTGGGTTCCGAGGCGCTCTCCGATGCGGAGCTGCTGGCGATCTTCCTGCGGGTGGGGGTGTCCGGGCGCTCGGCGGTGGACCTGGCCCGGGACCTGCTGAGCGCCTTCGGCGGCCTGCGCCCGCTGCTGGAGGCCGACCAGGCGCGCTTCTGCGCCGAGCGGGGCCTGGGCATGGCCAAGTTCGTGCAGTTGCAGGCCACCCTGGAGCTCTCCCGGCGGCATTTGGCCAGCCAGCTGGCTAGAGAGGCGGCCCTGACCTCGCCGACCCTGGTGCGCGCCTATCTCGCCTCGCGGCTGCGTCACCTGGGTCATGAGGAGTTCGCGGCCCTCTTCTTGGACAGCCAGCACCGGGTGATCCGCTTCGAGTCGCTGTTCCGGGGCACCCTCGACGGCGCCTCCGTCTATCCTCGTGAAGTGGCCAGGCGCGCCCTGGAACTGGGTGCCGGGGCGCTGATCTTCGCCCATAACCATCCCTCGGGGGTGGCCGAGCCCAGCGACGCGGACCGGCGTATCACCGAGCGCCTCAAGGCGGCCCTGGCGTTCTTCGAGATCCGCGTGCTGGACCATTTCGTGGTGGGCGATGCCGAGGTGGTCTCCTTCGCCGAGCGGGGCTGGCTGTAACGCTGGAACGCCCGCCCCGCTTGGGGTAGGATGGCGCCCCGATGGCCTCGCTGTCCCCGACAATTTTGCCGGCAACTGCCGGCTCCGAGTGCGAATCCCGAGCTGCCGCCCGGGGCGGAACAACGCACGGCGCTTGCCGTGTCTTTCCGCGTCTGGTATAAAGTGCAGCCTTTGAATTCCCTTGGGTTAAATGTAGGGGGCATGAGGCGGTGACCTGCCGTTCGCCCTTCCCGGTTTGCCCGACAGGTTTTGAACAACTCGCCACGCGGTTGGAGGCTCCCATGTCCAAAGTATGTCAGGTTACCGGCAAGCGCCCGGTGACTGGTAATAACGTTTCACACTCCCAGCGCAAGACCCGTCGTCGTTTCTTGCCGAACCTGCACAGCCACCGTTTCTGGGTGGAGTCCGAGAAGCGCTTCGTCAAGCTGCGCGTCTCCTCCAAAGGCATGCGCATCATCGACAAGAAGGGCATCGAAGCGGTGCTCGGCGATATCCGCAAGCGCGGTGAAAGCATCTAAGTCTTAACTCCTGGGAGAAGCTGTCATGCGTGACAAGATCAAGTTGGTGTCCAGCGCCGGTACCGGCCACTTCTACACCACCAACAAGAACAAGCGGAACACTCCGGACAAGCTCGAATTCAAGAAGTACGATCCGGTCGTCCGCAAGCACGTGATGTACAAGGAAGCCAAGATCAAGTAAGTCTTGATCGCTTCCACCGCAGGCGAGTCGGCCTGCCCCGAGAACCCGGTCACGACCGGGTTCTTGCGTATCCGACCGGTACCGAGGAGCCAGCAGTCGATAAGGAGGCGATCGAGATATGCCGGAATTGCCTGAGGTCGAGACGACGCGGCGGGGAATCGCGCCCCATGTCGAGGGACGCGAGATCCGCGAGGTGCGGGTGCGCGAGCGGCGCCTGCGTACCCCGGTGCCCGAGGGGCTGGAGAACGCCCTGGTGGGGACGCGCATCGGCGCCCTGGGGCGCCGCGCCAAGTACCTGCTGATGCCGCTGGCGGACGACCCCCGCAGCCTGGTCTGGCACCTGGGCATGTCTGGCAGCCTGCGTATCGCTCGCCTCGGCGAGCTGCCCCGCAAGCACGACCATATTGACCTGGTGCTCGACGATGGCGGCGTGCTGCGCTATCACGACCCGCGCCGCTTCGGCTTCGTCGATTGGCTCCAGGGAGGCCCCGAGAGCGACCCGCGTCTGGCACGGCTGGGACCGGAGCCCCTCTCCGAGGCCTTCGACGGGGCGCGCCTCTACCGATTGTCACGAGGACGTCGCCTGAGCGTGAAACCCTTCCTGATGGACAATGCCGTGGTGGTGGGCGTGGGCAATATCTACGCCAGCGAGGCGCTCTTCCTGGCGGGTATCGATCCGCGCCGCGCCGCCGGGCGTATCTCGCAGGAGCGCTACGAACGCCTGGCCGCGACGGTGCGCGAGGTACTCGCCGCCGCCATCGCCCAGGGCGGCACCACCCTGCGCGACTTCGTTAGCGGTACCGGCGAGCCGGGCTACTTCGCCCAGCGCCTCAACGTCTATGGGCGTGACGGCCAGCCCTGCCAGCGCTGCGGTGCCGAGCTGCGCCTGGTGACCCTCGGCCAGCGAGCCAGCGTCTACTGCGCCGCCTGCCAACACTGATTTATTGCCTGGCACAGTGCCCCGCGACGGCCTGTCCTCAGGTTAGCCCCACCCCTTACAACTCCTCCTGGGGTACAATGCCCCATGAACCAAACGTCTGCTTGACGGAGAGCTCCGTGACCGAACGCCTGCGCCTGAAGAAGAATGCCGACCGCCGTCTCAAGGCGGGCCACCTGTGGCTCTACTCCAACGAGATCGATATCGAGGCCACGCCCCTCAAGGGCATCGAGCCCGGAGCCCAGGCGGTAATCGAGGCGGCCAATGGCAAGGCCATGGGGATCGCCTACGTGAACCCCCACTCCTTGATCTGCGCCCGGGTGGTCTCCCGGGATGCCGAGGTGCGCCTCGACCGCTCCCTGCTGGTGCACCGCTTCAAGCAGGCCCTGGGCCTGCGCGAGCGCCTCTATGCCAAGCCGTTCTATCGCCTGGTCCATGGCGAGGGCGACCTGTTGCCGGGCCTGGTGGTGGACCGCTTCGACGATGTGCTGGTGGTGCAGCTCAATACCCTGGGCATGGAGCGCCTCGCCGAGGAGGTGGTGGCGGCCCTGGATAAGGTCCTCTCGCCGCGGGCCATCGTCTTCAAGAACGACTCCTCGGGGCGTCGCCAGGAGCAGCTCGAGGCTCAGGTGGAGGTCGTCCATGGCGAGCTGCCCGACCAGGTGCTGCTGGAGGAGAACGGTGTGCGTTTCGTGGCCCCGGTACTGGATGGCCAGAAGACCGGCTGGTTCTATGATCACCGCAGCAATCGCGCCTGGCTCAACGGCCTGGTGGCCGGCAAGCGCGTGCTCGACCTGTTCAGCTATGTAGGTGGCTGGGGCGTGCAGGCCGCCGCCCATGGCGCCCGCGAGGTGCTCTGCGTGGACGCCTCCGCTCAGGCCCTGGAGCGGGTCGCCGAGAACGCCGCCCTCAATGGCTTGACCGACCAGGTGGCGGTGGGTGAGGGCGATGCCTTCGAGGCCCTGGCCGCCCTCAAGGCCGACGGCGAGCAGTTCGACGTGGTGATCCTCGACCCGCCCGCCTTTATCAAGAAGCGCAAGGACATCCCCAACGGCGAGCGCGCCTACTCGCGGCTCAACCGCGAGGCGATGCGTCTGCTGGGCCGCGATGGCCTGCTGCTCTCCGCCTCCTGCTCCATGCACCTGGCCCCCGAGCGGCTGGTGGATGTGGTGCGTGGCGCGGTGCGTCACCAGGATCGCCACGGGCAGGTGATCTACCAGGGCCACCAGGGACCGGATCACCCGGTGCATCCGGCCATTCCGGAAACCAGCTACCTCAAGGCCCTGGGCGTCCGGGTCTTCCGGGACTGAGGGAGCGATGACGGCGCCCTCCTATGTGCGGGTCTTTGCCCATAGCAACGGGCTACTGGTGAGCCATCTGCATAACCTGCTGACGGCCGCCGGTATCCCCGCGGAGCTGCGCAACATGACCCTGGGGGGCGGCGCTGGCGAGCTGCCCCTGGGGGAGTGCGAGCCGGAGGTTTGGGTGGCCCGCCATAACGCCGCCCGGGCCGAGGCGCTGATTCGTGACGCCCTGGAGGGCGCTGCCCATGGTCCCGCCTGGGAATGCCCGGGCTGCGGCGAGCGCCTGGAGGGCGTCTTCGAGTCCTGCTGGCGGTGCGGCACCCCCAGGGACGGAGGCCAGGAATGAGCTGGGACCTATCGGAGCCCTTCGTCCTCGAGCTCGAGGTGGAGGCCGCCGCCATCGACGAGTATGGCCACGTCAACAACGCCGAGTACCTGCGCTGGATCGAGCGGGTCAGTTGGGCCCACTCCGCCTCCCTGGGCCTGACCCTGGAGGATTACCGAGCCCTGGATCGTGGCATGGCGGTGCATCGTCACGAGATCGACTACTTGGCGCCGGCCTTCGAAGGAGAGCGGCTGGCCCTGGCCACCTGGATCGTCGCCAGCGACGGTCGCCTGACCCTGACCCGGCGCTTCCAGCTGCGCCGCCCCGCCGATGACCGTACCCTGCTGCGGGCCCGCACCCGCTTCGCCTGCATCGAGCTATCCAGCGGGCGCCCCCGGCGCCTGCCGGCGACCTTCCGCGAACGCTACGGTGCCGCCCTGGTCTGTGAAGCACGCTGATCTCGGGCGAAATTTCTGTATCAATTCCGTGATTCAAGAGATATCTCTAAATATCTCCGTGGAACTATCGTGATTGCATGGCTGTGCTGTAATGAGAGCATGATCCCACGCCAGTCACCGATGTTGATCAGGAGGTGCCATGAAGATCGCCGTTCCCAAGGAGATCAAGAACCACGAATACCGAGTGGCCCTAACCCCCACCGGGGCTCGCGAGCTGGTGGCCCGAGGGCATCGGGTGACGGTAGAGGCCGGCGCCGGGGAGGGGGCTGGCTTCCCCGATGCCGACTACCGGGCCGCCGGGGCCGAGCTGGAAGCCGAGGTGGCGACACTCTGGCGCGAGGCCGAGCTGATCCTCAAGGTCAAGGAGCCCCAGCCCGAGGAGGTGGCGCGGCTGAGCGCCGGCCAGACCCTCTTCACCTACCTGCACCTGGCCGCCGAGGAGGCCCTGACCCGGGGGTTGATGGAGAGCGGCGCCACTTGCATCGCTTATGAGACCATCACCGATCGCCAGGGCGGCCTGCCGCTGCTGGCGCCCATGAGCACCGTGGCCGGACGCATGGCCATCCAGGCCGGCGCCCATAGCCTGGAGAAGGCCCAGGGCGGCGCCGGTATCCTGCTGCCGGGGGTGCCCGGGGTGGCACCGGCGAGGGTGGCGGTGATCGGCGGCGGCGTGGTGGGCGAGAACGCTGCGCGCATGGCGTTGGGGTTAGGCGCCGAGGTAACGGTGCTGGACAAGTCGATCCCGCGCCTGGAGACCCTGGACGACCGCTACCAGGGGCGCATGAAAACGGTCTTCTCCACCGCCGATGCCCTGGACGAGGTGGTGCGCGAGTCCGACCTGATCGTCGGCGCCGTGTTGGTGCCCGGGGCCGCGGCCCCCAAGCTGATCACCCGCGCCATGCTGGCCGAGATGAAGCCGGGCAGCGTGCTGGTGGACGTGGCCATCGATCAGGGCGGCTGCTTCGAGACCAGCAAGCCCACCACCCATGCCGAGCCCACCTATGTGGTGGACGAGGTCGTCCACTATTGCGTGGCCAATATGCCCGGGGCGGTGGCGCGCACCTCCACCCAGGCGCTGACCAACGCCACCCTGCCCTTCGTGATTGCCCTGGCCGACAAGGGGTGGAAACGGGCCCTGGCCGACGACCCCCACTTCCTGCCGGGGCTCAACGTGCACCAGGGCCGGGTCACCTATGCCGCCGTGGCCGAGGCCTTCGGCCTGGAGAGCGTCGATCCCGCCTCCGTGGTCGGCTAAACCAGGCTGCGCCGTGGGCGCCCCGGTCGCCTTGATCGGGGCGCCGCGTTAAGATGGGCCCATTCGTCAACGATCCCGACAGAGCCCATCGATTTCATGACCAAGACACGCGTTCTTACCGGTATCACCACCACCGGCACGCCCCACCTCGGCAACTATGTGGGGGCCATCCGCCCGGCCATCGCGGCGAGCCAGGACCCCAACGTCCAGTCCTACTACTTCCTCGCCGACTTCCACGCCCTGATCAAGTGCCAGGACCCCAAGCGGGTGCAGGAGTCACGGCGGGAAATCGCCGCCACCTGGCTGGCCCTGGGCCTGGATACCGACAACGCCATCTTCTATCGTCAGTCGGATATTCCCGAGATTCCCGAGCTGACCTGGATGCTCTCCTGCGTCTGCGCCAAAGGGCTGATGAACCGCGCCCACGCCTACAAGGCGGCGGTGGCCGAGAACGAGGAGGCCGGCAACCAGGACCCGGACAAGGGCATCACCATGGGCCTGTTCGGCTACCCGGTGCTGATGGCCGCGGACATCCTGATGTTCAACGCCAACAAGGTGCCGGTGGGCCGCGACCAGATCCAGCATATCGAGATGGCCCGGGACATGGCGGGACGCTTCAACCACCTCTTCAAGAACAACTTCTTCACCCTCCCCGAGGCGGTGGTGGACGACAAGGTGGCGGTGCTGAACGGCCTGGATGGTCGCAAGATGTCCAAGAGCTACAACAACACTATCCCGTTGTTCGTGGCCGAGAAGAAGCTGCTCAAGTTGGTGCGCAAGATCAAGACCAACTCCCTGGAGCCCGGCGAGCCCAAAGATCCGGATACCTGCACCCTGTTCCAGATCTACTCCGCCTTCGCCAGCGCCGAGGAGGCCGAGGCGATGCGCCAGGAGTACGCCAACGGCATCGGCTGGGGCGACGCCAAGAACCGTCTCTTCGAGTACCTCAACGAACAGTTGCGCGAGCCCCGGGAGCGCTATCAGGCGCTGATGGAGGATCCCGGCCATATCGAGTCGGTGCTGATGAAGGGCGCCGAGCGAGCCCGGGCCGAGGCGGCGCCGACCATGGATCGCCTGCGCCAGGCGGTGGGGCTGGGGCGCTTCGTCTAGCACTCGTCGCTGCCTGCCACTCGGCCCCGAAGGGGCGCGCTCACCCACCCGTGCCCCCGGCCGGGTGGGTGATTTTGTATACGGGCATGCTAAGCTCGCAACCATGAGAGAAGGCGCCGGCAGAGCGCCAAACGGCCCAAAATCCCATACAGAACAGCGCGAGACGAGAGATGAACGAGACCAAGCGTCCCCTCTATGTACCCTATGCCGGCCCCTCTCTGCTGGAGATGCCGCTGCTCAACAAGGGCAGCGCCTTTACCCTCCAGGAGCGCATCGCCTTCAATCTGGTGGGGCTGCTGCCGCAAAACGTGGAGTCCATCGAGGAGCAGGCGGAGCGGGCCTACCGCCAATACCAGCAGTGCCAGACCAACCTGGACCGACATATCTACCTGCGCGCCATCCAGGACGACAACGAGACCCTCTTCTTCCGGCTGCTGGAGGAGCACCTGGAGGAGATGCTGCCGATCATCTATACCCCGACGGTGGGGGAGGCCTGCGAGGAGTTCTCCAATATCTACCGCAACCACCGCGGGCTCTTTATCAGCTACCCGGATCGCGAGCATATGGACGATATGCTGCGCAGCGCCACCAAGGACAACGTCAAGGTGATCGTGGTCACCGACGGCGAGCGCATCCTGGGCCTGGGGGATCAGGGCATCGGCGGCATGGGGATTCCCATCGGCAAGCTCTCCCTCTACACCGCCTGTGGCGGTATCAGCCCCGCCTATACCCTGCCCATCACCCTCGACGTGGGCACCAACAACCAGCAGCTCCTCGATGACCCCATGTACATGGGCTGGCGCCATCCGCGGGTCTCCCAGGCCGAGTATGACGCCTTTATCGCCGACTTTATCGCCGCGGTGAAGCGCCGCTGGCCCAAGGTGCTGCTGCAGTTCGAGGACTTCGCCCAGACCAATGCCATGCCGCTGCTGGAGCGCTACCGCGACGAGCTGTGCTGCTTCAACGACGATATCCAGGGCACCGCCGCGGTCTGCGTGGGCACCCTGCTGGCCGCCTGCAAGGCCAAGGGCGAGAAGGTCAGCGAGCAGCGGGTCGCCTTCGTCGGCGCCGGCTCCGCCGGCTGCGGCATCGCCGAGCAGATCGTGCTGGCCATGCAGAGCGAGGGCCTCGACGAGGCCGAGGCCCGGGCGCGGATCTTCATGGTGGATCGCCACGGCCTGTTGACCCGTGACATGCAGGAGCTGCACGACTTCCAGGCGCGCCTGGCCCACGACGCCGCTAATTTCACCGATACCAGCCTGCTGGGGGTGATCCGGCAGGCCGGACCCACGGTGCTGATCGGCGTCTCCGGCCAGCGCGGCCTCTTTACCCGGGAGGTGATCGAGGCGCTGCACGCCGGCTGCGAGCAGCCCCTGGTGATGCCGCTCTCCAACCCCACCTCCAAGGTGGAGGCCACCCCCGAGGAGGTGCTGACCTGGACAAAGGGGCAGGCCCTGGTGGCCACCGGCAGTCCCTTCGCGCCGGTGGCGCTCGATGGCCAGACCTACCCCATCGCCCAGTGCAATAACGCCTATATCTTCCCCGGCATCGGCCTGGGGGCGATCGCCGCCGGGGCCAGCCGAATCACCGACGGCATGCTGATGGCCGCCTCCAATGCCCTGGCCAAGAGTGCCCCCATGGTCAAGGAGGGCCAGGGCGCCCTGCTGCCGTCCCTGTCGGAGATCCGCGAGGTCAGCCTGGCCATCGCCTTCGACGTGGCCAAGCAGGCCCAGGCCGAGGGCGTGGCGCTGCGCAGCGACGACGACACCCTGAAGGCGGCCATCGAGGCCAACTTCTGGTACCCCCGCTACCGAGAGTATCGTCGCCGGGCCTTCTAAGCCGGGCTTGCCTAAGTGACGACCGGGTAACGCAACGGGCCCCGCCATCTGGCGGGGCCCGTTGCGTCAGGGGGAGGCGCTACGCCGTCAAACCGAGCCCGTTCAGGCCGAACCTATTCAGGCCGAACCTATTCAGGCCGAACCTATTCAGGCCGAACCTATTCAGGCCGAACCTATTCAGGCCGAACCGATCATCTTGCGCAGTACATAGTGGAGGATGCCGCCGTGGCGGTAGTACTCCAGCTCATTGGCGGTGTCGATGCGACACAGCGCCTCGAGGTGCTTCTCGCCCTGGTCGGAGGCGATGGTCACCCTGACCTTGCCGCCCGGGGTCAGCTCGGAAAGCCCCGCGATGGAGACCCGCTCGTCACCGGTCAGGCCCAGCGTCTCGCGGCTCTCGCCCTCGGGGAACTGCAGCGGCACCACCCCCATGCCGATCAGGTTGGAGCGGTGGATGCGCTCGAAGGACTCCGCCAGCACCGCGCGCACGCCGAGCAGCCGGGTGCCCTTGGCCGCCCAGTCGCGGGAGGAACCGGTGCCGTACTCCTTGCCGGCGATCACCACCAGGGGGGTGCCCTCCTGCTGGTAGCGCATGGCGGCGTCATAGATCGCCAGCTGCTCGCCGCTGGGCACATGGCGAGTCTCGCCGCCCACCACGCCGTCGAGCATCTCGTTTCTGATGCGCACATTGGCGAAGGTGCCGCGCATCATGATCTCGTGGTTGCCGCGGCGTGAACCGTAGGAGTTGAAGTCCACCGGCTTGACGCCGCGCTCCTGCAGGTAGCGCCCGGCGGGGCTGTCGGGCTTGATGGCCCCGGCCGGGGAGATATGGTCGGTGGTCACCGAGTCGCCCAGCAGGGCGAGGATATGGGCCCCCTCGACGTCGTCGATGGCCTCGGGCTGGCGTCCCATGCCCGCGAAGAAGGGCGGATGCTGGATATAGGTGGAGTCCGTCGACCACTGGTAGACCCGGCTCTCGGGCACCTCGATGCTCCGCCAGGCGTCGTCGCCGTCGAAGACCTCGGCATACTCCTTGTGGAACATCGCGGTGTTGACCCGAGTCACCGCCTCGGCGATCTCCGCCTGGCTGGGCCACAGGTCTTTGAGGGTGACGGGGTTGCCATCCCGGTCGCTGCCGAGTGGATCGCGGCTAAGGTCGAGGCGCATATTGCCGGCCAGGGCATAGGCCACCACCAGGGGCGGCGAGGCGAGCCAGTTGGTCTTGACCAGCGGATGGACCCGGCCCTCGAAGTTGCGGTTGCCGGAGAGCACCGAGGCCACCGCCAGATCGCCGGCCTCGATGGCGCGCTCGATGGGCTCGGCCAGGGGGCCGGAGTTGCCGATGCAGGTGGTGCAGCCGTAGCCCACCAGGTGGAAGCCCAGGGCCTCCAGGTCCTCGCGGAAGCCGCCGGCCTCGAGGTAATCGGTGACCACCTTGGAACCCGGCGCCAGGGAGGTCTTGACCCAGGGCTGGGTGGTCAGGCCCCGCTCCCGGGCCTTCCGCGCCAGCAGGCCCGCGGCCATCATCACGCTGGGGTTGGAGGTGTTGGTGCAGGAGGTGATGGCGGCGATCACCACGGCGCCGGGGTCGAGAGAGAACTGCTGGCCGTCCAGGTCGACGGCCTGGCTGTCGGCATGCTCGTAGCTGCGTTCGACGCCCACCGCGGTCTGGCCGCCCTCCGAGGCGAGCTTGCCGTTCTCGTTGGCGGTGTCGGCGGCCTTGCCATCGTCGCGCAGGAAGCGCGCGAAGGCCGCGGGGACCTGGGGCAGGGCGACGCGATCCTGGGGCCGCTTGGGCCCGGCCAGGCTGGCCTCCACCTCGCCCAGGTCGAGGTGCAGGGTGTCGCTGAAGGTCGGCTCGTCGCCGGGCTCCCGCCATAGCCCCTGGGCCTTGCAGTAGGCCTCGACCAGGGCCAACTGGGCGTCGTCGCGGCCGGTCAGGCGCAAGTAGGTGAGGGTCTCGTCGTCGACCGGGAAGAAGCCGCAGGTGGCGCCGTATTCCGGGGCCATGTTGGCGATGGTGGCGCGGTCGGCCAGCGGCAGGTCGGCCAGGCCGTCACCGTAGAACTCCACGAATTTGCCCACCACGCCCTTCTGGCGCAGCATCTCGGTGACCGTCAGCACCAGGTCGGTGGCGGTGATGCCCTCGCGCAGCTTGCCGGTGAGCTGGAAGCCGATCACCTCGGGGATCAGCATCGACACCGGCTGGCCGAGCATGGCCGCCTCGGCCTCGATGCCGCCGACGCCCCAGCCGAGCACGCCCAGGCCGTTGATCATGGTGGTGTGGGAGTCGGTGCCCACCAGGGTATCGGGGTAGGCGAGGGTCGTGCCGTCCTCCTCCTTGGTCCAGACGGTCTTGCCCAGGTACTCGAGGTTGACCTGGTGGCAGATGCCGGTGCCCGGCGGCACCACCCGGAAGTTGTCGAAGGCCTGCTGGCCCCAGCGCAGGAACTCGTAGCGCTCGTGGTTGCGCTCCATCTCGATGGCCACGTTGTCCCTGAAGGCCGTGGGGTTGCCGAACTTGTCGACCATCACCGAATGGTCGATCACCAGGTCCACCGGCGACAGGGGATTGATGCGGGCCGGGTCCTCGCCGAGGGCCTCCACGGCGGCGCGCATGGAGGCCAGGTCGACGACCCCGGGCACGCCGGTGAAGTCCTGCATCAGCACCCGGGCCGGGCGATAGCCGATCTCCCGGTCGGAGCGGCCCTGGCGCTGCCAGTCGACCAGGGCCTGCATGTCCTCCACCGAGACGCTGTCGTCCCCGGCGAAGCGCAGCTGGTTCTCCAGCAGGATCTTGAGGGTCTTGGGCAGGCGGGCGATATCGCCGAGGGTTTCGGCGGCCTTGGGCAGGCTGAAGTAATGGTAGGTGATGCCAGCGGCGTCCAGGGTCTGCCGGCAGTTCGGCGTGGTCGCGTTCATGCGCTCCTCCTTATCGAGGGGGTCGAGCATCCATGAGTATCACATGGGCATAACGGAAGGCGTCTTCAAGGCGAGGGGCGGCTAGACTTGAAGGCAGTGCGCACCGCCCCCATCTCTTCACTCGCCCGGCGGTGTGCGGGGAGCCTGGCATGCATGAAGAAATGCTGAATTCTCTGGCCGTGCACTGTCCCTACTGTAGCACCGCCTTCGACCTGCTGGTGGATGCCAGTCAGGGCAGTCACCAGACCTGGGAAGATTGCCCGCGCTGCTGCGCGCCGATCCAAGTCAGGGTGGAGGTCGCCGCCGACGATGGGGAGTCGGTGGAGGTGACCCTGGGGCGTGACGACGAGGTCGTCTAGTCGTCATGGCGTCGTCATCGGCCGCAGATAGGGTCCGGCTATATGTCCTATTGGGCTTATTAAATTGCCATATGGGGACACCCACCTTAGTCTAGTCCCCGTTCAAGTTCACGACAGCAACACCCATTCTCGTTAAGGAGATTTGCATGAGCGTACTGGTTGGTCGTCAAGCCCCGGATTTCGAAGCGGCAGCCGTTCTGGGTAACGGTGAGATCGTCGAGAACTTCAAGCTCTCCGACAGCAACGGCAAGCTCCGCGTCCTGTTCTTCTGGCCGCTGGACTTCACCTTCGTGTGCCCGTCCGAAATCATCGCCCACGACAACCGTCTGGCCGCTTTCCGTGACCTGGGCGTCGAGGTGATCGGTGTCTCCATCGACTCCCAGTTCACCCACTACGCCTGGCGCAAGACCTCTCCGGAGGCCGGTGGCATCGGTGAAGTCGGCTTCCCGATCGTCGCCGACGTCAAGCACGACATCGCTCAGTCCTACGGCATCGAGCATCCGGAAGCCGGCGTCGCCCTGCGCGCGTCCTTCCTGATCGACGAAGATGGCGTCGTTCAGCACCAGGTCGTCAACAACCTGCCGCTGGGCCGCAACGTCGACGAGATGGTGCGCATGGTCAAGGCCCTCAAGCACCACCAGACCCACGGCGAAGTCTGCCCGGCCGGCTGGGAAGAGGGTAAGGAAGGTATGCAGGCCGACGCCGAAGGCGTGGCCAAGTACCTGGGCGCTAACGCAGAAGCCCTGTAAGCGACCCCGATGTGAGGAGGCGGCCTGCGGGCCGCCTCTTTACGTTCTGGGCAGTGTTACAATGCCGTCGGTGCTGTGATCTGAGTCCGCCTCCCCGCCCGGGCCCAGATCAGAGCATCCCGCCCTTGATGACGCGACGAGGTTTCCGATGAGCGAAGTACGCCATGAACGCCTGATCATTCTCGGTTCCGGCCCGGCCGGCTATACCGCCGCCGTCTATGCGGCCCGTGCCAATCTCAAGCCGCTGCTGATCACTGGGATCCAAGCGGGGGGGCAGCTGACCACCACCACCGATGTGGATAACTGGCCCGGCGACGAGAACGGCGTTCAGGGGCCGGAACTGATGGAGCGCATGAAGCGTCACGCCGAGCGCTTCGATACCGAGGTGCTGTTCGACCATATCAACGAGGTGAGCCTGGGCGAGCGGCCCTTTACCCTCAAGGGCGACAGCGGCACCTACCGCTGCGATGCCCTGATCATCGCCACCGGTGCCAGCGCCCGCTACCTGGGGCTGCCCTCCGAGCAGCAGTTCATGGGCCAGGGGGTCTCGGCCTGCGCCACCTGCGATGGCTTCTTCTACCGCAACCAGGAGGTGGTGGTGGTGGGCGGCGGCAATACCGCCGTGGAAGAGGCGCTCTACCTCTCCAATATCGCCTCCAAGGTGACCCTGGTGCATCGCCGCGATAGCCTGCGCGCCGAGAAGATCCTCCAGGACAAGCTGTTCGAGAAGGCCGAGAACGGCAACGTCGTGCTGGAGTGGAACCACACCCTGGACGAGGTGCTGGGCGACAACAGCGGCGTGACCGGGGTGCGCCTCCGCTCGACCCTGGATGACAGCACCAAGGAGGTCCAGGCGCCGGGGCTCTTTATCGCCATCGGCCACAGCCCCAACACCGGCATCTTCGAGGGTCAGCTGGAGATGAACAACGGCTATATCCAGGTCAAGTCGGGCCTCGACGGCAATGCCACCGCCACCAGCGTGCCCGGCGTCTTCGCCGCCGGCGACGTCATGGACCATGTCTATCGCCAGGCGGTGACCTCCGCCGGCACCGGCTGCATGGCCGCCCTCGACGCCGAGCGTTTCCTCGACGAGCTCTAACCAAACGCTTGAGGCACGGCGCCTGATGCCGCATCGCCCCTATGGCCTGGCCATGGGGGCGATTGACTCTTATCTAGTAGTGGGGCGGCACTTCGTCCTCGGGCGAGTAGTCTCCCCCTTCCTGTTCCTGGAAGGCACGGTGCTGCTCCCGTAAGCGGGCCTGCATCAGCTGGCTCAGGCGCTCCAGCTGATCCAGCCGGCGTTCCTTGTCGGCCACCGCCCCGTCCAGGGTTTCCAGCCAATGCTCCTGATAGGCGATGCGGCTCTCCAGCGCCTCCAGGCGGGCTTCCAGCCGGGCGAGCGGGGCTGGATTTGGCGTGCTAGAATCGCTCGGGTCTGTCTCGTCATGCATCGCGGCACCTTCATCGTGGTTGTTACCGGCATCGTTGTCGTGCCCGGACGCCGCTTCTCGTCGCCGCCGTGCTGGCGCTTTTACTGTCTTCATAACAAGAGAAGTCGAGGTCCATGAATCACAAGGTATTGCTTCGTTGTAGCCTGATCAGCCTGTTGCTCGCTACCCCGGCCCCGCTGCTGGTGGCCGTACTGGTGGCTCAGGCCAATGCCGAGCTGGCGAACCTGCTCGGCGAGCTGCTCGCCTCCGGCGAGGTGGCGGCCACCTATCTGGCGGCGGCCGCCGCGGTCTTCCTGTCGTTGCTGGTGGCGACCCTGGCGGTCAATCTGCTGACGCCGCAGCTGGCGACCCTGGCCGAGGTGGAGGCCGATGATCGCGAGATCGGTGAGGTGAAATGGTTTAACGTCAACAAGGGGTATGGCTTTATCACCCGCGGCAATGGCCAGGATGTCTTCGTGCATTTTCGGGCCATTCGCGGCAAGGGGCACCGGACCCTGGCCGAGGGGCAGAAGGTGCGTTACCAGGTGATCGAGAATGAGCGGGGGCTTCAAGCCGACGATGTCACCGTAATCACTTGAAAAACGGCCTGTGCTCGATCATACGGTGTTGGAAGGTCGCTTCGAGATGCTCATTTACTAAAGTAAACTCCGCTCTCTCGACGACCTTCCGCCTTGTCTGATCATCGCTCGGCGCGTTTTATTTGGCACCCCTCCCAGGGTCTCAAACACAATGCCCCGCCTCGGCGGGGCGTTGTCGTTTCCGGGGCCGTGCCGTCACTGGCCGGAGTCGGGCCAGTGAAAGACCTCCCCCTCCTGCCCAGGGCGCACCCGCCAGAAGCGGTCCGGGTCATCGCCGGGTTGCCAGCCGCCCAGGGAGCAGCGCACCTCGCAGCCGAGCGCCTGAGCCGCCTCCTGGGCGCAGGCGCGATCATCCGCCCAGGGCGTGGCGGGACTGTCGAACCACAGGCTGGCGAAGCCGTCGGCGGCCTTCTCCACCAGCAGCACCGGCACGCAGTCGCCCTGACAGCGGCCACGGGTGCGCCACTTGCCGCGACCCGCGGGGGCCAGGGGCGGGGCATCGAGACGCTCCCCCAGCCAGGCGTTGAGGCGCTCGTGGTCGAGCTCGGCCAGGTAAATCTCGATATCTGGATAGTGTTCCATGATCGCCT
>NZ_BJUK01000048.1 GCF_007989625.1 Bisbaumannia pacifica
CCTGTCACCAGATTAGCCCTGGGCCGACTGGCGATAGCACCACCCGTTCGGCTAGGCGCCTACCCAAGCGGCTGATAGAGTAAGAAAAACGCCCCTTCGACCCAGGATGCCCCCATGGCCCAAGACAAGCTGACCCAGCTCAAGGCGATGACCACCGTGGTCGCCGACACCGGTGACCTGGAGGCCATTCGCCGCTTCCAGCCCCAGGACGCCACCACCAACCCCTCGCTGATCCTGCAGGCGGCCCAATCCCCCGAGCGCCGCGCGCGGCTGGCCGAGATCGCCCGCCACTGCACCGATATCGACGACGCCCTGGACACCGTGGCGGTGGAGATCGGCAGCGAGATCGCCGCCCTGGTCCCCGGTTACGTCTCCACCGAGGTCAGCGCCCGCCTCTCCTTCGATACCCAGGCCACCCTGGATCGCGCCCGGCAGTTGATCGACCGCTACGAGCGGCACGGCGTGGGCCGCGAGCGCATCCTGATCAAGGTCGCCGCCACCTGGGAAGGCATCCGCGCCGCCCAGCAGCTGGAGCGCGAGGGCATCCATACCAACCTCACCCTGCTGTTCAGCTTCGCCCAGGCCCAGGCCTGCGCCGATGCCGGCGTCACCCTGATCTCGCCCTTCGTGGGACGCATCCTCGACTGGCACCAGGCCCGCGAGCCGGACGCCGATTTCGCCGGCGACCAGGACCCGGGCGTGCGGTCGGTGCGGCGCATCTACGAGCACTACAAGGGCCAGGGCTACAAGACCGTCGTCATGGGCGCCAGCTTCCGTAACGTCGGCGAGATCGAGGCCCTGGCCGGCTGCGACAAGCTGACCATCTCGCCGGCGCTGCTCGAACAACTGGCCGCGGATGCGGGCCCCCTGCCCCGCCGCCTGGCCCCGCTGGACGACGCCGAGACCTCGGCGGGGGAGCCCCTGGACGAGGCGGAGTTCCGCTGGGCCCTCAACGAGGATGCCATGGCCACCGAGAAGCTGGCCGAGGGGATTCGCAAGTTCATGGCCGACCAGCGCAAGCTGGAGACGCTGTTGGCGGAGTTGCGTCGCTAAGCGCGCTCCGCACAGCAGAGGCCCCGGCCATGGCCGGGGCCTCTGCGTTGGTTGTCAGCCCTGGGTCACCTTAGGCTGCCTCAGTGTTCCTGGGGCTGCTGCGATTCCAGAAGCTCCACCAGCGGCTGGAACTGCTCGCGATTGTGCTCGTTCATGCGCATCAGAATGCGGTGGGCCTCGAGGATGCGCTGCTGCATGGCCGCCTCATCCGCCTCCACCAGCGGCAGGTCGTCGAGCTGGGCCGGCTCGGTCAGCGGCGCCTCCACCAGGTTGAAGTAGTGGGCGAACCCCATCACATCGAGCATGCGCCGCACATCGGGATGATCGGCGACGATGGTCGGCGGCTGCTCGAGGCGCCCCTTCACCGCCATGGCCACCTTGGCCAGAAAGCCCAGCGCCGTGGAGTCCACGTTGCTGGCCTCGCGCAGGTCGATCATCACCGCGGTGAGTCCCGGCATCTCGGCCAGGCGCTGCACTTGATTGTCCAGGGTCGCGCACAGTGTCAGGCGTACGTCCCCACACAATTTGAGCACGAAGACGCCGGACTCGAAGGCCGCCTTCAATCGCCCCTCATGCATTATCATGGTCGAAACCGCTCAAGGTCATGATGGTCAGGTCATCGGGTAAGTCATCGTGGCCCGGCGCATCCTGTACCAGGCTATCGTCGTCGGCCCCGATCTCTCCCAGGGCCAGGCGGCGGCGCAAGGCCGCGACGCCGTCGCAGGCCAGGGCCAGACGCTCGAGTTCCTTGAGCCGTACCGCCAAGGTCTCTCCCTTGAGACACTCCAATACGCCATCGGAGCACAGCCATAGCCGGAAGTTCGCCGGCAGCTCGCACACCAGGCTGGGGTAAGCCACCTGCGGGAAAAGCCCCACCGGCATGCCCTCCCCCGCCAGGGGGACGATCTCGCCCCCGGCCTCCAGCAGCGGCATCGGCAGCTGGGCCCCCAGCGAATAGTACAGCCGATGGGCCCCGTGGTCGATGACCCCCACGAAGAGGGTGGCGTGCTTGCCGATGCCGGTATCCAGCAACTCCCGGTTGAGGGCATCGAGCCACTCGGCCGGCAGGGACTCGGGAGCCTCGCCGTCCCACTCGGTCAACCAGCGGTTGCACAGGTACTTGAGCAGCACGGTGACGAAGGCCGAGGAAGCACCATGCCCCGAGACATCGGCGAAGTAGAAGACGCTGTAGCGCTCATCGAAGCGCTGGAAATCGAGGAAGTCCCCGGACAGATAGAGCGACGGCGCCAGCCAGTAATCGCAGGTGACGCCATTGACCGTCAGCGGCCGGGGCGGCAGCAGTTTGCGCTGGATATGCCCCCCCGCCTGCTGATCCAAGCGCAGCAGCGCCAGGTGGGTCTCGAGGCTCTCGTTGAGCTCCGCCAGGCGCTGGCGGTCGCGGGCGTGCTCCCGGGCCAGCTCGTGATTCTCGAGCACCTTGGCGATCATCAGCCGCAGCAGCTCGGCGTGCTTCAGGGGGCGCACGATATAGTCTACGGTGCCCGCCGCCACCGCCGCCAGCAGGTCGCTGTCGAGGCGCGACTCGCTGACCACCAGGGTCGGCAGGGTCGCCGAGAGTGTGGCCCACTGATGGCTGGGCACCGCCCGCACATGGGCCACCACCAGGGAGGTATCCTCGGGCAGGTCCTCGAGGCGCTCCGCCGCGGCCACCGCGAAGGGGCCCTTAGCGATCGCCTCGGCCAGGGCGTCACGGTCCTGCCCCGGCCGATCCAGCACGCCAATCAGGCGTCGTTGACTGACCATAAGCGTCCTGCCTTAGTCGGCCTCGTCGCCGAAGTCGAAATCCGCGTCATCGAAATCGAACTCCTCCCCGGCGAAGGGGTCATCGCCCAGCTCGCCATCGCTGACCTCGAAGCGGCGCCGCTGCAGGTAGGCGTCGCGAATAAAGCTGTAGCGATCCCCCTGGATCAACGCCTCCTGGTCCAACAGGCCGGCACGGGTATCGACCAGGTTCAGGGCGGTGAGAAAGAACTCCATCTCACGGTCATCGACCTGGTGGGTGGGATAGGTGACCCAGTCCACCGGCAGGCCGGCGGTATCGCGGACGGTACTGGGGCCGAACAGCGGCAGCATCAGGTAGGGACCTTCTCCCACCCCCCAGACCGCCAGGGTCTGACCGAAGTCCTCCTTGTCGGCGACGATGCCCATGTCGCTGGCCACATCCACCAGGCCCAGCATGCCCACCGTGGAGTTGAGCACGAAGCGTCCGGTGGCGATACCGGCATTGCCAGGCTTGGCCTGCAGCAGGCTGTTGAGGACGGTGCGCAGCTCCCCCAGGTTGGCGAAGAAGTTGCCGACCCCCAACTGCACCGGCTCCGGCGCGACGCGGTCATAGGCCACCGCCGCCGGGCGCAGCAGGGCCCGATCCAGGGTGTCATTGAAGGCGTAGACGCCGCGGTTGAAGCCCTCCCAGGGATCGTCAGGATGGCGATCCTCCACCGCGACGCGCCCGGCACAGCCGGCCAGCAGCAGGGTCGCCATCACCACCAGCGCCCACTGGCCCAGCCGCGCTCCCGTGTCCCGCCATCCCTTGCCATTCATGACTTTCTCCTCCGACACCACACTCATCGTTATGCCTTGCGCAGGATTACGCTGCCGGCACTGTACCCGGCGCCGAAGGAGCACACCACCCCCAAGGCCCCGGAAGGCAGATCGTCCCGGTGCAGATGGAAGGCGATGATCGAGCCCGCCGAGCTGGTGTTGGCGTAGCGGTCGAGGATCACCGGCGCCTGGTCCGGCGAGGGGTCCCGTCCCAGCACCTTGCGCGCGATCAGGTCATTCATATGGCGGTTGGCCTGATGCAGCCAGAGTCGCGACAGGTCGTCGCCGACCAGTTCCAGGCTCGCCAGGTGCTCGGTGATCAAGGCCGCCACCATCGGGCAGACCTCCTTGAAGACCCGCCGTCCCTCCTGGACGAAGAGCTTGTCCAGGGCCTGGGGATCGCTGTCGGTGACCCGGTTGAGGAAGCCGGCGTTGTTGCGGATGGCATTGGAGAAACGGGTGGTCAGGCGGGTGCCGAGGACCTCGAAGGCATCGGAGACCCGGGCCACCTCGTCGGCCTCCACCACCAGGGCGGTGCAGGCGTCGCCGAAGATGAAGTGGCTGTCGCGGTCGCGGAAATTGAGGTGCGCCGAGCAGATCTCCGGGTTGACCACCAGGGCGCGGCGGATGCTGCCGGCGCGGATGGCATTGCTGGCCACCTCCAGGGCGAAGGTGGCCGAGGAGCAGGCCACGTTCATGTCGAAGGCGTGGCCGCCGGCGCCGAGCGCCGCCTGGAGCTCCACCGCCACCGCCGGATAGGCACGCTCCAGGTTGGAGCAGGCGACGATCACCAGCTCGATCTCATCCGCCGCCACCCCGGCCCGCTCCAGGGCCTGGGTGGCTGCGGCCAGGCCCATCTCGGCCTGAATGGACAGCTCGTCGTTGCCGCGCCGGGGCAGCCGGGGACGCATGCGGGTCGGGTCGAGGATGCCCTCGGCATCCAGCACGTAGCGGCTGTGGATGCCCGAGGCCTTGACGATAAAGTCGCTGCTGGAGTGGGCCAGGGGCTCGCGCTCCCCCGCCGCGATGGCCTCGGCGTGGCGGGCGTTTTCCGTATCCACCCAGGCATTGAAGGCCGCCACCAGGGCGTCGTTGTCGATGGCATGAGCCGGGGTAAAGAGGCCCGAACCGGAAATTACCGCTGTCGTCATCTTGCTCTCCTGTGCCGGCCGCCCGCGGCGCCCGGCCATCCTTGATCAGCCGCGCTCGGTCAGCTCCGCCCAGCGTTTCTCCAGCCGCTTGGCGGAGACCGGCATCAGGGTGCCGAGTTGCTGGGCGAACAGCGACACGCGCAACTCTTCGATCCACCAGCCGAACTCCACCAGGCGGGGATCCTCGCGTCCGGCGCGGCGGTTCGCCTCCTGGCGCTCCGCCAGCCGCGTTTCGAAACCATGCACTTCCTGCATCGACATCTGGTCGCGCATGCGCTCCCGAGGGGCCTTCTCCAGGCGAATGGCGGCGGCCTCCATGTAGCGCGGGTAGTGCTCCAGCCAGGGTCCCGCTTCGGCGATAAAGCCGGGGTGCACCAGGCGCTGCATCTGGGCCTTGATGTCACTGTATACCAGGGCCAGGGCGAAACTGAGGTTGCCTTTCAACGCCTTGGTCACTGCCAGGTGGCCGCTCAGGGCCCGCGCCAGCAGCGCCACTCGGGCCTCGCCGTGGGGCAGCAGGTCGGCGGCCTCGGCCTCGAGGCGCGCGGCGAACTCCGCCCGGGAGCGCGGCAGCGGGTCCCGGGCCATCACCTCCAGGAAGACCGCCGCCACCAGGTCATCCACCAGTTGTCGCTTGCTGCCCACCTTGGCGAACAGCAGGGCGCACTTGTCGAGGCCCGGCAGCTTGCCGAGCGCCTTGGCCTGATCCGGCAACTCGCGCATGGCCAGGCGCTTGATGCCATGGCGATGCGCCTCCCGGGCCTTGTCGGGGTGCTCGAAGAGCTCCACCGCCAGGCCGCCGTCCGCCTCCGCCAGGGCCGGATAGGCCTCGACCCGGATGCCCGCCTGGGTGGTGACCCGGGACTCGGGCAGGGCCTCTTCCGGCAACGCCTCGACCCGGGTGGTGGCGGCCCCCTGCACCGCCTCGGCCAGGGCCCGGGCGCCGGCGCTGGCGGCCTCGCTGAAGCGCGCCTTGAGGGCCTCCAGGTCGCGCCCCTGGCCAAGCTCGCGGCCCTCGTGATCGACCACCCGCAGGTTGATGCGCAGGTGCGGCTCGAGGGATTCCTCGTGCCAGTCGTCGGGGCTCAGGCGCAGGCCGGTCTTGACCCGCAGGAACTCGCCCAGGGCCGCGGTCAACGGGGTATCGTCCGGCACCAGGCGCTCCAGGGCCGCGTCCACCCAGTCGGGAATCGGCACCACCTGGCGGCGAATCGCCTTGGGCAGCCCCTTGAGCAGGGCGATGCACTTCTCGCGCAGGAGTCCCGGCACCAGCCAGTCGAGGCGTGCCGCCGGTAGCTGGGCGAGCATGGCCGCCGGTACCGTCAGGGTCACGCCGTCGTCCTCGGCGCCGGGCTGGAAGTGATAACTCAAGGGGTAGCTGACGCCGTTCAGGCTCAGCTGGTCCGGGTACTGGGCGGCGGTGACCTCTTCGGCCTCGCGGGCCATCAGCGCCGACTTGTCGAACTTGAGGATCTCGGGATCCTCCGCCTCGGCCTGCTTACGCCAGTGCTCGAAGCCCTTGCCGTTGACGATCTCCTCGGGCAGCCGCGCGTCATAGAAGGCGAATAGCGCCTCCTCGTCGACCAGGATATCGCGCTTGCGGGCGCGATCCTCGAGCTCCTCCACCTCCTCGATCAGGGCGCGGTTATGGGCGAAGAAGTCGCCGCGGGTCCGGAACTCGCCCTCCACCAGGGCGCGGCGGATAAACAGCTCGCGGGCCTCGACGGGGGCGATGGGGCCGTAGTGCACCCGGCGTCGGTTGACGATGGGCAGGCCGAACAGGGTCACCTGCTCGAAGGCCACCACCTGGGCGCGTTTCATCTCCCAGTGGGGCTCGCTGTAGCTGCGCTTGACCAGGTGTCCGGCCAGTGGCTCGATCCACTGGGGCTCGATGCGCGCCGCCTGGCGGGCGAAGAGCCGCGAGGTCTCGACCAGCTCGGCGGCCATCACCCACTTGGGGGACTTCTTGGCCAAGCCGGAGCCGGGATGAATCATGAACTTGCGGTTACGCGCCCCCAGGTACTCGCGGTTCTCGGTGAGTTGACCGAGGTTCGAGAGCAACCCGCTCAGCAGCGCCTGGTGCAGGCGCTGGGCATTGGCGCGGCGCTGGCTCACCGCCGCCTCCCCCTCGCCGGTCTTGGGCCAGGGCTGGGCCGGCGGCACCGTGATCTCCATGTCGCGCAGCAGCTGACGCAGCTGGCGGAAGGTATCGTGCCACTCGCGCAGGCGCAGGTAATTGAGGAAGTGATCGCGACACCAGCGCCGCAGCTGGTTGCCGGAGAGTTCCTCCCGGGCGGCCTCGAAGCCTTCCCAGAGGTTGAGCCAGGCGACGAAGTCGGAGTCCGGGTCATCCCAGCGGCGATGCGCCTGGTCGGCGGCCTGACGCTTCTCCGCCGGGCGCTCCCGGGGGTCCTGCACCGCCAGCGCCGAGACCACGATCAGCACCTCGCGCAGGCCGCCCCCCTCGGCGCCGGCCAGCACCATGCGCGCCAGGCGCGGGTCGATGGGCAGCCGCGCCAGGCGCCGACCCAGGGCGGTGAGGCGCTGGCGCTCGTCCACCGCGCCCAGCTCGAAAAGCAGCCGGAAGCCATCCTTGATGAAACGCGGGTCCGGGGCATCGACGAAGGGGAAGGCCTCGATCTCGCCGAGCTTCAGCGCCAGCATGGAGAGGATCACCGAGGCCAGGTTGGTGCGCTGGATCTCCGGCTCGGTAAAGGCCGGCCGGCCGAGGAAATCCTCCTCGTCGTAGAGGCGGATGCAGACCCCCTCGGCGACCCGCCCGCAGCGCCCCTTGCGCTGGTCGGCGCTGGCCTGGCTGATCGGCTCGATGGGCAGCCGCTGCACCTTGGCCCGGTAGCTGTAGCGGCTGATGCGCACCAGGCCCGGGTCGATCACGTAGCGGATGCCCGGCACCGTCAGCGAGGTCTCGGCGACATTGGTGGAGAGCACGATGCGCCGCCCGCGGTGGGGCTGGAAGACCCGGTTCTGCTCGGCATTCGAGAGCCGCGCATAGAGGGGCAACACCTCGGTATCGCGCAGTTGGGCGCGGCGCAGGGTATCGGCGGCCTCGCGGATCTCGCGCTCGCCGGGCAGGAAGATCAGCACGTCCCGGGGCCCGTGGCGCCAGCCCTTCTCCCGCTCGATGGCCTCGATCTCCTCGACCGCATGGAGGATACCCTCCTGGAGGGTGCGATCGGCCTCGTCCTCGGCGTCGCGCACCAGGGGCCGATAGCGCACCTCCACCGGGTAGGTGCGCCCGGAGACCTCCACCACCGGGGCCGGGCGCGGCTCGCCGTCATCCCCCGGCAGGGCGAAGTGGCGGGAGAAGCGCTCCACATCGATGGTCGCCGAGGTGATGATGATCTTGAGGTCCGGACGACGCTGAGTGAGGCGCTTCAGGTAGCCGAGCAGGAAGTCGATATTGAGGCTGCGCTCGTGGGCCTCGTCGATGATGATCGCCTCGTAGCGGGAGAGGTCCGGGTCGTGTTGGGTCTCCGCCAGCAGGATGCCGTCGGTCATCAGCTTGATCAGGGTGGCCTCGCCGGTCTGGTCGGTGAAGCGCACCTGGTAGCCGACCTGCTCGCCCAGCGGCGTGGCCAACTCCTCCGCCAGGCGGGTGGCCACCGAGCGGGCCGCCAGCCGCCGCGGCTGGGTGTGGCCGATCAGGCCGCGCCGCCCCAGGCCCAGCTCCAGGCACAGCTTGGGTAACTGGGTGGTCTTGCCGGAGCCGGTCTCGCCGGCCACCACCACCACCTGGTGGTCGCGCAACGCCTCGAGGATCGACTCCCGATGCTCCACCACCGGCAGCTCGGCGGGGTAGTCGAGGCGCACCGGTCGCGCCACACGCTCGGCGAGGCGCGCCTCGGAGCCGGCCAGGCGCTGCTCCAGGCCATTCAGCCCGCGATCGATGGGCTTGCCCTGCCGGGCCCGCTGACGCAGCCCGCCCAGGCGGCGGCGCAGCTCGGGCAGGTCGCGCAGCAGGCAGTGATCGAGCCGGGCGCCGAGGGCGTCCAGACGGGCCAGGTCATGGCTGGGGCGGGAAGTGGTGGTACTCAAGGCGTCCTCATCGGCGGCTGGCTATCGAGACGGCCCGCCCCGGGATGCCGGGGCGGGCCGTCATTGTAGCGCCGCCGGGGGGCGGCGCCCAACCGCGTCCTCTCAGGCGGCACTCTTGTCGCCGTCGCGCAGCTCGCGGCGCAGCACCTTGCCCACGGGCGTCTTGGGCAGTTCGTCGCGGAACTCCACCGTCTTGGGCACCTTGTAGCCGGTGAGTTCTTTCTTGCACCAGGCACGCAGGGTCTCGGCATCCAGGTCGGGGTTCTTGCTGACCACGAACAGCTTGACCGCCTCGCCGGTGTTGTCGTCAGGGACCCCCACCGCGGCCACCTCGACCACGTCCGGGTGACTGGCCACCACGTCTTCCACCTCGTTGGGATAGACGTTGAACCCGGAGACCACGATCATGTCCTTCTTGCGATCGACGATCTTCACGTAGCCGTCCTCCTGGAGCACGGCGATATCGCCGGTACCGATCCAGCCATCCTCGCCGAGCGCCTCGGCGGTCTCCTCGGGCAGGTTCCAGTAGCCCTTCATCACCTGGGGCCCCTGCACGCAGAGCTCGCCGGCCTCGCCGAAGGGCAGCGCCTGCCCCTCGGCGTCCACCACCTTGACCCGGGTCCCCGCCACCGGCTTGCCGATGGTGCCGAGCTGGATGGCGTCCACCGGGTTGAAGGTGACGATGGGCGAGGTCTCGGTCATGCCATAGCCCTCCGCCACCGGGCAGCCGGTGACCTGCTCCCAGCGCTCGGCAGCGGCGTGGGTCAGGGCCATGCCCCCGGAGATGGTCAGCTTGAGTCGGGAGAAGTCCAGGGCCTTGAAGTCGTCCCGGTTACACAGGGCATTGAAGAGGGTATTGAGGCCGATAAAGGCGGTGAACGGCATGCCCTTGAGGGTCTTGACGAAGCCCGCCAGGTCGCGGGGGTTGGGAATCAGCACCGAGTGGTTGCCGGTCTCCACCAGGAAGAGGCAATTCACCGTGAAGGTGTAGATATGGTAGACGGGCAGCGGCGCGATCACCGTCTCGCAGCCCTCGCCGAGGCCGGCGCCGATGGCGGCCCGGGCCTGGAGCATATTGGCCACCAGGTTGCGGTGGGTCAGCATGGCGCCCTTGGCGCGACCGGTGGTGCCGCCGGTGTACTGCAATACCGCCAGGTCCTCCAGGCTCAGCGACGCCTCCTCGACCCGCTGGCCGGCGCCCTTGGCCAGCGCCTCGCGGAAAGGGATCGCCTGGGGCAGGGAGTAGCGGGGCACCAGCTTCTTGATGTGCTTGACCACGGCATTGATCAGCAGCCGCTTGGGGAAACCGTGGAGATCGCCCAGCTCGGTCACCAGCACCGTTTCGATGGCGGTCTGATCGAGGATCTTCTCGAGCTTGTCGGCCATATTGGCCAGGATCAGGATCGCCTTGGCCCCGGAATCCTGGAACTGGTGGGCCATCTCCCGCTCGGTGTAGAGGGGGTTGGTATTGACCACCACCAGGCCGGCGCGCATGGCCCCGAACATGGCCACCGGGAACTGCAGCGTATTGGGCAACTGGATGGCGATGCGGTCGCCGGGGACGAGGCCGGTCTCGTGCTGGAGCCAGGCGGCGAAGTCCCGAGACCGCTTGTCGAGCTCACCATAGGTCAGCACCTGCCCCATGCAGGAGAAGGCCGGCTTGTCGGCGAACCGCTTCACCGAGGCATGGAAGACGTCCATCACCGACTGGTACTCATCGAGGCCCTGCAGTTCCGGACCGCTCAGGATCGGGGCAGTCTCACTCATGGCGTATCTCCAGGTTGGCGGTCGGCTCATGGGCCGACGCTTGTTATTGGCACCGACCTACCTTATACCAGGGCCGAGGTGGATGTAAAACGACCGATTGAAACGACCGTTAGCCTCAATCCTCGACGCCGTCGGCGTTTCGTCATCCCTCCCTCAAGACTATGGTTTACCGGGCATTTCGCAAGTGACTCAACTCACGCCATCGCTCTTGAGGCGGGCTTGGATCTCGCCGTCTCGCCACACCAGCAGCTCGCCCGGCGCCATGCGCACCCAGGCCTCGTTATGGGTCAGCGGCTCGGTGGCCAGCACCGAGACCACATCGTCGGGGGTGGTGTGTTCGACGAAATCGACGCACAGCTCGGCATCCGAGAGGGTCGCCTCGCCGAAGGGCGCCCGGCGGGTGATATGGGCCAGCTTGGTGGAACAGTAGGCATAGAGGTAGTGGCCATCGGCGAGCAGCAGGTTGAAGACCCCGAGCCCTCGCAATTGCTCGCAGAGCTCGTGCAACGCCCGCCACATGGGTTCCGGATCCGCCGGGGGCTCGGGGAAGCGACGGCGCAGCTCGCCAAGCAGGTAGCAGAAGGCATGCTCGCTGTCGGTGCCGCCTACGGGACGATAGAAGCTCAGCGGCAGGCCCTGCCAGTCGGCGAGCTGGCCGTTATGGGCATAGCACCACTGGCGCCCCCAGAGTTCCCGGGTAAAGGGGTGGGTATTGGCCAGGCTGATCTGGCCCACATTGGCCTGACGGATATGGCTGATCACGATATGCGACTTGATCGGGTAGTCGCGGATCAGCCGGGCGATCGGCGATTCCACCGAGGGGTGGGGATCGCGGAAGTCGCGATAGCCGCCCGCCTCGTAGAAGGCGATGCCCCAGCCGTCACGATGGGGGCCGGTGCCGCCGCCACGGTGCAGGAAGCCGGCGAAGCTGAAACAGATATCGGTGGGCACATTGGCACTCATGCCCAAGAGCTCACACATGCGGCTCCTCCCTCGGCCGTCGGCGGGCCCGGCGGCGGGCGCCGCGCATGGCCACGAATATCACCAGCAGGAACAGCAGGGCGACCACAGCGCCCCACAGGCGCGGATCGTCATGGTAGCGCCGCCAGCCACGGGTCAGGTCGGCGGGGAGATCGCCGAGCTCGGCGGCGATCCGCTCGGCGGTGGTGCGTGAAACGGGAGGCGCCGGGGCCTCGGCGACCTCCCCCTCCAGGGCCTCGCCACGCAGGGCCTCGGGGCCTTCGGCGGCGTCCAGGGCCAGGCGCGCCTCGCGGTTGAGCAGCAGCCGCGGCAGGTCGAGGCGCAGGGTCTCACCCTGCCAGTCGACCTCGGCACTCAGCAGCAGGGGCACGGCGGCCTCGCCATCGATGGGCGGCGGCTCGATACGCCAGCGGCCCGGCGCACCGGCCTCGACCGCCAGGGCCTCGCCGAGCAGGAAGGCCTCGAGTCGGGTGTTGGCGTGATCGAGCCCGGGATGGCGGGCGACGAGTTCGACACCGTCATCCTGCGCCTCGGCCTCGATAGCGGGCAGCACATTCACCGCCTGGACACGCTGACGACGCACCCCGTCGCGACGCGCCTCCAGCACCAGGCGCGCATTGCCGGCCAGCTCCGCCCCCGGCAGGCGGCCGACGAAGCGAGCGCCCTCGGGGTGCAGCTCGGTGGCCGCCAACGCCTCGCCCTCGATGCCCTGCAGGCGGGCCCGCAGTCGCCAGGTCGCCGCCGCCTCAGGAGAGAGGCGTTCGCCATCGCGCGCCAGCCAGGCCTCCAGGGTCAGGGGGAAGCCAGTATAGAGGGTCGCCGGCAAAGGCGCATGGCGCAGCACCGGATCGGCGTCCAGGTGCAGGCGGCTGGCCGGATCCAATGTTCCTTCGATACGCCACTCGCCGGGCAGGGGATCGCGGATTCGCACCAGATCGAAGTGCGACTCGGCGAGCCAGGTGAGGTCGTCGCCGGCCGCCTCGGCACGGTGGCGACTGCCCTGCGGGTCGACGATCACCAGGGCCTCGCCGGCGTCCCGCAGCAGCAGGGCCGAGAGGCCCTGCACGCCCTCGTCCACCACGAAGCGTCCATCCTCCAGGGGCAGTTGATCCGCGGGGAAGAGCCGCTCGAGAATATCCAGGAAGGCCTGCAGCAGGCCGTCGGCACTCTCCACTCGCGCCACCAGGCCACCGCTGGACTGGGCCAGGCGCTCGGCCAGGGCCAGATCCGCCTCGCCGGCGAAGGCGATGGTATGGATCGCCACGCCCTGCTCGGCGAGCCGCGGGGCCAGCTCGGTCAGCAGCCGACGCCGGGAGTCGGCGTCGCGACGCCGCTTGTCTGCCGCCGCCGGCAGATCCACCATGCCATCGGTCAGCAGCACCAGCTGGCGGGGGCCGTTGGCGGCGCTCTCGCCGGCGGCACGCACCGCCGCCTCGATATCGGTGTACTGCTGGTACGCCACCAGGCGCGGACGCAGTGCCAGGGCCCGGTCGCGCCAGCGAGCATTCACCTCGGCCACCGGCAGGGCCTCTTCCACCGTCTCGCCGAACAGCCAGATCCCGGCTCGAGAGCCACCGGGCACCAGGGCCGCCAGCAACGCCAGGGCACTGGCGCCGAGGCGTTCGGGGTCGTTCTCCTGCATGCTCCCGGAGACATCGAAGAGCACCCGGACATCGCTGTCGGCCTCCGCCGCCGCGACCGGCGTCACGACGCTCAGGACGCCGCAGAGTAGTGCCAGGCCCAACCGCCCGAAGACTCGCATAGCCGCTCCTTAGCCGATCATCGGCTCCTTGCGCCGGGGCGGCGCCTCCGGCTCGTCGTCGGCCTCATCGGTCGCCACGGCACCGCGGCCGGTCAGTCGCCAGAGCACCACGCCGAGCGCCACGCCGAGCGCGGCCCCCATCAGTAGCATCAGCGAGGCGCTGCCGAAGGCGCCCCCCTCCTCCTGCAGGAAGGCCACGGCGGCGACCATGATGGCGGGCGCCATCCCGGTATAGGTCTCGCTCTCGCTGATCGGCAGGCTGAAGCGCCCGGGTATCCAGATCAGCCCGGCCACCACGCCGGTGACCAGGCAACGCGGCAGCCGCGGCAAAAAGCGGATTCCCAGGTAGCCAGTGACCAGCACCACCAGCGACAATAGGCCATAGACCAGCCACAGCAGTGGCATCGAGTCGGAAATCAACATCTACTCTCTCCCGGAGCGCGCCCCTTCGGCACGCCGTCTTTGGTGATCAGCGACTATGGTACACCGCGCCCTATGAAAGCACAGCCGCCCGTCTCCCCCGTCGCCCGTTTCCGGCGTTCCGACGATCCCCTCTGGCACTGGCTCGAGGATCGCGAGGCCCCGGAAGTGCGCGCCTTCCTGGAAGCCGCCAATGCCGAATGCGCCCACTGGTTCGCGCCCCTGGACGCCCTGGCGGAGTCGCTCTATCGGGGCCACCTGGCACGCCGTGAACTGGCGGTGACCGGCCTGGCCACGCCCCTGGATCACTTCACCTACTGGAGCGAGACCGCCGCCGAGGCGGACTACCCGCGCTGGTGGCGCCACCCCAATGGCGAGCCCGCGGCCAAGGCCTGCTTCCTCGACCTGGAGGCCCGGGCCGAGGCGCATGACTTCCTGGAGCTGGGCGATATGGCCCTCTCCCCGGACGAAGCCTGGCTGGCCTGGAGCGAAGACACCAGCGGCGACGAGCGCTTCGCCCTCTACCTCAAGCGACTGCCCGAGGGCGAGCCGCGGCTGCTGCTGGAGGAGATCGGCCCCGAGCTGAGCTGGGCCGAGGACGACCAGACCCTGCTGTTCACCCGTTATGACGCCACCCAGCGCCCGGATAGCATCTGGCGGCTGCGCCTCGACCTCGCCGGCCCGACGCCGGCGATCGCCGAGGAGGCCCTGGTGCTGCGGGAGGAGGATCCGGAATTCTGGCTGGGCCTGGGCAAGACCCGCTCCCGGGCCTGGCTGGTGCTAGAGAGTGCCTCCAAGGACACCAGCGAGTGTTATCTGATTCCGGCCGACGCCCCCGCCACGCCGCCGCGCTGCTTTCGTCCTCGGGAGAGCGGCGTGGAGTATGCCCTGGAGCATCGCCCGGGCACCTTCTACGTGCTGCATAACCGCCGGGCGACCCACTTCTGCCTGGACGCCGTCGCCGAGGCGCAGGCGCTGGGCGAGGCGTCACCCGCCTGGCTCCCCCTGGTGGCCCACCGGGACGACCATACCCTGGAGGGGGTGGATGCCTTCGCCTGGGGGCTGGTGATCACCGAACGGGACCACGACCGGGCCCAGGTGCGGCTACGCGTCCTCGAACTGGCCGTCGAGGGGGGGCTGGGTGACGATCGCCTCCTGCCGCTGGGCGAGGTGCCCAGCAGCCTGATGCTGGGCGACATGCCGCACTTCGATAGCCGCCGGCTGCGCCTGCGGGAGGAGTCCTTCACCCGGCCGGTACGCTGGCTGGAACACGACCTGGAGAGCGGCGAGCGGCGCCTGCTCAAGGAGCAGCCCATCCACGGCGACCTGCGCCCCGAGCAGCTCGCCTGCCGGCGCCTGTGGGCCGAAGGCCACGACGGCGAGCGCATCCCGGTCTCGGTGGTGGCCCGGGCCGAGCTGCTGGACCAGGGCCCCCTGCCTACCCTGCTGTACGGCTATGGCGCCTACGGCGAGGTGCTGGATCCCTGGTTCTCGGTGGCCCGCCTGGAGCTGCTGGCCCGGGGCGTGGCCTTCGCCGTGGCCCATGTGCGCGGCGGCGGCGACCGCGGCGAGCCCTGGTACCTGGCCGGCAAGCTCGAACACAAGGAGAACAGTTTCCGCGATTTCCTGGCGGCCCGGGACGCCCTGGTCGCCCAGGGCATCAGTGACGCCCAGCGCATCGCCGCCTATGGCGCCAGCGCCGGCGGCCTGCTGGTGGGCGCCAGCCTCAACCTGGCGCCGCAGGCCTTCTGTGCGGCGGTGCTCGACGTGCCCTTCGTCGACGTGCTGCGCACCATGGAGAACCCGGACCTGCCGCTGACCACCGCCGAGTACACCGAGTGGGGCAACCCGGACGAGCCGGATGCCCGCCGGCGCATCCGCGACTACTCGCCCCTGGATAACCTGGAGGATCGCCCCTATCCGGCGCTTTTCCTGCAGGGCAGCTGGCACGATACCCGGGTCCCCTACTGGGAGCCCGCCAAGCTGTACGCGCGCCTGACGGAACAGGCCCTGGCCCGCGGTGAGACGCCGACCGGGGGGCCCCGCCCGATTCTGCTGCGCAGCGACCTGAGCGCCGGGCATGGCGGCGCCTCCGGGCGCTTCAAGGCATGGCGGGATAACGCCCGCCAGGATGCCTTTATCCTCTGGGCGCTGGGGCTGGCGGACACTTAGTCGTCGATGGGCAGCACGGCGATAATATGGTCCTCGAGGTGCTCCTCGGGGACCTCGCGCTGGGAGACGGCGAAGCTCGATACGTCGATGCCCTTGCGGCGCAGGCGCCGGTCGTCACCGGCGTTGAGGGGGTGCCAGGCGGCCAGCTTGCGTCCCTCGTAGAGGCGCCGGTAGGCGCAGGAGTGGGGCAGCCAGCGGAACTGCTCGACCCGCTCCAGGGTCAGCCGGGTGCAGCCCGGCACCCGGGCGAAGCGATTGGCGTAGTCGCCGCAGCGGCAGCTGGGAATGTCCAGCAGCTCGCAGGCCACGTTGAGCACCGCCACCTGGCCGGTGTCGGCATCTTCCAGCTTGAGCAGGCAGCACTGGCCGCAGCCGTCGCAGAGCGCCTCCCACTCCTCGGCGGTGAGTTCATGCAGGGGATACCGCTCCCAGAAACGTTCGCGCATGCTTGCCTCGTCGCCGCTCAGTAGCGGGCCTCGGTGGGGGCCCGATAGAGGTCGAGCATATACTCCTCCCGGGCCGGCGGCAGCTGGAAGTAGTAGCCCTTGTCGCGGATGGCGGCCATCACGTCGGCGGCCTTGGCGCGGGCCAGGGGCTTGTCCTCGGTGAGGATCAGGGTCAGCGCCGCCTGGGGCTTGCCGAAGCGCTCCAGCAGCGCCTCGGGCACCTCGGCCAGGCCGCGGCGCTTGTCCACGTAGAGGTACATCTCATCGCGGCGCGGACTCTTGTAGATCTCGCACAGGAGCTTGTCATCGGTCATGGGGTGACTACCTCGTCGAGGGCATGGGACAGGGCGGCGGCGAGGCGCTCACCCCGCCAGCCCCCGGGCAGCGGCAGCGCGCTGCCGTTCAGATGGGCGGTAACCAGCGCCTCCAGGTCACGGCGCCGCAGCAGCAGCTCCGGCGCCACGCCCAGGGCCTCGGCCTCGGCATTGACCACCCGCTTGAGGGCCTTGAGACGCTTCTTGAAGGCCGGGCTGGTGGGCACCGGCAAGGCCGCGGGCAGCTCGGCCTCGTCGCAATGCTTGGCTTCCTTGACCAGGGCCAGCAGCGGGTCGCCGTCGCGCTTGATCTGGCTCGGTTTGAGACCATCGACCCGGGCCAGCTCATGGCGGTTTTCCGGCATCCGCTCGGCGATGGCGAAGAGCAACTTGTCGCTAACCAGCCAGCCCCGCGGCAGATTACGGCGCCGCGCCTCGCCCTCGCGCCAGGTGGTCAGGCGACGATAGGCCTCGATCTGGCGCGGTGCCAGCTTCCACAGCTGGCGCTGGCGCAGGTACCACTGGGCATCGGTCTCGTCGCTGCGCCCGGCCTGGGCCAGCAGGGTGTCGCACTCCGCCTCGAGCCAGCCCAGCCGGCCGGCGGCCTCCAGGGCGGCCTTCTGGTGTTGCCACACCTCGAGCAGATAGACCACGTCCAGGGCGGCATAACGCAGTTGGGTCTCGGAGAGGGGCCGCGCCAGCCAGTCGGAGCGGGTCTCGTCCTTGGGCAGGGTCTCGCCGAGCCAGTGGGCCACCAGGCGCTGATAGCCCATGGCGGGATCCTCCCCCAGCAGCCCCTGGGCCACCTGAGTATCCACCAGGGGCGTGACCAGCACCCCGGCCCAGGTGGCCAGCACTTCCAGGTCCTCGCTGCTGGCGTGCAGCAGCTTCACCGCCCCCTCGCCAAGCAGGCGCTTGAGTGCCGGGGTGGCGGCCACCGCCTGGGGGTCGATCAGATAGACCGTGCCCCCGGCATAGAGCTGTACCAGGGCCGGCACCGGATAGAAGCTCGACTCACGGAAGAACTCGGTGTCCAGCGCCAGGGTGTCGGCACGGGCCAGCTCGGCACAGGCGGCATCCAGGGCCTCGGGGGTATCGATCCAGCGAATCTCGGGGTCAAGGGACATCTTGGTTTCCAAACTTGAAGGGGGCCGACGCTAGTCGCCGGCGAAGGGCTGACGCCCCAGAAAGGCACGACTCAGGGTACCGCCGTCCACGTATTCCAGCTCGCCCCCCATGGGCACGCCATAGGCCAGCCGCGACAGGCGGATCGGCCGTCCCTGGAGCTGGCTGGCGATATAGTGGGCGGTGGCCTCCCCCTCCACGGTGGGGTTGGTGGCCAGGATCAGCTCCTCGATGGGCTCCTCGGCGAGGCGCGTCTCGAGGCGATCGAGGCCGATATCCTCGGGGCCGACCCCGTCCAGCGGCGAGAGGTGGCCGTGGAGCACGAAATACTGCCCCTGGTAGCCTCCCGCCTCCTCGATGGCCAGCATATCCGCCGGCGACTCCACCACGCACAGCACCCGCTCGTCGCGCCGCGTACTGCGACACAGGGTGCAGACCTCCTCCTCGGTGAGGGTCCGACAGCGGCGACAGTAACCCACCGCCTCCAGGGCCTCGCCGAGCACGGCGGTCAGCCGCCGCCCTCCTTCACGATCACGTTCGAGCAGGTGCAGCGCCATGCGCTGGGCGGTCTTGGGCCCGACGCCGGGCAGCACCCGCAGCGACTCCATCAGCCGCTCGACCAGGGGCGAAAAGCTCATCAGAACGGCATCTTGAAGCCGGGGGGCAGGTTCATTCCGGCGGTCACCTCCTCCATCCGCGAGCGGGAACTCTCCTCCACCTTGCGGACGGCATCGTTGACGGCCGCGGCCAGCAGGTCCTCGAGCAACTCCTTGTCCTCCTCCATGACAGCGGGGTCGATCTCCACGCGACTGACGTCATGGCGGCCATTCATGGTCACCCGAATCATGCCGGCGCCGGCCTCACCGGTCACTTCCGCCTTGGCGATCTCCTCCTGGGCCCGCTGCATCTTCTCTTGCATCTCCTGGGCCTGCTTCATCAGGTTACCCATTCCACCTTTCATCATGGCGTGGTCCTCTATCTCGTCGTGGGAATATCTCGATACGCCGACTCAGGACGTCGGCGTCTGTGGGGTCACGCTGCTCTCCTGGAGCCGCGCACCGAAGGTCTCTTGCAGCTGCTGCACCCGGGGGTCCGCCTGGAGGGCCGCCACCGCCTCGGCATGACGCTCAGCGGCCAGGCGCTCGGCCCGAGCCTGGGGCGTCTCGACGCCCGTTGGCAACTCCGCCACTTCGACCACCAGGCGGCGCGGAAGACCCTGGGCGGCCAGCGCCGCCTGGATACGCTGGTGATGCACCTCGGCATTCATTGCCGACTGGGAAGGGTCGAGGCGCAGACGCAGGGTCTGGCCATCATCGCCCTCCACCACGCAGTGAGCCGCCAGGTTACGGGTCAGGCCGCCCAGTCCCAGGCTCTCGAAGCGATTCAGCCAATCGGCCTGATCGAGCGGGCCGCTCGTGGAGGGGGCCTGCGGCGACGCGGGGGCCATCGCTGCCGGGGGAGCATCGGGTGCCTCGGCCACTGGCGAAGCCGGCGTCACGACAGACGACTCGGCCGATGCCTCGGCTGCCACCGGAGGTTCCGGCGCGGCCATCTCGGCTGCCGGCGTCGCTTCCGGCGTCTCTGGCTTCAGCGCCTCGGCAGGCGGTACCGCTTCCAGCGTCTCTGGTTTCGGCACCTCGGGCTCCGGTGCAAGCGCCTCGGGCATAGTCTCGGGATAAGGCTCCCAGGGCGGCGGCTCCTGCGACGCCGGCTCGGTAGCCGCTTCCGGGCGAGGCGCCGGGACGGCCGCTCGGGGTGGCTCAGCGGCCACCTGAGGGGATGCCTCCGGCTCCCGGGCAGCCGGCGCGGGGGGGCTGGGCGGTGTCGGGGCGGCGGCAGCGTTATCCCCACCAATATCGGTCGCGGGCGAGGCCTCATGCCCGGCATTCATCGGCTGGCTCGGCGCCACTTCGGCGCGCAGCGGCAGTGGCGTCTGGGCCGGCCGGGGCACGCCCTGGGGGCGAAAGGCCAGCATGCGCAGCAGGGTCATCTCCAGGGCGGCGCGGGGATCGGGGGCCTGGCCCATATCGGCCCGGCCCTGGAGGCCGATCTGGTAGTAGAGTTGAATATCCTCGGCGGTAAAGCGTGCGGCCAGGGCCAGCAGGGCCTCGCGGTCGCCATGGGCATTGCTGACGCCCGCCGGGACCATCTGCGCCACCGCCAGGCGATGCAGCACCCCGACCAGGTCATCCAGCACCCCGGCGAAATCGGGCCCCTGCTCCGCCAGGCTGGCCACCTCGGCCAGCAGTTGGGCGGCATCCACCTCGGCCAGGGCCTCCAGCAGGGCCAGCACATGGCGGTGATCCAGAGTCCCCAGCATCGCCGCCACATCGCCGTGGCGCACCTCGCCCTGACCGAAGGCGATGGCCTGGTCGGTGAGGCTCATGGCATCGCGCATGGAGCCATCCGCGGCCTTGCCCAGCAACCACAGGGCGCTCTCGTCGAAGGCCACCCGTTCGGCGGTCAGCACCTGGGTCAGGTGCTCCACCACTCGCTCCGGCGGCATATTCTTCAGGGTGAACTGCAGGCAACGCGACAACACCGTCACCGGCAACTTCTGCGGATCGGTGGTGGCCAGCAGGAACTTCACATGAGGCGGTGGCTCTTCCAGCGTCTTGAGCAGCGCATTGAAGCTGTGAGTGGAGAGCATATGCACCTCATCGATAAGGTACACCTTGTAGCGCCCCTGGGTGGGCGCGTACTGGACGTTGTCGAGCAGCTCCCGGGTGTCCTCCACCTTGGTGCGCGACGCGGCATCTACCTCGATCAGGTCGACGAAACGCCCCTCGTCGATGGCCCGGCATGCCTCGCAGGTGCCACAGGGCGTAGAGGTCACCGCCTCGTCGCCCTCACCCTTGGCGGTACAGTTCAGGCACTTGGCCAGGATACGCGCCAGGGTGGTCTTGCCCACCCCGCGGGTGCCGGTAAACAGATAGGCATGGTGCAGGCGGCCCTGATCCAGGGCATTGACCAGTGCGCGACGCACATGGTCTTGTCCGACCAGTTCATGGAAGGTGCGCGGACGCCATTTGCGGGCCAAGACCTGATAGCTCATGCAGTACGGAATCCTTACGCCAAGAAGTGAGGAGCGCCGCCCCTGGGCCGCGCGATAACCCCCTATTCTAGCGGTTGGGGCCCATAGCGGAAAGCGAAGCAACCGCCGGCTACCGCCACCGCGCTACTCCTTGCGCTGGGCCCGGCTCATCAGGAAAAGCGCCGCGGCGAGGGCCAGTACCGATAGCGCCAGGTAGATGGCATCCAGCGGGGTCTGGAAACGAATGTCCACCACGGCGCGGAAGAACTCGATGATCACCGCCAGTACCACGACCCGGGCGATCTTGTCCTTGAGCTGATCGAAGGAGTGAACATTGAAGGGATGGTGGGGCGTATGCTCCTCGGCTTGCTCGATCGGCGACACGAACAGCCGATAGACTCCCAGGCCGAAGATCAACAGGACGATCGCCACCAGGTAGATATCCACCGCCAAGACCACGCTGGGCACCAGGGTATCGTGGATATCCGCGGTGCCACCGACGGTATAGTAGGTCAGCGTGGCAATCACCAGCTTGATGATATCGATGGTTCCGATGGCGAAGAGCACCACGGCGGCGACCAGGCTCGGCAGCACGGCCAGCATCACCAGAAACCGCGAGTTCCATAGCCAGCGCTCGAACTGTCGCTCCCTGGCGCCCTGCTTGGGGGTATTGGGCCCGGTCTCCGTCGTCATGCATCGCTCCTTAATCATGTCTTGGTGGCACCAGCCTAGCATCCCATCATACTCCGGCGGTCAGCCACCAAACGAAAAAACCCCAGCCTCTATTGAGGCTGGGGTTTC
>NZ_BJUK01000049.1 GCF_007989625.1 Bisbaumannia pacifica
CTTGTGTCTCTCCAGGCTTGTTGATTAGCTACCAGTAGGCCTTGGCATCAGGATGAGCATCCACAAAGCCTGAGGCGTTATACCCAGAGCCTGACGGGTGTCAGGCATACCCAGGGTGATGCAAAGTACGCAAGCTCAAGGCGCTGGCAGCGAGACTCGATGCCCTGGACAAAGACATTCAGCGTGAGCGAAACCGGCGTGAGAAAGCGGAGTTCGCCATGGCAACCGATATTCTCCGCTCAATCGATGACATCCTACTGGCATTGACGCGTGAGCGAGATCGTCTCCAGCAGGAGATCGATGAGCACCTCGATCAGTACCCTGGCTTGAAGCAGGATCGCGCCTTGCTGCACTCGATTCCCGGCGTTGGCCCTGCGGTATCACTCCGACTATTGGCGATGCTGCGTAGCCGTGTTTTCAATAGCGCCCGTCAAACCGAGGCGTTTGCGGGGCTCGTGCCCATCAGCTGGGAATCGGGTAGTTCGGTATGGGACCGGCCCCGCTAGTCGAAAGCCGGTAATCCAAAACTGTGTCAGAGCCTATAAATGGCAACCGTCGTTGGGCTGAGGCGGAATCCGGATATCTCGGCGCTCTACCAGCGGTCAGAGGGAACGGCAAGAGCAAGATGGCGGCACAGGGTGCGGCGATGCGGAAGCTGATCCACATCGCTTGCAGGATCCTCAAGACATAAACTGAATGTCGGCCACAAACCGCCTGATGGGATGTTTGTAGCCGGTTAGGGGAGATGGTATCTAGAGTTACTCAGGATGTCATGAGGCTTCCCGGACGGCCACAGCCGACAGTGCTGGCAGGGCTCTCCTGGGCCAGTTCCAGATCTTCTTCAACCCACAGCTGGCAGGCCAGCCGGTAGCCCTGTTCGAGCCGGCTGCCGAGCATTTTCTTCTCTTTCCAGTTGGGTTCAGGCAGCGCTTCGCCGCCCTTGACCACCTTGCACATGCACTTGGCACATTTGCCCATGCCGCAGCCGTAGCTGAGATGGGGATAGGGAAACTGGCGGATACCGGCACGCACCACCAGATTGGTGTTGGGCTGGACTTCACCCTCGAAAACTTCGCCATTCTTGTAAATTTTGATCAGGGGCATAGTGTTCACCTGGCTCACTGCTGAATCGGGACTCGCACGACGCTTTTGTTGCACTCGTGTCGAAGCTTTATGGTATACCATGTTCCAAAATTGAGTGTCCGTCAACTGAATGTATGCGAGTCGTCACCATTGCCAAGCATCTGTGCAAGCGAGAGTGAGTCGACTTCAGTCGGTCGGACTCTCGACAGCGATTCAGGTCAGAACAATTTTCGGGAAGGCGACCCCTGCATGGTGTTCTCAGGCCTATCGGCAGCTTGATGCCACTACTACCTGACATCGGTATTGAGGTGAATAATCGATTTTTTCTGGTTGACAGGTTTTTACCTGTTGGCTAACCTCAATGACGTGTAATGTTGGTATACCAGGTGGCGAGAGCCATCCGAACCTATGCGAGGTCGACCATGAGCGCCTTGGACACTCACTCTTCGGGCACCCATTCACTGGGGCAGTTCAAGCAGGAGCTGATCAAGGACTATAACGAGGTCAATCATCGTATCTTTGGTATCGGCGTGGTGCGCCTGAAGGTCGACTTGCAGGGTGACAAGATACTCATCGTCGCGCTGCACAAGCGGGTTCCCTCGCTGGTGTATTTGAATACGCTGAACAGCAACGTGAGCGAGCTGGCCGACCACTATTTGATTAAGGGTTTCAAGAACGAATTCAAGCAGCTGCTGGTGGAGAAGTACGGCTTCGAGATCGTTTCCATCTTCAAGGACTACGACGCGCAGGCCGAGCTTTCTGTTACCGTGGTGTTGTTGCAACGAGACGTGCGCGACTACCTCTGATCTCGAAGTCAGGGCATAGTCCGCAAGTCCGTACAGGAAAGACCGTTGACTGGTGATGTGAACTCGTCCTGACAAGGCGAGTGCTCGAGACCGTCAGCGCAGTGGGAGGCAAAGACCTCTCGCTGTGCTGGCGGTTTTTTTGTGGTCCAGGCTGCGACCAGAATAGAGGAGAGAGTTGATGGCCAAGGTGGCGGATATCGTCAATGCGATGAGCGTGATCACGGGCGGCAGAACGGTGTCGTCCATGGAGGAGGTGAAGCGAGGGGATCATCCGTTCGTGATCCTGAAGTCCTCGGGCATCTACGGCAAGGAAGTGCTGGAAATCCCGGGGCTGATCTATGGTGACCCGAACAAGGAAGTGAAGAAGATCGCCGTGTGCATGACCATGACCGAGCTGGTGATCGAACTGGCGGGTGCCACCGGGGTGGATGCCGTTGTGGCGCATCACCCCATCGCCGATGCCGCCAGCTGCGGTGGGGTGACGCTGAAGAATTATCTTGACCTCTACGACGTGGTAGGGCTGGAGTGCCACGAGGCCTTTCACGGCCTGCACCCCGGCATTCCTTACCTGCACGGTCACAAGGTGCTGAAAGGCAACATTTCTTACGGTGGCGTGCATGGCAATATCATGTTTGTGGGTCGTGCACTGCCGGGTATCGCCACCCTTGGCGACATTCTCGACCGCCTGGACGGCTTCATGGCGCTGGAGCAGGATCGTGCCCTGCTGGCCGAAGAGCGCCTGGTGCGCGGCATCGAGGAGATTCGCGAAACCAGCGTGGAGACCCGTGCCTTCATCCACCTCGGCGAGCGCGACAGCCGGGTCGAGAACGTGCTGCACATCTTCCCGCATACCGGCTTCTCGCCGGAGAACTTGCGCCAGGCCGTGGCCGAGAACCCCGATGTGGATACCGTGCTGGCTTCGATCAGCCGCGTCTACGCCGGACATGAGCTGATCGAGTCGGCCCGTGAGCTGGGGCTCAACTTCCTGGTCGGCAACTGCCACGTAATGGAGGTTCTGGAAAACGGACTGCCGCTAGCCCACGCTCTCGGCGAGCTGCTGGAGGGGGTCGAGGTTGTGCTGTTTCGCGACCGGGTCACCTCCACGCCGGTGCGCCGGGTAGGCAATGAGGCAATGCAGGCTTATGCCCGGGAGATGGCGTCAAGCCACCTGTTGGGCAAGCATGCATTGAGCGAAACCTAGACAGTTAATTACAGAATGGGCACAAGCTATCCACAAGTGTCAGATTAAAAACAAGGTCCATCTAAAAACAACAGAGGCACCGACATGAAGACCTCAGTCACTACCCCTGAAGCGAACCCCACCCTGCCTGCGAGCAAGCGGGCATGGAAGCGCATCGAAGTGGTCGGCATCGTACTGCTGTGCATCTGCCTGTTGATGCTGCTGCTCTCTCCGACTAGTCTTTCCGGTCTGTTCAACTCGATTCTCGATTCCGTACGACCCGTGGTGGTCGACGTCTTCCTCACCGGTGTGGTCGGCACGGCGATCATCGTCAGCGTGATCATTGGTCGGCTACTGGAGCGGCTGGGTTTCACCGACGCACTGGTTCGAATCTTCGTACCTGTCATGAAGTTGTTAGGCGTCAACCCGGCAGTGATCATCCCCAGCATCTATAACATCTTCGGCGACATCAACGCGGCAGGTAAGATCTCCGGCCCTATCCTGAAGAAGGCGGGTGCCACCAAGGACGAGCAGAAGCTCGCCGTGGCTACCATGGTGCAGTCGCAGCAGTCGTTCTCCACCTTCATGCTGGGGCTGATGGCGCTGACCTTTGCCGGAGTGAACGTCTTTGCCGTGGTGCTGCTGGCGGTGTTCCTGCCGCTGGTGATTGCGCCGCTGATCCTGTCGAAGGTGCTCTATCGTGACGTCAAACGGGTCGAAATCGGTCACCTGCCGACCTTTACCCCCGAGCGCGACTTCATGCCCACGCTGTTCGGCGCGGCGCGGGAGGGCGTCGAGCTGCTCCTGTTGATCCTGATTCCCGCCGTGGCGCTGGTCTTCGCCGTGATTGGCATACTCGATTACATCGGCATCTGGGCGCCGATCGAGGCGGGGCTTGGCAAGGTCATGCTGCTGTTCAACATCGACCCGGAAACCGGGGTGCTGTCGGTGCTGGTGAGCCCGACCCTGGCCATGGGCCAGCTGCAGAGCATTGCCGCCGAACTCGAGCCTTCGCTGGTGGTGGGCTCCTTCGTGCTGGCTTCCTCGGGTCTGCCGCTCTCCACCGTATTCGGCCAGGTGCCGGTGGTCTGGGCGGAAAGCTCCGATCTATCCGAGCGCGAGGCCATGGGCGCCGCCGTGCTGGGCATCGTCATGCGCCTGGCGACGGCATTCCTGATCGCCTTCTTCGTCACTCCGTTGGTGGTGTAGACATGATGGATGACCTGCCCCACCTTAACGTCGTGGGTTACGTTGAGGTTGGGACCAGAACACAGAGCCACTATGTGAGGGGGGGCAGGTCATGACACAGTCTAACGTAGCTCAGCCGGCCGTTGGTCAACAGGCTGCCGCCGGGCGCCTCAGTGCCGCCAGCAACGTCTACGCCGCCTATATCGGGCTGGACGTCCACAAAGCCACCATTGCGGTCTCCGTCGCCTAAACGAGGCGTCAGGATCCCGAATTCCGTGGTGAGATCCCCAATACGCCCCGCGCCATCGACCTGTCGGTCCACTAGTTGGGCGAGCGCTTCGGCGGGCAGCGCCTGCTGTTCAGCTATGAGGCAGGCCCCTGCGGCTATGGGCTCTACCACCAGGTCCGGGCCAGCGGCCATGACTGCGAGGTTGTCGCCCCGTCCTTGATTCCTCGCAAAGCCGGCGATCGCGTCAAGACCGACCGGCGAGACGCGAATGGCTTGGCCCGTCTGTCGCGTGCCGGCGAACTCACCCCGGTGTGGGTCCCCACCCCGGAGCAGGAGTCGGTGCGCGACCTGACGCGGGCCCGGGAGGATATGAAGGCCATCGAGCTCAAGGCGCGGCAGCGCCTGGGTGCCTTCCTGCTGCGGCATGGCCAGGTCTACGGTGGCAAGAGCAAGTGGACTCAAGCCCACTTCCGCTGGCTGGAGGCGGTGCGCTTCGACCACCCCGTTCAGCAGGTCGTGCTGGAGGAGTACCTCGATGCCGTCAAGGAAGCCCAGCGCCGCGTGGCTGGCCTGGAGCAGCAGATGAGGAGCACGTTGTCGGCCTGGTCGCTGGCCCCGGTAGTCGAGGCGCTGATGGCGATGCGTGGCGTGAGCCTAATCACGGCGATGACGTTGCTCGCTGAACTCGGCGACATCAGTCGCTTCGACTCGCTGCGGCAACTCATGGCCTACCTGGGCCTGGTACCCAGCGAGCACTCCAGTGGTGGCATCGGCGCCAGGGCGGCATCACCAAGACCGGCAGCGACCATGTGCGACGCGTGCTGGTGGAGGCCGCCTGAGGCTACCGCTTCCCGGCACGTAAGGCGCGGATTATCCAGCAGCGGGCCGAGCGAACCTCGCCCACGGTCCAGGCCATCGCCTGGGCGGCCCAGAAACGCCTGTGTGGACGTTATCGCCGACTGGCGGCCACGGGCAAGGTCAAGCAGCAGGTGACGACGGCAGTGGCCCGAGAGCTGGCCGGTTTCCTGTGGGCGATCGCCTGCGAGGCCATGGGGAAACCACACGCGAGCCGAGCCATCGTTTGATGGCCCGGTTCCAGTGCCTACGGGTCAGGGAGTGTCGGGCCGGTGGGAGAACCCCTGAAGCTCCTATGAGACTCCCATCCTTCGGGGTGGGGTGACCCTCGCTTGTAGACCAGGGCAGCTCCGCGATGCAGTGATGGCAGGTCGGTACCCAACCCACGAATACCAGAGAGATCCACCGTCGCAGATAGTCCCTCGCTTCCTGCCCCGTCGGCATTGAGGACAACCGCATGCAGCAGTGACAAACGATCCCTTGACAGCTCAATCCATACCAGGAGTATGCTGGCCGGAGGGGGCTCCTGCCAGGCCATGCCTGGGGCAAGCAGAGCTCTGAACAATAGGTATTTCTGCAGCGCTTGTGCACCTCGTTCTCATGCGTCTAGTCCATGGCGATGCGCGTCAGGCTATCAAGGCCTGTCGTGCAGCGCGCGGTGTCGTCATTGCCATGAATGCAGGAAAAAACCCGCCCTGAGGGCGGGGAAGAGGTAACGCAGTATCAAACGGATAACGCGCCTTGCCGGATCTTAGAAGCTATACATCACCATCGCCTGCACGCGAGAGGCATTACCTTCCCGACCGTCTACTGTCTCGCGCTTGTTCCAGTTAGCTTCGATGCCGTAGCTGATGCGCTCGCTCAGTGCGGGCGACCAGATATAGTTGATCCAAGCGGCTTCGTAGGAATCGTCATTGGTGAAGAAGGCGGGATTGTTATCGAGGTCGGCGGTGATCCGGCTGAAGGCGGCGTTGATGACGCCCGGTCCCACTGAAAGGCTGGCCCCAAGAGTGCCGCCGGTCGACTCGATGGTTTCCAGTTCACCCTCGGAGGTGATGAAGGCAGGGGCGATCTGGGGGTTGCCCTGGTTGTAGCCGCCAATGCCATCGCCATGGGTTAGGGCGCCACGCAGCGTCAAGGCATCACTAATTTTCATGGCGACTTCAACCCCCAGTCCCCAGCCAAACGCAGTGTCGCTGGCAGTCGGCGTCTCGATACCGGCGCTATCGAACTCTAGGTGGCGAGCAACTCCGGAGAAGGAGTAGTGAAGGTTTCCCTCCGTGTCGGTATAGCGGAGCGTGACGTCAGGCAACTGACTCTTGGCGCCAGGAGCCGACACTTGACCGCCTTCATCGGCTGGATTCTCCAGCGCCATGGAGAGGTTGCCTGTGGTATAGCGGAGTTGAGGTTGACGCTCAACGGCGGGCCGGCCGGTCGGGCCGGTAAAGGAGATCAGTGGCGTGCTGGAGACGAAACCCGCGAAGTTGGTCCAGGTTTGACCGGCCAGCAGGTGGTTCCATTCGCCATAGGCATGACGTAGTCGAAAGGCGGAGCCATCGCCGTAGAAATCCCCTTCGATGGTGGTCTCGAGCTCGCTGCCTGCGACTGGGGTGGATGTGCCAAAGCCGATACGGCTTTCGCGGGCATGCATGGTGAAATGGCCATCGGATCCCTCTTCCCCCTCCAGGCGTGGGGCGGAGCGATCAACCGTATCGCCCAGTTCGTTATCGAAATCGTAGATCACATCCAGCTTGACGTAGCCATAAATGGACGCGGTCGTATCTCCAACTTGGAGCTCGTAAGCGAACGAGCCCGAGGAAATGGCCAGCGTCATGGCGCCGATGGAGGAAATGGCAAACTGCTTGACGTTGTTTTGTCTTGTCACTTTCTGGTCCTTTTCGGTCGGCTTGATTGTCCTGCCCGAACGTCTCGAAACATGGCTTCGATGCGCCCGGAAGGGTTCGAGTATTAACGGCGCTCTCTCGGGACTCCTTTTGTTGGCAACAACTTCCCCTGCCTCGATGTTGGGCATCGAGATGAAAACTGAGCTGCACTTCTCAGCGGTGGATATGTCGTTATCCAGGTCGACCCGATTCCGGTGGAATGGAGATGTTGCGAAGCCAGCGGGTCGACCTGGGTTGTTAGCGGACTGACATGTTAGTCAGTGATGTGAAAGCGCTGCATTCATAAGCTGCTAGGCAAAAATGGCATATGGTGTACCAGACTGCTTATGGCTTGATGGGCTTTCAACATGCTGGTGAGTCTCGGCGCTTGCACACATGCCGGGTCACCAAGCTACATCAGCAGAATGGCAAGGAGTGCAGCTACGACGATGCCAGAAATCACCGGTACGAAATTGCGTCGCACCAGCACCGAGGGGCTAACGCCTGCGATACCGGCATCAGCAGCTACGCCGAAGGCCCAAGCAGCCAGCGTGCCACCACCGGCGAAGATAGCCGCCACCTGGCCCAGGCCCGCCAGCACGTGCACATCTACACCGGCACCGGTGCCCAGTGCACCGGACAGCGAACCTACCAGTGGCAGGCCGGAGAAACCCGAGCCGTCCATGCCGGAGAGCAGACCGATAAAGGCCATGCCGAAGGCCAGCAGGAAGACGTTGCCATCGATGTAATGGCCGATATTGTGGCCGATATCGAAGAGGTAGCCGGCGGCATTGGCACCGATGACCTGGGCGGAGTGCTCTGGGTGGCCGAGGAAGAAGAAGCCGGCAATCGGGATGATCGGGGCGAAGATCTTGATGGCGAAGAAGAAGCCTTCGCGGGTGTAGTTGCTGATGCCATCCAGGGCGTGATGGCCGTGAGAAGCAAGCGAGGAGAGAACCAGCAGCAAAGTGGCCGTACCGCCCAGCAGTGCCGTGGCACCGCCGCCGCGAATCGCCTGGTCGGGAAGGAACAGGGCGCGATAGATCATCAGCCCGGCTATGCCAAGCAGGATCACCGGTACGGCGATGGCAAAGAGGCGCGCATAGGGGCCGGTAGCCGGTTCGTCCTCTTCGTTGATCGTATTGGCCTGGACGGCGGCAGCTCCTGCCGAGCGAGGTGCGAAGACGGCATCGCCCCGGGGGATCTCCAGCGCACCCGAGCGCATGTCACGGCGCAGATGCAGACAGGCGAGGGTAATTGCCACGGCACCGACCACCAAGGAAAACAGCAAGGTATAAGGGATTAGCGTCGAAGTCTCGACACCTGCGGCACCGGCGGTCAGGCGGCTGGCACCCTGGATCACCGGGTCAGCGGAAAGCGCCATGCCATGACCGAACAGGTTGACCGCCATGGCCGCGCCGATGGCCGGCAGGCCCACCTGCATGGCGACGGGGATCAGCACAGTGCCGACCAGGGCCACGGCTGGTGTTGGCCAGAAGAAGGCAGCGGCGAGATACATGGTGATGCCGAGGGAGAAAAATGCGGTCCAGGGACCGATCATCAGTTTCTTCATCGGTGCCACCATCAAGCGATCGGCGCCCTGGTGCTGCAGCGACTTCAGCATCGCCACCATTAGCGCTATGACCAACATGATGTCGAAGAGCTCGTTGCCGGCATTGAGTAGGGCGCGGAAGACTACCTGAACGGCGAAGATCAGCTGGTTGAGCCCACCATCGTGGGGCGCTTCGGCCAACAGCCCCAGCATGAAGATACCGGCAATGGAAGGGATGATGACGCCCTTGCGGAAGCCGATGGAAACAAAAATCGTCAGGATCACCAGAAGGAAGACCCAGTGCGACGCGGTGAGTTGTATCTGTTCGAGTTGTTCCATGTTACACCTTGTCGTGTCGTCAGGCTTGGCGATGGCGGAGCCGAAGGGATCGGTCGGACCATCGGGAGCTTGTAGTTGTTGATTGCTGTACTGCCACGGATGCGTTTGCCTTGCATGTCACGAAAGTGGTGCTGTCGTCCTTCGTGCACGGAGCGGCTGGTTTATTTTCGTCGCATGTCATCTCCTGTCGTTTCGTAAAGGCACTCGGCTAGCAGCCTGCATGTCTTGGTTAGCCCAGCAGCAGACCGCCATAAGCCAGCGAGGCGGCGATCACAAGAGCAGGATGCAGCCTGAAGAGAAGCAGGGCGATTGCTGCCATTGCTGCAATCAGCAGCGTGTGAAGCAGTCCCACCCCATCCAGGCTCTCGAAGAAGAAGCTCACCACCAGGCCAGCCATCATCATGGCTATGACCGGACGAACCCACTGACTCATGCGCTTCACGCGTGGCGAGTCGCGGTAACGATAAAGCAATCCCAAGGCGCCCAGCATGATTAACAGTGTGGGCACGACGGTGGCGAAGACGGCTATCGTCGCGCCGCCAATACCAGCCACTTCATAGCCGATATAGCCAGCCATCTTGGTGGCAATCGGGCTTGGTAGCGCATTGCCCAAGCCCAGCACCTCGGCGAATTCCTGACTGCTCATCCAGCCGAAGCGGCCTACCACCTCCGCCTCGATCAGCGGGATAATGGCAGGCCCCCCGCCGTAGCCGATTATGTTGGGAATGAAAAAGGCGAGAAAAAGCTCGAGGTAGATCATCGTGTCGCCTCTTTGACGGCTTTGCCTGGCGTCAAGCGCGGGAGCATGGCAGCTGCCAGAAGCGCGCCAATGACCAGACCTGGGTGAATATCCAGCCAGTAGATCAGCCCGCCCGCCATGCCGGCCATGATCAAGCTGACCGCCCAGCCCAGCGCCAGTCGTGACTTGTTGAGAAAGTCCCAGGTGAGCTGGCCCATCATCACCATGACTACCGGTACCACTCCTTGTCCCATGCCGTGAATCCAGCTCACATCCCGATAGCGGCTGAAGAGCCCCAGCATCAAAATCATGGCGATGATCATTGGCAGTATCACGGCTAGCACGGCGTTGATGCAGCCGAGCGTTCCACTGACCCGAAAACCGATATAGCCAGGCATCTTGGTGGCGATGGGCCCTGGCAGAGTGTTGGCGATAGCCAGTACATCGGCGAACTCTTCATCCTGCATCCAGGCATGCCGCTTCACGACCTCTTGGTGTACCAAAGGAATCATTGAGGGGCCTCCGCCGAACCCGAGTAGGCCGATTCGGAGAAAGGAGAAGAACAACTTGCTCTGTAGTGATGCTGTCATATCAGCCGATGTCCTAGTCTGTGCGTCTCACCCTATGCCTAAAAGCAATCGCTTAAACATAAGAGAAAGCTATTTTTCTAGTAAAAATCGATTATTTTGCTTAGATTATGACTAACAGCTTCAAGCGTCAAGCTCGGTATACCAAATCCCATAAAGAAAATGGAGTTACGCCATGAATGAAGTGCTCAAGCAGGGCAGTGCCACGACGGCCAGCAGGATCTACGAAATGCTCCGCCAGGATTTGCTCGATGGCCGCTACGCTGCTGGCGAGCGGCTGTCGATCGCGCTGCTGCGAGAAACCTATGAGGTGGGCCTGAGTCCGCTGCGCGAGGCACTGAGCCGTCTGGCGGCCTATGGTCTGCTGCGCCAGGAGAACCAGCGCGGCTTTCGCGTGCTGGAGTTGAGCCGTGACGAGCTTGCCGATATCACCGAGATGCGTCGTCAGCTAGAAGGCAAGGCGTTGGAGCTGGCCGTCAAGCATGGCGATGAAGAGTGGGAATCCCAGCTTTTGGCCGCGAATCATCGTCTATTGAAGGCCTGCTCCCATACGCCGGTCGTGGAGTGGGAGGAGTTGCACTCGCGCTTCCACAATGCCCTCGTCGCTCCTTGTGGTTCGGTCTGGTTGTTGCGCTTCATCTCGCAGTTGCACGACCAGTTCGATCGTTATCGGCGCTCGGCGCCTCGCGCCCAGGGGCTGCGACATCAGCTCGATGCCCAGCATCAAGAGCTAGTGGAGCTGGCTCTGGCTCGCAATGCCCGCCGTGCCCGGGAGTTGCTGGAGGAGCACATCACGCTTTCCAGCGAAGTGGCGCAGGAGAGCTGCCGCTAGGCAGCCCTGGGGTGGCGTGTTGAAACCCTTTGCCGTCGCCCTCCTTCCCTCTCTTTACAGGAGGAGGGGGGTCGGCTATTTTGGCACATGGTATACCAATTACGCCATGTATCATGCCATAGAGAGCACAACACGCGACCTGTCGTTGAAGTTCGCCGCGCAGGTGCTGAGGGAGAGCGGGATGGAAGATCAGAGTGAGATCCAGAAAAGCCGAGTAGATAGCTATGTGCTAACGGAGATGACCTGGCCAGAGGTCGAGGAGGCGCTTAAGACCGTCAAGATGGCCATTGTTCCGGTCGGAGCGCACGAGCAGCATGGCCCACACATGAACGAGAGCTGCGATGCAGTACTTGCCACTGAGATGGCCAAGCGCCTCGCCGCTGCGATGCACCCACAGGTGCTGGTGACGCCCACGGTCAACATGGGAGTCTCCCCGCATCACCTGAACTTTCCCGGTACCATCAGTCTGCGCCCCGAAACTCTGCTGGCCGTGCTGCGCGACATGGTCGTTTCGCTGCAGCGTCACGGCATCGACAAGGTGTTGTTCCTCAATGGTCATGGTGGAAATCAAGCCACGCTTAGCCTGGCCTGTGCCAGCTTCATTCAGGAATTAGGCGTAGCGTGCTACTACGCCAAGACCACCGCTTCCGCCAAGAAGGCCATGAAGGAGCACATTTCCTCAACTCTGTTCGGTCATAGCTGCGAGCGCGAGGTTTCCGAGGCGTACTATCTAGCTCCCCACCTGGTGCGCTCGGAACAGCTCGAAAAGGGAGACATCGTGCATGGAGGCTGTTGGGAGGGGTTGCGCCCGGGCAATCCTCTCCAGGGCTTTTACTACTACGAAAAAATGACCCGCAACGGCTGCATCGGCGACGCCACCCGGGCAAGCCATGCCATCGGCAAGGCCATCGTCGAGGAGGCGCTCGAGGAGCTATCGGCGGCGCTGCGGCCGCTGCTTTCCGAAACTGTCCAAGCCCAGGCTGAGCACGAGGATAGAGAGCTTGCCTCCTGAGGGGGCTGACGGGAAGCGAGCAGTTGGTCAAATCACAACGAGAGGGCGATGGCATGTATATTATTTTGACAAGCAAGCTGGGCGAATATGATGCCTGGCCGGGGCAAGGCATTGCCCCCGTCGAATCTTACGAATACTTCTTCTATGGCAGGAAGAAGGCCGACTTCACCATTGCTGAGGTCAACGGTGACCAGGGCCGGGTCAGCATTGTCGAGACCGGAGAGGGCGGTAAGACCAATAGCGTGCCGCTGAAGTTCTTTGAACGCTTCGGCACTGTCGAAGCGGCCCGAGCTGAACTCGAGCAACTAGTGACCTTCGGCAGCATCGACGCTCGTCTGGAGAAGGCGCCGCTGCGCTGAGCCGGCTGGCTATCTGCCATTATCGCCCCCCCACCGTTTCCATCGGTACGGGGGCATTGTTTTTCTGGACCTTCGTGTACCAGATGCCAACATATTGCCACGATGTGATAAAATACTCCTTAACGAACCCTGGCTTCGAGACAACCGATGGTAGCCCGAATGGCAGAATCCTGGACACAGGAAGACCTTTCACCGATCCGCGACAAGGTATATGCCTATCTCAAGGACGCCATACTGCGCGGCGAGTACAAGGCGGGTGACCGTCTGGTCGAAAGGGTGCTGGCCGAGAAGCTCAATATCAGCCGTACGCCCATCCGCGAGGCGCTGTTTCGCCTCGAGACCCAGCGTTTCGTGCGTACCGTGCCGCGCAAGGGGGTGGTGGTCAACGAGATCCCCCAGGCGGAGATCCTCGAGGTGTTCATGATTCTGGCCTCATTGGAGTCGCTGGCGGCTCGCCTGGCCGCGCAGAAGGTCAATGACGAGATTGTTGTCGAGATCGACCGCCTCATGGCCGAGATGGACGAAGCCCTGCAGGACGGTGGCGGCGATGAGGTAGAGCTCAACGTCAAGTACAACGACCTGATTGGGCGGGCCTCGGGGAATCCGAAGCTCCACGAGATGCTGGTAGACTTGAAGGACTATGTGCGCGCCTTTTCGAACCTCAGTAGCGCCCTGCCCGGGCGTACCAAAGAAGCCCTGCGCGAGCACCAGGACATCCTCGGCGCCATTCGCGGTGGGGAAGAGGACCTGGCCGAGAGTTTCACTCGGATTCACCTCGAGAAGTCGCGTAAGGCGTACATGAATCGTGCGCAGGTCTGATTGGGCAGTAGAGGCAAGTAGAGTGGCACAGGACAGAAAAGGCAAGCCGGACGCTCACAATGCGAGCTCCGGCTTCATCTTCTACCCCTTCCGTTGGCGTGGCAGTGCCTATCTAACCGATCACCAGTGGTGAGGAGAGATTCTTCAGCGCATGGGCCACGCTCATGGCAACGATATAGCCGGTCTTGGGATTGTTGGGTGAAGGCGTGTTTTGCACTTCGATACGTACCTCGCCGAACAGGCCCTTGGCGGTAACCTCATGCACGTTCTTCTCGATGGTGGGATCGACCAGTACCCGAACCTGGGTGGCCTCGAAGCCCACTCCGGCCAAGCTCAGCGCCGCCGAGACGTTGACGCTCTCGGGAAAGATACCTGACGATTCACGGGCATTGCCCTCGAAGATCAGCGTCGGCTGCGTTACTGTGTCGAGATCCACAACTTCCTCGGCGTAGGTGTCACGCCACGCTTTTACCGGCTTTCGGGTCGTCAGCATAACGCGCTCCAGTGGGCCCTGGGCGGCAGCGGCGATACGGTCGAGACCAGCAATTGCCGCCGAGGGTATCAGCACGCGCTTTTGCTGCTGGCTGGCGCTGGCCATGATCCGGTCATATAGCTTCTGGTCGCAGAAGGCGCCGACCGAGATTACCATGAAATCGCAGCCGTGTTGCAGTGAAGTCTCGGCATAGCGAATCACAGCTTCGTGCCCTGCCATCTCGACCACCACGTCGGGGCGAAAGGCAAAGAAGGTCTCTTCGTTATCGGTAATCGTGCAACTGTCCAGTGAGACGTCGTTATACTTGCCGGCATTGCGTACTAAGACGCTGGTCAGGCGGGTGTTTCCTGCCTGACCGCTGAGGATGGTCTCGGCGACATCCTTGCCTGCCGTGCCGTAGCCGATGAGCCCAACTCGAATCGCGTGTTGCTCTGTCATTGCTTGCTTCATGCCTCTACCTTGGGTTCTACCTGGCGCGTGCCAGTAGCACTGCCCTTGGGTGTCTCTTCCCAGGAAACCTTGACGTCGCCCTTGAGAAAAGTCTGGCAGGCTAGGCGATAGCCTTGCTCCAACTCTTCGGTCGAGAGCAGCTTCTCTTCCTTCTTCTTGACAGCGTCTGTGTTCGCGAGGCCCTCCTCAACGAGGCACTTGCAGGTGCCACAAAGCCCGCCGCCGCACTTGAACGGTATACCGCCCTTCTCGCGCAACGAGATGCGCAGCAGGTTGGAATCTTCGGGGGCGCTGATGACCTTGCCACCGCTGGTGATGAAAGTGATGTCAGGCATGACGGTTACCTCGCTGGATCAGGTGATGCCTCAGGCCACGCTGCCTTCGAGCTCATGAGTGAAGTTAAAGCTGTCGGCATAGATGCGCTCTATGTCGAGGCCGCGCTGGGAAAAGCTCGTCTTGGCGGCGGCGATCATCGGTGGCGGGCCGCACAGGTAAGCATCGAAGGCGCTGAGGTCCTCGAAGTCTTGGCACACCGCCTCGTGCACGAAGCCGCGGCGACCGCCCCACTCGGGGTCGGGCTCTGAGAGCACGGGCACGTAGCGGAAGTTGGGCAGCGTTCGTGCCCACTGGCGTAACTGCTCGTCGAGGTAGAGATCTTCGGCACGGCGTACGCCCCAATAGAGCGCAATGCTGGGGCGCTCGGATTCGTCCAGCAGCGACTCGATGATGCTCTTGAGCGGCGCCAGGCCGGTGCCACCGCCAACCATCAGCAAGTCGCGTGGACTCTTGGCGTTATGGCGGAAGTTGCCCAGCGGTAGCTCAACGTCAAGAGTGTGGCCGGGCTGGTAGTCGGTCTCGAGTCGGCCAGTGAAATGGCCGCCGGGGACGCGGCGGATATGGAAGTCGAATAGCTCGCCGCAGTGGGGCGAGGCCATGGAGAAGCTGCGGGGGCTGCCGTCATCCAGCATTACGTTGAGATACTGGCCCGGATGGAACACTACCTCGCTGGCCGTGGGAATTCTCAGCACCAGGTGGGTCACATCGTGGCTCAGCTTATCGAGCCGCTCGATGGTGGCGACATGGAAATCTGCCGGGATATAGCCTTCTGGCAGCAGCTTGGCACTGATAGTCAGGTCGCTCTGGGCGCATGCCTGGCAGGCCAGTGCGTAGCCCGCCTCGGCTTCCTCTTCGGTCAGGCCAAAGGGGAACTCCTCGTAGTCGATCGTGCCTTCCAGCAGCTTGACGCGGCAGGCGCCGCAACCACCGAAGCGGCAGTCGTGCGCGAGCGGAAAACCGGCACGCTCGGCAGCCTCGAGCAGTGGTTCGCCCATCTGGGCTTCGAAGCTTTCTGAGGTCTCGGAGAGAGTAATACGGTAGCTCATGGCAGCTTCCTCAAGTGCTCTGTCTAAGGACGGGGCCCTTTTGTTGTCAGTGGATGTCGGCGCTCGGCTGATCGTCAGGGGGGGGGGCGGTAAGCGAAACTTGCCGAAGTTGCATGCTTATTTCTTGATATCGGCGTCGACCACGACCTCGCGGCCGGAGTCGCGCAGGTAATCCTGCAGCGCTTGCAGGGCGGCCAGGCCGGCCTGGGTATCCTGTTCGCCGTTGCCGCCGCTCAGGCCGACGCCGCCAATCACCTCGCCATCGACGACGATGGGAAAGCCGCCGACGAACACGGCAAACTTGCCCTCGAAGCTCCATTGGATGCCGAAGGCTTCGTTGCCAGGCAGGGCGGGGCCGTTGGGGGGGGTGTTGAACAGGTGGGTCGAACGTTTGTGACCGGCGGCGGTGAAGGCCTTGTTCCAGGCGATCTGCGGGCCGGTGACGCGGGCGCCGTTCATTCGCTCCAGCGCCAGCGGGTAGCCGCCGTCATCCACAACGCAGATGGTTTCCAGCACGCCGATCTCTTCGGAGCGCTGCTTGGCGGCTTCCACCATCAGCTTGGCTTCTTCCAGTTCCAGTCGAAATACCTGTTTCATGGGGCTCACCTTGTCGTCAGGTTGTCGTTATGGGGGGGGGCCGCGCTCAGCGGCCGATATAGACGGTCTTGGTTTGGGTGAAAAAATCTAGCCCGGCGCGTCCCGACTCGCGGAACGTGGAGGTGCTCGACTGCTTCAGGCCGCCGAAGGGCGCGTTGACCAGATTGCCGGTGGTGGTGCGGTTGACCTTGACCGTGCCGGCCTGGATATCGAGTGGGAAGCGCTGGATATAGGCGATGTCGTTGGTCACCAGGGCGGCCGACAGGCCGTAGGGCGTATCGTTGGCCTTGGCGATGGCATCCTCGTAGCCGTCGACCTCAATCACCGCGACCACCGGACCGAAGATCTCCTCACGGGCGATGCGCATCTCCTGGGTGACGTCGCTGAAGATAGCTGGCGCCACGTAGAAGCCCTTGGCGTAGTCGCCCTCGCTGAGGTGCTCGCCGCCATGGACGTGAGTGGCCTCCTGCTTGCCGGCCTCGATGTAGCCGAGCACGCTGTCGAGCTGCTGGCGGGTAGCCAGTGGGCCGATTTGAGTGCCCTCGGCCATTCCGTTGCCGATCTTCAGGGTCTTGACCTTCTCCACCAGTCGCGTGAGGTACTCCTCCTTGCGGCCGCGGGCGATCAGCACCCGGCTGGTGCCGGTACAGGCCTGGCCAGTTAACGAGAAGCCACCCTTAACGGTGAGGTCGACCGCGGTAGCGATATCGGCGTCATCGAGCACGATCAGCGGGTTCTTGCCGCCGAGCTCCATCTGGGTGCGGGTGGACATGGCCGCGACGCGGTGGATGCGCTCGCCAGCGGGGGTGGAGCCGGTGAAGGAGATCGCCTTCACCACGGGGTTGGCGGTGATCTCCTCGCCTATCACCGAGGCAGCGCCGGTGATGAAGTTGAATACGCCTGCCGGGACGCCGGCATGATGCAGGGCCTCGGCCAGGCGGTAGCCGATCAGCGGAGCATCGGAGGAGGGCTTGAACACCACGGTATTACCGGTAATCAGAGCCGGGGCGATCTTGCGCGCTGGGATCGAGATCGGGAAATTCCACGGCGTGATGATGGTGGCCACGCCGAGCGGCTCGCGCTGGGTGTAAACCATCATCTTCGCATCGTCCTGGGGGAAGGTTTCGCCGGTGATGGTCTGGCCTTCGATCGCGTAGAAGCGCAGGGTCTGGGCGGAGCGCGCGATCTCGTCACGGCTGTTGGCCAGCAGTTTGCCTTCCTCGCGGGTCAGTTCCTCGGCGAACTGCTCAACATTCTTCATCAGGTAGTCGGCGGCCAAATTGAGGACCTTGGCGCGCTGAGAGATCGGAGTCGCGCGCCAGGCGGTGAAGGCGTGGTCTGCTGCAGTGATGGCTTGGCGTGCGTCTTCGACGGTGGATGCCTGGAACCGACCGAGCAGGTCGTCCTGGTCGGCGGGGTTGCGGTTCTCGAAGGTTTCCCCCGAGGTGCTAGCGACCCATTGGCCGTCGATATAGTTGAGAAACTGGGCTGCATTATCCAAGACGCTTACCTCTTTGTCGTCGCTGGCTGTCGTCACGGGCTGTCTTCACGCTCCCAGCCGAGTGATGGCCATCGGCCGGTATCGGGCCGGGCCGATGGCATCACGCGAGGCTGGGTAGGGCTCGATCAAGCCGCCATGTCGAGGTCGGTGAGAGGCAGCTCGTCGGCGACATAGTCGTAGTACAGCGCGGTGGTATAGAGCAGGCGCATCTGGGCGCCGATCTCGCAGATCTTCAGGCAGCGCTGCTGCAGCTCGACGGTGTCGGCGTGTTCCAGCACGATCTGGTAGCCGCGCTCGCCATGAATCTCGTCGGAGACGATGTGCAGGTCGAAGAACTCGACTTCCTCGTCGGTGAAGCCGTACTTCTCGCGCAGGGTTGGGGTCTGTCGGCGATAGATCGAGGGAACCTGGGACTCCAGACCGACGACAAGGGCAGCTACTGCGACGACCGGATGCTCGCGCATGGCCACCGCGTAGCACCAGCTTTGCAGGCCGCGGGTGGTGGGTGACATGTTGTCTGGGTTCTCGACACGCTCGCGGGTAGTGCCACAGGCCTCGGCGAAGCGGATCAACAGGTCGGTATGGCGATCGCCACCCAGCTCCTCCTCATGCATGTTTTGCAGCAAGAAGTCCTTGGCTTCGGTATGGTTTTCCGGGGTGTTGGCATATATGTAAGCCAGGTAGTCGGCGAAGGGGCCGACATAGTGGTAGTGGTTCTCGGCCCAGCGGGCGAGGTGGTTGCGTGACAGTTTGCCGCTGGCCCAGGCCACGCTGAACGGTGCCTTGTTGGCGCTCTTGCCCTTGATGGCTTCTTCCAGGGCAGTACGGAATTCGTCGCGATTCATCAACTGTGCCATGTGGAGGACTCCTGTTTGTTGTCGCTCATACGTTGCCTGGGTTACTTCAGGCTGCGCTGTTGTCTTTGCTATCAGGTGCCGACTGGTTGCCGGGCTTTTTGAATGGCTTATGGTATACCAAAAGCCATGCGAAAGAGCGTATTTCCACGAATTCCCTTTGTCAAGCAGTTTTGGTCTGTGAGAAGTGGGGCTGCACGTCATATTGAGTGCAGCCTTGGTTGGCGGCTGGACGAAAAAGGTCTTTGGAATAGAGGGCGGTCGGTCGCAGCGTTACGGTCCGAGCACGATTGCTGTCGTACCTATGGGTGGGAATGACAAGGCTTTTGGTATACCATTATAGGGGGAGGGGGTGGTCAAGATAAGGTGGCGCAGAAGACTCAAGGTGGCAGCGAAATGAGCAAGCGATATCCAGCGAGGTCGATGAGCGGAGTGGCAGGAGCCTGGTGGCATCAGCGTTGTGAGAGTTTGTCATGCTAAAGCGGCTTTTCGAAGAGCGCCTCGGAGATGAAGGGTTGGGGAGGCAGCAGCGACGCATGGCTACGCTTGTTGTGGTGTTGGCCACCTTATTGGCAGTGCTCGACCTGGGCATCGTCAATATCGCCCTCCCGTCACTGGCCAGCAGCCTGGGAGTGGAAGAATCTCAAGCGGTATGGGTTGCCACGACTTATCAGCTGGTATGCGCCGCCTCGCTGCTTTCATTCGCGGCGCTTAGCCGTTTGGTGGGGCAGTGGCGTGTATTCACCTGTGGCCTAGTAATCTACAGCCTTGGCGCGCTGGGTGCGGCGCTGGCTCCAGACTTAGAGCTGCTCCTGGTCTGGCGGGTCGTGCAAGGATTGGGCGGGGCGGCGATCCTCAGCTTGGGGCCATCGCTTTATCGAAATATCTTTCCGCGTCGGCTGCTGGGGCGCGCGATCGGGCTGAATGCGATGGTTGTCGCCTTTGGCTTGGCCTCAGGGCCCACGCTTGGGGGCGTGGTACTGACGCTGGGAAATTGGCCTTGGGTTTTTGCGCTCAACGTCCCCGTGGGACTGGTCGCTATCGGGCTGGCTTGGCGAGTGCTGCCATACGAGCAATTGCGGCACGGCGGCTTTGATTGGTTAGGGGCGTTACTTTCCGTTCTGGTGATGGGAGGTCTCGTGCTGACCATGGAGCGGCTCGGTCATGGTGGGCATTATCTCCTAGTAAGCGGGCTTGGTGTGCTTAGTTTGCTGTCCATGGCCGTCTTCGTTTGGTGGCAACGCCGCACCTCTACGCCATTGGTGCCGCTGTCGTTGTTCGAGGCGCCACGCTTTGCCTCGGCATCAATAGTGACGGTGCTGGCCTTCACCGCTCAAGGCGCGGCTTTCATCGCGCTACCCTTCCTTTACCAGGGTGTGATGGGGGTGTCGCCACTGGATGCTGCTCTGTTCTTCACCCCCTGGCCGCTGGCCCTGCTGGTCTCGGGGGCAGTCGCCGGTCGCCTGGCCGACAAACGAGATCCTGCGCTTCTCGTCGCAGGTGGGCTGGGCTTGTTCCTGTGCGGGATGGTTGGGTTGGGCTGGCTAAGTACCACCGGTTCTGCAGTCTACTTGTTGATTCCTTCACTGTTGTGCGGTTTGGGTTACGGCTTCTTCCAGGCGCCGAACAATCGCGAAATCATGGGTAGCGCTCCCTTGGCGCTGAGCGCCAACGCTTCCGGGGTATTGGCGTCGCTTCGCACTTTCGGCCAGTGCCTGGGCTCCGCTCTGGTGGCATTGGTCATGGCGCTGCCATTCGGCAACGTCACCCTGGCTCTGTGGCTGGCGGCTGTATTGGCGTTGCTGGCTTTGTTGGCCAGTGTGTTGCGTCTTTCACAGCCTGTGCAGCTCACAGCTACATGATATATCAGTCAGTTACCAAGCTAATACATCGCCGTCGGTGCGCGGCTGGGTATCAGTCGAGGACGAGGTCGCCATCACCGGCGCAGCGAGTATCACGAAGGTCGGGAGGCGCGGAAGCGCAATAGGCGATGGTGGAGACCGCCCTGATTGGCAGTTTATGCAGGGGAGGGCGCCTTGAAGTCCCGTATTGAAGAGGCTTTTGGTCTTGGTGGGCCATCATGACGGCGATCACCGGGTGTGCCCACTGGCTTATTTGCTTGACGTGCGCTGAGTCGCGGTAACGATAGAGTAATCCGAAGGCTCCTAGCAGCGACGGTACTACCGTGGCCAGCGCGACGATGGCGGTGCCGACGCTGCCGGCAACGTCGTAGCCCCCGTAATCGGGCGGTGAGGCTCGGCAGGTCGTTGCCCAGGGCCAGGGTCTCGGCGATCACGCAGCCGCTCATGCCGCAACTTGACAGCCGATGTGGTCGTGCATCTTGGTGACAATGGGGATATGCAGGGTATTGATGATGGCGAGGATGTCGGCAAACGCCTCAGCAATGAATCAGGCATACCGCCTAACAACTTCCTGCTGGGCCAGGGGGAGACTTCGCTGGGCCATCGCCGAAGCCGGGTAAACCGATTCGGGCACTGGCCTAGAACAGGGCACACCGGACCGGCGGCTAAGCATCTATCAAGGTAAGTCTGCCGCTCAAGCGGGCTTCCAGCGGGGCAAGGTCGACTTCGATGTTGCTGGGCCAGCCCACGGTGAGGATGACCCCCTCGGCGCCGTAGTCGACGGCTTCGATGGGCATCTCCCGGCCC
>NZ_BJUK01000050.1 GCF_007989625.1 Bisbaumannia pacifica
AGGAGCGGCGAGCCCCTCTCTAACCGGCACCGTCACCGACCTGGAAAGCCTGGCCGAGCGCCTGATCGGGCGGATGGAGTGAGTCCAGAAAAGTCCGAGCGACTGTAAGGATCCGTTCTTGGCCCCGACATAGCCTGCACGACCCGATCACCGACGGGAGAAGGCAGGCATGACACGGACCCAGCACCCCCCACGTTTCTGGTTGGGCGGCCAGCGCGCCGATGAACAGGATCGCTTCTTTCGCGAGGCCCTGGAGTCGCGGGGCTGGCAGCCGGGCGACGAGGAGCGCTGGGACGCCGCCTGGGTCACCGGCATGCCCGACCCGGTGCACTTTCAGCGGGTCTCACCGCGGCGCAAGCTCAATCACTTTCCCGGCAATGCGGCGCTGACCGTCAAGAGTCGCCTGCACCAGAGCCTGGCCGAACTGCGCAGCCGGCTGATCGACGGCTACGGCACCGACAGCGAGTTCGCCGCGCGGCTCGACTTCTTCCCCCGCGCCTATGTGATGCCTCGGGACTACCATGCCCTGCAGCAGGCCGCCGAGGCAGGCCCCGAGCGGCGCTGGATCCTCAAGCCCACCAATGCCTCCAAGGGCAAGGGGGTGCGGGTGCTGCGCGATGTCGCCGAGGCGCCCCTGGCCCGGGACTGGCTGGTACAGGAGTACCTGGCCAACCCCCATACCATCCGCGGCCACAAGTATGTGTTGCGCCTCTATGTGCTGATCAGCTCCCTGACGCCCCTGCGGGTCTATCTCTACCGCCAGGGCTTCGCCAAGCTCGCCTCCGAGCCCTGGGACCCGGAGGACGCCGACAACCCCTTCAGCCAGTTGACCAATCCCGATATCAACGCGCGGAACCAGCGCGCCGAGGTGCCGGTGGAGTTTATCGACCTCGAGAGCTACCGGGCCTGGTTGCACGACCAGGGCCACGACGATGGGGCGCTCTTCGCCCGTATCGAGGACCTGGTGACGCTCACCGCCATCGCCGCCGTGGATGCCATGCGTGGCCGCACCGCCGAGGCGGGGGCCGACCCCCGCGGCTGTTACGAGCTGCTGGGCCTCGATTGCCTGGTGGATGACATCCTCAAGCCGTGGATCCTGGAGTGCAACCTCAGCCCCTCGCTGGGCATCTGCGCCGCCCCCGAGAGCGGCGGCCGGAGGGAAGCGGCGGTCAAGGAGAGCCTGGTGCGCGATCTGGTGACCCTGGTGGATATTCCCGGCGAGCAGCCGCCGGCTGAGGGCGGTGCCGAGGATGAATCGACCGCCTGGTTGTGCGAGGCCCAGGCGGAGCTGGCCCGGGCTGGCGGCTTCCGGCGCCTGCTGCCCGCGGCCGCGCCGGAGCGCTACCTGCCCTGTTTCTCCCTGCCCGGCCGCGCCGACCTGTGCCTGGCCGAGGCGCTGGGCGAGGGCCCCCTGGCCCCGCCCCGCCTGGTGCGGCGCCGAGTGACGGAGCTGATCGCCGGGGAGCGGTTGGCGCTGCATGATTCCGCTCGGGATCGGCTCTACCGCCTCAACGAGACGGCGTCACTGATCTGGCTGCTGGCCACCGAGGGGCTCGCCTCCGAGGCCATCGTCACGGAGCTCGCGCGGCTCGCCGCCCAGGGCGAGGCGTCGCCCGAGCCGGCGACCCTGCGCCGGGAGGTGTGGCAGACCCTGGGCGAGTGGTGCCGTCTCGGCCTGCTCTGCCAGGGCGAGGCCGGCGCCGGGCCTGCGCCCGAGGCGGATGCCACCCGGCTTTCCCGGCCGTCTCGTCATCGCCTCGACTTCGCTGGGCGGAGCTGGTGTCTGGAAGTCGCCGATAGCGCCGCCCTCGCGCGCTTGGCGACGGCCTTTTCTCTGCGCGAGGCCGAGGCCGATGCCTTCCCGCACCTGTCGGTGCTGCGGGAGCCCGGGGCCGGTTATGCCCTGGCCGCCGAGGGGGAGTGGGTCGCCGGTCGGCTCGGCCTGACTCACCTGGCCGGGACCCTGAGGCGGCAGCTGTTGCATCGCGCCGCCGCCCCCGACCAGCCGGTGGTGGAGGCCGAGTTGCTGAGCGATGGCGCCGACGGTGGCGTGCTCTGCCTCTACGCCAGTGACGCCGCCTGGGCGGCCTCGCTGGTCGAGGCCCTGGCCGGCGAGACGCCCGCTGGCTTCGGGCCAGGCCTGCGCCTGCACCTGGAGACGCCGGCCCGGGGCGACGCCTTGTCGCCTGAGGCCGCGCGACCGATAGGGCTGCGGGGGGTGCTGCTGGTCGAAGCGGGGGCCGCGATAGTGACGCCCCTGGATCTGCTCGCGGCCCTGTTGCCCCGGCTCCATGCCGCCGATATGAGGGCTCCCCAGGCAGTGCTGGGCTGGTTGGTCGGGGTGCCGGCGCGACGGGTCAGCACGCGGGAAGAATCCGAGGCGCTCCTGGCCGAGTGGCTGACACCCTCGGCGGCGATTGGCGACTGAATGAACCCAGGATGGCCCGCCCTCCGGCGGGGCACCACGGGCGAGGCCGCGACGGGCGGCCGACCTCGCCCGGAACGATGCCGCCCACCGGAAAGCGAGGAGAAGCATGATGACACCACAAGAGGAGACCCGTCGCAGCCTGCTGGCGCGCCTGGGGCGCGGCCTGGGCTATGCGGCCCCGGCGATGCTGCTGGTGGCGAGCGGCTTGACGACCCAGGCCGTGGCCGCCGAGGCCATGGACTCCGCGGGCTACACCAGTGGCCAGGAAGCGCCCTTGATGCTCGCCGAGGCCAGCGCCGATGCCGAGGGAGAAGCCGAGGCCGAAGCGGAAGGTGAAGCCGAGGGCGAGGCCGAAGCAGAAGGTGAGGCCGAAGGAGAAGGTGAGGCCGAAGCAGAAGCGGAAGCCGAAGGTTAGTGGCAGAGAAGACGGCGAGCCGGCGTTATTTCATGCCGGCTTCGCCGCGGTTGACCCGGGGGAGCGTACCGCTCCCGCGGGGATCAATGGAGAGACGCCATGACGCATCATCCCGCCGTCGATCTGGGCGGCCTCGTGGAGGAGAATCGCCAGGTCCTCGACCAGCTATGCGACTTCCTGGAGGGCCTCGCCCCCGAGGCCTATGCGAGTCCCCTGGGGGGGAATACGGCGCAGAGCCTGGGCAAGCACGTGCGCCATATCATCGATCACTATGACGCCCTGCTGGCCGCGGTGCCCGGCGGGCGCCTGGATTATGAACATCGCCGCCGCGAGGCCCGGCTGGAATGCTCTCCCCGGGAGGCACGGCGACGGCTACGGGGGATTGCCACGGCCCTGGAGGCACTGGGCACTCGCCCGGGAGACACCGCCCTGATCCTCGACTATCCCCTGGATGGCGGGCGCAGGCGCTGCCTGGCCACCGGCCTGGGGCGCGAGCTCGCCTTCCTGACCAGTCATACCGTTCACCATATGGCGCTGCTGGGGTTGTTGGCCGAGGGGCTCGGCCTGACCTTGCCCGAGCCCTTCGGCATCCATCCCTCCACCCGGCGCCACCGAGAGGAGCAAGCACGATGCCAGCAGCGACAACGCGCCTGACCGCCCTTCACTGGCGTTCTCGTCATCGGCTCTGCCAAGTGCCCATGTCGCCGATGAGACCGGGGGGCCGAGAACCCTGAGCGGAGCCATCGGTTAGGCCAGCTCGATCAGGTGCCCGCCGGCGGCCTCGGCATCCTGATAATCATGGGTCACCAGCAGGCTGGGCAGGCCCGCCTCGCGCAGGTGCTGGAAGACCCAATCGCGCATCTCTTGGCGCAGCTGGGTATCGAGCTTGGAGAAGGGCTCGTCGAGCAGCACCGCCCGGGGCTCGGAGAGCAGCAGGCGCATCAGTGCCACCCGCGCCTTCTGGCCCCCGGAGAGGGTCGCCGGGTCGCGGTCGCCGAAACCCGCCAGGCCGATATGGGCCAGGGCCGCCTCGACCCGGGCCCGCTTGTCGCGGCGGTGGCGGGGCAGGCCGAAGCGCAGGTTGCCGGCCACCGAGAGGTGCGGGAAGAGCAGCGGGTCCTGAAACAGCAGGCCGATGCCGCGCTCCTCCGCGGGCAGCGCCTGGATGGCGCGGTCATCCAGGCGCACCGCGCCGCTGGCCGTGAAGTCACCGCCCAGGAATCCTGCCAGGTAGGCCAGCAGGCTCGACTTGCCGGACCCCGAGGGGCCCATCACGGTGAGCACCTCGCCGGGGCCGATACGCGTATCCAGGGCCACCAGCGGGCGTCCGTTCAGGCGGATGTCGATGTTCTCGAGGTCGAGATGGTGTGCTTGGGTCATAGGGAATCTCGCATGCCGCGTCGACGGGACCAGAGCAGCCGGGGCAGGCCCACGGCCAGGGTGAAGCCCACCAGGGGCAGGCCGGCCTGGACCAGGGCCCAGACCCCGATCACCCGGCGATTGCCGCCGGAGGCCAGGGCCACCGCCTCGGTGGTCACGGTGGTGATGCGCCCGGCGCCCAGCAACTGGGTGGGCAGGTACTGGCCGATGCTGGCCGCCAGACCCACCGCGGCGGCGGTCAGCAGCGGAGCCAGCAGCAGGGGCAGGCGTACCCGCCAGAACAGCTCGTGCGGTGGCGCGCCCAGGGTGCGGGCCAGCTGCGACCAGCGGGGGTCGAGGCGGCGGTAGGCCTCGGCGAGGGATAGGTAGACATAGGGCAGCACGAACAGCAGGTGACCGAAGATCACCAGGCCATGGTGGGGGCGCGTGCCCAGGTACTCCATCACCACCACCAGGCCGAACAGGAAGGCGATCTGCGGCACGATCAGCGGCAGGTAGAGTAGCCATAGTGCTCGGGAGGGGCGCCGCCCGTGGCGCTGCTCGTTCTCCAGGGCCGCCAACACCAGCACCAGGGCCAGCAGGGTGGCGCCGAGGGCGATGATGGCGGTGGAGGCCAGCGGCTCGGCGAGCTGCGGCAGCACCCTGAGCCAGTGTTGCAGCGTCAGCCCCCGGGGCCAGGCCTCGGGGAAGCGCCAGAAGGTGGCCAGCGAGTTGATGGCCAGGCCGGCCAGCCCCAGGAAGGCGGTCACCGTGGTCAGCAGGATCAGGCCCCGCCCGGCCAGGCGCAGCGGCACCTCGCCGCGGCGCCGCCCGCCCCGGGCGATCCAGCCGCGCATCAGCCAGGCCCCGAGTCGCTCGAGGCACCACCAGGCGAGCAGGGCGGCGGCGGTGACTCCGAGCTGCAGGATGGCGCCGGCGGAGGCCAGGAAGCGCCGGGAGAGGTCCGGGTCGTTGAACCACTGCAGGATCGAGACGCTGAGCACCGGGGGCAGGGTGGGGCCGAGGATCAGGGCCACGTCCACTACCGAGGAGGCGTAGGCGATCACCGCATAGACCGGCAGGCGGATCAGCGGATAGAGCGCCGGTGCCACCCCCTTGAACCAGGCCAGGGTGGGCCGATAGCCCAGGGAGCGGGCCATGGCCAGGCGCCGTTGAGGGTCGAGCTGGGGCAGCGCCGCCAGGCTCATCAGCAGCAGGAAGGGCACCTCCTTGAGGACCAGGCCGGCGATCAGCGCCAGCCCCCAGGGGTCCTGGACGATCAGCAGGTCCGGGGGGCGCTCCCAACCGCTGAGGCCGGGGGAGACCAGCCGCAGCAGCAGCCCCGAGGGGGCGATCAGGAAGGCCAGGCCGAAGGCCGCCGCGGCATGGGGGAGGGAGAGCAGCGGCGAGACCAGGCGGCGCATCCAGCGATCGAAGCGCCCGCCCGCGGCGCTGGCCAGGAACAGCAGCACCACGGCCAGGGATAGCGCCGTGGTCAGCAGGCCGCTGGCGAAGCTGACGCCCACCGAGCGCCACAAGCCGGGCTGGGCGAAGAGCGCCCGCCAGGGGGCGAGGCTCAGGGTCTCGCCGCCGAGGGCCGGCAGGTAGCCGAAGGCGGGCAGCAGGGCCATCGACAGGCCGGCCAGGATGGGCCCGGCCAGCAGCAGGGCGATCAGCGGGGGAACCAGGCGCAGCATCATGAGTGGTGGCTGGCCCCGGCCTTACTGGCCCACATAGCGTTCCAGCCAGGCGGCCTCCAGGGCATCGACCCAGCTCGGGTGGGGCTGGCCGAGCAGCTCGCCGAGTTCCTCCGGGGGCAGGGTGGCGATGCCCAGGTCGATGGCGGCGAAGCGCTCGCGCTGCTGCTCGTCGAGGCGCTCCATGGCCAGCACGGTGCCGCTGCCCCAGACGGCCGGGTCCTGCTTGCGGGCCTGGGCCTCGGGGGAGAGCAGGAAGTCGGCCACCACCATGGCGCCGGCCGGGTGCGAGGCGTTGTAGGGAATCGCCAGGAAGCTCAGGTTGCCGAGCATGCCATCCGCATGCACATAGCTGCGCACCGTCTCGGGGAGTTCGAAGTTGGCGATGGCCCCGGAGGCCTCGGTGGTGCTGAAGGAGAGGGCGATGCCGATCTCGCCATCACCCATCAGGCGGCGCAGCTCCGAGCTGTTGGCGGGGAAGGCGCGGCCGCCGCGCCACAGGTGCGGGTGCAGGGCATCGAGGAACTCCCAGAGCGGGGCCGTCAGGGCGTCGAAGTCGCTCTCCTCGACCGGGGCGTAGAAGGGGCCGGTGTCCTCGGCCAGCTCCAGCAGGGCCTGGGTGATAAATGCGTTGCCGAGGAAGTTGGGCACCCGGGGGTAGGTGAACTCGCCGGGATTGGCGCGGGCCCAGTCGAGCAGCGCCGGCATCGAATCCGGGTGGTCGTCGACCAGGGCGGTGTCGTAGTAGAAGACCACCTGGGAGCTGTCCCAGGGCGACTCCAGGCCATCCACCGGGATGGTCCAGTCGTAGCGCACCGCCGGATTGTCCTCCGGGGCGGTCAGGGGGTAGTGGGGCAATTGCTCCGCCCAGGGGCCGAACAGCAGGTCGTTGGCCTTCATGGTGGCGAAGTTCTCGCCGTTGATCCAGATCAGGTCCACGCTGCCGGTGTCGTCGTTACCGGCCTGGCGCTCGGCCAGCACCCGCGACACCGCCTCGGCGGTATCGCCCAGCTTGACGTGGGTCAGGGTGATGCCATGGCGCGCCTCGACCCGCTCGGCGGTCCACTGGATATAGTCGTTGATGCGCTCCTCGCCGGCCCAGGCGTACCAGAACACCTCCTGGCCGCGGGCCTCCTCGAGCACCGCCGCCCAGTCATGGGGATCGGGGGCCGCCTGGGCGGAGAGGCTGAGTGACAGCAGCAGGGGGCTCAGGGCGCGTGGCATGGACCTTTGCATGGTCGAGGGCTTCCTTGTGGGTCAGAAGTGGTTCGGGGTGCCGAGGGCCTGGGCCAGGTCGGCGAATTCGTCGCGGACGCGCTCGATGATGGCGGCGTCGAGGTAGTGAGTCACCCGCTCGGCGACATGCGCGTTAAGCGCGGCGCTATTGTTGCGTCGGGACCAGTCCTCGCCCCGGCAAGGAGCGGCCTCGTCGGCGGACGTCACTCGCCACTTGGCGCACCAGGTGATCGACCACAGCCACATGGCGCGGCGCAGACCCAGGTGCCAATGGCGGTGTGCCCGACCCGAGGCGCCCATCGCGGCCTCCCAGGTCTCGTAGGCGGCGGCCACCTGCGCCGGGGTCAGTTCGGCCTGGCTCGAGTGGTCCCAGGTGGTGGAGGTGTAGAGGGTCGCATGGGCCAGGTCGAAGCCTGGGTGGCTATAGCGGGACTTCTCCAGATCGACCATCCACGCCTTGCCGCCTTCGTCGAGGAGAAAGTTGCCCGGGTGCGCATCGAAGGTGATCAGGGTGCACGGCGGTCGGTCGGCGCGGCTCAAATCGTGTCGGAAGCGGGCCAGCTCGGCTTCGATGCCTCGGCGTGCCGCCGTGGTCAGCCCGGCACGGGGCAGGTAGGCGGCCTGGCGCGCTACCTCGTCCAGCATGGCCGCCAGCGGATCCGCCGGCGCCAGCAGGGGCAATTGCCGTCTCGGGGCGGGCAGCGGCAGGCGGTGGATGGCGGCCAGGGCCTCGACCAGGGCGGGCAGGTCCTCGGGGAGCCGTGCCGGGCGCCCGGCGATCTCGCCGACCAGCAGGGCACCGCGGGGCATCTCGGGGGTCGGCTCCAGCAGGCGCTCCAGGGGCGGGGTATGGCCGGAGGGGGCGGCCCGGGAGAAACAGCAGGCCTCATAGTGCAGATGGGGCAGCGGCTCCAGGCCCATCTGGCTCTGCTTGGGCAGCCTGGCCAGCAGGCCGCTGCCGGTCAGGCGCAGGTGATCATGGGCCAGACCGGTATCGGCCAGCGCGACCAGCGAGCGATGGGGAATCTCCGCGGCCTGGGTCCTCAGGGCCGCGGCGAGGCCGGCATGGCGGGCGATGGGGGACGGCTGTGTCACGCTGGGGTCCTTGAGCGAGATGGGTTGCTGTCGCGATTCCTCCTGAGTCGCGATACCGGCCATGACCTTACAGCCGGTGCGTCAGCCCCGGCAACTCGGTGGGGTGTGGTCGGCCTGGACCAGGGTGTGGTAGCCGCCCCATAGCCGGGTCGCCGTGGTGATCAGGCAGGCCACGGCGAAGGCCGTCGCCAGGTAGGGGAAGTGATCGGGAAACACGCAGAAGAGCAGGAAGGCGAGGATGGTCTCGGTGCCCTCGGTCAGGCCATGCAGGTAGTAGAAGGCCTTGCGGGGAAAGCGGGGGCGCTGCAACTGGTGACGATTGGCCATGATGGCGAAGGCTAGGAAGGAGCTCCCCGTGCCGATAAAGGCGAATAGCAGCAGGGCCGCCACCAGCGCATTCCGCGCCGGGTCGGCCAGGGCGAAGCCGAAGACCACGGCGCCGTAGAAGACGAAATCGAGGCCGATATCGAGGAAGCCGCCGGCATCGCTGGTGGTATCGCCGAGGCGGGCTAGGGCGCCATCCAGGCCATCGGCGAGGCGATTGAGCAGGATCACGACCAGGGCCGGGAGATACCACTGCATGGCTAGCAGGGGCAGCGCCAGCAGGCCGATGGCGAAGCCCGCCAGGGTGACCCGGTCGGCGCCGACACCGCGGCGATGTAGCCAGTCCGCCAGCCGTATTAGTGGCGCCTGGGTCAGCGGCATGGTCCAGCGGTCAAGCATCGGGGGACTCCTTGTCGATCCATCACGGACTGTCGTCGGCGCGGGGCGACCAGCCTTACGGCCTGGTTGCGGCAATACCGTGATAATGGACTCGGTGTAAGGACCTGGCCAGGGCGGCGACCCAAAGAGAGGCCCCGTGCCCTCGACTCGGGGCCTTCTGCTCGGAGAGGTGAGCATGTACCGATTCCTGCTGACCGCGTTTCTCGCCTGGCTGGTTCTCGTGCCGGCCCTGGCGGCGCCTCCCACCCGAGAGGCCCCTCAGGGCATGGTGGCGTACCCTCTGGAGACGCTGCGCGCCGCCCGGCGCCCCGGTGGTCCGGGGCGCGACGGCATTCCGTCCATCGACCGCCCCCGGTTCGTGAGCGCCGACCAGGCGCGGCTGGATGACGACGATATCGTGATCGGCCTCTACCACCGGGGCGAGGCCCGGGCCTATCCCCAACGTATCCTGGTCTGGCACGAGATCGTCAACGATGAGGTGGGCGGGGAGGCCCTGAGCATCACCTACTGCCCCCTGACCGCCACCGCCCTGGGGTTTCGGCGCGGCGAGACCGAGCTGGGCGTCTCCGGAAAGCTGGTCAACAGCAATCTGGTGATGTACGACCGGGCCACCGGCAGCGAGTGGCCGCAGATCCTCGGCGCCGCCATCGATGGGCCCCTGGCCGGGCAAGGGCTCGAGGAGGTGCGCGTCGTCTGGACGACCTGGGGACGGTGGCGCGCCCGCTATCCCGAGAGCGAGGTGCTCTCCGAGCGTACCGGCTATGTGCGCAACTATCGACGCGATCCCTATGGCAGCTACGCCCCCCTGGGGGGGTACTACCTGCCGCAGAGTCGCCGGCTCTTCCCGGTCCTTCATCGGGATGGTCGTCTGCCCCCCAAGACCCTGATCTACGGCGTGCGTACCGCCTCAGGCGCCCTGGCGGTGGATCGTCGCGTGCTGCGAGACGCGGGCTTGATCGAGACTCGCCTGGGGGCGGAGCGCATCGTGGTGATTCATGATCCGGGGCTCGATAGCGCCTGGGCCTTTCGTAACCCCCGGGGGACTAGCCTCGATGCCGACACGCTTGGCTTCGGCCCAGAGGGCGTGAGTGGCCCGGGTATCGAGGCCCTGGAGCCACTGAACGGTTTCGAGGCCATGTGGTTCGCCTGGGTCGCCTTCTACCCCGCCACCGAGTTCTATGCGGAGGTCCCATGAGCCGCTTATGGCGTCGCCTGACGTCGAGCCCCGGGGCGATGGTCGGGTTGGGGGCGATGGCCCTGGCCTATGCCCTGGCCTTTCTCTGGTTGACCGGTGACCTGGCCGGCGGCGGGAGCGGCCTGGAGACCGGCTTCCCGGCCTGGGAGCGGCTCTTCGAGCGCCGTGGCTTCCTGCGCTTCGAGCCGGTGGGCTGGATCGTCGTGGGGGGCTGGGTCTGGACCTTCAGTCCCCTCAATACCCTGTTGGCATTGGGCCTGGGCATCCTGCTGGGGCTCAACCTGCTGGCGGCCTGGTGGGTGTGGCGCTCGCCCCGGGCCTGTGGCCTGGGCGAGGCCTCGACAAGCCTCCTGGCATCGATTCCGGCCCTGCTGCTCGGCGGGGCCTGCTGCGCTCCCCTGGTACTGATCTGGCTGGGACTGCCCCTCGCCGGGGCGGTGGCGGGGGTCATGCCGATCCTGTTGCCTCTGGCCGTGGTGGCCATGCTGGTAGGCCTATGGCGACTGGCGCGGCGCCTGGATCGGCCGCCTTGAGTCCGTCGCCAGGCTAGGGGGAGTTAGTCCCGGCGGTCGCCTTCCCGTGTCGAGTCATGGGGCGCGTCGAAGCGCTCATGGATCCGATGCAGCAACTGAAACTGTCGATCGCACTGCTGGCAGGCCGAACAGAGGGTGAGGTGGAAGCGCAGCGACAGGCGCTCCTGCCAGCGCAGGGGGCGGTCGAGGCGTTGCGACATCAGCTCGGTGGCACGCTTGCACATCATCATGATTTATCCTCCGCCAGCCACCCCTTCTCCACGCACTCCCTGAGGCGCAATCGGGCGCGATGCAGAATGACCCAGCAGTTGTTCTCCTTGATCTCGGCGATCTGGCAGATCTCGTCGGTGGAGAGTCCCATCAGCTCGCGCAGGGTAAAGACCCGGGCGATCGCCTCGGGAAGCGCGATCATGCAGCTGTCGAAGACGCGCCAGAAGTGATCGTTGTGCAGGGTCGCCTCCGGGTCGCCCCAGTCGCTGGGGCGTGCCGAGGGCTGCCAGCGGCCGTTCTGCTGGAACTGGCGGTCGATGGCGTCTTCATCGAGTTCGTCCTCCCAGGGTTGCCAATGCCCGCGACGCTTCTGTTCCCTCAGGGTGTCGAGGATCTTGTACTTGAGGATGCCGAAGACCCAGGTCTCGTAGCCGGAACGCCCGGAAAAGCTGGCATCCTTCTCGATGGCCGCCGCCAGGGCCTCCTGGACCGCATCCTCGGCCAGGGCGTTATCACGCAACTGCAGCCTGGCGAAGGAGACCAGCCGCGGCCTGACGGCGGCGAGGCGTTGCATGCGCGCTTGCTGCTCCTGCGAGGCGGGGTCATGAGCGGCGTCTGGCATGGTGATCTCCCTGTGAGTCGAGGTCGTGTCGAGTATCCTTGCAAACATCACGGCCTCGCGATAGGGCGAAATCGGGTGATGGTGCCGACCGGAAGCATGAAGTGGTGATTTAAATATTCATTATAAGAATAAAAGAGGCGTCTTCTCCCCGTAAGGCCAGGCGTGTTGCGACGACACAAGACGCAGGAGGCCCGGGACATCATTTCGACGGACCGATCCGCATCGGCACCGGTGTTTCCCGCGAAGCGCCGGCGAGCGACGCCGGTATTCACGCGACACCAAGATCAGGCAGCGAGGAGAACGACAATGACACACGCCTTCCCCCCATCCCGTTTCACCAAATGGCAGTGCACCCTGGCGGGCACCCTGTTGAGCCTCTCCCTGGCCGGGGTGGCCGTGCAGGCCGCGGCGGATGGCATGGATAACCCCTGTGCCGCCATCTCGACCAGCGCCGCGGCCAATCCCTGTGCGGCGGCCAATCCCTGTGCGGCCAATCCCTGTGCGGCCAATCCCTGTGCGGCCAATCCCTGCGCGGCGAATCCCTGCGCGGCGGCGAATCCCTGCGCGGCAGATAACCCCTGTGCGGCGGCCAATCCCTGTGCCGCCGACGATCCGGCCCAGGCGGTCAAGCGGCCGGAAGGCTATACGCCTGCGTATAGCGAGTCCGGCGAGAATGACGCCGAGCTGCTGGCGCGTGGGGAGGCGTTATTCAATGACGCCAGCCTGAGTGGCAACGGCCTGTCCTGTGCCAGCTGTCATGGGGGCGACCAGGGCTATCAGGCGACCTTCGAGCAGCCTTATCCCCATCGCGTCGCCATGGGCGAGAACATGTTTGGCATGGAGACGGTACATGCCGACGAGATGGTGCAGATGTGCATGGTGACCCCCATGGCGGCGGATGCCCTGGGCTGGGATAGCGAGGAACTGGCGGCCCTCTCGGCCTATGTGGTGGAGGTGCAGCGGCGCTATTCCGGGCAGTCCCATCACCTGTAACACCGCTGGTGGTCGTCAGCTGGGGGCCTGGCTCCCGGCTTACGTCTGTCTGTTACGCTGACGAGAGACCCCAGTAGGAGCCGTCATGACACTGTTGGAGGCCTTCTCCATCGGCGAGCCGGTCGTCCTGCCCGATCTCGCCGCCTATGATCCCGAGACCCTGAGGACCTGCCACCGGGCGGCCCGGGAGGCCCTCGACTGCCAGCGCGTGCTGAAGAAGGTGGGGCTCAACCTGGTGGGCGAACTGCTCAAGGGACAGGGACAGTTCGTGCGGCTCGAGCACTACCCCAAGGGGGATGTCTACGACCGGGAGACCGGCGGGCAGTACTACTACCATGCCCATCGCGACGGCGAGCATGGTCACTTTCATTTCTTCAATCGGCCGGCGAAGGATAACCGTCCCGGCAAGGTGAGGACGCCCACCCACCTGGTGGCGGTCTCCATGGATGCCTGGGGAGCGCCCATCGGCCTCTTTACCACCAACCGCTGGGTCACCGGCGAGCGCTGGCGTAGCGCCGAGGAGACCCTGGCCCTGGCCGAGTCCTTCGAGATCGATCACGCCTGGCCCTCCTGGCCGGTCAACCGCTGGGTCACCGCCCTGGTCAGCGCCTGTCGGCCGCAACTGGAGGTGCTGCTGGCCCACCGAGATCGCGAGATCGCCCGGCTCCGTGCCGAGGACCCGAAGATCTTCGAGAACCGCGATATCGAGGTGATCGGGCAGATCCCCCTGGACCTGCCCGCCTGGGCCGAGCGCCTCGAGGCGGCCTGCCGAAGGCCCTGAGTCTCGCTTCGTCCGGATGCCGGCTATGCTGGGGCAAGGTGATACGGGGAGGCGTCGGCATGAGCGACTGGGGCGAGCACTTTAGCTATCTGGAACGGGGCCTGCCCTATCGGCGCTATGCCCGGCCCGAGTTGCTGCGCATCGGCCTGGTGCTGCTGGATACCGACTACACCCTGGAGCGCGACTGGCAGCGGCTGCTCGGTGACGATCTGGAGTGCTTCTGTACTCGCTTGCCGACCACCGGGGAGGTGACGCCGCGCGCCTTGCTGGCCCTGGCGCCGAAGATCGAGGCCGCGGCCCACACCCTGGTGCCGGGACTGCCCCTGCATACCCTGGTCTTCGGCTGTACCTCGGCGGGGCTGTTGATCGGTGATCGGCCCATCGCCAGGACCTTCGCCGCGGTGCGTCCCGGGGTGGCGGTGACCCACCCCTGGCTGGCCCTGCGCGAGGCACTGGCGAGTCTGGGAGCGAAGCGTATCGCCCTGCTGACCCCCTATGTGCGAGAGCTCAATGCCGCCTTCTATGCCGCTTTCGCGGCGCTAGGTATCGAGGTGGTTGCGGTGGGCGGCTTCCATCTCAGCCGCGACGTGGATATTCCGGCGGTGGACCCGGACTGCCTCGGCGATGCCCTGGCGGTGTTGCTGGAGGGGGCCGAAGGGGTGGAGGCGGTGGTGATGCCCTGCACCAACCTGCGCGCCCTGGAGCGTCTCGACGCCCTCGAGGCGCGCTTCGGGATTCCCTGCCTCTCCAGCAACCAGGCCCTCTACTGGCATGCTCGGCGATTGGCCGGACGGGCCACGCGTCTGGAGGGGTTTGGCCGATTATTGGCGGGATAAGAGATGGCTCTCATCGACTGGCAGAATAATGCGGCATGCCCTCCGGGCGAGGAGGATCAGCGACTTCGCCGGGATGCCGACGCGAAGCGAGCCGGGTAGCGCAAGCCGACAGGGATGTCGGCTTCAGGTCGGCAAGAGGGACCTTGGTCCGGCCTGGTGCGCGTCACCCGGCTCGTGCCGCGTCGGGGTTTCGTCCCGGCGGGAGCGAGCCTGCTTGCCCGGAGGCAGCATGATAGCTCTCGGCTCTCGGCTCTCGGCGCTTAGCCCAGCCGCTGCCCGGAGACGCAGGGATGATAGAGCGGCTGGACGCTATTGCCGTCCGGGTCCAGGCAGTAGAAGCTGCGGGCGCCATCGGCATGATCATGGGGGGCGCTGGTCACCCGGACGCCCTGGGCCTGGAGGTAGTCGTGCCAGGCATCCACGTCCTCGGGGGTATCCACCACGAAGCCGAAGTGATCCAGGCGCTGGGGATCCTCGCCGGTGGGGGCCTTGGCGCGGCTCAGCGAGAGGTTGTCGTTGCCCAGGGTCAGGTAGACCAGGTCGGCATGGGCGCGGCGCAGCACCTCCATGCCCAGCAGGTCCACGTAGAAGCGTTCGCAGGCCTCCAGGTCCTGCACCTGGAGGGCGATATGGCGCATGCCATTGAGGGGAGCGGGGCGTTGCATGGTGGCTTCCTTTGGTCATCGACTCGTCTATGATATTTTGTGGAAAGTATTTCCATTTAAACCCTGCGTCAAGTCGAGGAGCCCTGCCATGTTCTGCATTATCGTCAAGACTCAACTCAAGCCCGGCCAGCGGGAGCGCTTCCTGGAGGCGATGCTGCCCAATGCCGCCGCCTCGGTGCGCGAAGAGCCGGGCTGCCACGTTTTCGATGTATTGGAAGACCAGCAGGACCCGAATCTCTTCTACCTTTATGAGATATACCGGGATGAAGCGGCCCTGGCCGAGCACAAGCAGACGCCTCACTACCAGGCCAGCCGCGAGGTGGTGAATCCCCTGATCGAGCAGCAGAGCGTGATCCGGGCCGGGGTACTGGCCACCAGCCCCGAGGTTCGCCGGGCCTGAGGCCGGAATGAACCAACGCCCCGGCGCCTCATCACACGACTAAGAGTGCGAGATAGCCGGAGGGTCAGCCATGGGCAGCATGCGGTGGAACACTCGTCAGGGCATCATCCTGATCCTGTCGCTATGCTGCCTGGCCCTCGGCAGCGTCCTGGCCTGGCATGCCCAGGCGCAACAGGCCGAGCGCAGCGCCTGGGTGCTGACCATCGACGGGGCCATCGGCCCCGCCAGCAACGACTACTTCCAGCGTGGCCTGCGCCTGGCCGCCGAGGCGAATGCCGAGCTCGTGGTGGTCAAGCTCAATACCCCCGGCGGCCTCGACGCCTCCATGCGAGAGATGATCAGCGCCATGCTCTCCTCACCGGTGCCGGTGGCCTTCTATGTCTCCCCCGGCGGCTCCCGGGCCGCCAGCGCCGGCACCTACCTGCTCTACGCCAGCCATGTGGCCGCCATGGCCCCCGCCACCCACCTGGGCTCCGCCACCCCGGTGCAGCTGGGCGGCGGCGGCCTGCCGGGGATGGATGATGAGCCGGACGCCCCCGCCGAGGAGGCCTCGGACGATGCCGTCGCCGACGAGGCGGCGGAGGCCACCAGCCAGGGCGCCGACGAGGCGCCCGCCCCGGAGAGCGAGCCCCGCCGCGGCGAGACCGCCATGGAGCGCAAGGTGCTGGAGGACGCGGTGGCCTATATCCGCGGCCTGGCCGAGCGCCACGGGCGCAACGCCGACTGGGCCGAGGCGGCGGTGCGCGAGGCGGTGACCCTGACCTCCAACGAGGCCCTGGAGCGCAACGTCATCGACGTGCTGGCCAGCGACCTGGCCGACCTGCTGGCGCAGATCGATGGCCGCGAGGTGGTGATGGAGAGCGGCACCCGGGTGCTGGACACCACCAACCTGGTGATCGAGACCTATGATCCCGACTGGCGCACCGAGCTGCTGGCGGTGATCACCAATCCCAATGTGGCCTACTTCCTGATGATCATCGGCTTCTATGGGCTGATCTTCGAGCTCTCCAACCCCGGCAGCCTGATCCCCGGCACCATCGGGGTGATCTGCCTGCTGCTGGCGCTGTTTGCCTTCCAGGTGCTGCCGGTCAACTACGCCGGCCTGGCGCTGATCCTGGTGGGCCTGGGGCTGATCGTCGGCGAAGCCTTTATGCCCAGCTTCGGCATCCTCGGCATCGGCGGCGTGGTGGCCTTCGTGATCGGCTCGGTGATCCTGATGGACGCCGAGCACCTGAGCATCTCGCTGCCGATGATCGGCAGCGTGGCCGGCCTGGCGGGCTTGCTGATGCTATGGGTGATGACCCGCTTCGTGGGCCTGCGCCGTGCGCCGGTTCGCACCGGTCAGGAGGAGCTGCTCCACGAGCAGGCCATCGCCCAGGAGGATTTCGAGGGGGAGGGGCATGTGCGCCTGCATGGCGAGCGTTGGCGGGCGGTGTCCGCCGCCCCGGTGCGCCGCGGCCAGCACCTGCGGGTGGTGCGGGTCGACGGCCTGACCGTGGAAGTGGCACCCCTGGACGCCGCCGACTAGCGGCTATGCTGTCGAGGGCGGCGGCGAATTCGCAGCGACAACCGAGGAGTCCGGACCATGATGGTGACCTATCTCGTTCCCCTGGTATTGGTGGTGATGTTCCTGGCGGCGGCGATTCGCATCCTGCCGGAGTACAAGCGCGGCGTGGTCTTCTTCCTGGGGCGCTTCCAGTCGGTGAAGGGGCCGGGGCTGATCATCATCATCCCCGGGATCCAAAAGATGGACGTGGTCGACCTGCGGGTGATCACCATGGACGTGCCGGAACAGGACGTCATCTCCCAGGACAACGTCACCGTCAAGGTCAATGCGGTGCTCTACTTCCGGGTGGTGGACCCGGAGAAGGCGATCATCCAGGTGGAGCATTACGTCAATGCCACCAGCCAGCTGGCCCAGACCACCCTGCGCTCGGTGCTCGGCAAGCATGACCTGGACGAGATGCTCTCCGAACGCGACAAGCTGAACGACGATATCCAGGAGATCATCGACGCCTCGGCGGAGGGCTGGGGCATCAAGGTGGCCAACGTGGAGATTAAGCACGTGGACCTCGACGAGAGCATGATCCGCGCCATCGCCCGCCAGGCTGAGGCGGAGCGCGAGCGGCGCGCCAAGGTGATCCACGCCGAGGGCGAGCTGCAGGCCTCCAAGAAGCTGGTGGAGGCCGCCAATATCATGTCCGAGAATTCCGCGGCCCTGCAGCTGCGCTACCTGCAGACCATGAGCGACATGAGCAACAAGAACGCCTCCACCATCGTGGTGCCGCTGCCCATCGACCTGGTCGAGGCCTTCCGCGAGATGAAGGCCTCGCCGGCGGCCCGGGCGCGTACCGGCGGGGGGGACGATGCCTCCTGAGTCCCGTCGGGCAGCGAGGGCCGCGAGGCGACCTTGAGCCCCCGCCTGTCGCCACGCCAGCAGGGCCTGTTGATGACCGCCGGGGGCGCCCTGGTGATCTCCCCGGATGCCTTGCTGATCAAGCTGATCGGCCTACCGGACGCCGCGATCCTGCTATGGCGGGGGCTGTTGACGGCGCTGGGCTTCGTGATCATCGTCTGGCTTCGCCAGGGGCGCGGCTTCTTCGCCGCCTATCGTCGTTGCGGCGCGACCGGCCTGCTGGTGGCGCTGCTCTTCGCCGGCTCTACCCTGGGCTTCGTGCTGGGCAACCAGTACACCAAGGGCGGTAACGTCCTGATGATCCTGGCCGGCGCGCCGCTCTTCGCCGCCCTGCTGTCGCGCTGCTTGCTCGGCGAGCGCCAGCTTCCCAGCACCTGGTTGGCCATCGGCGCCTGCCTGCTGGGCACCGCCCTGATCGTTGCCGACGACGCCGGCGCCGGCAGCCTCCTGGGCAACGGCTTCGCCCTGCTGGCGGCGCTCTCCCTGGCCGCCAACTTCACCCTCTGCCGCACCCGCCCGGGTATCGACATGAGTCCCATGCTGACCCTCTCGGGGCTGCTGGTGGCCCTGGCGGCGGGGGCGTATGGCATCGCCGGCGAGAGCCTCGCCTGGCCGCCGGCGCAGCGCCTGGGGCTGTTGCTGCTGCTGTGTCTGGGGCTGCTGCCGCTGGGCTTTACCCTGATCCAGCGCGGCCCCCTCTACCTGCCCGCCGCCGAGGTGGGGCTGCTGATGCTGCTGGAGGTGGTGGTGGGCAGCCTCTGGTTGTGGTGGCTGCTGGCGGAGCGCCCTTCGCCCTCGGCCCTGGTGGGTGGCGCCCTGGTACTCGGCACCCTGGGGCTCAAGGGCGCCTGCGACCTGCGTCGCGAGCGGCGCCTCAGGCGGCGGGTGCAGGGCGCCGGGTAAGCTGGTAGAATTCGCGCTCCTCAAAATCAGCGTCCTCGAGACCCCGGTCGAATGCCTGGCGTTCACCGCCTCGGGTCAGGATCGGACGCCAATGAAACGAGCAAGGGATTTTCAGCAGGTGACTCACGCCTCTCCGCGCGGTATGACGCCGCCCTAGCACTGCCTTCCTCCTCCGGGGAGACGCGATTGCCGTCATGGCGGCGTCACCCCCTGGCATCACTGTGGATGCCTGGCGCCCGCGCGCCCTCGTTTCACCCATCGCCGCAACTCATCAACGCTTCTCGCCCGGCGAGCCGCCCCTGTCATGGCAGGGCGTCGTGCACCTCGGCGAGGCATCACCCCTCGACTGGACCGCAGAATGATTCGATCGATCAAGCAAGACTGGTTCTCCAACCTTAAGGGCGACACCCTGGCCGGCATCGTGGTGGCCCTGGCGCTGATTCCCGAGGCCATCGCCTTCTCCATCATCGCCGGGGTCGATCCCAAGATCGGCCTCTACGCCTCCTTCTCCATGGCGGTGATCATCGCCTTCGCCGGCGGCCGCCCGGGGATGATCTCCGCCGCCACCGGCGCCATGGCGCTGCTGATGGTGACCCTGGTCAAGGAGCATGGCCTGGAGTACCTGCTCGCCGCCACCCTGCTCACCGGGGTGCTGCAGATCGTCGCCGGCTACCTCAAGCTCGCCGATCTGATGCGCTTCGTCTCGCGCTCGGTGGTCACCGGCTTCGTCAACGCCCTGGCGATCCTGATCTTTATGGCCCAGCTGCCGGAGCTCACCGACGTCACCTGGCATGTCTACGCCATGACCGCCGCCGGCCTGGTCATCATCTACGGCTTCCCCTATGTGCCGGTGATCGGCAAGACGTTGCCGTCGCCGCTGGTGTGCATCCTGGTGCTGACCGCCGTCTACCTGCTGACCGGCATGGAGATCCGCAGCGTCGGCGACATGGGCGAGCTGCCCGATACCCTGCCGGTGTTCCTGTGGCCGGACGTGCCGCTGACCCTCGAGACCCTGGGCATCATCTTTCCCTATGCGATCATGCTCACCGTGGTGGGGCTGCTGGAGTCGATGATGACCGCCACCATCGTCGACGATCTGACCGATACCCCGAGCGACAAGAACCGCGAGTGCAAGGGCCAGGGCCTCGCCAATATCGGCACCGGCCTGCTGGGCGGCATGGCCGGCTGCGCGATGATCGGTCAGTCGGTGATCAACGTGAAGTCCGGCGGCCGCGGACGCCTCTCCACCCTGATCGCCGGCGGGGCGCTGCTGATCATGGTGGTGTTCCTCGCCGACTGGGTCTCGCAGATTCCCATGGCGGCCCTGGTGGCGGTGATGATCATGGTTTCCATCGGGACCTTCAGCTGGAGCTCGATCCGCGACCTCAAGAAGCATCCGATGAGCACCAACCTCGTCATGCTGGCCACCGTGGCGGTCACCGTGGGTACCCATAACCTGGCCATCGGCGTCTTCGTCGGCGTGTTGCTGGCGGCGATGTTCTTCGCCAACAAGGTGGGCAATATCCTCTACCTCGGCTCCGAGCTCGCCGCGTCGGGCAACGCGCGCACCTATCGGGTGGTGGGCCAGGTGTTCTTCGCCTCGGCGTCGCGTTTCATGGCCGCCTTCGACTTCAAGGAGAGCCTCGAGAAGGTCACCATCGACCTCTCCCGGGCCCACTTCTGGGATATCACCGCCGTGGAGACCCTGGACCGCATCGTCATCAAGTTCCGCCGCGAGGGCACCGAGGTGGAGCTGATCGGCCTCAACGAGGCCAGCGCCACCATCGTCGACCGCTACGCCGTGCATAACGACCCGGAAGCCGTCGAGAAGCTGATGGGCGGTCACTGAGGGGAGGGACCCGCCGACGCCCCGGCCGCGCCGGGGTGTTCAGCGCGGCATCGATAGGGTAGAAACGGGGCATACGCCAGCAAAAGGATGCGAGCACAATGACCGATCATGTAATGGCCGCCATCGACGGCTCCCAGTTCTCCCAGGGCGTCTGCGATTACGCGGCTTGGGCCAGTCTGGCGCTGGCGGCGCCGCTCACCTTCCTGCACGTGGTGGACAATCATCCCCAGACCGCCGAGGCGGATCTCTCCGGCAATATCGGCCTGGGCTCCCGGGAGCACCTGCTGGAGGAACTGGCCAGCCTCGACGAGCAGCGCGCCAAGCTCGCCCAGGAGCAGGGCCGGCTGATGCTCCAGGCGGCCAAGGAGCGGGCCATCGGCGACGGCGTGGCGGAACCCGCCAGCCGCCAGCGCAACGGCACCCTGGTGGAGACCCTGGCGGAGCTGGAGGAGGAGACCCGACTGCTGGTGATCGGTAAGCGCGGCGAGGGACACCAGCAGGACAGCGGCCACCTGGGCACCAACCTGGAGCGAGTGGTGCGCAGCCTGCACCGCCCCATCCTGATGGTGCCGCCCACCTTCACCCGCCCCGAGAGGGTGCTGATCGCCTTCGATGGCAGCAAGACCACCCGCAAGGGGGTCGAGATGATCGCCAAGAGTCCGCTGTTTCGGGAGTGCGAGTGCCACGTGGTGATGGTGGGAGCGGAGCTCGCCGACCTGCGCTCCCAGCTCGACTGGGCGCTGAGCACCCTGCGCGAGGCCGGGCACCGGGCCCAGGGCGAGATCCGTGCCGGCGAGGTGGAGGAGACCCTGCGCGCCTATAAGGAGGAGCAGGGCATCGACCTGCTGGTGATGGGGGCCTACGGCCACTCGCGGATTCGTCATCTGCTGGTGGGTAGCACCACCACCGCCATGTTGCGCAAGGCGAAGTTGCCGGTGCTGCTGCTGCGTTAGGCTCTGTACGAAAACTGCCTGCGCTCG
>NZ_BJUK01000051.1 GCF_007989625.1 Bisbaumannia pacifica
CAATATGTAAGGCGGAAGACGGCACAGGATAGCCGTCAGCGGACGGGGCGGTTCGCTTAGCACCGGGGGTTCGTCCCGGCGCTAAGCGAGTCCCCTGTTCCGAGGCCCGCCGACGCCGAGTGCAACGCCTCCCTGGCCAACACCCAGGGAGGCGTTGCCTTATCAGCGCTCGATGGGCCGCTGGGGATCGCGGATCCAGTCGCTCCAGGAGCCCGCGTAGAGGCGCGGCAGGGGTCGCCCGGCCACGGCGTAGGCGAGAATAGTGTGACAGGCGGTGACCCCGGAGCCACAGTAGGCCACCTCGGCCTCGGGGAGCTCCCGGGCCAGCACCGCGGCGGGCCGGAAGCGCCCCTCGGCGGTCAGATTGGCGGCACTGGGGTGACAGCGGGCCCCGGGGATATGCCCCGCCACCGGGTCGATGGGCTCCTCCTCGCCGCGAAAGCGCGCCTCGGCCCGGGCATCCACCAGACTCGGCGACTCGGCCCGAAGGTCTTCCGCCGTGACCCAGGCGCCATCATCGAAAGACGGCGTCCAATCGCTTGGCTCGAGCGTCGGCGCCTCGGTGTCCAGAGCGCCCGCTTCCGCCTGCCAGGCGGCCAGACCACCATCCAGCACCCGCACCTCGGGATGGCCCGCCCAGCGGGCCAGCATCCACCAGGCCCGGGCCGCCGCCAACTGCCCGCCCATATCGTCATAGAGCACCACGGGAACCCCGGGAGCGATCCCCAGCCGTTGCAGGCTGGCCGTAAAGGCCTCGCGACTCGGCAGGGGGTGGCGTCCGCCCTCCCCCGGCGGCGCCGCCAGGTCACGATCCAGGTCCAGGTGCTGACTGCCCGGCAGGTGGCCCTGTCGCCACCGGTCGCGCCCCGCCTCGGGGTCGCCCAGGCGAGCGCGACAGTCGAGGATACGCAGCGGCGCCCCGATCGCGATCGCGTGGCGCAGCTGGTCGGTGGTAATCAGGGGATCGATCATGCGGGGACTCCGGGTAACCATTCGATGGGGGCACGACTGGCGATCAGGCGTCGCCGGCCGGCCTGGGTAAAGCGTACCTCGATCACCGGGTCCTGGGGTTCCCCCTCCACCACCAGCACCTCGCCCTCGCCGAAGACCGCGTGGCGCAGGCGCTGGCCGGGGCGCGGCGCCGCCTCACCCCGGTAATCGGCGGCAGGGCTGGCCACGCCGGCGGCCTCGACGGCCAGCGGCAGCTCGAGGCCCTGGCGACGCAGGTAGTCCGCCACCAGCGGCGCCGCGGTGACCGGCAGCGGCTCGGTGATCGCCTGGGGCGCCGCCAGCGCCTCGGCCAGGCGGTTACACTGAGCCCAGTGGGTCTCGGCCAGGAAGCGACTGGGCGGGTGTTCGCCGCCGTCGTGGAGCAGTAGCAGGCGCTCCCGGGCCCGGGTGATGGCCACGTAGTAGAGGCGCCGCTCCTCCTCCAGGCGCGCCTCGTCGAGGGGGTTGTCGCGGCTGTAGTGGGGAAAGTCCTCCTCGTTGGCGCCCCACAGGGCTACCAGGGGCCACTCCAGCCCCTTGGCGCCATGCACCGTGGTGATGAGCACCCCATCGTCGCGGTTCTCCACCGGGCTGCGCAACAGGGCGATAAAGGCCTCCGGGTCGCTGCCCAGTTCGGCGGCCTGCTCCACCAGCACGTCCAGCAGGCGCACGTCCTCCTCGCCCTTCTCGCGGCGCGCCGCGGCGCGCTTGAGCACCTTCTCGGCATCCAGACGCTCCACCACATGGGTCAAGAGGCGACCCGCCGGCCAGCGGCTGCGCTTGGGCAGATCGCAGAGCAGCTCCCAGCGCCGCTTGAGGTTGCGCCGCTGGATCGGCTTGAGGCCGGCCAGCAGCGGGTCATGGCGCTCCGGGTAGGCCTGGGTCTCGGCCAGGTGACGCACCAGGGCATGCAGGCGCTCGTGGGGCACGAAGGGGGTCGGCTGGGCGAATAGCAGGGCGAGGCGCTCGGGGTCATGCAGATGGCGCCCGTCCCGGGCCACCTCCAGGTAGCCGGCCAGGGCCTGCACCAGGGGTAGACGGAAGACGAAGCGATCCTCCCGGCTCAGCCGGAAGGGAATGCCGGCGCGCAGCAGCGCCAACTGCACCGGCACCGAGAGCGCCCAGCTGCGCACCAGCACGCAGGCCTGGTCGAGGCCACGCCCCCTACCCTGCCAGGCCGCCAGGGCCTCCACCAGGCGGGCGCTGCCCTGGGCCAGGTCGAGGCGGGTCCGCGGATTGTCCGGGGCCGCCAGGCAGAGCTGGTTCGGGCGGCGCCGGTTGGCGGCGATGGCGTGGTTGGCGGCCAGGGCCAGGGCATGGCCATGGCGGAAGGTGGTGGAGAGCGGATAGTCCCGGGCGGCGCCGAAGGTCGCGGTGAAGTCCTCGAGCATGGTGTCCGGATGGGCGCCCCGCCACTCGTAGATGCACTGATTGGCGTCGCCCACCGCCATCACCGCCGCCCGGTCGCCGGCCAGTATCGCCAGCAAGCGCTGCTGGGTGGCGTTGATGTCCTGGTACTCGTCGATGATCACCTCATCCAGGTAGCCCTGGACCCGGGCCTGGAGGCGCGGGTCCGCCGCCAGGGCCGTCAACGGCCGATAGAGCAGGTCGGCGTAGGTCATCTGGCCATGGTCGGCGAGGAGCTGCTCGGCGTGGCCATAGGCGGCGACGAAATGGCGTGTCTCGGGCCCCAGGGAAAGCCGCTCGTAGAGCCGCTCCGGGGCCACCAGCTCGGCCTTGACCAGTTCGCAGAAGTGACCGAAGGCCTCCAGGGTCTCGGGCTCCAGGGCACCCTCGACGTCGGTGCCCTCCCCCAGGGTCTGGAGGGTCGCCTGGCGCAGCAGGCGCTCGCGCTGCCACTCCTGGGTCAGCAGTTGGCGGGGCGCCAGCACGCCCCAGCGGGTCAGGCTCTGGGTCAGGCGGTGGCCCAGGGAGTGGAAGGTACGCACGTCCGGCAGCCGCTGGCCGGCCGGGGCATGGCGCATCAGCTTGGCGGTGAAGTCCTCCCGCGCCGAGCGGTTGAACATCAGCACCAGCACTCGCTCCGGCGGCACGCCCCGGGCCAGCAGCTCGAGCACCCGGGCCACCAGGGTGGTGGTCTTACCGGCCCCGGCCACCGCGGCGACCCGGGCATGCCCGCCCCGGTGGGCGACCACCGCGCGCTGCTCCTCGGTCAGTCGCATGCCACCTCGTTCCCGTCCGCATCGAGGCAGCCCAGGGGGTGCCAGTGACCGCCGCTGGCCAACCCCAGGGCCAGGGTCTCGCCACGCCGGCGATGCTCGGCGGCCTCCACCAGGCGGTAGAAGAGCGGCCGATTGAGGCGCCCACTCAGGCCGTGGCGCAGGGCCAGCTCCGGCACCCGGGCGCCGTCGGGGGTCCGGCTCAGGGTCAGGAGGTGGTCGCCGTCCAGGCGCACTCGCTCCCCGACCTGGGTGGTCAACCACCAGTCGCCGCCCTCGTCCCGATCGGCGTCGACGATCAGCAGCGGCCGATCCACCACCCGGATGCGCCACTTCTCCTCGGGGCTGACCAGGTAGTAGTGACCGTCCGCCTCGCGCCGCAGCACGCTGGCCAGCAACCGCACCAGGGGAGCTCGACGAATCGGCGCCCCCTCGTGGATCCAGTGGCCCTCGGCGTCGATGGTCAGATCCATGTCGCCACTCAGGGGCGGATCCCAGCGCTCCAGGGGCGGCATCGGCCCCAGGGGCGCCAGATGGGCCAGTAGGGGTTCCAGGGACATGCGGCGGCTCCTCTTACCGGACTAGATCAGCCCCGCCTGGGCCAACGACTGTCGCACCTCGGCGGGGGCCTCCGGGACGGCGGCGCGGAACAGTCGATAGAAGTTGGCGGTGGTCTGCATGGCCACCTCGTCGACGCTGATGCCGCGTTCGGCGGCGATCGCCTCGGCCACTTCCACCACCCACTGGGGCTCGTTGGGCTTGCCACGGTGGGGCACTGGGGCCAGGTAGGGGCTGTCGGTCTCGATCAGCAGCCGGTCCAGGGGGATACGCCGGGCCAGCTCGCGGATGGCGGTGGCGTTGCGGAAGGTGACGATACCGGAGAGCGACACATAGAAGCCATGGCGCACCGCCTCCCGGGCCATGTCCAGATCCTCGGTGAAGCAGTGCAGCACGCCGCCCACCGCCGGATCCACCTCGTCGCGGATCAGCGCCAGGGTATCCTCCCGGGCCTCCCGGGTATGGATGATCACCGGTAGCTCGAGCTCCCGGGCCGCCACCAGGTGACGACGGAAGCGCTCGAGCTGACGCTCCCGGGTGGGCACCTTCTCCGGGGTCTTGTCCAGGTAGTGGTAATCGAGGCCGGTCTCGCCGATGGCCACGGCGCCATAGCGCTCGGCGCACTCGACGATATCGCTCACCTCGGGCTCGCGCTCGACGCCGTGCAGCGGGTGCACCCCGGCGGAGATCACCACGTCGTCGTGGGCGCGGGCGATCTCGGCGATGCCTGGCACCTCGTCGAGGGTCACGGCGATGGCCAGGAACTGACGCACGTCGCGGGCCCGGGCGGCCGCTAGGGCGGCATTCAGGTCGCCGTCATGGGCGCTCAGGTCGAGGCGGTCGAGATGGCAGTGGGAATCAACAAACATGGGAGAAACACCGAAGAGAAAAATCCTATCGCGCCGACGATAAGCGGCGGGCGATAACCAATAATGACGCGCGTCTAGCGTCTAGAGCGTATAGGTCGGCGCGCCCTTGTCGAGCTGGCCAGCCAGGTGGGTCTCGATACGATTGCGTACCGCCTGATCCTCGGCGCGGAAGTGCACGCCGATGCCCGGCACCCGGCGGCCGCTGACCCCCGGCGGCGAGATCCATACCACCTGGCCGGTGACCGGCAGGCGCTCGCTCTCGCCGGGCAGGGTCAGCAGCAGGAAGACCTCCTGACCCAGTTCGTAGCGCTCCTTGGTGGGTACGAAGATGCCGCCCCGCTCCAGGGAAGGCATATAGGCCGACAGCAGGGTCGGCACATCATGAATCGTCAACGACAGGGCCTTCTGTCCACTCATGGCACGCCTCCGTCAGGAAAAGATCAGGAACGCAGCAGCGCCGACCAGCGAATCAACCAGGCCTCCAGGGCCAGCTGGGGGTTGGGGTTGCCACCGCTGGCCACCAGGCGCCGCTGTTCTCGAGCGTAGTCCAGCAGGCGGAACCAGTCCTGGACCCGGGCGTTCTTGACCGCCTGGCGATAGAGGGCTAGCAGGTCCGGGTTGCGCAGACGCCGCTCGTCTCCGGAGAGGCCGAAGCGAATCAGGTCCTCGAGCCAGTCGATACCATACCACAGCAGCTGCTCCAGCGGATGGCCGCCCAGCCGGCTGGCCTCCGCCACCGGCTCGGCGCCGCGCACCAGGGCGTCGAAGGCCTCGTGGAGGTCCTGGCGCAGGGTGCGGGACTCGGGGGCGGCCAGGGAGCGGGCCAGCAGGGGCGCGCCCCCCGCCACCCGCAACCAGAAGTCGGCCTGCTGCGGGTCGCCGAGCTCGCGACCCAGCCACTCCCGGGCCGGTGCCGGCGCCGGCAGGCCCAGGGCGAGCTGCTGGCAGCGGGACCGGATGGTCGGTAGGATCCGCGACGGCACCTCCGCCAGCAGGATAAAGAGGGTGCGCCCCCCCGGCTCCTCCAGGCTCTTGAGCAGGGCATTGGCGGCGGCCAGGTTCATGGCCTCCGCCGGGGCCAGCACGATCACCCGGTAGCCGCCCTGCTGGGCGGTCTGGGTGACGAAGGCGTTGACCTCGCGGATCGCATCGATACGGATCAGCCGGCTCTTCTCGGCGGGACTGACCCGCAGCAGGTCGGGATGGTAGCCGGAGGCCAGCATGGCGCAGCCGTGGCACTCGCCGCAGGCGACCTCTCCCGGCGACTGGCAGAGGCTACGCGCCACCAGGGCCTCGGCGAGGGCCTCGCCCCCCACCCCGGGCACGCCGGCCAGGAGCAGCGCATGAGGCAGGCGCCCGGCATCCTGACGGGCGACCAGCCCGCGCCAGAGCTCGTGCTGCCAGGGCAAGGGCCGGGGCATCAGCGCCATGCCGCCACCTCGGTTTCCAGGCGCGCGAGGATATCCGCCTGGACCCGCTCCAGGGGGCGAGCCGCGTCGATCACCGTGATGCGCCCGGGCTCCGCCTCGGCCCGCGCCAGGTAGCCGCGACGCACCCGCTCGAAGAAGGCACCGCGCTCCTGCTCGAAGCGGTCGCGCTCGCCGCCCTGGGCCGCCAGGCGGCTCGCCAGACGCGCCTGGGAGGCGGCTAGCGGCATATCCAGCAGCAGGGTCAGGTCGGGGCGCAGCTCGCCCTGCACCAGCCGCTCGAGGGTGGCGATCTGGGCGATATCGCCGCCGCGGCCGGCCCCCTGATAGGCGTAGGTGGCGTCGGTGAAGCGGTCGCAGAGCACCCAGGCGCCGCGCTCCAGGGCCGGGCGGATCTTGCGGGCCAGGTGCTGGGCCCGGGCGGCGAACACCAGCAGCAGCTCGGCGTCGTCGCACAGGGGGTCGTCGCCGTCGGCGCCCAGCAGCAGCTCGCGGATGCGCTCGGCGCCGGGGGTGCCGCCGGGCTCGCGGGTGGCCACCACCTCGATGCCCCGGGCCTCCAGCCAGGCGCGGATCAGGGCACCATTGGTGGTCTTGCCGACCCCCTCGCCGCCCTCCAGGGTGATAAAGCGTCCGCGCCTCGACATATGGGCTCCTTGGCTTGGCTGAGTGCGATGCTACCGGTTACGGATATAGCGGTTCACCGCGTTGTTGTGCTCGCGCAGGCTGCGCGAGAAGTGATGGGTGCCGTCGCCCCGGGCCACGAAATAGAGCGTCTCGCCGGGCAGCGGGTTCACCGCCGCCTCCAGGGCGGCACGCCCCGGCATGGCGATGGGGGTCGGCGGCATGCCATCGATCACATAGGTGTTGTAGGGGGTCGCCTCGCGCAGGTCGGCATAGGTGATACGCCCCTCGTAGCGCTCCCCCATGCCGTAGATCACGGTGGGGTCGGTCTGCAGCCGCATGCCCCGCTCCATGCGCCGCTTGAAGACGCCGGCGATCTCGCGTCGCTCCTCCGGCGCCCCGGTCTCCCGTTCGATCAGGGAGGCCATGATCAGCGCTTCATAAGGGGTCTCGATGGTCAGGTCGTCGACCCGCTCGGCCCATACCTCCTCGAGGATGGTCTCCATGCGACGGTGGGCCTGACGCAGGATCTCCAGGTCGCTGAGCCCCTTGTGGTAGCGATAGGTATCGGGAAAGAACCAACCCTCGGGGTGCTCCCCCTCGCGCCCCAGCAGGGCCATGACCTCGGCGTCGCTGAGCCCGGCGGTCTCGTGATCGAGCTTGGCGGCCTCGGCCAGGGCCTGGCGAAGCTGACGGAAGGTCCAGCCCTCGGGAATGGTCAGCGGGTAGGTCACCACCCGGTCGCTGCCCAGCAGGCCGATCAGCTCGCGACCGCTCATGCCCGGCTCGAGCATGTATTCCCCGACACGCAGCTGGGGCACGCTCTCCGGCTCCAGCCGGGTCAACAAGCGAAAGGCCCACTCGTCGGCGATGACCCCGTCGGCGGCGAGCTCCCCGATGACACGGTGATAGCCGGCCCCCCGGGGTACCTCGTAGAGGGTCGGCTCGTCGATGGCGATGGGCGCCGCGAGACGACTCTGCCAATAGTGGTGGCCTCCCGCCAGCAGGGCCGCGCCCAGCACCAGCAGGATCGCCAGGAGTTTCACCACACGCATGGAACAGTCCTCGAAGATAGGCGGAAATCAGGGGCCGGGATAACCCAGCAGGGGATGCGCCAGGGCCGGCAGCTCGTCCAGCGCGCCCCCCGGCGACCAGCGCCTGAGGCAGCGGCCGTCGGCGGCGTCGAGCCGGAGCAGCGGCCACACCCCCTGCACCGAGTTGAGCAGCCATACCGCCTCGGCTTCCTCCAACGCCTCGGGGCCGACACGCACCCGCTCGATCGGGTGGCGCTCGCTTAGCGCGGCCAGCAGGGTGCCGGCCACGCCGCAGCGGCTCAGGTCCGGCGTCTCGAGCCGGCCGTTCCGACGCCACACCAGGTTCATGCAGGTGGCCTCCACCAGCCGGCCGTCACTGTCGCAGAGCACTCCCTCGGCGATGGTCGGGTCCGACCACTCGCCGCGGGCCAGGACATTCTCCAGCCGATTGAGGTGCTTGAGCCCGGCCAGGGCCGGCTGAATGCCCAGGCGCAAGGCGCAGTGGCGCGCCCGCACCCCGGCCCAGCGTTCATGCCGGGGGGCGAAGTCGCCGAGCTGCCAGCGCAGCCGCGGGTGGGGCGTCTCGGGGGCCAGATAGCCGCGGCCGCCCCCGCCCCGGGTAACGATCAGCTTGAGCACCTTGAGGCCGTCCCCGGCTCGGGCCGGCAGCGCCTCCAGGTCCTCGGGCATGGCAAAGCCGAGCCGCTCGCAGCCGCGGGCCAGGCGCGCCAGGTGGGCCTCCCAGAGCAGCGGCCGGCCGTCGCGCACCAGCACCGTCTCGAAGAGGCCGTCGCCATAGGCGAGCCCCCGGTCATCCAGTGGCAGCGGAGCCTGGGCATCCTCCCACATGGACGATCCTAGACGCGGGTGAAGACCAGGGAGCCGTTGGTGCCGCCGAAGCCGAAGGAGTTGGACAGGGCCACCTCGATCCGCTTCTCCTGGGCACTCTGGGGCACATAGTTGAGCACGCAGCCCTCCTGGGGGTTATCCAGGTTGATGGTGGGCGGCGCCACCTGATCACGAATCGCCAGGATGCTGAACACCGCCTCTACCGCCCCGGCGGCACCCAGCAGGTGACCGATCATCGACTTGGTGGAGCTCACCGCCACCGACTTGGCGGCCTCGCCCATCACCTGCTCCACGGCGCGACTCTCGGCCAGGTCCCCGGCGGGGGTGGAGGTGCCGTGGGCATTGATATAGTCGATGCGCGAGGCGTCGATGCCGGCATCCAGGATGGCGTTGCGCATGGCGGCGGCCGCGCCACGGCCATCCTCCGGCGGCGCCGTCATATGGTAGGCGTCGTCGCTCATGCCGAACCCGGCCACCTCGGCATAGATGGTGGCCCCTCGCGCCTTGGCGTGCTCGTAGTCTTCCAGCACCAGCACCCCGGCGCCGTCGGAGAGCACGAAGCCATCGCGATCACGATCCCAAGGACGGCTGGCGGCCTGGGGGTCGTCGTTGCGGGTGGAGAGCGCCCGGGCCGCGGAGAAGCCGCCCAGCCCCAGGGGGGTGGTGGCCATCTCGGCGCCGCCACAGATCATCACGTCGGCGTCACCGTAGGCGATAGTGCGCGCCCCATAGCCGATGTTATGGGTGCCGGTGGTGCAGGCGGTGGTGATGGCGATATTCGGCCCCTGGAAACCGTGCTGGATGGCCAGGTTGCCAGAGATCATGTTGATGATGGAGCCCGGCACGAAGAAGGGCGAGATGCGCCGCGCACCGCCCTTGTTGAGGGCATTGTGGTTGTGCTCGATCATCGGCAGGCCACCGATGCCGGAGCCGATGGCCACGCCGATACGGTGAGCATTGGCCTCGTTGCACTCGATACCGGCATCCTCGATGGCCTGGGCCCCCGCGGCGATGCCGTACTGAATGAACAGGTCCATCTTGCGGGCGTCCTTGGGGTTCATGTAAGGACTCACATCGAAGTCCTTGACCGAGCCCCCGAAGCGGGTATTGAAACCGCTGACATCGAAGTGCTCGATGGGGGCGATCCCGCTCTTGCCGGCGACGATATTGTCCCAGCTCTCCTTGACGCTGTTACCTACGGGTGTCACCAGACCGAGCCCGGTCACCACGACCCTTCTACGAGGCATCTGCTTTCCTCCAGACGTGTTGGGTGGCACGGCCAAGACGCTACTACCGGCAGCGTGCCGCATCTGCGCGCATTATACCCGACCACGGCCCCGCATGGGATGGGGAGTCGTCGCCGAGGCGCGAGGAGAACACAAAAACGCGCGGGAGCCGCCCTGAACCAGGACGACTCCCGCGACGAAGCCTGACGGGGCTCCGTTACGCCGCGACGAAGGCGGCACACCCAGGCTTACTGGTGGGCGTTGACGTAGTCGATCGCTTCCTGAACGGTAGTGATCTTCTCGGCTTCTTCGTCGGGGATTTCGGTGTCGAATTCCTCTTCGAGCGCCATCACCAGTTCCACGGTGTCCAGGGAGTCGGCACCCAGGTCTTCGGTGAAGGAAGAGGTGTTCTGGATATCTTCTTCCTTGACGTTCAGGCGCTCGGCCACAACCTTCTTCACGCGCTCTTCGATAGTGCTCATTCTCAAGTCACTCCAATCGTTCAAATAAGCCGCACGGAACCCCGTACGAAATCCGCAAGCGAAGCTGCGGGGTAGTTTATAGACCACACCTGAGGGACGCAACAGATGCGTCCCCCGGATGGATCAGCGCATATTCATCCCGCCGTTGACCTGCAGGGTCTCGCCGGTGATATAGCCCGCCGCCTCGCTAGTCAGGAAACCCACGGCGGCGGCGATCTCCTCGGGCTGGCCGAGCCGGCCGAGGGGAATCTGGGTGAGCAGGGCCTCATGCTGTGCCTCGGGCAGGGCCTCGGTCATGTCGGTGGCGATAAAGCCCGGCGCCACCGAGTTGACGGTGATGGCACGGCTCGCCACTTCGCGGGCCAGGGCACGGGCGAAGCCCTCCATGCCGGCCTTGGCGGCGGCATAGTTGGCCTGCCCCAGGTTGCCCATGGTGGCCACCACCGAGCTGATATTGACGATACGACCGAAGCGCGCCTTGGTCATGCCGCGCAGGCACGCCTTGCTGACTCGATAGACGGACTTGAGGTTGGCGTCCATCACCGCGTCCCACTCGTCTTCCTTCATGCGCATCAGCAGGTTATCGCGAGTGATCCCGGCGTTATTGACCAGGATGGTGGGCGCCCCATAGGTCTCGTTGATCGCCTTGATCACCGCCTCGACGCTGGCCGGGTCGGTGACGTCCAGGCACATGCCGGTGCCTTCGATGCCCTGAGCCTTCAGGTCGGCGGCGATCTTCTCGGCGCCCGCCTCGCTGGTGGCGGTGCCGATCACGACGCGCCCCTGGCGGCCCAGCTCATGGGCGATGGCGCGGCCAATGCCACGACTGGCACCGGTAACCAGGGCGATTCTGCGTTCGCTCGTCATAGTCAGTCCTGAAAAAGTTTGAGTCCTTGTGATGGGGTATCAGCCGGCCAGCTCACGGGCCAGCTCGAGGGCCGTTTCCAGGCTATCCGGATCATTGATGGCCACCCCCTTGCTGCCCCGCACGATGCGCTTGCCGAGACCGGTCAGCACCTTGCCCGGGCCACACTCCACGAACAGCTCGGCGCCTTCGCCGGCCATCGCCTCGACGCACTCGGTCCAGCGCACCGGGCGATAGAGCTGCTCCACCAGGCGAGTGCGCAGGGTATCGATGTCGCCATGGGCCCGGGCATCCACGTTCTGCACCACGGTATAACGCGGCGCGCGCAGCTCGATGGCCTGCATGGCCGCGGCCAGCCGCTCGGCGGCGGGACGCATCAGCTCGCAGTGGGAAGGTACCGACACCGGCAACGGCAGGGCGCGCTTGGCCCCGGCCTCCTGACACAGGGCGATGGCTCGATCCACCGCACCCTTGGCCCCGGCGATCACCACCTGACCGGGCGCATTATAGTTGACCGCGGCCACCACGCCAGCGTCGGCGGCCTCCCGGCAGGCCGCCTCCACGGCGGCATTCTCCAGGCCCAGCACCGCGGCCATGGCGCCCTCGCCGGCAGGCACGGCGTCCTGCATCGCCTCGCCACGCAGGCGCACCAGCTTGATGCCCTCGGCGAAGGTCATCACGCCGGCACACACCATGGCGCTGTATTCCCCCAGGCTGTGCCCCGCCATGGCACCGGGGCGCGGCCCCTCCAGCTCCTGCCAGACGCGCCAGGTGGCGACACTCGACGCCAGCAGCGCCGGCTGGGTGCAGGCAGTGGCATTCAGGGCCTCGGCGGGACCGTCCTGCACCACATGCCAGAGGTCGTAGCCGAGGGCCTCCGAGGCCTCCTCGAAGGTGGTACGTACCACGCTGTAGCGCTCGGCCAGCTCCCGCAGCATGCCGACCTGCTGGGAACCCTGCCCAGGGAAGACGAGGGCCAAGGATTGGGTCATGACTATCACCTTTGCGTATTTTATTCGTCGATTCAGCGGATTCCGATCCCGCTATCGTCTCGGTCGCCCGCGGCCGAGACGATAGCCGACCCTCCACCCGGAGCGGTCGAGCCACCCAGGGCCTGCTCCAGATGCCCCGGCAACTTCCGACGCCCCTCTTCGACGGCCCGCGCCACGGCATAGGCGAAGCCTTCGGCACTGGCCCCGCCGTGACTCTTGACCACGATGCCCTTCAGGCCCAGCAGGCTGGCCCCATTGTAGCGCACCGGGTCGAGCTCGCTCTTGAGCCGGCGCAGGGCGGGGCGCGCCAGGGTCGCCACCAGACGCCCGCTCCAGCGCGTCTCGAAGACCCGCTGCACCCGCTCCACCAGCAGCCGGGCCAACCCCTCGCTGGCCTTGAGCACGGCGTTGCCAACGAAGCCGTCGCAGACCACCACATCGACCTCGCCGGCGAAGATATCGCCACCCTCGACGAAGCCGCGGTAGTCCAGCCCCGCCCAGTCGCGCAGGCGGGCATCCGCCTCACGCACGCTGGCCGGCCCCTTGGTGCCCTCCACCCCGACGTTGAGCAACGCCACCCGGGGCGCGGCCAGCCCATCGATACGGCGCGCCATGGCCTCGCCGAGGCGGGCGAAATCGACCAGCCGCGCCGCCGACGCATCCACGTTGGCGCCCAGATCGAGGAGGTAACAATGCCCGCCACGCCGCGTCGGTATGGCGGTACTGATGGCGGGCCGCGGAATCCCCGCCACCATGCCCAGCTCGCGCCGCGCCAGGGCCATCAGGGCCCCGGTATTGCCGGCACTGACCCCGGCATCGGCTCGCCCCCGGGCCACGCACTCCAACATCATGGCCATACTGGTGTCGCGAGGCGCACGCAGGGCCGCCGAAGGCCGCATGGCCTGATCGATTTCATGGGGAGAGTGACAGAGGGTAAGGCGAGCGCCATGTCGGGCCAACCGCCTGGGCAAGGCGTCGAGTTCGACGGCGAGCCGCTGTTCGGGGCCGAACAGGAAAATATCGAGGGCGGGATTGGCCGCCAGGGCCAGGGCCGCCCCCTGCACGGTGGCACGGGGACCCAGGTCCCCGCCCATCGCATCGATGGCGAGTCTCACGCCCGGATGTCGAGCGTCGCCAAGGATGACGCCGACTTAAGCGTCGACGACCTTGCGGCCACGGTAGAAGCCGTCCGGGGAGACGTGGTGGCGCAGGTGAGTGGTGCCGGTTTCCTTGTCCTGGGACAGGGCCGGGGCGCTCAGGGCGTCGTGGCTACGACGCATGCCGCGCTTGGAACGGGTCTTGCGGTTCTGTTGGACAGCCATGGGTGTATCACTCCAGAGTGCTTCGTCAATGAAATCAGTGTTTGCCTTTCAGGGTGCGCAGCACCTCGAAAGGACTGGCAGCAGGCTTTTCCGAGGCCTCGGAGTCCGCCCCGCTGGTCAGCTGGTCGCGAGAGACGCGACACTGCGTCTCATCGTGGTAAACCACCTGCGGTAGGCTAAGGAGGAGTTCATCCTCGACCACCGTCAGGAGGTTCAGCTGTTCGTTCTCCACCAAGACCGGCTCGAGATAGCCGGGCAGGTTCGCCGCCTGGGCGTCGCTGCTGACCACCCCCAGCTGGAAATGGCTCTCGACCCGGCTCGCCATCGGCGCCAGGCAGCGCCGACACGGCAGGCTGACCTCGGCCTCGAGCCAGCCTTCGATGGTGCGTCGACCCTGAGGATCGATGGCGAAGTCGAGGCGCACCTGGCAGTGCCCCGGCTGGGGCCCCGCCTCATCCACCAAACGCGACAAGGCATCCAGCGCCAGCTGGCCCTGGAGGCTTTCGCCATTGGCGGCCAGCCGGTGCGGCTCGACCTGTCGGGGGAGTTGAGTCTTGGACATAGGCGCGCAATGATAGGCACTCCCCCCGCCCCTGTCAAAGCGCGTATTGCCGCGAGTCGGGCCTTGGCGCTCGATTCGCCCTGGGGCGGTCATCCCCCACCGCGATGGAGCCCCTATGACACGCCTGGTTCTGGCCTCGCAATCCCGCTGGCGTCGCCAGCTGCTCGACCGCCTGCGGCTCCCTTACGCCTGGGCCAGCCCCGATATCGACGAGACACCGCGCCCCGGCGAATCGCCCCAGGCCCTGGTGCATCGCCTGTCGCTGGCCAAGGCCAGCCGCCTGGCCGACGACTACCCGAGCCACCTGATCATCGGCTCCGACCAGGTCGCCCTGTTCGACGGCGAGATCCTCGGCAAGCCCGCCGACGAGGCCGCCGCCCGGGCGCAGCTGGCGCGCTTCTCCGGCCATCGCGTGCGTTTTCTCACCGGCCTGGCCCTGCTCGACACCGCCGCCGGCCGCCACTGGGTCTGCCACGAGCCCTTCGACGTGCACTTCCGCCGCCTCGACGAGGCGGAGATCGCCACCTATGTCGAGCGCGAGCGCCCCCTGGAGTGCGCCGGCAGCTTCCGCATGGAAGGCCTGGGCATCACCCTCTTCGAACGCCTGGAGGGCGACGACCCCAATAGCCTGATCGGCCTGCCGCTGATTCGCCTCTGCGCCCTGCTGCGCGAAGCGGGCCTGGATCCGCTCAGCTAAAGCTGGATAGCGGCCTATATAACACCGCCGCCGAAGCCTTGCCTCGGCGGCGGTTTTTCTTCCAGCGTCAAGCTTATCGCTTCAAGCTCCAGGCCAGTCCGGGCGGTTAGTGGAGCTGATAGCGCAGCGGCGACCGGGTGGTGGGCAGGCCGACCCACTCGGCGGCGACGCGACCGAAGTGACGGGTCAGGCGCTCGAAGGGATCCAGTCGCGGGGTATAGTCCTGCATCCGCTCGATGCCCATCTCGCGGGCCAGGCCATCGAGGCTCTGCAAGCCATCCACCAGCCCCAGCTCGAGGCCTTGCTCGCCGCTCCATACCAGGCCGGAGAAGAGTTGCGGGTCGTCACTCAGGCGCGCGCCACGCCCCTCACGCACCGCCTCGATAAACTGCTCATGGGTGATCTCCAGCACCTCCTGCCAGAAGCGCGCCTGCTCCGGGGCGATGGCCGAGAAGGGGTCGAGGAAGGCCTTGTTGTCGCCGGCGGCAAAGACCCGACGCTCCACGCCGAGCCGCTCGATGGCCTCCTCCAGCCCGAAGCTGGCGAAGATCACCCCGATGGAGCCCACCAGGCTGGCCGGCGACGCATAGATCTCGTCGGCACCGGCGGCAATATAGTAGGCCCCGCTGGCGCCGATATCCTCGATCACCGCATAGATCGGCTTGTCGCCCTGCTCACCCAGGCGGCGAATCTCCTCGTAGATGCGCTGGGACTGCACCGGGCTCCCCCCGGGGCTGTCGATATGCAGCACCACCGCCGCCGCGGACTCCGCCCGCCAGGCCCGATTGAGCCCCTCGATGATGCGCTCGGCGCTGGCCGGTGACTCGCTGTCGATCACCCCCTTGACCTCCACCACTCCCAGGTGGCGCTCGGCGACCGGTGCCGGCTGGCCGGCGACGAAGAGCCCATAGAGGGTGGTGCCCAGGGAAGCGAGGATCAGCGCCGCGAAGAAGAAGCGGAAGAACAGCGTCCAGCGCCGCGAGCGGCGCTGCTCCGCCAGCACCCCGCCCACCCAGCGGTCGAGCATCTCCACCTGGGCCAGGCGCTGGCGCTCGCGTAGGGTCTCGGCATCCTCGCCGGAAGCCCCCTCACTCTCGGCGCCCGCCTGCCGAGGCGTCTCGCCGGGCTGGATTTCCGGGCCCTGGGTCCAGCGATCGCTGGGCTTGTCATCGCTCATGGCATCCTGCTCCTCAGTCCACGACTCACTGGTGCAACCAATCGATCAACGCCTCGAACCGCTCGGCCACGAAAGTGGGCCGGCTCGCCGCCAGCCGCTCCGGGGCATGCACCCCATAGGTAACCGCGACACGATCCATGTCCAGGGCCCGGGCCATCTCCAGGTCATACTCGGTATCGCCCACCATCAACGCCTCCTCCACCGGCACCGCCAGCTCCTCCAGCAGCTCCTCGAGCATCAGCGGATGGGGCTTGGAGCGGGTCTCGTCGGCGGTGCGGCTGGCATGAAACCAGGCGCCGCTGCCGTTGGCGGCGAATACCCGGTTCAGGCCGCGACGACTCTTGCCGGTGGCCACCGCCAGGCGCTGCTCGGAACGCCCGCGCAGCCGTGCGATGCCCTCCTCCACCCCGGGGAAGAACGCCATGGGGGTGTGGTCGGCGGCGACGAAGTGGTGGGTATAGCGCTCGCGCAGCCGCTCGGCCTGCTCCGGCGCGATGCCCGGGCACATCCTGGCGATCGCCTCCGGCAGCCCCAGGCCGATGATATCGCGAACGCTCTCGGCGGGAAGCTCTCCCCAGCCGGCATCCCGGGCCGCCGCCTGCATGCAGCCGACGATGCGCGACTCCGAGTCCATCAGGGTGCCGTCCCAGTCGAAAATAATCAGTCGATAACGCATGAGTTCCTCGGTTCAGGAGAGGGTGCGAGCCCGGCGCAACACCGTCTCCAGTTCGTCCCCCAGGGGCGCCTTGATCTGCACCGGGCGCCCGCTGGTGGGCTCGGGAAAGGTCAGGGCGGCGGCATGCAGGAAGAGCCGCCCCAGGCCCAGGCGCCGCGCCAGCACCGCCCCCTCCCGGGAACCGTACTTGTCATCGCCCAGCAGCGGATGGCCGGCATGGGCGGCATGCACGCGGATCTGGTGGGTGCGCCCGGTGACCGGTTCGGCCTCCACTAGGGTCGCACCGGCGAAGGCCTCGCGCACCGCGAAGCGGGTCCGCGACACCTTGCCCTCCGGGTCGACCCGCACCCGGCGCTCGCCGTTGCCCGCCTCGTAGCGGTCGAGGCGCGCGCTGACGAAGTCGCGTCGCGCCGGCCAGCGCCCGGCCACCAGCGCCAGGTACTGCTTGTCCATCTGGCGCTGCTTGAGGGCGTTGTTGAGGGAGAGCAGCGCCGGGCGCGACTTGGCCAGCAGCAGGCAGCCGGAGGTATCGCGATCCAGGCGATGCACCAGCTCCAGGAAGTCGAGATCCTCGCGCACCTGACGCAGCGCCTCGATCAGGCCGATCTTGACCCCGCTGCCGCCATGCACGGCGAGTCCCGAGGGCTTGTTGATCACCAGCCAGTCACGCCCCTCCAGCAACACGTTGCCGGCCAGCAGGTTGCGCAGGCTCTCGCTGACCTCGCGCACCGCCTCCTCGGGGGCCAGGCGCAGCGGCGGAATGCGCACCACGTCGCCCAGGGCCAGGCGGTAGTCCGCCTTGACCCGCTTCTTGTTGACCCGAACCTCGCCCTTGCGCACGATGCGATAGACCAGGGTCTTGGGGGCCCCCTTGAGACGGGTGCGCAGGAAATTATCGATGCGCTGACCCACCTGGCCCTCGGCGACTTCCACCCACTGCACCTCGCGCCCTTCGGCCATGCACTCTACTCCTGTCGAACCCGTGGAAAAGCCCTAGTCTACCGCACTCCCGGGCCGCTGAGGTCAATTGCTGCACCCACCCATTGCTGTTATATTCCGAAGTCGCTCAGATGGGCGACAAGCGCCCGGCGATTGCGCCTGCCTCATTGACACGCAGGCCCGAGCGACGGACCGAGTGACCGCGATACTCGCCTCGGCGAGATCACGGCGCCGACAGCGAAAGAACAGAATTGCAACGCCACGCCCGCCCCGGCCGTTCACTTCCTGGCATGGAATGGCGACCGGGCACGGGAGTTAACAACAGCGTGCCGAAGGCCGGCGTTGGCGAATCGATGAATGCCAGGTGTTGGTGGTGACCGCGGAACCGGATGAGACGACCTCACCGAGACATGTTCCGCCTCCACCCCGTACTCAACATGGTCATGCCGTACCGGCGGCGCTACAAGGCTCCGGATATGGCCGGGCGCACACGCATCCGCGACATGCGCTGAGCACAAGCACGCTGCACCCAGCGGTTCGTCGACGCCGTTGCTCGAGGGCTGCCTACCGGCACGCCCCAACTAGCGAGACGACATGAAACGGATGCTCATCAACGCGACCCAGCCGGAAGAGCTGCGCGTCGCCCTGGTCGATGGACAACGCCTCTACGACCTGGACATCGAATCCGGTGCCCGGGAACAGAAGAAAGCCAATATCTACCGCGGCAAGATCACCCGCGTCGAACCCTCCCTGGAAGCCGCCTTCGTCGACTTCGGCGCCGAGCGCCACGGCTTCCTGCCCCTCAAGGAAATCTCCCGCGACTACTTTATCAAGGAGCCGTCCGGCCGCCCCAGCATCAAGGAGGTGCTGAAGGAGGGTCAGGAGGTGATCGTCCAGGTCGACAAGGAGGAGCGCGGCAACAAGGGCGCCGCCCTGACCACCTTTATCTCCCTGGCCGGCCGCTTCCTGGTGCTGATGCCCAACAACCCCCGGGCCGGCGGCATCTCGCGGCGCATCGAAGGCGAGGAACGCAGCCAGCTCAAGGAGGCCATGGGCCAGCTGACGATGCCGGAGAAGATGGGCGTGATCGTGCGCACCGCCGGTATCGGCCGCTCCGCCGAGGAGCTGCAGTGGGACCTGGACTACCTGGTGCAGGTGTGGGAATCGATCACCGAGGAGGCCGGCAAGCGCCCCGCCCCCTTCCTGATCTACCGCGAGTCCAACGTCATCATCCGCGCCATGCGCGACTACCTGCGCCAGGACATCGGCGAGGTGCTGATCGACAGCGAGGCGATTCACCAGGAAGCGCTGGGCTTTATCCGCCAGGTGATGCCCTCCTACCAGCAGAAGATCAAGCTCTACGCCGACGAGGTGCCGCTGTTCTCGCGCTTCCAGATCGAGTCGCAGATCGAGACCGCCTATGAGCGGGAAGTGAAGCTGCCCTCCGGCGGCTCCATCGTCATCGACCACACCGAGGCGCTGGTCTCCATCGATATCAACTCCGCCCGGGCCACCCGTGGCAGCGATATCGAGGAGACCGCCCTGCAGACCAACAGCGAGGCCGCCGACGAGATCGCCCGCCAGCTGCGCCTGCGGGATATCGGCGGCCTGGTGGTGATCGACTTTATCGACATGAGCCCGGCGCGCAACCAGCGCGAGGTCGAGAACCGCATGCGCGACGCCCTCAAGCTGGACCGCGCCCGGGTGCAGATCGGCCGCATCTCGCGCTTCGGCCTGATGGAGATGTCGCGCCAGCGCCTGCGCCCGTCCCTGGGCGAGACCAGCGGCGTGGTCTGTCCGCGCTGTAACGGCCAGGGCACCATCCGCGACGTACGCTCCCTGTCGCTCTCCATCATGCGCCTGATCGAAGAAGAGGCCATGAAGGAGCGCAGCGCCCAGATCCGCGCCATCCTGCCGGTGCCGGTGGCCACCTACCTGCTCAACGAGAAGCGCCGGGTGCTGGCGGATATCGAACGCCGCCAGGGGGTCCAGGTGGTGCTGCTGCCCAGCCCGGAGATGGACACTCCCCACTACGACGTCCAGCGCCTGCGCGACGACCACCTGAGCGAACAGGACGACAGCGACAAATCGAGCTTCGAACTTTCCACCGACACCGAGGTGGGCAAGGAGCCGGATCCCTCCTTCGAGAAGCCGGCGCCCCGGGCCGAGGCCGCGGTCAAGAGCGTGACCCATAACGCCCCAGCGCCGGCCTCCCTGCGCGAGGAGCCCAGCACCCCGGAGCCGGCCAAGCCCCAGGCGCAACCGGCCTCCCAGGCTCCGTCGAAGCCCCAGGCGGCGCCCCCCGCCGACGGCGGCGGCCTGATTTCCCGCCTGGTCAAGGGGCTGGGCAAGCTGCTGGGCGGCGAGGCCGAGAGCCGCGATGCCGGCCAGACCAAGCCACCGGCCAAGCGTGACGACGCCCAGGCCCGTCAGGACAGTCGCGGCGATCGCCAGGGCCGCGGTGGCAATCGCCGCGGTCGCCAGGGCCAGGAGAGCCGTCAGCCCCGAGAAGGTCGTCAGGCGCAGGACGGTCGTCAGGAGCGCCGCCAGGACGATAACCGCCGCCAGGCTCAGGACGGCGACAACCGCCGCGACGAAGGTCGCCGGGATAACCGCCGCGGCGGTCGTGGCGATAGCGACTCACGCCAGGACAACCGGGGCGGCCGTGGCCGCAACCGCCAGGACGACAACCGTCGCCAGGGGGGCGATAGCAAGCCCGGCCGCGACGCCGGCAAGCCGGAGGCCAAGAGCGAGGCCGCCAAGACGGCACCCCGCGCTCAGGAGAAGGCCCAGGACAAGCCTCAGGAGAAGGCCGAGGCCAGCGGCGAGCCCAAGCGCATCCGCAACAACCCGCGCCAGCGCACCCGTCAGCATGCCATCAACCCCCAGGCCGAGGCCGAACAGCAGAAGCTGCTCGCCCAGGCCCAGCAGGAAGGTGAGCAGGCCGAAGCCACGCCCGAGGTAAAGCAAGAGACCAAATCCCAAGACGCTAAGCCCGAGGCCAAAGCCGAAGCCAAGCAGCCGGAAGCCAAGCCCGAGGCCGAAGCTAAGCAGCCGGAAGCCAAGGCCCAGGACGCCAAGCCCAAGGCAAAAGCCGAGACCAAGCCCGAGGTGAAGCAAGAGGCCAAGCCCGAGGCCGAAGCCGAAGCCAAGCAGCCGGAAGCCAAGCCCGAGGCTAAAGCCGAAGCTAAGCAGCCGGAAGCCAAGGCCCAGGACGCCAAGCCCGAGGCAAAAGCCGAGACCAAGCCCGAGGTGAAGCAAGAGGCCAAGCCCGAGGCAAAAGCCGAAGCTAAGCCTGAGACAAAAGCCGAAGCCAAGCCCGAGGCCAAAGCCGAAGCCAAGCAGCCGGAAGCCAAGGCCCAGGACGCCAAGCCCGAGGCCAAAGCCGAAGCCAAGCAGCCGGAAGCCAAGGCCCAGGACGCTAAGCCCGAGGCTAAAGCCGAAGCCAAGCAGCCGGAAGCCAAGCAGCCGGAAGCCAAGCCCGAGGCCGAAGCCGAAACTAAGCAGCCGGAAGCCAAGGCCGAGGCCAAAGCCGAAGCCAAGCA
>NZ_BJUK01000052.1 GCF_007989625.1 Bisbaumannia pacifica
CAACCTGGCCAGCCGCTCCTCCAACGCCGCCGGCGAGATCCGTCAACTGATCGACGGCTCCGCCAAGGAGATCAGCAGCGGCGCCGGCCTGGTGCAGCGCGCCGAGGGAGCCATCGAGGAAGTGGTGGCCGCGGCGACCCGGGTCAACGACATCATGGGCGAGATCTCCGCAGCCTCCGAAGAGCAGAGCTCGGGGATCAACCAGATCAATCAGGCCATTAGCCAGATGGACGATGTCACCCAGCAGAATGCCGCCCTGGTGCAGCAGTCCGCCGCGGCGGCCTCGAGCCTCGAGCACCAGGCCCTGCAACTGGCCAATGCGGTCTCCGCCTTCCGCCTGGCCGGCAGCGGCTTCGAGGAGATCCGCGCCGCCAAGGCGGCCCTGGCCCAGGAGAATCAGCGTGGCGCTAGCGCCCAGGCACGGCTGCCGCGCGGCCAGGAGGCCGAAACGTCACGGACCCCGGCGGCACCCAAGGCGGATGCCGCCACCGAGGAGTGGGAAGCATTTTGAACGCACCATCGTCCTGGGAGAGCGTCGCTCAGCCGAGCGGCGCCCTCGAGAAGGATCTCGAGCTGACGGCGGCCGACTTCGCGCGCATTCGTGAGCTGATCTATCAGCGCGCCGGCATCGTGCTGGCGGAGCATAAGCGCGAGATGGTCTACAGTCGGCTCGCCAAGCGCCTGCGCCATCATGGCCTGACCCGGTTCAGCGATTACCTGGCGCGTCTCGAGCGCCAGCCCCAGGCCAAGGAGTGGGAGGCGTTCACCAACGCCCTGACCACCAACCTGACCGCCTTTTTCCGCGAGGCCCATCACTTCCCGCTGTTGGCGGAGCATGTGCGGGCCCGCCCCGGACCGGTCCGGGTCTGGTGTGCGGCGGCCTCCACCGGCGAGGAGCCTTACTCCATCGCCATGACCCTCACCGAGGCCCTGGGCTCCCGGGCGAGCCAGGCGGAGGTGATCGCCACCGATATCGATACCGACGCCCTGGCCCGGGCACGGGCCGGCATCTACCCCATGGAGCAGGTGCGCAAGCTCGACGAGGCGCGGGTCAAGCGCTTCTTCCTGCGCGGCAACGGGCGCCATGCGGGGATGGCCAAGATTCGTCCCGAGCTGGCCGATCGGGTGGCCTTCGAGGAACTCAACCTGCTGGCCCCCAGCTGGCCGGTCAGCGCTCCCTTCGATGCGATCTTCTGCCGTAACGTGATGATCTACTTCGACAAGACGACCCAGGCGCGGATCCTCGAGCGCTTCGCCCCGCTGCTCAAGCCGGACGGCCTGCTGTTCGCCGGCCACTCGGAGAACTTCTCCTATATCAGCGAGGCCTTCCGCCTGCGCGGCCAGACCGTCTATACCAAGGCGCCGCGGTAGGGGGAAGCGACCCGCCGGGACCGCCAGGGCGACAGCGTTAAAGTCGCCGACGCCCCGGCCGATATTCCCAGTTGAACGTTGTCGGGCGCCTGGCGCCCCAGCCAAGGAGGACTGCCTTGAGTGCAGCCAAGATCAAGGTGCTGTGCGTCGATGATTCGGCGCTGATCCGTGAGCTCCTGACCGAGATCATCAATCGCCAGCCCGACATGGAAGTGGTGGCCGTGGCCCCCAATCCCCTGGTGGCCCGTGACCTGATCAAGCAGCACAACCCGGATGTCCTGACCCTGGACGTGGAGATGCCGCGCATGGATGGCCTCGATTTCCTCGAGCGCCTGATGCGCCTGCGCCCTATGCCGGTACTGATGGTCTCGTCGCTGACCCAGGCCGGTTCCGAAATCACCCTGCGCGCCCTGGAGCTGGGCGCCCTGGACTTCGTCGCCAAGCCGCAGATGGGCATCCGCCACAGCATGATGGAATACGGCGCCGAGATCGCCGAGAAACTGCGCGCCGCGGCCCGCTCGCGGCCCCGCCAGGCGCTCCGCGATGCCAAGGCGCCGCGGCCGGCGGCCCTCAAGGCGCCGCTGGTCTCCAGCGAGAAGCTGCTGATCATCGGCGCCTCTACCGGCGGCACCGAGGCGATCCGCCAGGTGCTCGAGCCGCTGCCGGCCAATGCCCCGGCGATCCTGATCGCCCAGCATATGCCCGGCGGCTTCACCCGCTCCTTCGCCGAACGCCTCGATCGGCTGTGCCGCATTCGCGTCAAGGAGGCCGAGGATGGCGAGCGTATCCTGCCCGGTCACGCCTATATCGCCCCGGGGGATGCCCACCTGCAGCTGGCGCGCAGCGGCGCCAACTATGTGGCGCGCCTGGACAGTGGGCCGCCGGTCAATCGGCACCGCCCCTCGGTGGACGTGCTGTTCCGCTCCGCCGCCCAGCAGGCCGGCCGCAATGCCATCGGTGCCCTGCTTACCGGCATGGGCAAGGACGGCGCCCAGGGGCTCTTGGAGATGCGCCAGGCCGGGGCGGTGACCCTGGCCCAGGACGAGGCCAGCTGCGTGGTCTTCGGCATGCCCCGGGAGGCGATCGCCATCGGCGGGGCCAGCGAGGTGGTCGGCCTGGACGAGATGGCGCCGCGACTGATGGCGCTGGTGGCCGCCTCCGGGCGCGCCCAGCGGGTCTAGTCCCCGCGCTGACGTCGTTCCATAACGAGAGAGGGAAGCAAGATGCTTGGGTTATTGCGCAGGATCAGTATCCACGGAGCCATGGTCGGCGTACTGGCCTGCTTCGTGCTCTTCTTCGGCAGCGTGGCGCTGATGGGGGTGTTGGTCGATCGCAATGCCGATCATACCCTGCACACCCTCAATCAGATCAGCGTCGAGCAGCTCAACGAGATCAATCGCGCCGAGGGCCTGCTCTTCCAGGCACGGGTCGAGCTGGGCGGCGCCGCCAGCCATCTCTATGACTCCCGTCAGGCCGAGGCCGAGCGCGGGCTCGGGCGCGGCGGCGAGTTGCTGGCGCGGGCCGCGGAGCACTTCAACAACTTCGTGGGCGTTCCTAAGACGCCCCAGGGCGAGGAGTTGGCGGCGGCCCTGGCGCAGGAGTTCTCGAATGTGCTGACATTGGTTCAGCGCCAACATCAGGCGCTGATCCGCGGTGACCTCGACGACTTCGAGGCGCTGCGCGAGGCCCTGGTGGCCCCGAGCACGGCCCTGGAGGCGAGCGCCGCCGCCTTCGCCGACTACGGGTTTCGCCGCAATCAGGCGCTGATGGACGACTATGCGGCGAGTTCTAGTCGCTTCGCCTGGATCGGCCTGGCAATCGTCCTGGCCACCGGCGTGATGCTGGTGATGCTCTACCTGGGCCTGCGCAAGATCGTGATCCGTCCGCTGGGTCAGGCGGTGGAGAGCCTCAAGCGCATCGCCAAGGCCGACCTCTCCGCGGAGATCAAGGTGCTTAGCCGCAACGAGATCGGCGCGTTGTTTGCCGCCATGCGCGACATGCAGCAGGGCCTGGCCCAGACCGTGGGCACGGTGCGTGACAGCAGCGCGGCCATCCATGGCGGCACCCGCGAGATCGCCGCCGGTAACGCCGACCTCTCCTCGCGCACCGAGCAGCAGGCCGCCTCCCTGGAGGAGACCGCCTCGAGCATGGAGGAGCTCACCGCCACCGTGAAACAGAACGCCGATAACGCCCGTCAGGCCAGCGGCCTGGCCCGGGAGGCCTCCACCACCGCCGAGCGCGGCGGCGAGGTGGTCGAGCGGGTGGTGACCACCATGCATGGCATCGCCGACAGCTCCCAGAAGGTCTCGGACATCACCGGGGTAATCGACTCCATCGCCTTCCAGACCAATATCCTGGCGCTGAATGCCTCGGTGGAGGCGGCCCGGGCCGGCGAACAGGGCCGCGGCTTCGCGGTGGTGGCCGGCGAGGTCCGCAACCTGGCCAGCCGCAGCGCGGATGCGGCCAAGGAGATCAAGGCACTGATCGATGGCTCGGTGGCCCAGGTGCAGGAGGGCTCCACCCTGGTGGAGCAGGCCGGTGCCACCATGCAGGAGGTGGTCACCGCGGTGAAGCGCGTCACCGATATCATGGACGAGATCTCCGCCGCCTCCCAGGAGCAGAGCGACGGCATCGAGCAGGTCGGCCAGGCGGTGACGCAGATGGATGAGGTCACCCAGCAGAACGCCTCCCTGGTGCAGCAGGCCGCCACCGCCGCCGCTTCCCTGGAAGAGCAGGCCTCGAGGCTGGAGCGGGCGGTGGCGCAGTTCCGCCTGGCCCAGGGGGCGGCCGAGATGCCGGCCCCTCGCCACGGGGCGCGACCCGCCGCGGCGGCGCCCCGCGCGTTGCCGACCCGTCCCAGCGAGGCCCTGGCCGAGGATGACTGGGAAGAATTCTGAGCGCGGCGGCCCACCCGGTCGCCGTGACCGAGCCAAGCAACTGACCCCCTGATGATCGGTGCGCCGATCACCATTGAACGACAGCCACGCAGTAACGAGGAAAGCTAATGGCCGACAAGAATATGAGCATTTTGGTGGTCGACGACTTCCCCACCATGCGGCGTATCGTGCGCAGCCTGCTCAAGGAATTGGGCTTCACCAACGTGGACGAGGCCGAGGATGGCCAGGATGCCCTGAACAAGCTGCGCGGCGGTGGCTTCGAGTTCGTCGTCTCCGACTGGAACATGCCCAATATGGATGGCCTGGAGATGCTCAAGCAGATCCGCGCCGATGAGGCCCTCAAGGCGCTGCCGGTGCTGATGGTCACCGCAGAGGCCAAGAAGGAGAACATCATCGCCGCCGCTCAGGCCGGCGCCAACGGCTATGTGGTCAAGCCGTTCACCTCGGCGACCCTGGAAGAGAAGCTCAACAAGATCTTCGAGAAATTGGGCAAGTAACGGCACGGGGGATTCCCCCATAGGAGACAGGCATGAGCGGTGAGGCTTCCCAAGGGTCGACCCAACAGGGCGCTCCCGATGATCTGATCCAGCGCATCGGGTCCCTGACCCGCACGCTGCGCGACAGCATGCGGGAGCTGGGGCTCGACAAGGAGATCGAAAGGGCCGCCGAGGCGATTCCCGATGCCCGGGACCGCCTCAGCTATGTGGCCAACATGACCGAACAGGCCGCGGACCGGGCGCTGAATGCCATCGACCGTGCCCAGCCGCTGCAGGATCAGCTGGGCAACGAGGCCGAGGCGCTGGACAAGCGCTGGGCCGAGTGGTTCGAGCACCCCATGGAGCTGGATCAGGCCAAGGCCCTGGTGCGCGAGACCCGCCACTACCTGGGCTCGGTGCCGGAGGTGACCCAGGCCACCAACAAGGAACTGCTCGAGATCATGATGGCCCAGGATTTCCAGGATCTCACCGGCCAGGTCATCAAGAAGATGATGGACGTGATCCGCGAGATCGAGCACCAGCTGGTCCAGGTGCTGTTGGACACGGTGCCCGACGGCGAGGAGCGCGAGGCCATGCAGCGGCGTGCCGCCGGCCAGTGGGAGGCCGATGCCAAGAAGCGCGAGGAGTCGCTGCTCAACGGGCCCCAGATCAAGCCCGAGGGCGCCGATATCGTCACCAGCCAGGACCAGGTGGACGACCTGCTCGACGAGCTGGGCTTCTAGGCCTTCAACGAGCTACCCCGGCCCAAGGCCATTGGGGGCGATCTCGTCCCCCTGTCGAAAAGCGCGGTAGTCGTGGATAAGACCACGATTGACCGCGCTTTTTGGCGTATCGTCCTTTCCCCCCCTTGCCCACAATGAGGCCCCGGGCGGTGGAGCCGTCCGTGAGCGACAGGGCGGGTCATGGCCGAGGGCAGCAGCGACGATCAGGAAAAGACCGAAGAGGCGACGCCACGACGCCGGGAGAAGGCCCGGGAGGACGGGCAGGTCGCCCGTTCCCGTGAGCTGGCCACCTTCCTGCTGCTGCTGGCCGGGGTGATCGGCTTCTGGGGGCTGGGCGAGACGCTCTATGGCCAGCTCGGCACGGTGATGGAGCAGGCCTTCCTCTTCGAGCGCCGCCACGCCTTCGAGACCATGCCGATGCTCAGCCACGCCTGGACCCTCGGCGAGCGGACCCTGATGGCGCTGATGCCGCTCTTCCTGCTGCTGACGGTGGTGGCCCTGGTGGCCCCGGCCCTGCTCGGTGGCTGGCTGATCTCCGCCAAGTCCCTCAAGCCCCAGCTCAGCAAGCTCAATCCCGCCAAGGGCCTGAAGCGCATCTTCGGCGTCCAGGCCCTGGTGGAGCTGACCAAGGCCATCGCCAAGTCGCTGCTGGTGGGGAGCGTGGCGGTGGCCTTCCTGTGGCACACCAAGGGCGAGTTCCTGGCCTTGATGGATCAGCCCATCCAGCAGGCCCTGGCCAGCGCCCTGCGCCTGGCGGCGATGGCCGCGGGGCTGATGGTGCTGACCCTGCTGGTGGTGATCCTGATCGACGTGCCCTACCAGCTCTGGCACCACGCCAAGCAGCTGCGCATGTCCAAGGAAGAGATCAAGCGCGAGCACAAGGAGTCGGAGGGTGACCCCCACGTCAAGGCACGCATCCGCCAGCAGCAGCAGACCATGGCCCGGGGACGCATGATGAGCGAGGTGCCCGAGGCCGACGTCATCGTCACCAACCCTAGCCACTATGCGGTGGCGCTGCGCTACGAGGAGGGCGGCATGCAGGCCCCGCGGGTGGTGGCCAAGGGCGTCGATGCGGTGGCGCTGCGCATTCGCGAGCTGGGCGATGCCCACGGCGTGCCGCGCCTGGAGGCGCCGCCCCTGGCCCGGGCCCTCTACCGCCACGTGGATCTCGAGGCGGAGATCCCGGTCGCCCTCTATACCGCCGTGGCGGAGGTGATGGCCTGGGCCTTCAACCTCAAGCGCGCCGATGCCAGCGGCGAGCCGGTGCCGCCGCGGCCCGGCGACCTGCCGGTGCCGGATGAACTGGCCGTTCCGCCGGAGCGGCCATCAAGCGAGGAGCCTCGATGAGAGCGCTGAATGACTATCTGGGTCGCCGCGACTGGGCGAACCAGGTCCAGATGAAGCTGCTGGCGGGACCGCTGCTGATCCTGCTGGTGATGGCGATGCTGATCCTGCCGCTGCCGCCCTTCGCCCTGGACCTCTTCTTCACCTTCAATATTGCCCTGGCGGTGATGGTGCTGCTGGTCAGCATGTTCACCCGCCAGCCGCTGGACTTCGCCGCCTTCCCGGCGGTGCTGCTGTTTACCACCCTGCTGCGGCTCTCCCTCAATGTCGCCTCGACCCGGGTGATCCTGATGGAGGGGCACCAGGGGGGCGACGCCGCCGGTAAGGTGATCGAGGCCTTCGGTCAGTTCCTGATCGGCGGCAACTTCGCCGTGGGCCTGGTGGTCTTCGCCATCCTGGTGGTGATCAACTTCATGGTCATCACCAAGGGCGCCGGGCGGATCGCCGAAGTGGGCGCCCGTTTTATGCTCGATGCCATGCCCGGCAAGCAGATGGCCATCGACGCCGACCTCAACGCCGGCCTGATCGGCGAGGAGGACGCCAAGAAGCGCCGCGCCGAGGTCTCCCAGGAGGCCGACTTCTATGGCTCCATGGATGGCGCCAGCAAGTTCGTGCGTGGCGACGCCATGGCCGGCCTGGTGATCATGGTGGTCAACGTGATCGGCGGCCTGCTGATCGGCATGCTGCAGCACGACATGGCCTTCGGCGATGCCGCCCGCACCTACACCCTGATGACCATCGGTGACGGCCTGGTGGCGCAGATTCCCGCCCTGGTGATCTCGACCGCCGCCGGCGTCACCGTGTCCCGGGTCACCACCGACCAGGACGTCGGCCAGCAGATGCTCAGCCAGCTGTTCGTCAATCCCCAGGTGTTGATCCTGGCCGCCGCCGTCATGGGCCTGCTGGGCCTGGTGCCGGGCATGCCCAACCTGGTGTTCCTGGTCTTCACCGCCCTGCTGGGCGGCCTGGCCTGGCTGCTGATCAAGCGTCAGCAGGAGAAGCTGGTGCAGGAGGCGGAGAGTGCGCCGCCGCCGGCGCCCCAGGAGGCCCCGGAGGCGAGCTGGGACGACGTCCAACTGGTGGATACCCTGGGCCTGGAGGTGGGGCACCGGTTGATTCCCCTGGTCGACCAGCGCCAGGACGGCGAGCTGCTGGGACGCATCAAGAGCGTGCGCAAGAAGTTCGCCCAGGAGGTGGGCTTCCTGCCGCCGGTGGTGCATATCCGCGACAACCTGGAGCTGGGTCCCAATACCTATGTGATCACCCTCAAGGGGGTGGAGATCGGCCGCGCCGACGCCTACCCGGGCAAGTGGCTGGCCATCGACCCGGGCCAGGTCTCCGGCCAGCTCGACGGTACCCCCACCGAGGATCCCGCCTTCGGCCTGCCGGCGGTATGGATCGATGCCGGCCAGCGCGAGCACGCCCAGGTCTACGGCTACACGGTGGTGGATGCCGGCACCGTGGTGGCCACCCACCTCAATCACCTGCTGCATCAGCACGCCGCCGAGATGCTCGGCCGCGGCGAGGTGCAGCAGTTGCTCGACAAGCTGGGCGAGGAGCACAAGCCCCTGGTGGAAGAGGTGGTGCCCAAGGCGATCTCCCTGACCGTGCTGCAGCGGCTGCTCCAGCAGCTGCTCGATGAGGAGGTATCGATCCGCGACCTGCGCACCATCCTCGATACCCTGGCCGAGCATGCGCCTCAGCAGCAGGACGTGGGAGAACTGACCGCCCTGGTGCGCATCAGCCTGGGTCGGGCGATCACCCAGCAGTGGTTCCCGGGCCATGACGAGCTCCACGTGATCGGCCTCGACGCCCAGCTCGAGCAGGTGCTGCTGCAGGCCATGAACGGCAACGGTGCCCTGGAGCCGGGCCTGGCGGATACCCTGATGACCCAGGCGGAACAGGCCCTGGAGCGCCAGGAGGCCAAGGGCGAGCCGCCGGTGCTGGTCGTGCAGCACGCCCTGCGCCCGGTGCTGTCCCGCTTCCTGCGCCGTCGCCTGCGGCACCTGGTGGTGATGTCCCAGGCCGAGATTCCCGATGACCGCACCCTGAGAGTGACCAGCCTGGTGGGAGGTAATGGATGAGCGTGACCCGCTTCCTGGGCGCCAATGTGCGCGAGGCGATGCGCCGGGTGCGCAGCGCCCTCGGCGACGACGCCTTGATCCTGGCCAATCGACGCACCGCCGAGGGGATCGAGATCCTCGCCACGACGGAGGCCGAGGCGGCGGACTCGCCGCAGGCCCCGGCGGCGTCCCAGACCGAGGCGCCGGCCTCCGACAGCGAGGCAGACTTTAGCCTGCCCGCCGGACGCAGCCCCGCGAGCTTCGCCCAGGCCCTGGCGGCGCGCCATGGGGTGAGCCTCCCCGAAGATTCAGTATCGGACCCGGCATCGCGGGATTCCGCGTCCGATTCCCTTCGGGCCCAGGCCCTGGCGGCGCGTCATGGGGTGAGCCTGCCGGCCGGTGAGGCGGATGTCGAGGCCGCGGAGCTCCGCCGCGAGACGCCGCCGCCCAAGCCGTTGAGTCGTGCCCGGGCCGCCTATTCACCGGCCCCGGATGCCTACCCTGAGCCTCCGGAGGCGAGCGGCTATCCCATGCCACCCGAGCCGGCCGCTGATCCAGTGGCCCCGAGGCCGGGCGGTTATCCCGCGGCCCCGGAACCGGCCGCCGGCGAGGCTGCCATCCCACCCGCGGCGGCACCCGGCATCGGTCAGCCAGCCGGCGCCACCAGCGACCCGGCCGATTTCGTCGCCCTGAGCCAGCGGCTGCTTAGCGAGGTGCAGGACATGCGCCAGCTGCTGACCCGGGAGCCGCCGGCCCGGGAGGGACGCCCCGGCGCCCTACAGGGGTTGCAGCGCCAGTTGGTGGCGGCCGGCTTCGGTCATGCCCTGATCAGCGAACTGCTCGCCGGCCTGCCCACCGAGCTGGCCCTGGAGGATGCCGGGGCGGCGCCGGTCCAGGCCTGGCTCAAGCGCACCCTGGCCGCCCGACTGACCACCCGGGACGATGAAGAGAGCCTGTTCACCGAGGCCGGTATCCTCGCCCTGGTGGGGCCCACCGGGGTGGGCAAGACTACCACCACCGCCAAGCTGGCGGCCCGCTATGTGATGCGTCACGGCCCCGAGGGACTGGCCCTGGTGACCACCGACAGCTACCGCATCGGTGCCCATGAGCAACTGCGCATCTATGCCGATATCCTCGGTGTGGAGGTGCATGCCCTGGACGCCGAGACGCCCCTGGAGGGGCTGCTGGGGCGCCTGGCCGACAAGGCCCTGGTGATTATCGACACCGTGGGCATGAGCCAGCGCGACCAGCGCCTGGTGGATCAGGTGGCGCGGCTGCAGCGGGGGCGGCGTGGGGTGCGGCTGATGCTGATGCTCAGCGCAACCAGCCAGGGGGAGACCCTGGAGGAGATCGTTCAGACCTATTGTCGCGCCGCTCGCGGAGCGGGAGCACGCCTCGAGGACGTGATCCTCACCAAGCAGGACGAGGCGGCGCGCCTCGGCCCCTTGCTGGATGGGCTGATTCGTCATGGCCTGCGGCTCAACTTCGTCTGTCATGGGCAGCAGGTGCCCGAGGACATGGCCCGCGCCGATGGGCCGGCCCTGGTCGAGACGGCGCTCGCCAGCGCCGAGGCGGCGCCCAGCAACGGCCAGGTAGCGGCGGAATTGCCGCGCTTGACGAGCTGGTCCCGGGACCTGGCCGGTCAGAGTCGCGCCCTGGGCGCCGCCTGGCGCCGCCTGGGACGCTCGCTGCCCGCCTTCTCACCCCTGGCCGAGGCCTGGCAGGCGGCGGGCCTGCCGCCGGCGGAGCAGGCCAGGCATCTGGAGGCCCTGTGGTCCAGCGAAGCAGCCGAGGCGGGCACCATCATGCGCTGGGCGCGGCGGCGTCCCCAGGCCCAGGGCTGGCGACAGCCCGACCAGCGCCTGACGCCCCAGGGCCTCGGCCTGGGGCTGCCCGCCCTGCAGCATCGCCAGCCCGCCGATGAGATCGAGCGGCTGGCCTGGGCCGAGGCCCTGGGGGTTCGCGCCCACCTGTTGCCGAGCCTGCCCGGTCGTGACGCCTGGGACTGGCTGGGCGAGCGGGTGCGACCCTGGCTGAGCCAGGCCCAGGCCGGCGCCCGGGTCTGGCACCGCGGCGAGCGCCTGACCCTCGGCGAGCTGGTGGGGCAGGGCGAGGCGCTGACGCCGCTGCCCTGTCGTTACCGCCAGGAGGCGGCGACCCTGAGCCTGCGCCAGTTGGCGGTGGCGGCGTCGCCGGCGGGTAGCCGCCGCCAGGAGGACCGCGCCCTCTGGGCCTGGTGCGGCGAACTGCAGAGCGATACGGGGCGGCGGCTGGGGCGCCGTTACTGGCTGTCGCCGGCCTGGCTGGAGTGGGATGCCCTGGAACTGTTGCGTCATCAACTGGGCCTGGAGGGCCTCGAGCGACTGACCCGACGCGCCTGGCAGCAGTTGCCGGAGGCCGGGCTCGAGCCCCTGGAGCCGCAGCTGCGCTTGACCCTGGCCGCGGGGCTGGCCGCCCTTGCCCAGGCCCTGGAGCACAGCGAGGCGCCCTGGGCCCTGGACCTGCGTGGCGAGCTGCTGGCCCTGCAGGGCGGACGCCGGGCGCGTAGCGCCGGCCGGCTGCTGGATGGCCTGGTCCAACTGCTGATCGCCAGGGATGCCCTGCGCAGCCTGACCCTGGGGCTGGAGGAAGTACGATGAATCAGGCGACGTTCGCCGGGGAGGCGGGATGGTGAGTGCCGATCAGGCCCAGGGCCTGCGCCGCTGGGTCGAGAGCCAGGGACGTGGTGACGAGGATAACGAGGGCCCGCGAGCCATGGACAGCGTCGAGAGCCAAGCAGAGAGCCAGGGACGCGACGGCGAGGAAGGCCCGGCCCCGGATGTTATGGACGGTGACGCAGCGGTCTCGCCCGCCGAGGGCGGTGGCGGGGAGGATCGAGAGACCCTGATCGCCAGGACGCTACGAGAGATCGCCCTCGCGGCGCCCGCCGAGGCATCGACGCCGCGGCCCGCGACTCCCGGCGAGGGCGCCACGCCGAGCCCCGCCCCGGGCGCATCGCCCGAGGACCGAGAAACGGCGATCGCCAGGGTGCTGGTCGAGATCGCCCGTGCCGAGCCACGGGCGGCAGCGCAGCCCCCCCCCGCGAAGCCGACTTCCGAGAGGACATCGCCCTCCGCGAAGCCGCCAACGCCGCCGAAGGCGCGGCCTAACGTCGCCAAGGCGGCCGCGCCGAGAGCGGCTGTCGAGCCGGCGGCGCGACACCGGCTGCGGGTGCTGGGGCTCGCCGAGGAGGAGCGCCCCCGGGCCCAGCGGCTGCTGGCCGCCTGGGCCGAGCGCGGCCAGCGCTGGGTCGGTGATCCCCGCGCCTGGCGCCTGGCGGCGGTGCCGGCGGAGGCCCTGGGGCGTCATCCCGCCCAGGGGCGCTGGGCGCTCTGGGTGGCCCCGGGCCCGGACGCCTTTCGTCGCGGTTATCGCCTGTTGCTGGCGCTGAGTCGCCGCCCCGGACCGCGGCGCCTGCTGCTGTTGATGCCGGGGATGCGTTCCCGTCGTGGGCTGCCGGATAACCTGGTCCAGGTGGCCGCCGACCTGGGGATCGACCTGCTGGTGATCACCCCGTGACGCGGGGGCTCGTCGCGCTGCTCGCCCTGTGGCTCGCCGGCCAGGCCCTCGCCGCCGGCAGCTGGGTGGCCGAGGCGCCGCCGCTGCGACTCTCGCTGAGTGATCGCGACAGCCGCTCGGCGCCCCTGGCGCCACCACCCGGGATCGCCGAGGGGGCCGAGATCACCCGGGTGCGCTGGCGCCTCGAGGCGCCGCCGGGCGCCTTGCCGCCGCTGCGCCTGTGTCAGGGGAGTCGTTGCCTGCCACTGAGCGGCGCCCGCGGCGTGAGCGAGGGCCTGGCCGGTGCCGCGGCGGATCGTCCCCTGCGCCTGCAGGGCCGCCTGCCGCCGGGGCGGGTGGGGGCCCTGACCCTGGGCGGTATCCAGGTGATCGTCGACTATCGCTGAAGGGCACCCCGACTTTGGCCGAGATAGCCTGAATAGCCGATGGAGTCGACGGCTATTCGCGCCTTTCCGGCGTGGCCGGGGCCCAATAATAGGAGAGAGTCGGTCGGCGCCGTCGACCGAGTGAGACGACCTTCCAGTTCGAGGCGAGGCATGTACACGGCACAGGGCAAGATCGATCAGACGGCGCTCGTCGAGCAGTATCTGCCGGTGGTGAGGCGACAGGCCCTGGCACTGCAGGTGCGGCTGCCGGCGGGCATCGAACTGGATGACCTGATCCAGGCCGGCATGATGGGCCTGCTGGATGCCATGGGGCGCTACGACGCCTCGGCGGGTGCCACCTTTACCACCTTCGCCAGCCAGCGCATTCGCGGCGCCATGATCGACGAACTACGCAGCCGCGACTGGCTGCCGCGCAGCGTGCGCCGCAATGCCCGGGCCCTGGATGCCAGCATCCGCCGCCTGGAGCAGCAACTGGGGCGCCCCCCCGAGGAGCGCGAGATCGCCGAGGACCTGGAGATCGATCTCGACACCTATTACCAGTTGTTGGGGGATACCAATAATGGCCATCTGCTGCCCTTCGAGGAGCTGGTGGCGGAGGGTCAGGAGCCCAGCGCCGAGGAGGAGGGCGCCTCGCCCTTCCTGGCGCTGCTGGGCGGCGAGCGTCGCGAGCGCCTGGTGGCGGGCATCGAGGCCCTGCCGGAGCGCGAGAAGCTACTGATGGCGCTGTACTATCAAGAGGAACTCAACCTCAAGGAGATCGGTGCCGTGCTCGGCGTCACCGAGTCCCGGGTCTGTCAGCTGCATAGCCAGGCGATCGGCCGGCTACGCTCGCGCCTCGCCGAGGAGTAGGGCGCGGCCCGCTGGACCCAAGTTTCCCTAGACCTACCGCTGCTTCGGCAGCGGTTTTTTTGTGGTCCCGACGCGCCTCGGCCCCGGCGATTGCCGGGGCCGAGGCGTGAGACGAGGGTGGGGTCAGCGGTCGTTGTGGCTGAGCCGCGTGTCACCGCCGTCGAGTAGCAGGGCGTAGTCGAGGAGGATCTCGGCGGACTCCTCCACCTCGGCGCGATCCAGCGGGGTCGCCGCTTCCGCCTCCTCGTCGTTGCCCCGGGCATCCACCCAGTCTTCCAGCGGTTCCAGCCCCAGGGCCTCGCGACGGGTGTTCTCCAGTGCCAGCTGACGGGCCTCCTGGGCCTCGAGCTCCCGCTGGCGCCGCTCGCGGTTGAGGCTGACGCTGGTCCGATCCTCGCGCAGCTCGCGCACCAGCTCGGCCTGGTTCTGCAGGTAGACGAAGTTGGGGTGGTCGTCGATGCGTTCCCGGTGGCCGGCACGCAGCGCCTCGATCACCCGCCATGGCTCACCATAGTGGCGATACTGGACGGCGCGCACCTGGTCCCAGGCCAGGGCATTGTCGAGGCTGCTCTCGCCGATCTCCTCCGGGTCGATCAGGCTGGGGAAGAGGATGTCCGGATCCACGCCGCGGTGCTGGGTGCTCTCGCCGGAGATGCGATAGAACTTGGCGCGGGTCAGCTTGATCTGGCCGTGGCTCAGGTCGTTGAGGGTCTGGACGGTGCCCTTGCCGAAGGTGCGGTTGCCCAGCACCAGGCCGCGGCCGTAGTCCTGGATGGCGCCGGCGAAGATCTCCGAGGCGGAGGCGGAGAGGCGATTGACCAGCACCGCCAGGGGGCCATCGTAGAGGCTGCCGCTCTCGGTGTCGCCATACAGGCTGATGCGGCCGCGGGCGTCGCGTACCTGTACCGTGGGGCCGCGGTCGATAAACAGCCCGATCAGGGAGTTGGCCTCGTGCAGCGCCCCGCCGCCGTTGTTGCGCAGGTCCAGCACGATGCCGTCGACGTCCTCGGCCTTGAGCTCCTGGACCAGGCGCGCCACGTCGCGGGTGGTGCTGCGATAGTCGCTCTCGCCGGCCTGCCAGGCATCGAAGTCCACGTAGAAGGTCGGCACCTGGATCACGCCGATGCGATGGCGTTCGCCGTCCCGCTCGAGCTCGATGATCTCGCGGCTGGCGGCCTGATCCTCCAGGGTCACGGTATCGCGGGTGATCTCGATGACCCGCGAGCGGGTCATGTCCACCGCCTGGGCCGGCACCACGTCGAGGCGCACCACCGAGCCCTTGGGCCCGCGGATCATGTCGACCACTTCATCCAGGCGCATGCCCACCACATTGACCATCTCGGCGTCGTCGTCCTCGCCCTGGCCCACGGCGACGATGCGATCCGCCGGGGCCAGCAGCCCCGACTTGTCGGCGGGGCCGCCGGGCACCAGGCTGGCGACCTTGACGTACTCGTCCTCGGTCTGCAGCAGGGCGCCGATGCCCTCCAGGGAGAGGCGCATCTGGATATCGAAGGACTCCCCCTGACGCGGCGAGAAGTACTCGGTATGCGGGTCGATGGTGCCGGTCACCGCCGCCATGAAGAGGCCGAAGACATCGTCGCCGTTGGTCTGGCGGATCCGGTTGAGCTGGCCCTCGTAGCGCTGGCGCAGGTTGTCGTGCATCTGCGCCTCGTCCTGGTCGGCCAGCAGCTGGGTCAGGGCGGCATTCTTGAGGCGCTTGCGCCAGAGTTCGTCGAGTTCGGCCTCGCTCTGCGCCCAGGGCGCCCCGTCGCGGTCGAGCTCCAGGCGGTCGTCGCTCTCGAAGGTGAAGTCGAGGCCCGCGTCGAGGCGTGCCAGGATCCACTCCAGGCGATTCTCCAGGCGCTGCTGGTAGCGCTCGTAGAGGGCGTAGATCGGTTCCAGCTCGCCGTCATAGAGGGCCTCGTCCAGGCGGTCCTCCAGGTGACGGAACTCGTCGACGTCGCTGGCCAGCAGGTAGGCGCGCTGGGAGTCGAGGATATCGAGGAGGCGCCGGAAGGCCTGCCGGGACCAGTCGTTGCCCAGGCTGACGTCCGCATAGTGGCTGTAGCGTAGCGATTCGGCGACCTCGGCGGCGGCCTGACGCTGGGCATCGGTGGGTAACGAGGTGGCGAGGGTCGAGGCGCTGAATAGCAGGGTCAGCGCCAGGACCGTCAGGCGCCGTAGGGCGACAGTCAGGCTCATCAATGAAGCACTCCCGAATTCATGTACACTTCCCATCCTTAGAAGACACGCTTGCGGCCGCAGGGTTGCACCGACGAACCGGCATTGTAGCAGCCCTTGTCGCCAGTCACAGACCCTTGTGAGAGGTTCCCTATGCCCCATCTTCCTACCCTCGAACGCCTGCTCGGTTTCCTGCAGCGCTCGCCGACGCCCTGGCACGCGGTGGCCAATATGGCCCAGCGCCTGGAGCAGGCCGGCTACCGTCGCCTGGACGAGACGGCCGGCTGGCGACTGAGCCCGGGGGAGAAGGTCTATGTGACCCGCAACGACTCCTCGATCATCGCCCTGCAGCTGCCCCGCGGGCCCCTCGCGGCGCTGCGCATGATCGGCGCGCATACCGACAGCCCCGGCCTGCGCCTCAAGCCCAACCCCGCCAAGGTCGCCCACGGCTGGTTGCAGCTGGGCGTCGAGGTCTACGGCGGCGCCCTGCTGGCGCCCTGGTTCGATCGCGACCTGGGCCTGGCCGGGCGGGTCCACCTGCGCCGTGACGACGGGCGTATCCAGGGGGTGCTGCTCAATGTGCCGCGCCCGGTGGCCGTGGTCCCCAGCCTGGCCATTCACCTGGATCGCGAGGCCAACAACGGTCGCGCCATCAACCCCCAGACCGAGATGGCGCCGGTGCTGCTGCAGGGCGGCCAGGCGACGGACTTCGAGGCACTGCTCAAGCGCTGGCTCTATGAGCAGCATGGCCTGGAAGGGGTGGCCCTGCTCGATTTCGAGCTGGCGCTCTACGACACCCAGCCGCCGGCCCGGGTCGGGGTGGAGGGCGAGCTGATCGCCAGCGCCCGCCTCGACAACCTGCTCTCCTGTTTTATCGGCCTGGAGGCGTTGCTGGCCTCGGACGGCGAGCAGGGCGCCGTGCTGGTGGCCAACGACCACGAGGAGGTGGGCAGCGCCAGCGCCTGCGGCGCCCAGGGGCCCTTCCTGGAGGACGTGCTGCGCCGAGTCAATGCCCAACTGGGGGAGGGCGGCGACGAGGACTTCGTGCGCCTGATCCAGGCCTCAAGAATGATCTCCTGTGACAACGCCCATGCGCTGCATCCCAACTTCGCCGACAAGCACGACGCCGGCCATGGCCCGGCCATCAATGGCGGCCCGGTGATCAAGGTCAATGCCAATCAGCGCTATGCCACCAACAGCGCCACCGCGGCGATGTTCCGCGACCTCTGCCAGGCGCAGGGGGTGCCGGTGCAGACCTTCGTGACCCGCGCCGACATGGGCTGTGGCAGCACCATCGGGCCGATCACCGCCAGCGAGCTCGGCGTGCCGACCCTGGACGTGGGGGTGCCCCAATGGGGTATGCACTCGATCCGCGAGACCTGCGGGGTGCGCGACGCCGATCAGCTGATCCGGGTGCTGAGCGGCTTCGTCAATCGCGCCGACCTGGTGTGATGGCATCGCGGGGCGGGTTCCCCCGTCCCGCGATGCGTCATCCCCCAGACGAAAAAACGCCCGCCTGGCGAACCGGGCGGGCGTTTTCTGCTGTTTTGGTGGCTACGCCCTGATTCGAACAGGGGACCCCATCATTATGAGTGATGTGCTCTAACCAGCTGAGCTACGTAGCCAACGGCGCGTATCCTACCCAACAAGGGACTGATACGTCAAGACTTTTTGATGCACCTCGCGGCAAGGGCCCCGGTCGTTAGCCGGCCTCGGCGGCGAGGGGCGCGGGATCGGCATCGGGATGGCGCCCGGCCTGGGCCGCCAGGGCCAGGTCGAGACGGCGCAGCAGGCCCTCGAGCAGACGATGTTCCCGCGGGCTGACCCGAGGGTGTGCCGCCAGGGCATTGAGCAGTGCCTCGCTGGCCGGCGTCAGCCGGGAGTCCCGGCGGCCGTCGGCGCTGGCCGCATAGGCCGTGGCCAGGGCGGCGAACAGGCGGCGCTTGGCGGCCTCCACGGTCGGATCCTCGAGGCCATCCAGGCGGCGGCGCAGCAGCAGGCCGGCGTAGCCCAGGTCCAGGCCGGTGAGCCCAAGGGCGAACAGATGGCGTCGTGCCTCCGGCAGGTCGTCATCGTGGCGGGCCAGGTCCAGCAGGCGATCGACCATGGCGCCACTGAAGCGTGCCTCCGCCTGATGCAGCGGGCGGCGGTAGAGGCGTCGCAGGTCGTGCACGGTGGCGCGGATCAGGCGCCGTCGGCGCAGCTCGGTGGGCAGGCCGGGCAAGAGCCGGAAGCCCATCACCACGGTAGAGACGCCGACGAGCATGCCCAGGGCACGATTGGCGAAGTCGTCCACGGCGAAGCTCATGGCATTGCCGGGCATAATCAGCATGATATTGCCGATCACGAAGGCCAGGCAGGGGCCCATCAGGCGTGGCTCGGCGGCGCCCAGCAGGCCCAGGAAGAGCGGGGTGAGCAGCAGCAGGGTGAGCAGCGGAAAGCCGTTGGCCGGGGCGAGCAGCACATGGCCGAACAGCAGGGCGCTGGGGATCGCCGCCAGCAGCCCCTTCAGGTAGAGCAGGCTGGCGGTGACCGGGCGCTCGAAGCCGGCGAACAGCGCCGAGAGCAGGGTCGCTATCATCATCGCGCCCATGGCCCCTTCCCAGCCGGTGGCCAGCCAGGCCCAGGCCAGCAGGGCGAAGGCGCCGCCGGCCCGCAGGGCATTGAGCAGGGCGCTGAGGCGGTCGCGATGGCGCGTCGGCGCCGTGCCATGCAGGCGCTGGCGGCCCGGCGCGGCGATGGCCGCCCGGGCATCGAGCATCACCAGGGCATGACCCAGGGCCTCGCGCAGGCCGATCAGCAGGCGCTGGTGGGCCAGGTCGCCCGGCGTATCCGAATCGGCGGCCGCGACCGCCTCGAGGGCGGCCAGTACCCGGTGACGCAGCGCCTGGAGGCGAGCCCGGGTAGCCGCCTCGTCGCCATAAGCGGAGAACAGCGCCGCGGCCTCGTCGATCAGCCGGCGACCGGCCGCCTGGGCCGGCACCCGGCCATCTTCGAGCAACTGCTGGAGGGCATGCAGGGTGGCCATGAGGCGCAGGGTGCGATGGCCGAGGAGATGGCTGGCTCGGATGCGCCCGGCGCCCTCGGGGTCCTCGTAGCGGGCGGCGCGGCTATCGGCCTCGAGTTGGGCCAGGGGCGCAAGGGCGGCGGTCAGGCTGGCCTGTCGCGAGCCGGGGGCGGCGTCGCCGAGACGCTGGGCGGCATGGGTGAAGGCCTGGGTCAGCGCCGTATCGGCCTGGGCGATCAGGTGGTCGCGGACCCGTACCGGCCATAGCAGGGCACTGACCAGGGTCGCGCAGAGGGCGCCCAGGCTCAGCTCGGTGAGCCGCTCCACGGCCACCCCGAACAGGGCCTGGGGCGTCGCGGCGGCGATCACCACGATCAGCATGGCGGTCACCGAGGCCATGATGCAGCCGTAGGCGGCGTTGCCGTGCTGCAGCGAGCTCACGTAGGTGCACAGCATGATCCATAGCGTCAGGGTCCCGAGGGCCGCCGGGGGCACCTGCACGAAGGCCGCCATGATGAGGGTGCCGGCCAGGCAGCCGGCCAGGGTGCCGGCCAGCTGGCTCAGCCCTTTCTCGATCACCATGCCGCTGAGCGGACGCAGTTGCAGGAAGGCGGCCGAGATCAGCGCCCAGTAGGGACGCTCCAGGTCGAGCCATAGCGCCACATAGAGGGCCAGCAGCATGGCCAGGGTGGCCTTGATGGCGAAGCGCAGGGCGCTGGCCGGGGGAGCCAGGTAGGCCTGGCGCCAGATCGACACGGGGTTACTCCGCCGCGGCGTCGAGGATGCGCACCGAGGCGGTCATGCCGACGCTGAGGGGCAGCCCCTCGGGCAGCGCATCCAGGGCGATATGCACCGGAATGCGCTGGGCCAGGCGCACCCAACTGAAGGTCGGCTGGACCCGGGGCAGCAACTGGTCGTCGGGGGTGGTGTTGGGATCGGCGATGCCGCGACCGATGGCCGCCACCCGGCCGCTGAGGGTGATATCGCCGCTCATCAGGTGCACCCGGGCGGGATCGCCCACGCGGATCCTCGGCAGCTTGGTTTCCTCGAAGTAGCCGGTGACATACCAGGAGTCATCCCGGACCAGGGCCATCACCGGCGTACCGGCGGTGATGGGGTTGCCGCCGGCGAGTCGCAGGTTGAGTACATGGCCGGCCACGGGGGCGGTGACGGTGGTATGGGCCAGGTCGAGGCGGGCGCGGGCCAGCTCGCTCTCGGCCTGGGCCAGGGCGGCGGCGGCCACCCGGCGGTCGATGCGTGCGGCCTCGAGATGCTCGGCACTGAGCACTCCGGCCCCCAGGCGGTCGCGGCGCTCGGCCTCGTGGCGGCGCAGCTCGAGTTCGGCGCGGCGCCGCTCCAGGGTCGCCTCGGCTCCTTCGACCAGGTGCCGGTAACGGTCGGGCTCGATGCGAAACAGCGGTTCGCCGGCGGCGACCGCCTGGCCGTCGGTGACCCACAGGGTCTCCACCGGCCCCGAGACCTGGCTGGCCAGGGTGATGATCTCGGCCCTTACCCGGCCGTCCCGGGTCCAGGGCGTATAGAGGTAGGCGTACCAGAGCCAGAGGCCGGCCAGCGCGGCCAGGGCCACGACGGCCAGGGTCACGAGCAGACGGAGTCGAGTGCGCATCAGAGGCTTCCTGGGCCGATCGCCAGGAAGGCGATGGCGGCGGTCGAGAGGAGGAACAGCGAGGCGTCGAACCAGGCCTCGAACCACAGCCGACGACCGGGCAGCAGGCGGTGCAGGCCCCAGCGCAGCGCCAGGGTGGCGAGGGCGACGAGCAGGGCATAGAGCAGCAGGGGGGCGATATAAAGGCCGCCGAAGGCGAATTCCTTGAGCTCCATCTCCGGATTCCGAACGGGGGGCGAGCCTAGAGTCTACCCCGCTGGGCACGGCCGTAAAACCGTGGCGGCCCGGGGGGCATTTCCTTCAAGGGGCTGAGAGGCGCTGGGGGCAAGCCGGAGCAAA
>NZ_BJUK01000053.1 GCF_007989625.1 Bisbaumannia pacifica
GCTCCCCCACCGCGGACGATACCAAGAGCCAGCTGCCGGACCTGACCCTGCGTTATCAGGGCAGCATCGATGGCTTCAACTATGGCGCCTCCGCCGTGCTGCGCCACCTGGAGTACGACACCACCGGCACCACCGATAGCGGCAAGGACAGCGCCTTCGGCTGGGGCCTGAACCTCGAGGCCAGCGCCCAGGTGGCCGAGGGCGTGACCCTGCGCGGCTCCCTGACCCATGGCGACGGCATCGGCGGCTACCTGGAGGGCACTCCGGCGGCCCCGGCCTATCGGGACCCGGTCAGCGGCGAGCTGGAAACCATCAGCGCCACCGGCGGCACCCTGGGCATCACCGCCGCCGCCGGTCCCGGCAATGTCACCCTGGGCTATGGTGTGGCCCAGGCCGACCTGGACGAGGCGGTCGCCGCCGGCGCCCTGGCTGGCGACGCCAACGAGACCTTCGAGGTGGTGCACCTGAACTATATCTGGTCGCCGATCCGCAACGTCACCTACGGCATCGAGGCGGGCTATCACAGCCGCGAGGTGGTGGATGGTCGCGACGGCGATGCCCTGCGCCTGCAGGGCATGGTGCAGTACAGCTTCTAAGCCCGCGGGCCGAAAAGGCCCCCTTACGGCTTCGCCTGCTTTCGATCTTGCCCCGGCCATTGATGGTCGGGGCTCTTTATTGCGCCCCGAACAGGGTAGTGCGCCCAAAACAGGACGGCGGGCCCAGTGGGCCCGCCGTCCTGCTTACTGCGGCGAGAAGCGCGGCGCGACTAGTCGAGCAGTCGCACCCGCAGTTCGTAGTTATTGACCCCGGTCATGCCGGAGCCGAACTTCTGGCCCTGGACGCGAATCCGGTATTGGCCCGCGGGCAACCGCGGCTCGATGGCCACATCGCCGTCGAAGCCCTGGCCGGCGCCCTCGGCCACCACACTCCCCTGGCCGTCCACCACCTCGAGTTCGATACGGTAGGTGTTCTCGTAGCCCGGCGGATAGGTGGAGGTGGCGATGGCCACCTGGCCCGCCTCGGCCATCTCGAAGCTCATCACCTCGCCCCGAGCGCGGATCCGCACATCGGTGACCAGTTCGCGAACCTCGGGCTCCACGGACTCGGCGGCCGCCTGGTGCTCGGCGGACTCCGCAACGGCCGCCTCGGCGCCGGCACTCGCCGTCTCGACGACCTGACTACTGGCGCTAGCCGCCTCGGCCGTGGCTGCCGCGCCGGCGCCCAAACGCACCGAGCGCTCGCTAGTGCGTACAAAGGCCTCACCACTCCCCTCGCGACCGCTAAAGAGGACGCCGCCGTCGCCGGCGGCGACGCTGACCCCTTCGAGGCCATTGACGGTCAGGTAGAAGCCACGGGCGCCCTGGCCGCGGGCGCCGAACTTCTGGCCCTCGACCCGCAGGCGATACTCCCCCGGACTAAGCGCCTGACGCAGTGCCAGGGCCTCACCACGGCCCTCGAAGCGGGCCAGCACGGCGCCCTCGCTATCGAGCAACGCCAGGCGTAACCGATAATTGGGCTCGTAGTCTCCCGCCAGCTCGCTGCGCAGCTCGTAGGTGCCCGCCTCGGTGACCTCGAAGGCGTGCTCCTGCTCGCTGCCGAAGTTGAAGGTACGGCTACGGGCGTCGCTCTCGGCGTTAAAGAAGCCGGTGAGGTCGAGCTGACGCCCCTCCTCGCGGAAGCGCTGCTCCATGGTGCTCTGGGCCAGGGCCGACTCACCGACGGCGAGCCCCGTTACCACCAGGGCCACCGCTATCTTGGAAACGTTCATGGGACTCCTTGTTGCTGACGATCGGAACCACTCTCCTGTGCCAGCGAGATTAGCATGCCGGCCGGGCATCCCGAAAAAAAAGCCGACCCCTGGGGGTCGGCTTTCGATTGTTCGATCAGGCATTCTGACTAATGTCAGAATGCTGATTTAGAACAGGTAGGTCACACCCACGGCCACGCCGTCGCCCACGTCTTGAGCGTTGTCGTACCAGGCAGCCTCGGCCCAGGTGTACATGGCGTCGGACAGGTTGTAGGTGGCACCGACCACGAACTCATCGCGCTCGTCGGCTTCCAGGTCGTCGTCGACGCGCTGGTAGGCGCCGTAGACGTCGCCCACGCCGTAGCCATAACGGGCACTCAGGGCATACAGATCGGCATCGGTGTTGGCCATGTCGCCATCGAAGTGCTCGACCTTGGCGGCCAGGCGCAGGGAATCGATGGTGTACTGGGCGGTCAGGCCATACTGATCGCCGAACTGGCCATTGTTCTGGTAAGCGTCGGCGTAGTTGTCCAGGTTGTCGTAGACGGCAGCCACGGAGAAGGCGCCCACGGTATAGCGCGCGCCACCGAAGAAGGAGGCATTACCGGAATCGGTGACGTTCTCGCTCTCGGCCTCACCCTTGTACTGGGTACCCAGGGCGAACTGGAAGCCGCCAAAGGACGGAGAAGTGTAGGTAAACTTATCGGTTTCATTGATACCACCGACGCCACGCTGGCTGCTGGAGTCGTTGACATCGAAGAACTCGTTATTGGTGATCGGATCCTGGATCCAGTCGTCGATCAGGGCATCGTAGGAGCCGAGGCGAGCGTCACCGAAGTCGCCACGCAGACCGACATAGGCTTGGTCACCAGAGTCACGACCCGCTGTCTTAATCTCGTCTGCCTTGAAGTCGTCAAATTCGAGCTTCAGGTAGCCGGTCAGGCCCGGGTTGATCACGTGCTCGGCGGCGAAGCCGAAGGTAGAACCGTTGTCGGCTAGCTCATCCACGCTGTTATTACCAGCATCGACGCTGTAGTAGGCCAGCTGAATATTACCGTAGATATCCAGCTTGGTGCCGTCTTGGTTGTAGACGGTGGCGGCCTGAGCGGAAGCGGCGGAGAGGCCCATGGCGCCGGCGATGGCAGTCGCTAACAGAGTCTTTTTCATCTCGATATGTCCTTACTAGCTTACTGTTTCGATCGTTACTGCATAGTGCAGTCGGCTTTCCCGGCGCCTCACGAGAGCCCGTTCCTCGAGCTCGCCGTGCCGGCTACCTGAGCAAGCCTTGTTATAGTCCAATGCTCGCAGGAAGAACCTTATACCGGGAATTTGGAGAACGCAACAAGAAAAAAACACTGTTTTCCTATCGCTGCTTCCCGTATCGAGGAACTTAACCCGCTATCACACGGTCCCTGCGCACCCGGCCCATCATAGCCTGCCGGAGCCACATGACAAGCCCATGACGCTCAACGCTGTATTAGTCAGGAATGCACGAGGGTGCGACCCAGGGTCGCACCCTCGTGACAGGAGAGAAAGCGGGGGAAAAGAGCAGACAGCTTAGCGATTATGCTTGGCCAGCAGCGCATCCAGCTTGCTGGCCAGACGCGCCTGGGGATCGGTCTGCTCGGCGACCAAGGGACGCGGTCGGCCGCCATCGTCGCCCTGCCCCTGGCGCCCGCCGGAGGGGGCGGCCTGGCACGATGCCTTGGCCGCCTTGGGTGACGCCTTGCTAGTGGTGGACTTACCGGTCGCGGGCTTGCCCCGGCCGCGGCGCTCCTTGTGAAAGGCCTCCAACTGGCGATGGGCATAACGCGCCTCGCCTTCGGTGACCTCGCCGGCACGCTCCCCGTCGAGCCCCACCCGCTGGGCACCGGCACGCACCGCCTTGAGGTAGCGCGGCAGGTGCACATAACAGGCCAGCGCCCGGCGCACCAGCTTCTCCGGCCAGGGCTCCCGAACCAGCAGCTCCTCATGGATGCCCACCTTGAGTGGGCGGGTATGGCCCTTGAAGAAGGCCTGGGGATAGCGGCGATACCACTCGGCCAACAGCGCCTGGGGCGAGGGCGGCGCGTCGATGGGGAGGGATTCCTGAGGAGAAGGCGATTCCTGGGAAGAGAGCGATTCCTGGGAAGCGAGCGGCGACTCCTGGGGAGAAGACGACTCCTGAGAAGCAAGCGGCGACTCCTGGAGAGAACGCGACACCTGGGAAAAAAGCGGCTCTCGAGAAGCAGGCGACTCCTGAGCAGGAAGCGATTCCTGGGAAGCCGACGGCTCCCCGCCAGCGGCGGCCTCCTGCCCGCGCGGACGCCGCCCGATCAGGGCCGCCAGTCCCTGACTGCGGGGCACGCTCGTTTCCGGGTGCTCCGCCTCGAGGCGACGGCGCAGGGCCAGGTTATCCGCCTCCAGGCGGCGATTGCGCGCCTCCAGCTCGGCGACCCGCCGCCGCGCCTCGCTCAACTCGTCGAGCCGGCGCTCGATCTGGCCCTCAAGCGCCGCCAGCAGGTGTCGATTCGCTTCGCTGCTCAAGACGTCCCCTCCCTCGCTACCATGCCTTCGCCAAGTCTGTGCCAGCCACGGCACGATGGCAACTGCCGCTCAACGGCGCCGATAAGCCACGAAATGGTAGCTCGGCTGGCCCTCGGGCGGCGTTCCCGCGACGCGTTGCGCCTCCTCCCAGTCCGCCTCGGAGAGCTCGGGGAAATAGGCATCCCCCTCCAGGCTCAGGTCCACCTCGGTCAGGTAGAGCCGGCTGGCCCAAGGCAGCGCCTGACGATAGATCTCGCCACCGCCCATCACCATGACCTCCTCGGCGTCGTCGATTCGCGCCTGCTGCTCGGCGAGATCCAGGGCACTGGCCAGGTCATGACAGACGCGTATCCCGGGATGGGCGAAATCGACATCCCGGGTCACCACGATATTGAGCCGCCCCGGCAGCGGCTTGCCGATGGACTGGAAGGTCTTGCGTCCCATCACCAGGGGCTTGCCCTGGGTCATGCGCTTGAAGAACTTGAGATCCTCGGGCAGATACCAGGGGAGCCGGTTATCCACGCCGATCACCCGATTGGAGGAGAGGGCGGCGATCATCGCCACCGGCACTCGAGAATCGCCACTCATACCGCCACCTCCGCCTTGATATGGGGATGCGCCTCATAGCCCTCGATACGAATATCCTCGAAGCGGAAGGCGAAGAGGTCCTCGACCTCGGGGTTGAGCCATAGCCGAGGGGCGGCCAGGGGCGCGCGAGTCAACTGCCGCTCGGCCTGCTCCAGATGGTTGAGGTAGAGGTGGGCGTCCCCGAGGGTATGAATAAACTCCCCGGGCTTCAGGCCGCAGACCTGGGCGACCATCCGGGTCAGTAGCGCGTAGCTGGCGATATTGAAGGGCACGCCCAGGAAGATATCGGCACTGCGCTGATAGAGCTGGCAGGAGAGCCGACCCTCAGCCACATAGAACTGGAAGAGCGCATGACAGGGCGGCAGCGCCATCTCGTCCACCTGGGCCGGGTTCCAGGCGGAGACGATCAGTCGCCGGGAGTCCGGGTTGGCGCGAATCTGCTCCACCACCTTGGCGATCTGATCCACCGAGCCCCCCCGGGGATCGGGCCAGCTACGCCACTGGTAACCGTAGACCGGCCCCAGCTCGCCATCGGCATCGGCCCACTCGTCCCAGATGCGCACCCCATTCTCCTTGAGGTAGGCGATATTGGTATCGCCGGCCAGGAACCACAGCAGTTCGTGGACGATCGAGCGCAGATGGAGCTTCTTGGTGGTCAGCAGGGGGAAGCCCCGGGCCAGGTCGAAACGCATCTGGTGGCCGAACAGGGAGCGGGTGCCCACCCCGGTGCGGTCGTGCTTCTCTACGCCAAGGTCGAGCACCTGGCGCATCAGATCGAGGTAGGGCTGCTCCAGGGCAGCGTCGTGCGAAGCGGTCTCGAGGGTCACGGCGATTCCGACGGTCAAGAAATGATGCGCGCTATTCTACACGCGCCGGAGAAACGTTGGGAGACGCCTCCCCGGCTCGCCTTCTCACCTCCCAATCATGGCGTCGGCTGGCGCCGCGACCAGAGCATCAGTCCCACCCCGGCGAGGATCATCGGTAGCGTCAGCAGCATGCCCTTGGTGACCCAGCCGAAGGCGATATAGCCGATATGCGCATCGGGCAGGCGCACGAACTCCACGCTGACGCGAAAGACGCCGTAGAGCACCAGGAAGAGCCCCGAGATCAGCCCACGGGCTCGGGGCTTGGCGGAGACCCACCACAGCACCACGAAGAGCACCAGGCCTTCCAGGGCCGCCTCGTAGAGTGCCGAGGGGTGCCGCGGCTCGGGCCCCATGCCGGGAAAGGGCATGCCCCAGGGCAGGGTCGTGATGCGCCCGGGCAGCTCGGCATTGATAAAGTTGCCGAGGCGTCCGGCGCCCAGGCCAATAGGCACCAGGGGCGCGACGAAATCAGTGAGGGTAAAGAAGGCCAGGCCTTTCTTGCGGGCAAACCAGAGTGCCGCCAGCAGCACCCCGATCAGCCCCCCGTGGAAGCTCATGCCGCCATCCCAGACCTGGACGATCCACAGCGGATTCTCCAGCAGTCGATCCATGCCATAGAAGAGCACATAACCGAGGCGACCGCCCAGCACCACGCCCAGGGCGGCATAGAAGATCAGGTCACCGATATCGTCCCGGGTCAGCCCCAGGCGGGAGGCGCGGCGGCAGCCCAGCCACCAGGCGGCCACGAAGCCGACCACATACATCAGCCCATACCAGTGGATGGCCAGGGGGCCCAGGGAGATGGCCACCGGATCGATGGCGGGATAGTTCAACATGCGGAGTCCTATTCAACGGATCAACGGGCGAGGGAAAAGGGTGGACAGCGTGGGGAGCCAGCCGTTCCTGGCGTTATGAGACCGAGCGCTGGGCACTGGTCGGCAGCCAGCGGCGCACTAGCTCGATCAGGGTGTGGGGGCGGTAGGGCTTGGCCAGGTAGTCGTCCATGCCGGCCTCGCGAAATTCCCGACGATCCGCCTCGCTGGCATTGGCGGTCAGGGCCACCAGGATACTGCGCGGTTCGTCGTGATGCGCCTCATGCGCTCGCCAGCGGCGCGTCGCCTCCAGACCGTCCGGACCGGGCATATAAATATCCATCAACACCAGGTCGAAATGCTGCTCGCGCTGCAGGGCCAGGGCCTCTTCTCCCCCTGGGGCCGTGACCACCCGCATCCCCTCGCTCTCCAGCACCTGACGCGCCAGCATCACGTTGACCGGACCATCGTCGACGATCAGCACTCGCGGCGATGACGCCGACTCCTGCGACGTGGCCGCCTCATCGGACGAAGAGGAACCATCCACCAGGCTGGCCAGCAGATCGGCGAGCCCCTGGAGGCGCGACTCCAGCATGGACGCCTCGTCGTGTGCCGCCCCCGGGGCGTCCTGCACGGCCTCCAGCAGGGGGACAAGCTCCTGCTGCAGCAACTTCAGATAGCCCGCCTGCAGGCTGGCTTCCTGGCGGGCTCGATCCCGCGCCTGGGTCAGCTGGTTCAGGCTCTGGCGCTGTTCATCCAGGTCCTCCAGCAACCCCAGGCTGAAGCCCTGCGCATCCTCCAGGCGCAACAGGCGAAACTCCTGCCAGCCCCCCTTGGCCAGGGGCAGCCGCACGCAGACATCCGGCGTCTGGGTATCGGCATGGCGCAGCACATAGCCGAGCTCCAGCCCCTCCAGGGCACTGCGCGGCCGACCGAGCAGCTGCTCCAGGGGACGGTTGACCTCGAGCAGGACCCCCTCGTGGGCCAGGAAGGCGGGGCGAGGCAGGGAATCCAGCATGGCCTCGAGCTGCGGCCGCTGGGCGAGGCGCTCGAGCAGCGACTGCAGGCTCTCCAGCAATCCCCGAAGGCGCTGTTCGACGCCCTCCTCGGGGTCCCGGGGGGGTAGCAGGCGATGATGCTTCAGACGCGGCGGCAGGCTACTGTAGAGATCCCGCAAGGCGTTCTCGAGTTGATCGCAGGGCGCCTCGAAGCCCAGCTCCCACTGGTAGAAACGCCGCTGAAGGAGCAGCAGGAAGGTGGCGAGCACCAGGGCAGACCCCGCTAGCAATCCGGCTACCGGCAACAGCAGCAGCCCCGGGCCACCCTCACCGCGCCATACCAGCAGCCCGGCCAGCAAACACACCAGTAAGAGCCCCAGCTCGGCCACCAGGCAGGGCCCGAGCGCCGGCCAGACCAGGCGCTTCCAGAGCACTCCCTTGCCAGAATCGAGTCGCATCCCTACCCCTGTCGTCATTAACCCATGCTCAGAGTTTACTGTTCACACCCCGAGCTGTCATGAAAGCCCCATACACTGCCCGGCACCGCCTCGGGCTTCCACGCCACCGGTCTCGAGGATAAGCTAGCGGCCATGTGCCTGATCGCCTTCGCCTACCAGCCCGACGCCCCCCACTGGTTGCACCTGGTGGCCAATCGGGACGAATTCCATGCCCGCCCCAGCGCCGCCCTGGGTGACTGGCCCGACGCCCCGCGAATCCTCGGGGGGCGTGACCTGGAGGCCGGTGGCTCCTGGCTGGCCCTGCATCGTCGCGGCCGCCTGGCCACGGTCACCAATGTCCGCGACCCGGCCCTGGTAGTACCCCAGCGGGCACCCAGCCGCGGCGAGCTGGTTCGCCAGGCCCTGAGCTGCGATGACCTCGAAGCCTGGCTGGCGCAACTGGCCGCCGGCGAGGCGTGGCGCTATGCCGGCTTCAACCTGCTGGTGGCCGATGAGGCCCGCCGCCTCTGGCATGTTCACCGTAGCCGCCATGCCCTGACCCTGCAACGCGTCGCCCCCGGCTTGCACGGTCTTTCCAATGCCGACCTCGACACCCCCTGGCCCAAACTGCAGGCCAGCCGCGAGGGCCTGGGCATTAGCCTGGCGCATGGCGACTGGCCCGACGCCGCCCTTGCCGCCATGGGCAACGATCGGGAATACCACGACGCCACCCGCCTGCCCGATACCGGCGTCGGTCGTGAACTGGAACGACGCCTCTCCGCCGCCTTTATCCGCGGCGACACCTATGGCACCCGGGCTACCACCTGGCTGCGCTGGCACCGGGACGAGGGCGTGGAGATCGCCGAGCGACGCTTCGGCCCAGGGGGACACCGGGAGGGCGAGACCCACCGCACCCTGAGGCCGAGCCCCTGAACCATCAAGAATATCGGCCGCCAGGTCGAGAGCTTGAGAGTCACCGAGACCTCGGCGTCAATCCTGCGGGGGCAACAGATGCATCAACTGCCAGGCCTCCAGGCGCCGATTGAGCAGGCCGCGCACCTCGGCGGGGCTACCGAGCCTCAGGGTCTCGGCGACCAAGGCCTGGGCATCCGCCAGGGGCACGCGGCGAATGGCGGCACGCACGCGAGGCAGGCTGGGGGCATTCATGGACAGCACCTCGAAGCCCATGCCCATCAGCAGCAGGGCCCCGGCCGGATCGCCGGCCAGCTCGCCGCATACCGAGGTAGGCATACCCAGCGCCGCGGCCTCCTCGGCCAGTCGCGCCAAGGCCACCAACACCGCCGGATGGCAAGCATCATAGAGGTCGGCGACGCGCGGGTTGTTGCGATCCACCGCCAACAGGTACTGGGTCAGGTCATTGCTGCCCACCGAGAAGAAGTCGACCCGTTCGGCCAGGGCCCCCAACTGATAGAGGGTGGCGGGAACCTCGATCATCACCCCCACCCGCGGCCGGGGCACCGCCACCCCCTCCTCCGCCAGCTCGGCGCGGGCGCGGTCGAGCAGGCGCAGGGCGTCGTCCACCTCGTCCACATTGGTGATCATCGGCAGCAGGATCTGCAGGTTATCGAGATCCTGGGAGGCGCGCAGCATGGCCCGCAGCTGGACCATCAACACCTCGGGGTGATCCAGGGTCACGCGAATCCCCCGCCAACCGAGGAAGGGATTGGCCTCATCGATGGGGAAGTAGGGCAGGTCCTTGTCGCCGCCGATGTCCAGGGTGCGCATGACCACCGGCAGGGGGGCGAAGCTCTCGAGCTGTTCGCGGTAGAGCCGGGTCTGCTCCTGCTCCCCGGGGAAGCGCTCGGTGATCATAAAAGGCACTTCGGTACGATAGAGCCCGACCCCACCGATACGCGGCTTGAGGGAGGCCACCGCATCCACCGCCAGGCCGGTATTGACCATCAGCGCCATGGCGTGGCCGTCCGGCGTCTCGCTGGGCAGGTCCTGCTCGTGCTCCAGCACCTCGGTCAGGGCCTGCTCCTCGTCGATCAGCGTCTGGTAGTGGCTGCGCATCTCGGCCCCGGGGCGCACGATCAGTCGCCCGCGGTGGCCGTCCAACACCACCGGCGTGCCATTGAGCCGCGGCAGCGGCAGATCGACCATGCCCAGCACGGTAGGAATCCCCATGGCGCGAGCCAGGATCGCCACATGGGAGGTGCTGGAGCCGCGCACCGCCACTAGGCCGACGAGCTTATCCCGGGGCACCTCCCCCAGGCTCGCCACGCTGATCTCGTCACCCACCAGGATGGTGCGGGCCGGATAGGAGTCCGGTGTCTGAGGACTCTCCTCCTGCAGGTGGGCCAGCACCCGGCGCCCCAGGTCACGCACATCGGCGGCGCGCTCGCGCAGGTAATCGTCGTCGACCCGCTCCAGGTACTGCACATGCCGGCGCACCACGTCCGCCAGGGCCCCCGGGGCCCACTGCCCCTCGCGGATGCGCTTGACGACCTCCTGCCCCAGGGCGGCATCGCTAAGCATCTGCTGATAGACCTCGAACAGCGCCAACTCCTGGGCGCTGATGCGGCTGGCCAGGCGCTCGCCGGTGGCACGGATCTCGTCGCGTACCCGATAGATGGCGTCCTGCAGACGCTTGATTTCGTATTCGGTATCGGTGGGAATCAGGTCGGGAACGCTGTCCAGGTCGGCGGGAGGCATGATCACCCGGGCCTCGCCGATGGCCATTCCCGGCGAGGCGGCCACCCCGGTAAAGACCGCCTGACCATCGGCCCGGGTGGGGCGACTCAGGGTACCGGTCACCAGGGCATGGGCCAGCACCCCGGCCAACTGAGCGGCCATGGTCACCAGGAAGGCCTCGTCGCCTTCGTCGTAACGGCGCTTGTCCTGCTGCTGGACCACCAGCACGCCGAGCATGCGACGCTGATGGATAATCGGCACGCCGAGGAAGCTGGAGAAGCGCTCCTCGCCGGTCTCCTCGAAATAGCGGTAGGCGGGGTGGGCCGGCGCATCCTCGAGATTGAGGGGTTCCTCCCGCTGGCCGACCAGGCCGACCAGGCCCTCCCCCAGGCGCAGGGTCACGTGCCCCACCGCCTGGGTGCGCAGGCCGATGGTCTCCATCAGCACCAGGCACTCCTGCTCCGTATCATAGAGATAGAAAGAGCAGACGTCGGTGCGCATGGCCTTGCGGATACGACGCACCATGGTGGCCAGGGCCGCATCCAGGCTGCGAGCCCCATTGACCTCCTGAACGATGCGGCGAAGGACGTCGAGCATAGCGTATCTTCTTGTAATGATTGAAAGGGAGCCTCGTCGGCGCGGGTCCTCCGGCGCTACTCCCCCATCAGGGCCAGGCGCTGGGCGCGGGGCGCCAACTCACGCAGGGCTCGCCGGTACACCTCCCGCTTGAAGGGCACCACCTGCCCCAGCGGATACCAGTAGCTAACCCAACGCCAGCCGTCGAATTCCGGCTTGGGCGTTCCATCCATGCAGATCCGGCTGTCCTGACAACGCATTTTCAGCAGGAACCACTTCTGTTTCTGGCCGATACACACCGGCCGCGAATTCGTTCGTATCATGCGTCGTGGCAAGCGGTAGCGCAGCCACCCACGGGTACAGGCCAGCACCTCGACATCGGCCGCCGTCAGGCCGATTTCCTCTTCCAGTTCCCGATACAGGGCCTGTTGTGGAGTCTCGTTTGCCTTGATGCCTCCCTGGGGAAACTGCCACGCATTCTGTCCTACCCGACGCGCCCAAAGCAGCTGGCCCTGGCGGTTGACAATGATAATGCCAACGTTGGGCCGAAAGCCGTCAGCGTCGATCACGGACATCACCTTATAAATTCACTATGGCAGCCATTCTTCCACAAAGCCGGAAAGCGCTTCAATAAGGCATTTGCGGGGGGCGCAAGCCGCGGTCGCATCGGCGCAAGCCCCCGGGGCAGGCCTGGCCGGGGAGATCGACAGGAAAGTCACGAAAGACGCGGGCCACCAGAGTGGCGGCCCAGCGTTGCTCGAAGGCAAATCGTTAGGGTCGTTTCGGTGATGCCGAAAACCCGGCAGCCATCACTCCCCCAGGCTGATAATCCGCCAGCCGCGACGCTCGGCTTCGGCGCACAGGGTCTCGTCCGGATCCACCACCACCGGGTGCTCGACCTTCTCCAACAGCGGCAGGTCGTTGTGGCCGACTCAAGAGCCTATAGAACCCGGCAGCCATCACTCCCGCAGGCTGACAATCCGCCAGCCGCGGCGCTCCGCTTCGGCGCGCAGGGTCTCGTCCGGATCCACCACCACCGGGTGCTCGACCTTCTCCAGCAGCGGCAGATCGTTGCGGCCGACTCAAGAGCCTATAGAACCCGGCAGCCATCACTCCCGCAGGCTGATAATCCGCCAGCCGCGACGCTCGGCTTCGGCGCGCAGGGTCTCGTCCGGATCCACCACCACCGGGTGCTCGACCTTCTCCAACAGCGGCAGGTCGTTGTGTGAATCGCTATAGAACCAGGCGTCCTCGAGGCCGAACTCCTTGTCCTCGAGCCAGGCCTCCAGGCGCACCACCTTACCTTCGCGATAGCTGGGCACGCCGGAGACCTTACCGGTATAGCGGCCATCGACCACCTCCGGCTCCACGGCGATCAGCTCATCCACCCCCAGCCGCTCGGCGATGGGCCCGGTGATAAAGCGATTGGTGGCGGTAATAATCAGCAGGGTATCGCCCCGGGAGCGATGGCGGGCCAGCAGCTCCTCCCCCTTGGGCAGGATATGCGGCTCGATCTTGCTGGCCATGAACTGCTGATGCCAGGCCGCCAATTGCTCCGGGGTATTCTCGGCCAGGGGGCGCAGCGCCACCTCCAGGAAGGCCGCCATGTCCAGGGTGCCGTTCTCGTAATCACGCAGGAAACGGTCATTGGCCTCGCGGTAGCTGACCGGGTCCACGGCCCCTTGCTCCAGCAGAAACTCGCCCCAGGCATGGTCGCTGTCGATGCTCAGCAGGGTGTTGTCGAGGTCGAAGATGGCCAGGCTCACTGCGTTCCCCTCTCAGTCGGCGCCAAGACGCCGCGGTTGGTGGTCGAAAAGCCCACGATTATGGCAGAGATCCCCCGGCGGGGGGAGCCGCCGCCCCGGTTCGGCCGCGATAGCCGGCATCAGGCATAGCCCATACAAAAGTTTTATATTGCGCCGCACAAACCGCACCACGACCTTATGACAGAAATAAGTCACTGATACTAAAGGAAGAATAGGCCAACTCTAAGCCAAAGCTTTTCCTTATGCCCAGCATAACTCCCATAAAGTCTAGCTTTGGCATGGATTCTCTTTGCCGCCAAAATGGCTATAATGCCTGCATCGATTCATCGAGCCTGCCGATGGCCAACCTAGGCGGCAGGCCAGGGCCTCCGGGCAATCCCTGGAGGGTGACTCCCGCACCAGGCAAGCGAGAACCTCCCATGTCCACACCGACCTATGACGTTCTGATCGTGGGTGGCGGCGTCTCCGGCACCGCCCTCCTCTACGAGCTGGCGCGCTATACCGACCTCAAGGCCCTGGGCCTGGTCGAGAAGTACGACCACGTGGCCATCGTCAATTCCCATGGCCGCAACAATAGCCAGACGATCCACTGTGGCGATATCGAGACCAACTACACCCTCGAGAAGGCCAAGGTCACCAAGCGCACCGCTGGCATGGTGGTCAACTTCGCCACCAAGCTGGCCCCCGAGCAGCGCGACAAGATCGTCTACAAGTACCCGAAGATGGTGCTGGGCGTGGGCGAGACCGAGTGCGACTTCCTGCGTCAGCGCTTCACCAAGTTCCAGGAGCTCTTCCCCAAGATGCGTCTGCTCGAGCGCGACGACATTGCCGAACTGGAGCCCAAGCTGGTGGAGGGGCGCCGCCCGGAGGAGCCCATCGTGGCCATGGGCTCCACCGACGAATACACCGCCGTGAACTACACCACCCTCTCCGAGGCCTTCGTGGAGCAGGCTCAGCAGAGTGCCCAGGAGAAGGGCATGGCCTGCGACGTGCATCTCTCCACCGCGGTGGAGTCGATCACCCAGGGCGAGGACAAGCTGTTCCGGGTCAAGACCCCCAACAAGGGCACCCTCACCGCCCGCTACGTGGTGGTCAGCGCCGGCGGCCACTCGCTGCTATTCGCCCACAAGATGGGCTACGGCCTGGACAAGTCTTGCCTGCCCATGGCCGGCTCCTTCTACTTCACGCCCCAGGTGCTCAACGGCAAGGTCTACACCGTTCAGAACGAGAACCTGCCCTTCGCTGCGGTGCATGGCGACCCGGACGTGCTGGTGGAAGGCAAGACCCGCTTCGGCCCCACCGCCCTGATGCTGCCCCTGCTGGAGCGCTACAACGGCAAGACCTTCTTCGAGTTCCTCAAGGTGCTGCGCCTGGATCGCAACGTTATCAAGGCCCTCTGGGACCTGATGAAGGTGCGCGATATCCGTCGCTATATCTTCAAGAACTTCCTGTTCGAAGTGCCGCTGCTGCGCGAGCGCCTCTTCCTCAAGGACATCAAGAAGATCGTGCCCAGCCTCACCGCCCAGGACGTCTCCTTCGCCAAGGGCTTCGGCGGGGTGCGCCCGCAGCTGATCGACAAGGAGAAGCAGAAGCTGGTGATGGGCGAGGCCAAGATCAACCCGGGGACCGGCATCGTCTTCAATATGACGCCCTCCCCCGGCGGCACCAGCTGCCTGGGCAACGCCGAGAAGGATATGTACCTGGCCCAGGAATTCCTCGGCTTCAACGTCGACAAGGAAACCTTCGAGCGCGACCTGCTGACCGGCGAGATCCCCCTCACCGACCTGGAGCGCCCCGAGGCTCACTCCCTGATGTAAGCAGCACGCCCGCAAACGACGACGCCCCGGCCACTCGGCCGGGGCGTCGTCGTTCGAGGGAGTCGTCGCGCGGCGCGCCCCTCAGGGGGAGAGCCGCGCCGCGGCCTGGGAGGCAGGTGGCGGCGAGTGGGCGGCGTGCAGCCGCTCGATCAACTGGTCTTCCAGGGAGAAGCGCTCGCCGAGCCCCTTGGCCAGGCGGTCGAGCCAGGCCGGCAGCCGGGAGAGGTAGTGCTGGCAACGGCTGGGGGTGGAGAAGTCCTCGTCGAAGGCCAACACCAACTCGGTGGACATCTCCAAGCGCTGCAGCAGCTTGTCGGCCAGGGCCAGGGCGTCATGGTCGTGGAAGGCCGTGGCCTCCTCGCGCAGCTGGGGATAGATCTCGAAGTGGCCGGCGCTGATATAGTCCATCAGCAGCTCGCTGAAGGCATCGATCTGGGGCTTCTCCACCGCCTCCAGCTCGGCATCACAGGCCTCCTTGAGATCCATAAAGGTGACCAGCAGCTCACGGCGCTGGTCCAGCCAGCGATCGATCAGTCTATGCACCCCACCCCAGCGCTCCAGGGCCGTCTTGCACTCTTCCAGCATGGCTTGTCCCTCACGACTCATGGCTCGTCACCCAGACTCACCCGAGCGGGGACGGGTGTCAATGCCTTGCCGTGAAGACCGTCAACCAACGCCCGTTCGGTACCACTCAGGCACGCTTCAGGCCACACCACAGCAGGCCCAAGGGGACCAGGGCCAGCACCAGGAAGCCGAGCAGGGTCCAGCCCGGTAGGGAAACGCCCCACCACAGGACGTCGATCTCCGCGCACTCGCCGGAGCCGGAGAGCACCATGGAGAGCACGTCCTGAAGCGGCAACACCTCCAGCATATAATCGAGGCCAGGACCACAACTGGGCACCTGGTCCGCCGGCAGCGATTGCAGCCAGAGATGGCGGCCGGCCACGCCGATGCCGCCCAGCACCGCCAACAGCCCCAGGCCGCCATAGGCGAGTCGGCCACCGCGACCGATGGGGTTATGAAGCGCCGCCACCGCCAGCACCAGGGCCGCGGCCAGCACCGCCACCCGCTGGAAAATACATAGCGGACAGGGCTCCAGGCCCACCAGATGCTCCAGGCCCAGGGCCACCGCCAACATCAGCACACAGAACGCGAGCCCCGCCAGGCTCCAGCGGCGGGGACTCCAGGTCGAAAGGGTCGCCATCATCGGCTCTAGGTTCCTTTACCGGGGTAGGCGCCCCCGCGGCGCGGGGGCAAACGCAGGGTCAGACCACGGGGGTACCGCGGGGTTCACGGGCCCGGGTGAAATAGTGGTCCAGGAAGTCATCGAAGGATTCCGTATCGGCGGCCTCGAGCTCCTGCTGCTGGCGATGGGAGGTCTCGCCGAGCTCGGTGAAGAGCGCCTCCCGAGACGGGTCCATGGTCTCTTCACGCCACTGAGCCGCCTGCTCCCGGGCCAGCGCCAGGGTGGCCTCGACGAAGTCCTCCCCGCTGGACTCGAGCCGGGCCAGTAACTGCCCCGCCGGCGTCTGGGAAGGATCCCGCAGCCGCGGTGCCAGGGCCTCTAAGGCCTCGGCATGGGGCGAACCGCCCTCCTGGGCATCGAGCAGTTCGGCCACCTGGCCGAGCTCGGCGAAGATTTCCTCGGCCCGCGCCGCCAACTGACGCTCCACACCGTCGAGATGCAGCCGCGCCTCGGGGTCGCGGCCGCGCTCCACCACCAGGCGGCGATTGTCGTCCAGGTGGTCGCACTCGGCATCGTCGATCCAGGGACTCTCGGAGAGCAGGCACCAGAGCATAAAGGTGTCGAGGAAGCGCATCTGGGTGGCGTCGATGCCCAGCGGCAGGAAGGGGTTGAGGTCGAGGCAGCGAATCTCGATATATTCGACGCCGCGGGCCTCCAGGGCCTGGCTGGGGGTCTCGTCCTGCCAGGCGACTCGCTTGGGGCGGATATCGCTGTAGTACTCGTTCTCGATCTGCAGGATATTGGCATTGAGCTGCTGCCAGCCCTCTGCCGTCTTCACGCCCAGGGCCTCGTAGGCGGGCCAGGGGGTGGCGATGGCGTGGCGCAATGTGCCCACATAGTTGGAGAGCGAGTTGAAGCAGATCTTCAGTTGGGCCTGCACCTTGTTCTGGTAACCGAGGCCGGACATGCGCAGGCTGGTGGCATAGGGCGACAGCCGCGTCGCCGCGCCGTGGCGGCGCAACCCCAGCGCCTCGGGGGCCTCGCGACCGTCGAGGAAGCTCTCATCGAAGGCCGGCGAGGCGCCGAACAGGTACATCAGCAACCAGCTATGGCGACGGAACTGGCGAATCAGCCCGAAATAGCGACTGGAGCGGTAATCGCTCAGGGCCTGCTCCTCGATGCCATCGATCTCCCGCAGCTGCTGCCAGAGGGTATCGGGGAAGGAGAGGTTATAGTGCACCCCGGCGATGGCCTGCATGATGCGTCCATAGCGCACGTCCAGCCCCTTGCGGTAGACATGCTTCATGGTGCCCACGCTGGATGCCCCGTAGTCGGCGATGGGGATGCTGGCATTGCCCGCCAGCCGCGACGGCATGCTGGCCGGCCAAATCAGTTCGTCGCCGAGCTCGCGGTAGCTGAAGCGGTGGAGGTCGGCCAGGAAGTCCAGGGCATCCTCGGGGCGACAGGTGACCGGCGTGATGTACTCCAGCAGCGCCTCGGAGTAGTCGGTGGTGATATGCGGATGGGTCAACTTGGACCCCAGGCCCCGGGGATGCGGGGTCTGGGCAATACGCCCGTCGCCATCGACCCTCAGCCCTTCCTTCTCTACGCCGCGGCGAATACGCCCGATCAGCCCCTGCCGGGCCGGTCCCTTGAGCCGTCCGATGACGGTTGTGAGTTGCTCGGACAAGATCAACACCCCATATCATGGGAGGCGGCCGAGCCGCCTCGAATATCGTTGGCTAGGAGCCAGAGACTCTCAGCTTAGCCCTTGTCGCGGGCCTTCAGCAGGGCCGCCCCCAGGGCACCCATCGGCTGACTGTCGGCGCCGCTCGACTGGCGCCGCGGCTTGCCGCCACGCCCCTTGGCTCCCTGCCCCTTGCCGGCCGGGCGCTCGCCGCCACGACGCGGCGCGCCCTCCTCGTCGGGCTGGTCGTCGAGGCGCATGGAGAGGCCGATACGGGCGCGCGGAATGTCGACGCTCATCACCTTGACCTTGACGATATCGCCGGCCTTGACCACCGAGCGCGGGTCCTCGACGAACTTATCGGAGAGCGCCGAGATATGCACCAGGCCATCCTGGTGGACGCCGATATCGACGAAGGCACCGAAGTGGGTCACGTTGGTGACGCTGCCCTCGAGGATCATCCCCGGCTCCAGGTCCTTTAGGGTCTCGACCCCCTCGCGGAATTCGGCGGCCTTGAACTCGGGGCGCGGGTCGCGACCCGGCTTGTCCAGCTCCTTGAGGATATCGTTCACCGTGGGCACCCCGAAGCGCTCGTCGGCGAAGTCGGCGGGCCTGAGCGCCTTGAGGGTGGCGCTGTCACCGATCAGGCTGGTGACCTCGCGACCGCTCCGGTCGGCGATCCGCTCCACCAGGGGGTAGGCCTCCGGGTGCACGGCGCTACCATCGAGGGGGTTGTCGCCGTTCATGATGCGCAGGAAGCCGGCGCACTGCTCGAAGGTCTTGGGCCCCAGGCGACTGACGTCGAGGAGCTGCTTGCGGCTGGCGAAGGCACCCTCGGCGTTGCGCCGGGCGACGATATTCTCGGCGAGCGCCGCATTGAGCCCCGCCACCCGCGCCAGCAGGGCGCTGGAGGCGGTATTGAGGTCGACGCCCACGGCGTTGACGCAGTCCTCGATCACCGCCTCCAGGCTCTTGGAGAGCTGCAGCTGGGAGACATCGTGCTGGTACTGGCCCACGCCGATCGACTTGGGCTCGATCTTGACCAGCTCGGCCAGCGGGTCCTGCAGGCGCCGGGCGATGGAGACGGCGCCGCGAATGGTGACGTCCAGGTCGGGCAGCTCCCGGGCGGCATACTCCGAGGCGGAGTAGACCGAGGCACCGGCCTCGCTGACCATTACCTTGGCCAGGCGGCGCCCGCTCAGGCGCTTGACCAGCTCGCCGGCGAGCCTGTCGGTCTCGCGGCTGGCGGTGCCGTTACCCACGGCGATCAGCTCGACGTCGTGCTTCTCCACCAGCCTGGCCAGCTCGGCCAGCGAGGCGTCCCAGGCGTTGCGCGGGGCATGCGGGAAGATGGTGGCCTGCTCGAGAAACTGACCGGTGGCATCCACCACCGCCACCTTGCAGCCGGTGCGCAGGCCCGGGTCGATGGCCAGGGTGCTCTTGGGGCCCGCCGGGGCCGCCAGCAGCAGGTCCTTGAGGTTGGCGGCGAAGACCTCGATGGCGGCGAGCTCGGCGCTCTCGCGCAGCCGCCCCATCAGCTCGGTCTCCAGATGGGTGTAGAGCTTGACCCGCCAGGTCCAGCGCACCACCTCGGCGAGCCACTTGTCGGCGGCACGCCCCTCATCGCGAATCTCGAAGTGCCGGGCGATGGCGACCTGGGCCGGATGCAGCGGCGCCTCGTCCTCGCCGGGCAGCTTGAGGGCCAGGCTCAGCACCCCCTCGTTGCGACCGCGGAACATGGCCAGGGCACGGTGGGAGGGCACCTTGGCGAGGGGCTCATCATGTTCGAAGTAGTCGGAGAACTTGGCGCCCTCCTGCTCCTTGCCCTCCAGCACCCGGGCACTGAGCAGCCCCTCGTGCCAGAGCCGCTCGCGCAGCCGGCCGACCAGTTCGGCGTCCTCGGCGAAGCGCTCCATGAGGATCTGCTTGGCGCCATCGAGCGCCGCCTTGGCGTCCTCGATGGCCGGCGTCTCGCCCTCGGCGGGGCGCAGGTAGTGGGCGGCCTCGACCTGGGGATCGAGCCCGGGATTGGCCAGCAGGGCATCGGCCAACGGCTCCAGGCCCGCCTCCCGGGCGATCTGCGCCTTGGTGCGGCGCTTCTTGCGGTAGGGCAGGTAGAGGTCTTCCAGGCGCTGCTTGGTGTCGGCGGCGCGGATCAACCTGGCCAGATCGTCGGAGAGCTTGCCCTGCTCGTCGATGGCGGCCAGTACCGCCTCGCGGCGCTCCTCCAGCTCGCGCAGGTAGCGCAGGCGCTCGTCCAGTTCACGCAGCTGGGTATCGTCCAGGGCCCCGGTCACTTCCTTGCGGTAGCGGGCGATAAAAGGCACGGTGGCGCCGCCATCGAGCAGCTCCACGGTGGCCGCCACCTGTTGAGGGCGGACCGCGAGTTCCTCGGCGAGGCGGGCGATGATCTTGGCGTGTGCGTCCATGAAATCCTTGACGTTCCAGCGGCAAAAGATCGCGTCAAGGTATCATAATGGCGCCTAAGTCGGGAGCCTTGCCGCCTGGATCGTTAGGAAACTATCTTCACGACTCTTGCCCTGTGATCCTGCCTACCGCTGGGGTACGGAGCTACCCTGGGGGCAGGCACTCC
>NZ_BJUK01000054.1 GCF_007989625.1 Bisbaumannia pacifica
AGCAGGCTCCACAGCTGCCAGAGGGCGAAGGCGATAATCGATAGCGCCGCCAGGGTTCGGGGTTAGTGCGAGAGGGTGACGATCAGTGCGAGTGGTCACTCGGCGCTGGCGGATGGGTGGCATGGGCATCGGCCTGGGGCAGCAGGCTCCACAGCTGCCAGAGGGCGAAGGCGATAATCGACAGCGCCGCCAGGGTTCGGGTGGCCGGGTGACGAATCAGGTTGCCCAGGCTGCGCGCCGCCAGCCCCGTGGCCAGCAGGGCCGGCAGGGTGCCGAGGCCGAAGGCCAGCATCAGCAGGGCGCCCTGGAGGGGCTCCCCCGTGGCCAGGCTCCAGGCCAGCATGGAGTAGACCAGGCCACAAGGCAGCCAGCCCCAGATCGCCCCCAGGACGGTGGCCTGGGGCAGGCTGACCACCGGCATCAGGCGGCGGCCGAGCGGCTCCAGGTGGCGCCACAGGCGGCGGCCCAGGGCCTCGATGCGCAGCAGCCCCTTCCACCAGTCGGCGATATACAGCGCCATCAGGATCAGCATCAGTGCCGCCAGCCCCTGCAGGACCAGGCGCAGGCCGTCGTGGGCGGTGCCCACCAGGGTGCCGAGGCCGGCCACCAGGGCCCCGGCCAGCATATAGCTGGCGACGCGCCCCAGGTTGTAGCCCAGCAGCAGGCCGCCGAGGCGGGCGGGGGAGCGCATGCTGGGGGGCACGGCGAAGGTCAGGGCGCTCATGATGCCGCCGCACATGCCGATGCAGTGAGCGCCGCCGAGCAGGCCGAAGACGAAGGCCGCCGCCAGTGGCGGCAGGCCCAGGCCGGTGGGATCCATTAGCGGGGCGGCTCCGGGTCGTCGTCGCTGGCCGTCTTTCCCGCCGAACGACCGGTCTCGTCATCATTCGCGGGCTCGCCCTGGCCCTGCTGCTCCCTGGGCCGGTCGTTCTCGTCCTCGTCGAAGAGGATGCGATAGGCGGGACCCTCCAGGTCCTCGAACTGGTCGTTCTTGACCGCCCAGAAGAAGGCCCAGATGGCCAGGCTCAGCAGGATCAGGCTCAGCGGAATCAGCAGGTAGAGGATGCTCATGCGGGCTCCACTCGGGGGGCGGGAGAAGGCGTCGGCGGTGCGTCCAGGCGCATGCGACCCAGGCGCAGGGCGTTACCCACCACCACCAGGGAACTGGCCGACATGCCCAGGGCGGCGACCCAGGGCGGCACGATGCCGAGGGCGGCGATCGGCAGGGCGGTGAAATTGTAGATGACCGACCAGATCAGGTTCTGCCGGATGATGCGGCGGGTCGCCCGGGCGATGGTGATCGCCTCGGCGATACGCAGCAGGCGTGGGCTCAAGAGTATCGCGTCGGCGCGGGTGCGGGCCAGGTCGGTGGCGCCATTCATGGCGATGGAGACATCGGCCCCGGCCAGCACCGGCACGTCGTTGATGCCGTCACCGATCATCACCACCGTCTCGCCCCGGGCCTGCAGCTCGCGCAGGTGCTCGAGTTTGGTCTCGGGGCCGGCGCCGCCCCGCCAGGTGTCGATGCCCGCCCGGGCAGCCAGCTCGGCCACGGCCTCGGGGCGATCCCCGGAGAGCAGCTCCACCGCCAGCCCCTGGGCGCGCAGGGCGGCGATGGTGGCCACCGCATCCTCGCGCAGACCGTCATGCAGGGCGAACCACGCCAGGGGCTCGCCGTCGCGGGCCAGCAGCAACCACTGGCCCTCGCCCGGTGCCGCGGGGGCCTGGGGGCTGGCGAAGTCGGGGGTGCCGAGGCGGTAGTGGCGACCCTCGATGGTGCCCTCCAGCCCCTGGCCGGGGTGGCTGGTCACCTGCCGGGCCTGCAGGGTGGCCTCCCGGTAGGGCCCGAAGGCGCGGGCGATGGGGTGCTCGGAGTGAGCCTCCAGGGCCGCCGCCAGGCGCCGGGCGGTGGTCTCGTCGGCGTCGCCCAGAGGGCGAGTCTCGACCAGGCGCATGGCCCCCTGGGTCAGGGTGCCGGTCTTGTCGAAGACCACCCGGGTCGCCTGGGAGAGTCCCTCCACGGCATCGGCGCGGGTCATCAGCACGCCGCGACGACGCAACTGGCCGTGGCCGGCGGTCAGCGCCGTGGGGGTGGCCAGGGCCAGGGCGCAGGGGCAGGTCACCACCAGTACCGAGAGGGTCACCCAGAAGGCCCGGTCGGGATCGATCAGCCACCACGCCACGGCCACCCCCAGGGTGATCAGCAGGGTGGTGAGCACGAAGTGGTGAGCCGCGCGCTGTGCCAGCAGGGCGATCCGTGGCCGGCTGGCGAAGGCGCGGTCGGTGAGGTCGACGATGCGCGCCACCCGTGCCGCCTGGCCGGGATGGGTGACCCGTACCACCAGGGGGCTCTCGATATTCTGGCTGCCGCCGGTCACGGCCTCGCCCACGCCGCGGGTCACCGGCTGATATTCGCCGGTGAGCATCGACTCGTCGAGGCTCGACCGGCCCTGTTCGATGATACCGTCGGCGGGGACGCCGTGGCCCGGCTTGACCAGCACCCGCTCGCCCTCGCCGAGGCGGCTGGCGGGCAGGATGCGCTCGCTGCCGTCCGCTTCCAGGCGGATGGCGGAGAGCGGCAGGACCCCGGCGAGCTGGTTGCCGCTATGGCCGCTGCGGCGGCGGGCGCGGGTCTCCACGTAGCGGCCGAAGAGCAGGAAGAAGGTGAACATGGTCACCGAATCGAAGTAGACCTCGTCGCTGCCGACGAGCATCGCATAGGCGCTGGCCAGGTAGGCGCCGCCGATGGCGATGGCCACTGACACGTCCATGCCCAGCAAGCGGGTGCGCAGATCGCGCAGCGCATTGCGGAAGAAGGGCAGCGCCGAGAAGCCCACCACCGGGGTGGCCAGGGCGAAGGAGAGCCAGTGGAAGAGGGCATGGAAGCCGTCGGTGAGCTCCCCGGGGTCACTGATGTAGAGGGGCACCGAGAACATCATCACCTGCATCATGGCCACGGCGGCGACGATCAGGCGACGCACGTTCATGCGCTCCTCGTGGTGCAGGCGGCGCTGGGCCTCGTCGGGTTCGTAGGGCTGGGCGCCGTAGCCGATGGCGGCCAGCTCGGCGAGGATCCGCGATAGCCTGAGGCGTGTCGGATCCCAGACCACCCGCAGGCGGTGGTGGCTGAGGTTGACGGCGCTCTCCTCCAGGCCCTCCAGGGCATTGAGGCGATGCTCGATCAGCCAGGCGCAGGCGGCACAGGTGATGCCCTCTACCGACAGGGTGGTGGCCAGCCAGTCGCCCTGGGGGTGCACGAAGTCGCGCTGCAGCGCCGGGTCGTCGAAGACGGCCCAGGTCTCGCTGGGGGGTAGCTGGCGCTCGTCGGGACGTTCCGGGAGTTCGGTGCGGAAGCGGTAGTAGCTGGACAGGCCACCCTCGACGATGGCGTGAGCCACCGCCTCGCAGCCGGGGCAGCAGAGGGGGTGGGCCTGCTCATCGATGCGGATGCGCCAGGGGGCTCCCTCGGGCACCCGGCTGCCGCAGTGATAGCAGGCCTCGACGGGGGCACCCTCGACCTCGGGATGGCTCATGGGCGACCTAGCGCTGGGAGAGGCCCGGCGTCAGTACGATGTCCCCCTGCGCCGGGAAGCGGGCCTCGCCGGTCAGGCGCCACTCCGCCGTCTCCTGACCCGCCGGCTGCAGGTGCAGGTACCAGCGGTGCTGCAGCTGGCGCTCGAGTTGCCCCACATAGTGGCCGTCGCGCTGGTGGTGAAGCAGGGCGGTATGGTCACGATCATCCTCGGTGGGGAAGATCAGCTCGAGGAGCAGCATCTCGGGACGCGCGTCGCCTTCCAGGGTGACGCTGATATCGCCGCTGAGGTCGTCGACCGCCAACTGAGCCTCCAGGCCCAGGTCGGCGGCGCGCTGCTGCTTGGCGAGCACCATGTTGATGGCGCGGCCATGCTTGTAGTAGTCCTCCTGCACCATGCCATCGAAGCTGCGGATCGACATCACCAAGAAGGTGGTGCCCATGGCAAAGGACCAGAGCAGGATGCCGATCAGGAACCAGGGCCAGAACTGCTTGTACCAGGGGGGGATGCTGTGACTACCCACGAGACTATCTCCTGATCTGTCCGATAAAGCGCGTATCGCGCGTCTGTTGTACCGAGTCATCTTCCAGGGACTGCAGGCGAATCTCGATGGGATGACTGGGTTGCTCGAGGGCCTCGGCATCGGCTCGCAGTTCCAGCACCAGGTTGCGACTGTTGTTGGCGTCGATGCGAATCCGCTCGTCACCGACCAGGGTCAGTCCCGCCAGCCCCGCGACGGAAACCCGGTAGGTGTGGGGGCGGTTGTCGAGGTTGCGAATCGTCAGCGTATAGAGGTTGCTGACCTGGCCCTCCCGGGTCAGCTGGTAGAGCTGCTGGCGGTCTCGTTCGATCTCGAATTCCAGGGGGATGCGGCCGGCCAGGGCCCAGATCAGCAGGCCGATCATCACCACCAGGGCGGCCAGATACCCGAGCAGGCGGGGGCGCAGCAGGTGGGTCTTGCCGTCGGCCAGCTGATGCTCGGTGGTGTAGCGCACCAGCCCGCGGGGATAGCCCATCTTGTCCATGACGCTGTCGCAGGCGTCGATGCAGGCGGCGCAGGTGATGCACTCGTACTGCAGGCCATCGCGGATATCGATGCCGGTGGGGCACACCTGCACGCAGAGATCGCAGTCGATGCAGTCGCCATGCCCGGCCTCCCGAGCCTGCTCATGGCTGAGGCCGCGCTTGCGGGCACCGCGAGGCTCGCCCCGGGCCGCATCGTAGGAGACCACCAGGGTATCGCTATCGAACATCACCGACTGGAAGCGGGCATAGGGGCACATATAGAGGCACACCTGCTCGCGCAGCCAGCCGGCATTGAGGTAGGTGAAGACGGTGAAGAAGCCGACCCAGAACAGCGCCCAGCCGCCCACGCTGAGGGCGAGGAAGTCGCCGACGAGTTCGCGGATCGGGGTGAAGTAGCCGACGAAGGTGGCGCCGGTGGCGAAGGCGATGGCCAGCCAGGCGACATGCTTGGCGCCCTTGCGCCATAGCTTGTCGAGGCTCCAGGGGGCCTTGTCGAGCTTGATGCGGCGATTGCGTGGCCCCTCCAGGCGATGTTCCAGCCAGATATAGAGGAAGGTCCAGACGCTCTGCGGGCAGGTGTAGCCGCACCACACCCGGCCGGCGAAGACGGTGATCAGGAACAGGCCGAAGGCGCAGATGATCAGGATCCACGACAGCAGCATGAATTCCTGGGGATAGAAGGTGCCGCCGAAGATATGGAACTCCCGGGAGGGGAGGTCGAACCAGATCGCCGGGCGATCGCCCCAAGTCACCCAGGGCATGCCGAAGAACAGCGCCATCAGGGCCCAGTTGGCAGCGCGTCGCAGGCGCTGGAAGAGGCCCTTGATCTCGCGCACATAGATATGCCGGCGCTTGGCGTACATCTCCTGTTGTACGGCCTGGGCGGGGTCGTGCTGGCCGACCCCGGACGAGGTGACATCGCGTGCAGGTATCCGGTCTGACATGGGCTTACCACAGCTGGGGCGCGGGGCGCCGGAGAGAAGAGTAACCGCAGTAGTGTAATCGACCCAGAGGGGGGAGAAGAGCGGGTGCGACGGCCGACCGCACCCGCTCGAGGGGGCTTAGTTGCTCAGGCTGTAGACGTAGGCGGCCACCAGGTGCACCTTGTCCTCGCCGATATAGGCGGCCTGGGCCGGCATATGGCCGTTACGACCATTGCGCAGGGTCTGGCGCACCGCATCGGCGACGCTCTGTCCCGGCGCCAGGTAGAGCCAGGTGTCATCGGTCAGGTTGGGTGCCCCGAGGGCGGTGTTGCCGGTGCCGTTGGGGCCGTGGCAGGCCGCGCAGCTGGCGGTGAACACCGACTGACCGTGCTCGGCGCGCTCGGCGTCGTGCTCCAGGCCGGAGAGGGACAGCACGTGCTGGGTCAGGTTCTCGATGTTTTCCTCGCCGAGCTGCTGCCAGGAGGGCATCAGGCCGTTACGCCCGTTGGCGATGGTATGCACGATATTCTCCGGCTCGCCCCCGTAGAGCCAGTCGTCATCGGTCAGGTTGGGGAAGCCGTAACCGCCCTGGGCATTGGAGCCGTGGCAGATGGCGCAGTTGTTGAGGAAGATGCGCTCGGCGACCCGCATGGCGTCGCCATCCTGGGCCAGCTCGGGAATCGGCACCTCTTCGTACTGGGCGAAGATCGGCGCGTAACGCTCCTCGGCCTGGGCCATCTCGCGCTCCCACTGATTCACCTGGTTCCAGCCCAGGATGCCCTGGAAGTTGCCCAGCCCCGGGTAGAGCACCAGGTAACCCAGCGAGAAGATCACGGTACCGACGAAGAGCATGAACCACCAGCGCGGCAGGGGGTTGTCATACTCCTCGATGCCGTCGGCGGCATGGCCGGTGGTGCCGACGTTACCCTCGGCATCCGGTTGCTTGTCGGTCTTGCGGTTGGCGAACAGCACCCAGGCACAGAAGACGATGGTGCCGAGGGTGATGACGATGATCCAGGCACTCCAGAAGCCGGAGAGGGAGTCGTCCCAAAGGTTGCTCATCTGTTCTTGTCTCCCCTGTCGTGTCGGGAATCGGCCTCGTTCCTCGAGGCCTGGTCACGGTTTGGCATCTCATCATCATCGGCGAAGGGCAAGTTGGCGGCTTCGTCGAAGTCCTTCTTGCGGCGCCTCGAGTAGGCCCAGGCCACGATGCCGAGAAAGGCGATCAGTATCAGCAGGGCGGTGATGCCTCGAAAGGTCCCCATATCCATGATCAGCGAGTGCCTTCGATCACGGTGCCGAGCTGCTGCAGGTAGGCGACCAGGGCGGTGATCTCCTGCTCCCCACGCACCTCGCGGCCGGCGCCCTCGATCTGCTCGTCGGTATACGGCACGCCCATGCTCTGCAGGGCACGCATCTTGCGCTCGGTGGACTGGCCGTCGAGGGTGTTCTCGAACAGCCAGGGGTAGGCCGGCATGATCGACTCGGGCACGACATCACGCGGGTTGTAGAGGTGCGCCCGGTGCCAGTCGTCGCTGTAGCGGCCACCGACGCGGGCCAGGTCCGGGCCGGTCCGCTTGGAGCCCCACAGGAAGGGGTGATCGTAGACGAACTCGCCGGCCACGCTGTAGTGACCATAGCGCTCGGTCTCGGCGCGGAAGGGGCGGATCATCTGCGAGTGACAGCCCACGCAGCCCTCGCGAATGTAGATGTCACGCCCTTCCAGCTCCAGGGGGGAGAGGGGCTCGAGCCCCTCCACCGCCTGGGTGGTGTCCTTCTGGAAGAACAGCGGCACGATCTCGGCCAGGCCGCCGAAGCTGATCACCACCAGGATCAGGACCGACAACAGACCAACGTTCTTTTCGACAATCTCGTGTTTCATCGGTGTCTCGTTCTCCGTTGGCTCAGGCGGCTTGCGGGATGGCGCCGCGCTCTTCGCTGCGCTTGACGGTCATGTAGACGTTGTAGGCCATGATCAGCATGCCGGTGACCCAGAACAGGCCGCCCACCCAGCGCACGATGTAGCCCGGACCGCTGGCCTCGACGGCCTCGATAAAGGTGTACATCAGGGTGCCGTCGGGGTTGACCGCACGCCACATCAGGCCCTGCAGGATGCCGTTGACCCACATGGCGGCGATATACAGCACGGTGCCGATGGTGGAGAGCCAGAAGTGCACGGCGATCAGCTTCACGGAGTGCATCTCGGTGCCGCCGAACAGGCGCGGGATCAGGTGATACATGGAGCCGATGGAGATCATCGCCACCCAGCCCAGGGCGCCGGCGTGGACGTGACCGATGGTCCAGTCGGTGTAGTGGGAGAGGGCGTTGACGGTCTTCACCGCCATCATCGGCCCCTCGAAGGTGGACATGCCGTAGAAGGAGAGGGCCACCACCAGGAAACGCAGGGTCGGGTCGGTGCGCAGCTTATGCCAGGCCCCGGAGAGGGTCATCATGCCGTTGATCATGCCGCCCCAGGAGGGCGCCAGCAGGATGATTGACATCACCATGCCCACGGACTGCGCCCAGTCGGGAAGGGCGGTGTAGTGCAGGTGGTGCGCACCGGCCCACATGTAGGTGGTGATCAGCGCCCAGAAGTGCACGATGGACAGACGATAGGAGTAGATCGGACGCTCGGCCTGCTTGGGCACGAAGTAGTACATCATGCCAAGGAAGCCGGCAGTCAGGAAGAAGCCCACTGCGTTGTGGCCCCACCACCACTGCACCATGGCGTCGATGGCACCTGGGTAGATGGAGTAGGAGTTGAAGGCTTCCACCGGAATCGCCAGGTTATTGACGATATGCAGCACCGCGATGGTGAGGATAAAGGCAGCATAGAACCAGTTGGCCACATAGATATGCGACGTCTTGCGCTGCTTGATGGTGCCCAGGAAGACGATGGCATAACTGACCCAGACCACGGCGATCAGGATATTGATCGGCCACTCCAGCTCGGCGTATTCCTTGGAGGTGGTGAAGCCCATCGGCAGGGTGATGATCGCCGAGATGATGACCGCCTGCCAGCCCCAGAAGGTGAAGGCCGCCAGCTTGTCGGAGATCAGTCGCGTCTGGCAGGTGCGCTGGACCACGTAGTAGGAGGTGGCCATCAGCGCCGAGCCGCCGAAGGCGAAGATCACGGCGTTGGTGTGCAGGGGGCGCAGGCGGCCGAAGCTCGTCCACGGCAGTCCCAGGTTCAGTTCGGGCCAGACCAATTGTGCGGCGAGGATGACACCCAGGCTCATGCCTACGATGCCCCATACCACAGTCATGATCGCGAACTGCCGAACTACCTTGTAATTGTAGGTCGGGTGTTCAAATGCTGTGCTCATGTCAGGTTCCCATCGAACGCGGTGTAGGGGAGACGTCCCGGGTGCCAAGTGTGCCCGAGCGCGACCGCCCGCATGATGATACAGGTCAAGATTCCGGGCGCCGATTCTAGCTCAGCCGGCAGGCAAGCTAAATATGCAAAAATGGCGTATGACCAAATAACGCCCAGAAGGTGTCGCAATGACGATGGCGGAGGCAACGTCGCTTCGACTCAGCGTAGACGAGCTGATCGAGGCCTTGCAGGAGGAGATTGTCGGGCCCTGCGAGGTGGTGGGTGTCGGGCCCCTATGGGTCGCGGGGAGACCACGCCGTGGGCGCCTGCTGCTGGCCCACGGCGCCGGTGCCGGCCAGGATTCCGCCTTTATGGCGGGACTGCGCCAGGCGCTGGCCGCGGCGGGGGTTCAGGCCCTGGGGTTCGAGTTCGAATACATGCGGCGGATGCGTGCCGAGGGACGCCGTCGACCGCCGCCCCGGGTGGAAAAACTGCTGGAGGAGTGGCGCCCCTGGTGCGACATCGTGTCACGCCTGGCGGGGCCGCCCTGTTGGCTGGGCGGCAAATCCATGGGTGGAAGAGTGGCGAGCCTGCTGGCCGCCCGAGAGGCGGTCTCCGGCCTGGTGCTGTGTGGCTATCCCTTCCATCCCCCCGGTAAACCCGAGAAGACTCGCCTGGCCCACTGGCCCGACCTGCGCTGCCCGACCCTGGTGCTGCAGGGGGAGCGGGATCCCTTCGGCACGCGAGCCGAGGTGGAAGGCTACGACCTGTCCGATCGTGCCGAAGTTCACTTCCTGGACGATGGCGACCACGACTGGAAACCACGCAAGGCATCGGGGCTGACCCAGGCGGCGCTGATCGAGGCGGCAGCACGGCGTATCGCGACCAGGCTGGATGGTCGAGCGGCGGGGCGTTCCGCGAAGGTCGGGGCGGGGGGCGACTAGGGACGGGCCAGGGGTGGCGCGGCCTGCCGTCGATTCAGGGACGCGACGAGCCGGCTCGCGGCGGTGCCTTATCGAAAAAATTGCACTGAAGTCGTTGACTTCCCTCGGGGTCTCTGTAGAATGCGTCGCCACGAGTTCAGGGGTGGTTAGCTCAGTTGGAAGAGCACCAGCCTTACAAGCTGGGGGTCACTGGTTCGAGCCCAGTACCACCCACCATCTCGACAGGGAGATGGCTGAAGTCGTAGGAAATGCGAGTGGACCGGTAGTTCAGTTGGTTAGAATGCCGGCCTGTCACGCCGGAGGTCGCGGGTTCGAGTCCCGTCCGGTCCGCCAGTGTTTCCAGATAGCCCGGAAGGCGCTATCGCAGTGCGTAGGTTTGCCCTTGTGGACCGGTAGTTCAGTTGGTTAGAATGCCGGCCTGTCACGCCGGAGGTCGCGGGTTCGAGTCCCGTCCGGTCCGCCACGGGTGACGCCTCGCAGTGCAAATTAGCCTTGTCTACGTGGGTGATTAGCTCAGTTGGTTAGAGCACCAGCCTCACATGCTGGGGGTCACTGGTTCGAATCCGGTATCACCCACCACGCGGACCGGTAGTTCAGTTGGTTAGAATGCCGGCCTGTCACGCCGGAGGTCGCGGGTTCGAGTCCCGTCCGGTCCGCCATCGAGATTCCCGAAACGCCCCAGGTCATCCGGCCTGGGGCGTTTTCGTATTCCTCCCCCTCTTTCTTCGCTTTTGCCTCTATGCTGTAGAGCGGCCGCCGGCCACTGCCTCGGGCCTTGGTCGCACGGCGGCGCTTGTCACCCTCGGCTAGACTGCCATACAGTTGTTTGAATTCGTGTCGCCAACGAGGCCTTGACCGTGACCGACTATCCGAACCTCTTTCGCCCCCTGACCCTGGGCCACCTGACGCTGCCCAATCGCATCCTGATGGGCTCCATGCACACCAACCTCGAGGAGGCGCCCGACGGCTTCGCGCGTCTGGCGGCCTTCTATGCCGAACGAGCCAGGGCCGGCGTTGGCCTGATCGTCACCGGCGGCATCGCGCCCAATCCCGAGGGCGCGGTCTTCGAAGGCGCCGCCAAACTCACCACCGCCGAGGAGGCCGCGGCGCATCGCCAGGTGGTGGAGGCGGTGCATGGCGAGGGTGGGCGCCTCTGCCTGCAGATCCTGCATGCCGGGCGCTACGCCTACTCGCCGGCCCTGGTGGCGCCCTCGGCGCTTCAGGCGCCCATCAACCCTTTCCTGCCGAGGGCCCTGGAGGGTGCCGAGGTGGAGGCGCAGATCGAGGACTATGTGCGCTGTGCCCAGCTGGCCCGTGAGGCCGGCTACGATGGCGTCGAGGTGATGGGCTCCGAGGGCTACCTGATCAACCAGTTTGTCTGCGCCCGTACCAATCACCGCGAGGATGAGTGGGGCGGCAGCTTCGACAAGCGCATCCGCTTCCCGGTGGAGATCGTGCGGCGCATCCGCGAGGCCCTGGGCCCCGACTTCCTGATCATCTTCCGCCTCTCGATGCTCGACCTGGTGGAGGAGGGTAGCAGCTGGCAGGAGGTGGTGGCCCTGGGGCAGGCCGTCGAGGCCGCCGGCGCCAGCCTGATCAATACCGGTATCGGCTGGCACGAGGCGCGGGTGCCGACCATCGTCACCAGCGTGCCCCGGGCCGCCTTCACCGAGGTGACCCGGCGCATGAAGGCGGAGCTGTCGATTCCGCTGGTCACCACCAATCGCATCAATATGCCGGAGGTGGCGGAGCGGGTGCTGGCCGAGGGCCATGCCGACATGGTCTCCATGGCGCGCCCCTTCCTGGCCGACCCCGACTGGGTGGTCAAGGCCGCCGAGGGGCGTCGCGACGAGATCAATACCTGTATCGCCTGTAACCAGGCCTGCCTGGATCACACCTTCGAGGGCAAGCTGACCTCCTGCCTGGTCAACCCGCGGGCCTGCCACGAGACCGAGCTGGTGATCGAGCCTGCCGCCGAGCCCAAGCGCGTGGCGGTGGTGGGGGGTGGCCCCGCCGGCCTGGCGGCGGCGGTGACCGCGGCCCGCCGCGGCCATGAAGTGGTGCTCTTCGAGCGCCGCGCCGAGCTGGGCGGCCAGTTCAACTACGCCCGCAAGATTCCCGGCAAGGAGGAGTTCGACGAGACCCTGCGCTATTACCGGGTGATGCTCGACAAGCACCGGGTCAGGGTGCGCCTCAACAGCGAGCCCTCGGTGCATGAGCTGTCCGGCTTCGATGCGGTGCTGCTGGCCACCGGGGTCAGGCCCCGGGAACTCGACCTGCCGGGCATCGACCACCCCAAGGTGATGAGCTATCCCATGGCCATCGTTCACCCGGAACGGGTGGGGCCGCGGGTCGCGATTATCGGTGCCGGCGGCATCGGCTTCGATGTGGCGGAGTTGCTGACCCATGTCGGGGGGCCGGGCCTGGATCTCGACGCCTGGTGCCGCGAATGGGGGGTGGATCTCGAGGCGCGCGAGCGAGGTGGATTGATGGCGCCGCAGCGTCCCGAGACGCCGCGCCGGGTCTTCCTGCTCCAGCGCAAGGCCTCCAAGCCCGGTAAGGGGCTGGGCAAGACCACCGGCTGGGTGCATCGCGCCTCCCTCAAGCATCGCGGCGTCGAGGCGCTGGCCGGCTGTGACTACGTGGGTATCGATGATGAGGGTCTGCATCTTCGCCTCGACGGTGAGCCGCGTTGCCTCGCGGTGGACAGCATCGTCGTCTGTGCCGGCCAGGAGTCGGTACGTGACCTGCTGGAGCCGCTGCAAGGCGCCGGCGTCCGGGTGCGGCTGATCGGCGGCGCCGACCATGCCGGCGAACTGGATGCCAAGCGCGCCATCGATCAGGGCACCCGCGCCGCCATCGCCCTATAGTTTTCTTAAGTTTTTGTTTCTGCCGACCTTTGCCGCCCCGCGACTGACGGGGCGGCTACCGTCTGTCTGCGCCGAAAGTCGATCGAACCATGGCCACCGACTTGCGTCTTAGGGGGTAGGCCCGAGAGTCGATGCGTTGAATCCCGCGCTTCGGCTTACACCGTCAGCACCTAATGTGAGGGCTACGCTGAGGGTACCCATCTCGGTCGCCGTGAACCTTGTGCGACGCCCGAGTCACCGGGCTTAAGGAGGCTTCGATGAGCATCTTCGATCATGTGCAGAATCGCTACGAGCGGGTTCAGCAGGAGGAAATGAGCCTGCAGGAATACCTCGAGCTGTGTCGCGGCGAGCCCACGGCCTATGCCACCGCCGCCGAGCGCATGCTGGTAGCGATCGGCGAGCCGGAGGTCATCGATACGGCCAAGGACTCCCGGTTGTCGCGAATCTTCTCCAACAAGGTGATTCGGCGTTACCCGGCCTTCTCCGAGTTCTACGGCATGGAGGAGGCCATCGAGCAGATCGTCTCCTACTTCCGCCATGCCGCGCAGGGGCTCGAGGAGCGCAAGCAGATCCTTTACCTGCTGGGGCCGGTGGGGGGTGGTAAGTCGTCTCTGGCCGAGCGTCTCAAGCTGCTGATGGAGAAGGTCCCCTTCTATGCCATCAAGGGCTCGCCGGTCTATGAGTCGCCGTTGGGGCTGTTCTCGCCGGAGGAGGACGGCGAGCTGCTGGAGAAGGAGTACAACATTCCCCGGCGCTACCTGAAGAGCGTGATGTCGCCCTGGGCCGCCAAGCGCCTCAAGGAGTACGGTGGTGATATCTCCCAGTTCCGGGTGGTGCGCCTCTATCCGTCGCGGCTCAACCAAATCGCCATCTCCAAGACCGAGCCCGGCGACGAGAACAACCAGGACATCTCGTCGCTGGTAGGCAAGGTGGATATCCGCCAGCTGGAGATGTACTCCCAGGACGATCCCGACGCCTACAGCTTCTCCGGCGGCCTGTGTCGCTCCAACCAGGGGCTGATGGAGTTCGTCGAGATGTTCAAGGCGCCTATCAAGGTGCTGCATCCGCTGCTCACCGCGACCCAGGAGGGGAACTACAACCCCACCGAGGGCATGGGGGCCATTCCCTTCGACGGGGTGATCCTGGCCCACTCCAACGAGAGCGAATGGCAGACCTTCCGCAACAACCGCAACAACGAGGCCTTCCTCGATCGGGTCTATATCGTCAAGGTGCCCTACTGCCTGAGGGTCACCGAAGAGGTCAAGATCTACCAGAAGCTGCTCGAGCACTCCTCCCTGGCCGAGGCGCCCTGCGCCCCGGATACCCTGCGCATGCTGGCCCAGTTCTCGGTGCTCTCGCGGCTCAAGGAGCCGGAGAACTCCAGCATCTACTCCAAGATGCGGGTCTATGACGGCGAAAACCTCAAGGACACCGACCCCAAGGCCAAATCGATCCAGGAGTACCGGGATTCCGCCGGGGTCGACGAGGGCATGGATGGGCTCTCTACCCGCTTCGCCTTCAAGATCCTCTCCAAGGTGTTCAACTTCGACACCCATGAGGTCGCCGCCAACCCCGTGCACCTGCTCTATGTCCTGGAGCAGCGCCTCGAGCAGGAACAGCTGCCCAAGGAGACCTTCGAGCGCTACCTGCGCTTTATCAAGGAGTTCATGGCGCCGCGCTACGTCGACTTCATCGGCAAGGAGATCCAGACCGCCTACCTGGAGTCCTACTCCGAGTATGGCCAGAACATCTTCGACCGCTACGTGACCTATGCCGACTTCTGGATTCAGGATCAGGAGTATCGGGACCCGGAGACCGGCGAGCTGTTCAACCGCCAGGCCCTCAACGACGAGCTCGAGAAGATCGAGAAGCCGGCGGGGATCTCCAATCCCAAGGACTTCCGTCACGAGGTGGTCAACTTCGTGCTGCGGGCCCGCGCCCAGAACAACGGCATGAACCCCAGCTGGCAGTCCTATGAGAAGCTGCGCGGGGTCATCGAGAAGAAGATGTTCGCCAATACCGAGGAACTGCTGCCGGTCATCTCCTTCAATGCCAAGGCGTCGGCGGCGGACCAGAAGAAGCACGAGGACTTCGTGGCGCGCATGGTGGATCGCGGCTACACCGAGAAACAGGTGCGGCTGCTCTCCGAGTGGTACCTGCGGGTGCGCAAGTCGCAGTAGTCTGACGCCACCGCTACAGGCCCAGTCCGGGGGCGCCGCCCCCGGCAGTCGCCGCGCCCGGTGCCGGCGATGTTCCACGCCGCGGCATCGGGGGCGCAGGGGAGGTCACCATGAGCTATTTCATCGATCGGCGGGCCAATGCCAAGCACAAGAGTGCGGTCAATCGGCAGCGCTTCCTCGATCGCTATCGCACCCATATCAAGCGCTCGGTGGAGGAGGCGGTCAATCGCCGCTCCATCACCGACATGGAGCGCGGCGAGAAGGTCTCGATTCCCTCTCGGGACATCTCCGAGCCGGTCTTCCAGCACGGCCCCGGCGGTAAACGCAGCATCGTCTCCCCGGGCAACAAGGAGTTCGTGGAGGGCGATCGCCTGCGCCGCCCGGGGGGCGGCGGTGGGGGCGGAGGCGCCGGCGAGGGCGGCGCCTCCAACCAGGGCGAGGGCATGGACGAATTCGCCTTCAGCCTGACCCGGGAGGAGTTCCTGGATTTCGTCTTCGATGGCCTGGAGCTGCCCCACCTGGAGCGCAAGCAGCTGGTGGACCTGGAGGAGGTGCGCCCGGTGCGTGCCGGGATCTCCAAGGATGGGGTGCCGGCGCGGATCAATATCGTGCGCTCCATGCGCGAGGCCCAGGCTCGACGCATCGCCATGCGCGCGCCCTTGCGCCGCGCCCTGCGCGAGGCCCTCGAGGCCCTCGAGGCGGAGGAGCGCAAGGACCCGGTGCTGCGCAATCCCTCGCGCATCGAGGCTCTCAAGGAGGAGATCGAGCGGCTGGAGCGGCGTCTCGAGGCGGTGCCCTTTATCGACACCTACGACCTGCGCTACAACCACCTGATCAACCAGCCCCAGCCCTCCAACAAGGCGGTGATGTTCTGCGTGATGGACGTCTCCGGTTCCATGACCCAGGCCCACAAGGACATCGCCAAGCGCTTCTTCCTGTTGCTCTACCTCTTCCTGGAGCGCAACTACGAGAAGGTGGAGCTGGTCTTCGTGCGCCACCATACCGCCGCCAAGGAGGTCGACGAGGAGGAGTTCTTCTACTCCCGGGAGACCGGCGGCACCATCGTCTCCAGTGCCCTGACCCTGGTCGACGAGATCATCACCAAGCGCTATTCGCCGGCTCAGTGGAACCTCTATGTGGCCCAGGCCTCCGACGGTGACAACTGGGACGACGACTCGGTGACCTGTCGCGAACTGATGATGAAGAAGCTGATGCCGCGGCTGCAGTACTTCACCTATGTGGAGATCACCCCCCATGCCCATCAGGCGCTGTGGGAGGAGTACGAGCGGGTCGCGGCGGAGTTTTCCGAGCGCTTCGCCATGCGCCAGATCGTCGAGGCCGGCGATATCTATCCGGTGTTCCGAGAACTGTTCCGGCGTCGGGCCGAGGCCTGAACGGAACCAGGAGGCAGAGCATGACGCGACGCAAGCCCATCGCCACCGGCTCCGACTGGACCTTCGAGACCCTCGAGACCTTCGAGGCCGAGATCGCTCGGCTGGCCGACGAGTATCGCCTGGATACCTACCCCAACCAGATCGAGATCATCACCACCGAGCAGATGATGGATGCCTATGCCAGCGTGGGCATGCCGGTGGGCTACCACCACTGGTCCTTCGGCAAGCAGTTCCTGGCCGTGGAGCAGGCCTATCGGCGTGGCCAGATGGGCCTGGCCTATGAGTTGGTGATCAACTCCGACCCCTGCATCGCCTACCTGATGGAGGAGAATACCCTGATGATGCAGGTGCTGGTGATGGCCCACGCCTGCTACGGCCACAACTCCTTCTTCAAGGGCAACTACCTGTTTCGCACCTGGACCGATGCCAGCTCGATCATCGACTACCTGGTGTTCGCCCGGAAGTACGTGGCGGAGTGCGAGGAGCGTTACGGCGTGACCGCGGTGGAGCAGTTGCTGGACGCCTGTCACGCCCTGCAGAACTACGGGGTGGATCGCTACAAGCGTCCCTCACCGCTCTCCGCCGAAGAGGAAGCACATCGCCAGGCGGAGCGGGAGGCGTACCTGCAGGCTCAGGTCAATACCCTGTGGCGGACCATCCCCCGGCCGGCGGATGGCGAGCCCCTGGCGGAGCCCCACGACGACGAGGAGGACCCGCTGGGCCTGCATGGCGGTGGTCGCTATCCGCCGGAGCCCCAGGAGAACCTGCTCTACTTCATCGAGAAAAATGCCCCCCTGCTGGCGCCCTGGCAGCGCGAGATCGTGCGCATCGTGCGCAAGCTGGCCCAGTACTTCTATCCCCAGCGCCAGACCCAGGTGATGAACGAGGGCTGGGCCACCTTCTGGCATTACACCCTGATGAACCGCCTCTTCGATGAGGGCCTGGTGGACGAGGGGTTGATCCTGGAGTTCCTGCAGTCACATACCGCGGTAGTCAATCAGCCGCCCTTCGACAGCCCCTACTACAGCGGCATCAACCCCTATGCCCTGGGCTTCGCCATGTTCACCGACATCAAGCGGATCTGCGAGGCGCCTACCGCCGAGGATCGCGAGTGGTTCCCGGACATGGCCGGCAGCGACTGGCTGGAGACCCTGCACTTCGCCATGCGCAACTTCAAGGACGAGTCCTTTATCCAGCAGTTCCTGTCCCCCAGGGTGATTCGCGATCTCAAGCTGTTCACCGTGGTGGATGATGACCAGGAGGAGATGCTGGAGGTGGCCGCGATCCACGACGAGCGTGGCTACCAGCGTATCCGCGAGGCACTCTCGGTGCAGTACGCCCTCTCGGTGCGCGAGCCCAATATCCAGGTCTACTCGGCGGATATCCGCGGTGATCGGTCCCTGACCCTGCGCCATGTGCAGGATCGTCGCCGGCCCCTGGCCAAGACGGTCTATCCGGTGATTCGTCACCTGCACCAGCTATGGGGGTTCCCGGTGAAGCTGGAATCGATGGAGGAAAAGGAAGTGGTGCGGCGTTATCAGTGGCCGTTGCCCGAGGGGGCCGAGGGCGGTGGCTGAGGGCGAGAAACGCCGTCGGGGCATCAACGACGAGGGCCCGCGCCGATGGCGCGGGCCCTTTGCCTGAGGAGGGCGGGGCTCAGGGGCGCGCGGCCCAGGCCTGGCACCAGCCTTCCGGCTCGACGCTCTTGCCCGGGAAGAGCTGGCAGGCCTGGTTGCCGTCCTGGAAGAACATGCAGTTGGCGCAATGTTCGCCCTCGGCATACTGGGCGTGGTCGCTGGCGTCGCTGGCCACTTCCACATAGTTGAGGTTCTTGGCCTCGTCGCTGTCGGGGTCGACCCGCGGCAGGCTCTGGGCGAAGGCGCTCTGGGACAGGATGCCGGCGCCCAGGGGCAGGGCGGCCAGGCCCAGCAGGCTGTTGCGCATAAAGTCGCGACGACTCTGATTAGCCATGGTGTCTCCTTACTTCATCTGCGTTCTTTTTGGGGCTTGCCCGTCAGGCGCGGGGCCGGTGGGGCAGGGTCACGGTCGTTAGGCGGGTGGTCCCGCTCTAGGTATGGCGAGTCGAGCTCGCATGAATCTCCGACTCCCCGGCAGTGCAGGAGTTCTGCCTTATCCTAGTCGAAGCCCGGCGAGGGACGCGAATGCCGGTGGCACCGCTGCGGCAATCGGCCGCGGTGAGGCTGGGGCGCTCTCGGCGGCACTGATATACTGGCGCCGAGACTCACCATCATCCAGGGGCGAGGAGAGAGACAATGCAGAACGCGGTGATCCTGATCAATACCGACAAGGGCCAGGTCAAGGCGGTGGCCGAGCGCCTGGCCGACGTGGAAGGCATCAGCGAGGTCTACTCCACCTGTGGGCGTTACGACCTGGTGGCCATCGCGCGCACCCGTAACTTCGAGAGCCTGGCCGAGCTGGTCACCGAGCGGCTCAACGCGGTCGAGGGCATTCGCGACACCGAGACCCTCAATGCCATGCAGGTGCACTCCCGCCATGATCTGGAGACCATGTTCTCGGTGGGTTGGTGACGTCACCGGTCCGAGGGTGAAGGCGCCGGCCATTAGGGCCGGCGCCGTCGATGGATAAGGAAGGGCATGCGCAGAAGGATCTCTCGATGGCGGCGTGGCCTGCGCCAGGTGGGGGTGGGACTGGTGTTCGTCGCCATCAGCAGCGGGCTCTGGTATGCCCAGGAGCAGGAGTACCGCGATCGGCTCAGCTGGATGGGGGTGCCCACCTGGGAGCGTTTGACGCCGACCAACCTGCATCGGGTGCTGCGCAATGACGGCTTCCTGGTCGGCTGGTCGGACCTGCGGGTCAACCCCCTCTGGGTCAGTTACACCCTGCGCGCGGTGGAAAATCCGCGCGCCGCGCCGCGCCCCGACTTCCGGCGCGACTGGCGCGCCCTGTGGCCGATCGCCCCGGACAGCTACTTCGGCAGCGGCTATGATCGCGGCCATCTCGCCCCCAACTACGCCATCGCCGTGGTGCATGGTCGCGAGGCCCAGCGCCAGACCTTCCAGATGAGCAACATGTCGCCCCAGCGGCCCGATCTCAACCGGCGCCTCTGGCAGCGCCTGGAGGAGGTGGTGATCGATCACTTCGTGCCGCGCTTCGGTACGCTGCAGGTGATCACCGGGCCGATCTTTCCCGCGCGCTTCAGGGATAACGTCCTCAACCGGGTGGGCCTGGTGGAGGTGCCCGAGGCCTTCTACAAGATCGTCGTGGTGCCCGGCGACGAGCCCTTGGCGCTGGCCTTTATCATGCCCCAGACGGTGCGCGGCGATGAGCCCCTGGATCGCTACCTGGTGAGCATCGACGAGGTGGAGGCGCGCACCGGCCTGAACTTCTTCCCCAATCTGCCGGCGGCCGAGGCCGGGCGGCTGGAGGGCGGCGTGCGGACTCGGGGCTGGGCGCTGGAGTCGGTGGCCCGGTTGCCGGGGCGTTTCGACTGAGGGGGTGGCCACATGCCCGAATCGCGGGCACAAAAAAACACGCTCGATGGCGTGTGCGGGGCTTGCTATGGATGCTCTTGCGATAAGTAACGATGGTGCCCAGAAGAGGACTTGAACCTCCACGTCCGTAAGGACACTAGCACCTGAAGCTAGCGCGTCTACCAATTCCGCCATCTGGGCAGCGGTCACTCTACTGGAACAACTCGGGATATGATGCGGTG
>NZ_BJUK01000055.1 GCF_007989625.1 Bisbaumannia pacifica
AAAACAGCAAGGCTGAAGTAAAAAAATGCCCCCATCACCGGTATCGGTGATGGGGGCATCCAGGAGGCGAGCATGAACCGCACCCTGATCCTGATTGGACTCTTGATCGTCGCCATCGGCCTGCTCTGGCCCTGGCTCTCCAAGCTGCCTTTCGGCCAGCTTCCCGGCGATATCGCCATCCGCCGCGAGAACGCCTCCTTCTATTTCCCGATCACCACCATGATCCTGATCAGCCTGGTGCTCTCGGCGATTCTCTGGCTATTCAATCGTTAGGCCAGTCGGTTAGGGGCATTCTGCGGGCTCTGCCGATGCGACTCGACACTCTCACCGCAGGATAATAACTACCGGATATCCCACGCCTGCGCTCAGCCATCAGGCCCAAGAGCACTAGGCTCAAGACGATATTTGCCGGGCTCCGCAGGATAAATACGCACGACATGCGGCTCAAAACCACCATGCGATGGGGAGATGTGGACGCTCAAATAGGGATGCCCCTCATCCCATATCCATGTCGCGGCCTCCACCACCGTCCCATAGCGCAATTCTTCCAGTTGCCGTCGCTCCATAAGCCGCCAGTCGTCCCCGGAAAGGTCGAACCACTCCAGATAAGGCTCGCTCCAACAATGCTCGGGGGAACAGATGGAGTAGACGAGAAAGCGCATCGACCCCGCCGAGGTAATCAGCCTCAACCCGGGATCCACGGGGGAACGACTCTCCGCGAAAGCCACACCCGAGACAGATAGCAGGGCAATGCATGCCAGTCGTCGAATCATATCGTCCATGAGTCAGGAAGTTCCCTAGGCGCTGCACGAGAACTGACTACGCTCGCCCATGCGGCGTGATAAATCGGCTCGTACGCGCGCCCCGATCAACAGTACTCAGTTACATCGCTAAAGCGGCGCCATCAACGCCCCGGTACTCCATCACCCACTCCGGTTGCCCGGTGTTGGCGTCCAACTGTTCGTCATGAATAACGAAGCCGTGCTTCCGGTAAAACTCGACGCTGGAGCGGTTCGCCTGGTAGACGGTCAGCGTCAGACTCTCGCGGCAGCGCTTGGCGTCCTCGATCAAGGCCGAGCCGATCCCCCTACCCTGCCGCTCCGGCGACACGAAGATGGCGGCCAGGGTCGTCTCCACCAGGCAGTAGAAGCCGCTGATCTGCCCCGCCTCCTCGAATACCCGGGTCTCGGCCGCGGGGAGATAGGCGTCTCGCATCGCCTCGACCTGGGACTCCCAGAACGCCGCAGGCACGAAATCGTGCGCCAGGATGGATGCCGAGAGCCAGATGGCCAACACCTGGTCGACATCCTCTTCTCGATAGTCGCGAATCATCCCATGCTTCCTTTTCCCTGGTAGCTTCACCCAGTGCGGTAGATGAATAACCGAACCGGCCCCCGATAACCTTTAGCCTGGCAGGATGCTATTCACTCGCTCCCGGGCTTCCGCGGCCGCCTCGAGGTTCCCCTGAACATGCGCTACCGAGATAGCGCCTTCCTTCAGCAGGACTACCAGCCGTGTGACCTCCTCTTTTCGCCCTTCCGGGAGAGGCAGCGCGTCCACCTGTGTACGAATCAGTGCGGTAATTCCCGCCTTGTGCTCGGCACAGGCCCGATGGATGGCACTGTTATGGTCCCCGAATTCAGCACTGGCATTGATAAAGAAGCAGCCATGGAAAGGCTCGAGCTCCGCTACCCGACCGTGGAACCAGTCATCCAGGGCATCAAACAGTTCCAGCAGCGCGGGCTTTCCTACTGACACACGATCCAGCCTCGAGCGTAGCCAGGCCCGGTAACTGCCGTCACGGTAGCGAATCGTCGCTTCCACCAGATGCTCCTTGCTGGGGAAGTGGTGATACAGCGTCTTCTTGGCGATCCCGGACTCCGCCAGCACCAGGTTAACCCCCACGGCGTGGATGCCACGGGAGTAAAACAACCTGAAAGCGGTGCGAACCAGCTGTTCTTGCTTATCCATGCCGCCCCTCGATTACATCGGATGAGCACAGCTTGACACAGGAAGACAGACCTGTCTACTTTGTGCAGACCGATCTGTCTCCCTTAGAGGTTTACCCATGCTCCAACGCCTACCAAGATCCCGCCACCTTGCACCCTTGATCGCCGGCTTGGGCGCCATGCTGTGTATTACGACGCTCGGCAGCCTGAGTGCCATGACGGAATCCTCCCTCTGGTTGATGGCGCCCTTCGGCGCGACCATGGTAATTCTATTTGGCCTACCGGATAGCCCCTTGGCACAACCCCGGAATGTCATCGTCGGGCACCTGTTGACCACGGCGATTGGCCTGTCAGTCGCAACCTTGATGAATATCACGCCCTGGTCGATGGGGTTGGCAGTGGGACTCGCGGTAGGCCTGATGCTGCTCACCAACACGACCCACCCACCGGCCGGGGCCAATCCGCTGGTCGTGATGCTGGCGGGCGAACACTGGGACTTTTTGCTGATGCCGGTGGCCGCGGGGGCCGTTTTGATCGTGGCGTTCGGGGTGATCTATCACCGACTGATTTCCGGACAGCCCTATCCAAAACGCTGGCTGTAAACCCTGTATCACAGGGCAATATCTTGAACAGGCTATCGCAGCCCCACGGACTTTGCCGGTTGGAGGTGATGCCCTTGGACAGGAGGGGCTTGAGCAGGATCGCTGGCACAACGCCCGTACCCGGGGTGAAACGTCGACAGGTCCAGCTTGTGCTCAATCAGATAGTGCACCACAAGCCCAAAGAGCCTGGCTGCAGCGATTCCAGGTAGCCGATGGCGACCAGAACCCACTGATCGTAGCGCGGCGCTTAAACCAGGGCATGTTGGTTGCACACTGCTTGATTTCTCGCCCCTGGCATGGCTGGAGCTTTTCTGCAGCCTCAACGCCGCCTTAAGGGGGCAGGCAGGCACGCATACAAAAGTTACCATATCGCGCCTTAGACACTAAGGCCTAATGCAAACTGAAAATGCCACGAATAACAAGTCCCTCTTGAGCGATTTTTTATGTGTAGCTCAAGGGCAGGCTTGCTCTACCTTTGGTAACTCAACCCTGTCCAACCCAACTCTAGCACCACAATAAAAGACGTACCTCGAACAATGATGGTTGTAATCCGTTATTGTCAACACATCATTTTCAAAAGAAAGCTCGAGCTCACAACTAATATTATATTCAGCCTCATCATGATTATAAATCAGACCATTGTCGACATAATCCATCCGTAGTGGTCCGTCACCACCTTCAATAGGTGATGCAATATGACAAACGTGAAGATTCGCCCCCCAGATAATCCCTTCCACCGAATAACCACTAGCAGCTCTTGAAACACTCACATAACTAGACCTAACCTCTTGCTCTTCAGATGAAAGATTGGCTATGTTCTCCGACGCCAAATAACAGCCATCAATTGAATCAGCTTTCACATAGGGAACACATAGCAAACCTAAAATAGCCATGATTTTTCGAACAACATGCTCAGAACACATAACCGATATTGCCCCTTTTTCACCATCCTCGAGATCATGCTGCTCGAAGCCCCTGAGTTACGCATCTACGATTCCCGGCATTTGAATATGTATCGTAAAGTTATGGCCATAATTTCACCCACCCCACCTAAAGCTTCGAGAAACCCATTTCTCGTAGAGTTATATGCCCATGACTTTTCATATATAATGCCCAGCGTAATCGGAAAACTTTGGAGCGTCAGCGGAACAGCAGGTCAGGGTTGACGCTATGGTTAAGCACTCACTCATGAAGCCATGGAGCATAACTCAGACCTACCAATATACCCTCAGGACTCATGAACCTTGCGACTGTCTGTCCCCACGGTTCAGTCCGGGCTTCATGGACGAAGTTCTGTCCATTCTCCTTCATTTCCCGAACCGCAGCTTCCACAGCAGCAGCATCCGCCAGCTCAAATTCAATTGTTGCTGTGGGTTCAGGAACACTATCAGGCCATTCATTCTTCCCAAAGCAAGACTGGGCTGCCATTGAGAGAGGCCATATACCAAAATGGTGAGCCCCGGGAAATTTATCCATGAAGCGATAATCATCCATCTTATACAGTGGCAGGCCCAACACATCCTGATACAGAGATATACTTGCAGCCGGATCTCTGGTTATCGAAGCGAACCCAGCAATACATTTGATTTTCATTCAACTCTCCGAGACTGATAGCATCTAACATTTTCAGCAGGAGCGCGACGCCAGGATCCCTCTTGCCTGAGTTTGATAGGCTTATAGCCCATCTAAATTTATTTCCACACTATCGCCTAGCCAGTAGGTATATTTCGTATGATCTGCCAGGTCATCACCCGTCAAAGCGTGAACCAATACACTTAACTCCCCTCTCCTGTCATCCAGCCAGGGAATAAAATCGTCAAAAGACTCAGGACCAAAAGCAATCTGACAACTCCACTTAGTATGAGGCCCTACCAGCTTCTGATGAACGCGCCCGACCTTAAAACCGAACCTCTCTCCTACTTCTTTACAAAGTCTAGAGGCAAAATCCACTGTTTCTTGATCGAAATAGACATGAGCATGATACCCTTTATTTATGCTGACTGGCTTTTTGAGGTTATTCACTTTAACTTCCCTTGGCTATAAAATAGTATAAAAACCTAACGCCGCCATAAGAGACGACCACCACGTGGTTGATTTTTATAAAGAAACGAGGAAGCAACACAAACGCAACGAAGTTTTTGGCGTCAAATTGACGATCTTATTAGCCCTTGACATCTCTACTGTAACATAAAAAAACTTCATCTTTCACCCAGCCAAGAGACTCATAAAGCTTCTGTGCAGAGTGATTGTTTTTAGCGGTAGATAGCTCCAGCCTTTTTTTACCTGATTTAATGGCATGCTCTTCAGCAGCCAGCATTAACTTTCTGGCAACACCATGTTTACGATATTCTGGTTTTACGTATAGATCGTAAAGAATATAGATGGGCATTGCATCTACCGAACAAAAAGAAGGATATAGCTGACAGAAGCCTATCGACACCCCCTTCTCCATTGCTAAAAAAACAACAAACTCTTCCCGTTCGATACGATTTTTAATAAACTCATAAGCCAAAACACAATCGGACTCTTGCCCATAGAACTGCCGGTAAAGATCAAACAACCCTGCGATATTATCAATGTCATGATCATCAGCAATCCGCACAATCAAATCATTCATCTATAGACACACTCTTGATGACTAAAAATTTATTAAGGCGTAATAACCGCGACCGCCAACAGCCGCTGGTTATGTGATACTAGCCTACTCTGGCAGGCCCTCGAACTCAGGCAGGTCACTAATTTCCGCGTCCCAAGCCGCTCTGCTCGATGTAAAGATGTGCGCAGTTGGCAACACAGAGACCTCAGTATCCAAACACCCTGCGGGAACAACGAGCAGGTCTGCAAGTTGGGTGCTTGGTAGTGCTGAGCCACACGATCTACAGAAGCTTTTGTTGTGGCGAGTACCCGGAAGCGTAAAGGTTGTCACAGCATCTACACCCGCCAGCCAGGTCAGTTTAGCTGACTGCGAGAACAAATTTGCCGCATGAGCCGACCCCGTATCTTTTTGGCAATACTCACAATGGCACAGGTAAAAGCTGTCGAAGCCCCCATGGACCTCAAATCTCACTGTGCCACACAGGCAAGAGCCAACATGCTTAGTCATAGGATTACCTTCTATGGCCTGCAGGTGGCGCACACATAACGCCGCGTCAAGTAGTGAACAACGCCACCGTTAAGATTAAATCATTGTGCCACGAATATTAAACCCTATTCAAACTAAAAACACCATGCGTTGAAAATCTTTCTTAAACGTCTTGTCATGTGCATTGTTGGCCGCATTCACTGTTGAAGCAAAAACATATATAAAACTACTGGAATCAACCCTAATAGCCAACCTATTACAGCAAAAGCGACACCCAAGTAATTTATATTATCACCTAAAAAATGAGAGATCAGCTTAACACTGAGGCCCGATGAAACCAAAAAACCTGAAACAACTAAGATCAAAGCAAAATCTATTAGAGGGTGATCAACACTTTCTCCATAAACCAATATATACGCACCAACAGTACCAGCAAAGGAAATCACTGGAGTTAGATACAAGATTAAAAACCTCGCCACTGTACCCATATATCCTCTTAGCTGAATAATCAGCTTCCACATAACGTCTTGGCTTTGCGGCGTACCGGAGCGCTAGCGAAGGTGCGTCCGACAACAGCCATTTGTTAGCTTCTACAAGGCTGGACGCTTGGCTAGCAAGGCCCACACACCGGCTGATGAAAGCAGAGCACCGCCAGCAAAATTAAACCTACGCTGCGCTTTGGTCGAGATAAGCAGCCGGCGAGCGGATGATGCGAAAACTGTGTAAAGCGTGGCATTGATGGTCGCCAAAACAACAAACGTTACCGAGAGCACCCACATTTGGAACATCCCGCTTTCACTCGGTGTAATGAATTGCGGTAAAAAAGCCACAAAGAAGACAATGCTCTTTGGATTTAGCACGGTCACTAAATATGTGTTAGCGAACAATCTCAAGTGTGACGAGTCAGGCGTCGCCTCCGGCATTTCAGTAGGTGAGAAGCCCGCAAGAAGCAGCTTGATACCAAGGTAAAGCAAGTATAAACCACCCACCACTTTCACGACCATGAACCAAAACGCAGATACTGCAAGCAAAGTCCCCAAACCCACGATTGAAGCACACAATGCAGTGGCGTCACCCATCGCGACGGCAGCCACCAGTGGAATATTGGCACGACGACCGTGAGTAACTGAATAGCTGATGACGGCCAGAATCGTCGGACCAGGAATCATTAATAGAGCCGCCGATGCGACGACAAACGCGGACCAAGATTCAATAGTCATGGGATCTCCCACTAAAAGCTAATACCTGCCATAAGCTTGCCCTCACAAGGGCGTCCAGCGGAAGGGAAAAGGTCCCGAAACAACCTTTATTACTCTATCAAATGCCACTTGGCACTACCGTTGACTGGTGATGCATCATTTTCCAGCCTCCATACTCCTTGGCCCAGATTGAACTGCGGAGGGCTACCACTTGCGATGAAGTTACAGACCGATACGTAACCAGAACATGCGTATTCCCTAGCATCTTAAAGTCGAAATCAGAAAGCTGATAGGAAATTTTTCCAGGCCTCTCAGCAGAGTTCAAAACGTCGTTCTTTTTAACCACCTCGCCAGAACTGCCAAACTCCATAAATTCATCTGAAAGAAGTTCTGAAATTCGCCTTGCATCCTTTCTAATTGTCGGATCCACGAGTTCCCTTTCAAAAGACTCAATTGTCTGGAAAGCTTCCATTTCTGATCTCCTTTAAGTCTCGGCATAAAAGACGCGAGAAACGAACTTCCGGTGTCCGTAGGAAACGAAGCTAATGGATTGGTTAGACATATTTATCCTTAGTCACACCGTAAATGCGAAGTGCTGACTTGACCTGTGAATCTTCGGTAGTTTCTGAAGGATAAAGGCTGTAGCTAGGCGCAACTATTGGTTCAGCGGCGATAGGTCTTACAATGAATATGCTATATATCGGAAATCGATCTCCCACCATCGGTAGAATTGGAGAAACCCATTGAGAATACTCAGTTTCTGACGACTTAATCTCGACTGCCGTGCCGATTATCTTGAACCCCTTTTGGACAAAAACATCAACGAAGCTAAGGCATACTTTCTGGTTTACCCTGATATTCTTTGCTGAGTGAGGTGAAGCTATATTTGCAACTACTATGCTCTGACCACCTGCAATAGCAAAAACTTCCTTCGGTGATACATTCGGCTGCCCATTTTCGTCACTCGTAGCTAACCAACAGAGCACACTTCGCTCTACCGACTCACGAACTTCGTTAGTTATTAAATCTGACACCGCACCCTCCTTGGATTGTTAACGCCCGCAGCAACGGCAGGCTAAAGTGGCGCGACTTTTGGAACAAAAGGCGTGGCGCTTTAGCCTGTCAGATTGCCTGCGCTTGTTATACGATTTACCCCCAAACTACTTGGTCTCCAATTTCACCATATTTGTAAAAATGAATGAAAGCTCGAATACCAGATTCAAGGCTAACAACCGATGATTCCGACACTGAGTCTAGCTGGTAATTCTCAATATAAAAATCGATTTTATCTTCCTCACTTACACTAGGCTCGGGGTTTACAGAGGACATCATTCCTTCAGAATTCGAGGGTATGTAGTACAGCCACGCCTTATCATCATTTATGAACAATGATAGCTCAGGCTCTTCTCTACACAGCCAAAACGCTCCATACACTTCCTTGTACCGGTACCTAAGATGCTGCCTTAGCTCTACCTAATCTTTAAGTTCATATTCATTTTCAAAGACTTGAATCTTCATATACTCACTTCGTATAACGCCGAAGCACAGCGGCGACCTTGGAGTGGCGACAAAGGAGCCACGGAAAGGGCGTCCGGCGGCCATCGGCCGCGAACTGCTGCGACTTGTTATAAATTGGCTGAGAGCACAAGCTCAGAGGCAGTGCGAGTAAAAATGTATAGATTGTCGCCCTTCCCATTAAAATCGTGGCGCAACAAACCTAGTTCAACCAATGTTTTGAGATCGTCTTCGAGAAAGCGAGGTTCCGATATTTCCATTTCTCGCTCCGTCCCGCCGAGATACATGAGGCTTACGCCATCATAGGTGTGTAGTTCAAGGATCTTGCTAGCACCCGAATTCTGAAACTGGGAAAGAATTTGTTTTGCCTGCTCAGACAGTTGACCTCCACTGGGATAAAGACCACTACTGATGTCTGAAAATCCTGGGATAAGACTTCCAAATGACGAGAGCGCAGAATCAAGGGCATCCAGTTTTTGAAGTAGCACATCGTGATTTTGGTTTAGAAGTGCTTTGATCCCAATCGTTGTCTTGGTGTTGCTCTCGATCAGATCCTTGACCTCTTCATGGTTGCTGTCCACAAGCCACTGCAAGAATTCATTGAAATCAGCTTGTTCAGCGCCTTCTCGGCTTGCTTGGAATTGCCCTAACAACCCAACAACAGAAGCGAAGGCGGTTGCAACGGAAACAGGTTCCATGCTCTCTCCTTAGTATTTATAACGCCGCAATTTGCGGCGAGCGTTAGCGAGTCCGACAACATTGCCTTGTTATGCCAGCCGTGTTCCATTCGGTAGATCCATATCAACTGTTGATAGAACTACAGAACCATCTGGACGATGCAGACCAGTGACTAAACACTCAGACATAATGGGGCCAATTTGTTTTGGTGGGAAATTTACTACTGCTAGCACCTGCTTGCCGAGAAGTTCTTCTTTTGCATATAGAGCAGTGATCTGAGCACTAGACTTTTTAATACCGATCTCTTGCCCGAAATCCACCTTTAATTTGTAAGCAGGCCGACGGGCCTCTGGGAAGTCTTCGACATCAACAATGGTTCCAACGCGAATATCGACTTTTTGAAAGTCACCCCAATCAATATGTTCCATAATTTACCTTGAGTATTTTTTGTGCATAACGCCTTGCTCACCGGAAAATTACGAGCGCAGCGAGTAATTTTTCCGAGTGCAGCAACTTGTTATACGTTTGGATTCTGATGAGGCAGCCAGCCATTGTTAATGGCATTATTGGCTACACCTGCATATTGAGTTTGTTGATGCTGAAAATTTGCTGCATGGTTGTTGCCAGCATTCATGTTGAAGTTGGTATTATTTGAGTGAACAGCTTTGTCGTAATCAGTATTGTTAGTATGAACTGTTGCATTCAAGTTCGCCTGTATTTCAGCTTCTCTTATCTCTTTTTCAATAACTGCTTTATTTGTTTCTTTATCGAACTCACTTTTTAACTCGAACAGTCGTTGATAAGCAGCTAGCAATTCCTTATTTTCAGGAGCCTCTTTAATTTGGCTTTCCAAAAATTCTCTACACTTGTTGAAGTCTTCACTATTCATAATGTCTCCTGATTTCGATAAACGTATAACAGGTATTAGGCAGCGCGTTCTATGATTGGATCAACGTGCAGGCACGTTCGTCCGACAAATATAGCCTACCATTGTCCGCCTAACCAATTGATTTTAAAACAAATTAATTATAGCTCGGCCACCTATGCAGGATTCGTGTGCTTGCGCGTTTTGCCAGAGCCAATAATAATGTATGCATATCCATGCACCAAGAGGACAGCCGTATGGATACGCACAACAGGCCCCCGAAGCTGATGGACCGGATGAAGGCCACCATGAGGGTGAAGCACTATAGCCTGCGAACCGAGAAGACCTACTGCTACTGGATTCGCTACTTCATTCGCTTCCACGGCGTACGGCATCCCGTCGTGATGGGGGGCTCCTGAGGTCAAGGCCTTTCTTGAACACCTCGCGGTAGAGCGCCATGTGGCGGCGGCCACCCAGAATCAGGCATTGAATGCGCTGGTCTTTCTCTATCGCCAGGTGCTCGAGCAGCCGCTGGGTATATCGGTGAGTTCTCCCGGGCCAAGCGGCCTCGCCGGCTGCCTGTCGTATTGTCCCACGATGAAGTAATGCGGGTTCTGGGCCAAATGAAGGTAGAGAGCCCGGACACGCTACCGCCCCTACCCTGCATCTTACGATGGCGGCCGCCATCCATGCGGTAGTCCTTGGGTCTTTGTTGTCATCCATGACCGCCTCAGCAGTCTTAGGGATTGAGAGTAAGCAAGGGAAGTGGGAGATGCAAAGGTGGGGGGGTTGGTGATTTCAGTAAGTGCTGGGTGGTATTGGCTAGCCAGCTCCAACAGAGGCGCCTGACGGCGCCAATCGCGCGGAAAATCCGCGCTCCTACAGAACTGTGATTCCGGAAACAAAAACCCCGGGCGGCGTGGGCCGTCCGGGGTTTTTTGGGGCGTGGCGGGCTTAGAAGAACAGTTGCTTCAGGGCGTCGCCGGGGCTGGGTTGGCGCATAAAGGCCTCGCCGACCAGGAAGCCGTGGACGGCTTGCTCGCGCATGCGGGCCACGTCGTCGCGGGTATGGATGCCGGACTCGGTGATCACGGTGACCTCGTCGGGGATCTGCGCCAGCAGCTCGAAGGTGGTCTCGAGGCGGGTGTCGAAGGTATGCAGGTCGCGGTTATTGATGCCGACCATGGTCAGGTCGAGGCGCAGGGCGCGCTCCAGTTCGTTGGCATCGTGCACTTCGACCAGCACGTCCATGCCGAGGGCCCGGGCCTGCTGGTAGAGGTCGGCCATGCGCGCGTCGTCCAGGGCGGCGACGATCAGCAGGATGCAGTCGGCGCCGATGGCGCGGGCCTCGCTCACCTGGTAGCCGTGGGTGATGAAGTCCTTGCGGATCACCGGCAGCTCGCAGGCCTCCCGGGCGTCGATCAGGAAGTCCTCGTGGCCCTGGAAGAAGTCGGCGTCGGTGAGCACCGAGAGGCAGGCGGCGCCGGCGGCGGCATAGTCGGCGGCGATCTCGGCGGGCCGGAAGTCCTCGCGGATCACGCCCCGGGAGGGCGAGGCCTTCTTGATCTCGGCGATGATTCCGGGCTCGCCACGCTCGATGCGGCGCTCCAGGGCCGCGACGAAGCCCCGCGGGGCGCTCTGGCGCTCGGCCAGGACCAACAGGTCGCGTTCGGCCACGGCGCGGCTGCGCTCTTCGACCTCCTCTTCCTTGCGGGCGAGGATACGGGCCAGGATGGTGGGCAGTTGGGTGGTCATCTCTCGTTTCCTCACCCCGCGAAGACGCGGGAAAAATCGGCCAGTTCCTTGAGTTTCTCCAGCGGCAGCTTGGAGTCCTGGGCGTCCTGGGCCATGGCCACGCCCTCCTTGAGGGTGTCGGCCACGTCGGCGGCATAGAGAGCGGCGCCGGCGTTGAGGGCGACGATATCCGCTGCGGGCCCCTCCCCGACCAGGGCCTCCTTGACCAGGCGCAGGCTGTCCTCGGCGGTCAGCACCTTGAGGGGCTCCAGCGACTGGCGCTCGATGCCGAACTCCTCGGGGGTGATGGTGTACTCGCGGATCTCGCCGTCCTTGAGCTCGGCGATGCGCGTCGGTGCGGCCAGGGAGATCTCGTCCAGGCCATCCTCGGCGTGGGCCACCAGCACATGGCGACTGCCCAGGCGCTTGAGCACCTCGGCCATCACCGGCACCAGCTCCGGCTGGTAGACGCCCAGCACCTGGTTGGGGGCGCCGGCGGGGTTGGTCAGGGGCCCGAGGATATTGAACAGGGTACGCACGCCCATCTCACGGCGCGGGCCGATGGCATAACGCATCGCCTTGTGGTGCATGGGTGCGAACATAAAGCCCACCCCCACCTGGTCGATGCAACGCGCCACCTGCTCGGCGTTGAGCTCCAGGGTAATGCCGGCCACGGCGAAGAGGTCGGCGCTACCGGAGGAGGACGAGACGCTACGGTTGCCATGCTTGGCCACATGGGCGCCGCCGGCCGCCGCCACGAAGCTGGAGGCGGTGGAGACATTGAAGAGGTTGGCGCCGTCACCGCCGGTGCCGACGATATCGACGACGTTCTCGGTCTGGACCGTCACCGGGATCATCAGCTCGCGCATCACCTGGGCCGCGGCGCTGATCTCCTCCGGGGTCTCGCCCTTCATGGAGAGGCCGATCAGCAGGCCTCCGATCTGGGCATCGGTGGCCTCGCCGGTCATGATGGCGCGCATCACCGCGTAGGTCTCGTCGAAACTCAGGTGACGGCCCCGCATCACCGCATCGATCGCTTCTCGCATCTGCATCGTTGGGTCTCCTTGCGATCCGCGGCGCTTAGCCACGCTTGAGGAAGTTGGCCAGCAGCTCGTGCCCCTGGCGGGTAAGAATCGACTCGGGGTGGAACTGCACCCCCTCCACGTCCAGGGTCTTGTGACGCAGGCCCATGATCAGCCCCGGGGTGACGTCATCGTCGTCCACCCAGGCGGTCACTTCCAGGCACTCGGGCAGGCTCTCGGCGGCCACCACCAGGGAGTGGTAACGGGTCACCTCGAGGGGGTCCGCCAGGCCCTCGAAGACGCCATGGCCATGGTGGCGCACCAGCGAGGTCTTGCCGTGCATCACCTGGGGGGCGCGCACCACCTCGCCGCCATAGACCTGGCCGATGGCCTGGTGGCCCAGGCAGATGCCGAGGATCGGCAGCTTGCCGGCGAAGTGACGGATCACCTCCAGGGAGATGCCCGCCTCGTTGGGGGTGCAGGGCCCGGGGGAGATGACGATATGGCTCGGCGCCAGGGCCTCGATCTCCTCGAGGGTGATGGCGTCGTTGCGGTGGGTGATCACCTCGGCCCCCAGCTCGGCCAGGTACTGCACCACGTTGTAGGTAAAGCTGTCGAAATTGTCGATCATCAGCACGGACATGGCGGTATGGTCCTGTTTTTTGGCGTGTGTCCAGTTGGCTTGGGAAAGGCTACCCAAAGGTGACCCAGATCATCCTCGGTATTGTTTCGCCAGCCGTGCAGGAAGCCCAGACACAAAAATGCCGCCCTGCAGGCGGCATCGTCATTCAAGACACGAGGGTGCCGCCCCACCTTAGGAGCGCCACCACTGGCTCGAATGCATGTGATCTGGAGTCTTCATGCCGGCTATGTTGCGGCCGGGGCGACGAGCTGTCAAGGCGCCCGCGGGGGCGCGACGCCCCGCCGGGACGCCAGGGCGAAGCCGAGCAGCCCGACCACCGGACCGGGAACCAACAGCCAGGCGGCATCCAGGCCGATGTGCTCGAACAGGGCCGTTGTGGCGGCGATCGAGACCACGGTGATGGAAAAGCCGATGGAGTTCTGCATCGCCAGGGCCGCCCCGACCAGCGCCGGCGGGCAGGCCTTCGCCGACAGGGCGGAGAACTGCGGCGAATCGGCCACCACGGTCGCCCCCCACAGCAGCAACAGCAGGCCAATGGCCGGGGCCGACAGCTCTCGCCAGTAGAGGGCGAAGACCAGGGCACAGGCACCGGACAACGCCAGGGCCGCCAGCGCCACCCGGGCGCTGCCGACGCGCCGGGACAGTACCCCGCCGACCAGGCAGCCCAGCGCCCCGACGGCGATGATGGCAAATGCCAGGCCCGACACCCCGAGCCCGGGGTACTGGCCGGCCAGGGGCGTATGCAGCACCAGCAGCGGTACCACCGTCCAGAAGGCATAGAGCTCCCACATGTGCCCGAAGTAGCCCCAGGCGGCGGCGCGGAAGCGTGGGATCCTGAAGGCCTCGAAGACGCTCGGTCGCCGTTCCGCCCCGCGACTCGCCGAGGCGCCCCTTCCCCGGGGCAGATGGGGCCCATCCCCCAGGCGATGGATCAGCAGCGCCCCCAGCAGGGCGAGCGCCGAGGAGGCGAGGAGGATCCACTGCCAGGGCCAGTCGCTCCCCACCTCACGCAGCAGGTGCGGCAGGGCCGTGCCGAGGGTCAGCATGGCGACCAGCTGCGCCAACGCCGCGCCGGTGCGCTCGGGCGCCCAGCCGACGATCAGCTTCATGCCCATGGGATAGATGCCCGCCAGGCAGACGCCGACCAGAAAGCGCAACAGCAGGCCGCTGGCCAGCCCCTCCGCGAACCAGGCGAAGGCGGCATTGAAGAGCGCCCCAGCGATGGCGCTGGCGACGAAGATCCGACTGGCTCGATAGCGATCCGCCAGGCCGGCGACAGCCAGGGTCAGGGTGCCGAGAATAAAGCCCGCCTGCACCGCGCTGGTCAGCCAGCCGATATCCGCGGCACTGGCCTGCCAGGCATGCCTCAGGCCGGGCGCCGCGCCGTTGGCGCTGAACCACAGCGAGGTCCCGAACAACTGGGCGACGGCGATCGTCGCGACCGCCCCACCCCCTCGCCGGGCGGGACGATCCGCCCTCCCGGAATCCTGCGCGCTCACCCTCATCGACGCCCCCATCACCGGTCAGCGGCCATGATACGGCGCACGCTCGCGCGCCGTCGAGGCGCCCGGCGGTCGTGCCGGGCCCGGCTTCGTGGCAGAATTCGCCCATGACCGAGACACCCTCCTTCTGCGGCCCCCTGGCGATCCAGCGGCCCTTCGACCTTGCCGACGGCTGCCTGGTGGCGACCCGCTTCGCCGCCGAGGCCCTGACCGCCGATGCCTTCACGACGGCCGGCATCGCCCTGCCCCCACGCCTGGCGGCGGCGGCCGCCAAGCGCCGGGCGGAGTTTCTCGCCGGGCGCCTGTGCGCCCGTCAGGCGCTCTGGCAGCTGGATGGTCGCTGGCAGGCCCCGGAACTGGGCGAGGACCGCGCCCCGCGCTGGCCGCAGGGCTGCGTCGGCAGCATTACCCACACTCATGGCTGGGCCGCGGCCCTGGTGGCGCCGCGATCGGCCTACCACGGCCTGGGGCTGGACGCCGAGCGGTGGCTCGACGACGCGGAGGCCGCGCGCCTGGCGCGCCGGGTGCTGACCCCGGCGGAGCGGGCGCGCCTCCCCGCCGACGAGGCGGCGCTCGCGGTCACCCTGACCTTCTCCCTCAAGGAGAGCCTGTTCAAGGCCCTCTACCCCCTGGTGGGGCGACGCTTCTACTTCCCCGATGCCGAGCTGCTGAGCTGGCACCCCGATGGCCGGGCCCGGCTGCGCCTGCTCGGCGACCTGGCCCCGGCCTGGCCCGCCGGCCGCGAGCTGGACGGCCACTTCTGCCACTGGCAGGGTCAGCTGCTTAGCCTGGTGACGATTCCCGCCCCGCGGCCCGATCACTGACCCCGGTCGCCGCCCTCCTCTACCTGCCCATACATCATCCATCGCCCCGCATGGCGCGACTTGTCAGGCCTCGCTCGGCCACATATGATAACGCTTATCAAGTGCATAAGAAGCGAATAATCAATGCCTTCTGCCACCTCGTATCGGCCACGCATCCTGGTGATCGAAGATGACCGTACCCTCAATGGCCAGATCGCCCGCCTGCTCGAGGACAAGGGCTATCGCACCCAGCAGTGCTACGAGGGTGAAGGCGGGCTGCTCTCGGCCCTCGGCCAGGGCTTCGATCTGATCCTGCTCGACGTGCTGCTGCCCCGGCTGGATGGCTTCGAGGTGCTCAAGCGGCTGCGCAAGACCCGCCAGACCCCGGTGATGATGCTCACCGCCTGCGGCGCCGAGGAGGAGCGCATCCGCGGCTACCGTCGCGGCGCCGACGACTACCTGCCCAAGCCCTTCGGCTTCACCGAGCTGCAGCTGCGCATCGAGGCATTGCTGCGCCGCACCCTGGGCCACACCGACCAGCGCGCCGACCCGGACGAGCTCTGCGTCGGCCCCCTGAGGCTGGCCCGCGGCGACCTGGCGGTGCACTACGCCGACACCGCCATCGCCCTGACGCCGATTCAGTTCCGCCTGCTCTGGGTACTGCTGCTTCACCAGGGCGAGGTGCTCAGCAAGCCCTACCTCTACCAGTTGGTGCTGGAGCGAGAATTCAGCCGCTACGACCGCAGCCTGGACATGCACCTGAGCCGGGTACGCCGCAAGCTGGTGGACGCCGGCATGGCGGCGGATCGCCTGCAGACCGTCCACGGCAAGGGCTACTGTTTCCTGTGAATCGCCGCCTGTTCTGGAAACTCTGCGGGCCCCTGGCGCTGGGCACCCTGGCGCTGGTCTGGGTGATCAGCTTCCTCGGCGCCGAGACCGAGCAGCAGATGAGTTTTATCGCCGAGCGCCATCAGCAGACCCTCAAGCAATGGGGTGCCACCGCCGAGCGCCTCCATGCGGCCGGCGACGAGGCGGCCCTGGCCGACTGGCTGGAGGCCTTGCAGGCCCGCGAGGAGACCTGGGCGGCGGTGGTGCGCTCCGATATCCGTCCCCTGGCCGGCAGCGAGCTCTCGGCGCAGTTCCGGGAGGGCTTCCGCCTGGGCCGTCACGTGGAGTGGAAGATCCACCTCTACTTCGCCGACAACCCCATCATGGACCTCACCTTCGCCGACGGGCGGACGCATTTCCTGATCACCCTGCCCCAGCGCATGCGCCCCGGCGGCCACCTCCCCGAGGTCAAGCTGACCCTCAAGGTGGCCCTGCCGCTGGCGGTGCTGGTGCTGCTCTCGGTGGTGATCTATCGCCACCTGATGCACCCGCTGCGCCAGCTGGAACTGGCTACCCGGGCATTCAGCGAGGGCAACCTGGGGGTGCGGGTGCGTGCCCTGCTGGGCAACCGCAACGACGAGTTGACCGCCCTGGCGGCCACCTTCGATCGCATGGCCGAACGCACCGGCGAGCTGATCCTCACCCAGCGCCGGCTGATCGCCGACCTCTCCCACGAACTGCGCACCCCCCTGACCCGTATCGACATGGCGCTGAGCTGCGTGGAGGAGGGCATCGAGACCCAGCACTTCCTGCCGCGCATCCGCCGCGAGTGCCGGCTGATGCGCGCCCTGGTGGAGGACACCCTGACCCTGGCCTGGCTGGAGAACGAGAAGCCGAGCCTCGACCAGGACAGCCTCGACCTCACCGACCTGCTCGACAGCGTGATCGACGACGCCCGCTACGAGTACCCCGACCACCGGCTGGACGCCGAGCTCCCCGCCCAGGCGGCGATCCACGGCAGCAGCCAGCGGGCCCTGGCCCAGGCGGTGGAGAACGTGATCCGCAACGCCTGTCACTACACCCCCGCGGGGGGCCGGGTGCGGGTCGCCCTGAGCACCGAGGCGCACGGCTACCGGCTGGACGTCGACGACCAGGGCCCCGGGGTGCCCGATGACCAGCTCGAGCGCATCTTCCAGCCCTTCTACCGCACCGCCCAGGCCCGCGACGACAAGCCAGACGGCCATGGCCTGGGGCTGGCCCTGGCGCGCCGCCAGTTGGAAGCGGTGGGCGGCTGGATGCGTGCCGAGAACCGCCCCGCGGGGGGGCTGCGCATGACGCTATGGTTCCCGGCGACTCGTTCCGTCGCCGAGGCGTAACAAATGTAAAAGCGGTTCACATCCGCGGCGGGGTAAACAAGAATGCGCCACAAATGAGAATCCATATCACGCAGAGGAGCCATCATGTCCCCCGCCCCACGCTTTCCCCGTCACCCCCTGTGCCTGGCCATCGCCCTGCTCGGCGCCAGCCCCCTGGCGCTGGCCGAGTCGACCCAGGACCTCGACACCCTGGAGATCACCGCCGAGCGCCTGGCCGCCGACCGGGTGGTCGATGAGGCGGATATCGAGCGTCACCAGGCCAATGACCTGAGGGACACCTTCGCCGGCCAGCCCGAGGTGGCGGTGGGCGGCGGCATCGGCATCGCCCAGAAGGTCTATGTGCGCGGCCTGGAAGATACCCAGCTCAACGTCTCCATCGACGGCGCCACCCAGGCCGGCACCCTCTTCCACCATAGCGGCCGTCTGGCGGTGGACCCGGAGCTGCTCAAGCGCGTCGAGGTGGACACCGGCGCCGGACGCGCCACCGCCGGGGCCGGCGCCCTGGGCGGGGCGATCCGCTTCGTCACCAAGGACCCGGACGACCTGCTGCGCGACGGCGAGCGCCTCGGCGCCCTGATCAACCTGGGCAGCTTCTCCAACGGCGAGGGCTACCGCGCCAGCACCACCCTCTTCGGTCGCTTCACCGACGACTGGAGCGGCATGGTCTCGCTGCGCCAGAGCGACCAGGACGAGTACGAGGACGGCGACGGCAACCGCATCGACGGCACCGACGCCACCCAGGAGCTGGGCCTGTTCAAGCTGGTGGGCCGGCTGGGCGGCGGCCAGACCCTGCGCCTGAGCCATGAGATCCGCACCGACGAGGGCACCCGCCCCCAGCGCCCCCAGTGGGCCATCAGCGGCTTCAACTCCCTCTATCAGCTGGACGGCCGTCGCGAGACCACCACCCTCAACTACGGCCTGGCCCCCGCCGACACCCCCTGGCTCGACCTGGACCTCACCCTCTACCACAACGAGTCGGAGATCGAGCAGAACGTGGTCGACCGCTGGGGACGCTACTTCGGCTTCACCCGCAGCACCGGCGGCGACCTGCGCAACACCAGCCGCCTGGGCGCCCATACCCTCACCTATGGCGTCGACCACCGCCGCGACCGGGTCAACGCCGGCGGCGAGGACGACCCGCGGGCCGAGCAGGAGTCGGGCCGGGTGACCGGCGTCTATGTGCAGGACGACTACCAGATCACCGAGGACCTGCTGCTGAGTGCCGGGGTGCGCTACGATCACTACCGCCTCACCGACGCCAATGACCAGCGCTTCCGCGAGGAAGCCGTCAGCCCCAACGCCAACCTCCGCTGGCAGGCCCTCGACGGCCTGACCCTGCACGCCGGCTATGCCGAGGCCTTCCGCGGTCCCAGCACCCGCGACACCTTCAAGATCGATCGCGCCCAGAACGCCCCGGGGCTGAGCGGCGAGACGGCCCGCAACACCGAGGTCGGCTTCGACTATGTCCTCGGCGACCTGACCCTGGCGGGGGAGGTGTACCGCTCCACCATCGAGGACGCCGTCGCCGACCGCCTGTTCGGTCCATCGATCTACGACAACATCGGCGACCTGGAGTCCGACGGCTACCGCCTCGAGGCCCGCTACCAGTGGGGTGCCCTCCACGCCGGCCTGGGCTTCCACCACAACGACGCCACCCTGGACGGCGATCCCCTCACCGTCTACGAGCACAACCTGATGGGCAACACCATCGGCGACACCTGGGTCGCCGACCTGAGCTACCAGTGGAGCCCGAGCCTGGAGTTCGGCTGGCGCGGCCGCTTCGTCGAGGGTATCGACGGCCTGGAGACCTCGGTGGGCCGCATCGACAAGCCGGGCTATGGCGTCCACGACGTCTTCGTGCACTGGTTGCCCACCGACAGCGAGGACCTGCGCCTGACCCTGGCGGTGCACAACCTCACCGACCGCCAATACCTGGATCACGCCAGCAATGCCGACTTCCAGCATATCCCCGGCTACGAGGGGGTGGTGGGCCTGCCGGAACCGGGCCGCGATGTGCGCCTGGGCCTGGTGATGCGCTTCTAGGCTATGTCCGAAAACTGGCTGCGCTCGG
>NZ_BJUK01000056.1 GCF_007989625.1 Bisbaumannia pacifica
GAGCCGGCCCTGCCCGCCGCCACCATCCGCGACCTGGAGGGACTCCAGCAGCGCTTGGCGGCGGGGGAGAGGGCGGTGGTGGGCGAGCGTGCCGCGGCCCAGTACACACGCCTGGCCGCCGGCAATGCCGCCGACCGCTGGGCCGCGGCCCTCTACGCCCAGCTGGCCGCCCGCGCCGAGGCCGCCGCCGGGCGCCACGCCGCCGCCGCCGATCACCTGGCGCGGGCGCGCTCGCTGGTGGAGCCCGGCGAGCGCCACGACCGCTGGCTGCGTCGCGAGGCGGAGCTGCGCCTGGCCGCGGACCAGACCGCCCGGGGCGCCGAGCTGCTCCAGGCCTGGGTGCGCGATCATCCCCAGGAGCGGGCACCGCGTTGGCGCCTGGTGCGGGCCCTGGCCGAGCTGGAGCGCTGGGGGGCCGCCGCCGACTGGATCTCGGCGGGTGGCTCGCCCGACCAGCAGGCCCTGGCCGCCACCGTCTATCAGCGCGCCGGCCGCGGCGGCGAGGCCCTGGCCCGGCTGGAAGCCAGGTTGGAGAGAGGTGCCGATGCCGCGACCTGGCGTCGCGCCGTGGGCCTGGCCCAGCGGCTGGGCCGCCATGCGCGGGCCGCGGCCCTCTGGGAGGCGGGCTGGCGGGAAGGTGTCTTCGCGGGGCGCGAGGACCTGGAGCGGCGTATCCGTCTGCACCTGGCCGGGGGCACCCCGGCCAGGGCCGCCGAGCTACTGGAGGCGGCCCTTGAGGAGCATGCCCTGGAGGACAGCCTCGAGCGCCGGCGTCTGCTGGCCCAGGCCTGGGAGGCGGCCCGGGACCGCGAGCGGGCCCTGAACGCCTGGCGAGTGCTGGCCGAGGAGAGCGACGTGGCGCAGGATTGGCTGGCCCTGGGGCGTCTGGCCTATGCCTGGGGGCGGGACGCGACCGCCGCCGACGCCTGGGCGCGGGCGGCGGCCCTAGGAGACGCGCGGGCCGAGGCCTGGTTGGCCACCCTGGACTCCGCCGAGGCCCTTGATTAAGCCCTTGAGTAGGCCCTCCGCGTCATCTCGCAGGTCGGGTGAGCGAGCCGAGGCGCACGACGCGATGGAGTGGCTTACCGACGAAGTGGTTTAGAGCGCCAGCTCGGTCCACACCGGGGCATGATCCGAGGGCTTCTCCATGCCGCGCAGGACGTAGTCGATGCCGGCATCCTCGACGCGCTCGGCCAGCGGCGCGGTGACCAGGATATGGTCGATGCGCAGGCCTCGCTTGGGCTCGCGATTGAAGCCCTTGGAGCGGTAATCGAACCAGCTGAAGCGGTCGTCGATGTCCGGGTAACGGACCCGGTAGCTGTCCACCAGGCCCCAGGCCTTGATGCCCTCGAGCCATTCCCGCTCCACCGGCTGGAAGCTGGTCTTGCCGTCGCGCAACCAGCGCTTGCGGTTGGCCTCGCCGATGCCGATATCGCTATCCTCCGGCGAGATATTGAAATCTCCCATCACCGCCAGGCGCTCGGTCGGGCGGTGATCCTCCGTCAGCAGGCGCCTGAGCTGGGCATAGAACTGGCGCTTGTGGGGAAACTTCACCGGATGTTCGATGTTCTCCCCCTGGGGGAAGTAGCCGTTCCATACCGTCAGCGGCTCGCCCCCCGCGGGGCGCAGGCGCACCCCGATCATCCGCCGCTGGGCCCCCTCGGCATCGTCCGGGAAGCCGTAGTAGACGCTTTCCGGCTCGCCGCACTGGGCGGGGTCGATCATCAGCGCCACCCCGTAGTGGCCCTTCTGGCCGTGGAAGTAGACGCGATAGCCCAGGGCCTCCACCGCCGCGCGGGGAAACTCCGGGTCATCCACCTTGGTTTCCTGCAGGCCGATCAGCGCCGGGCGCTGGCTCGCCACCAGCGCCTCCAGCTGGTGAAGGCGGGCGCGGATGCCGTTGATATTGAAGGACACCAGGCGCATCATTCGTCGTCCTTGTCGGCGCGTTTCGGGTGAATCTCGATGCGCGGGGCCTGCTCCTGGCGGGCCTGCTTGCGCTCGGCCTGACGCTTGCGCTGGTCGGCCTTCTTCTGCTGGAAGCGCTGCGACGACCCCACCTCGTCGGGGTTCTCGTGTCGCCACTTCTTGTAGTCCTTGCGCCGGCCGGTGCGGATGGTCACCCGGTCGGCCAGGGAGCGGGTCTTTTTCTTGCGGGTCATGAGTAGCGGCTCCATTGCGCGTTGGCCACCTATTCTAGCAGGGCGGTCGCGTCCTGAGACAGCTTGGCGAGCCCTGGCGACCAAGCCCTGCTACAATACCCCGCTTGGAATCGCCCGGGCATGTCGCCAGGCCACATCCACTGAACGATTTGGGACAGAATCACAGCCTATGAGCGAGTCGGATAACCCCACAGCAGCGGCGCCGCAGCCGGCCCAGAACCGCAAACCCAAGCGTCGGCGTCGCAAGCCGCGCAAGTCCGGGTCCAACTGGGACCTGCGCCAGTTCCAGGTGCCGGCGGTGGCGGGCAAGTGGCGCTTCCATGACTTCGATCTGCCGCTGCCCCTGATGCGGGCCATCCATGCCCTGGGCTTCGAATACTGCACCCCGATTCAGGCCGAGGCCCTGGCCAAGACCCTGCTCGGTGGCGACGTGGTCGGCAAGGCCCAGACCGGCACCGGCAAGACCGCCGCCTTCCTGATCTCGATCCTCGCCTACTTCCTCGAGGAGGAGGCCCCGGATGGCCAGAAGCCCGGCGCGCCCCGGGCGCTGATCGTCGCGCCGACCCGCGAGCTGGCGCTGCAGATCGAGAAGGATGCCAAGGCCCTGGCCCGCTTCACCCAGCTCAATGTGGCCAGCGTCGTCGGCGGCATGGACTACCAGAAGCAGCGCGACAATCTGGGCAAGAAGCTCGATATCCTGGTCGCCACCCCGGGGCGCCTGCTCGACTTCCACGAGAAGCGCGACGTCGACCTGACCCAGGTCGAGGTGCTGGTGCTGGACGAGGCGGATCGCATGCTCTCCATGGGCTTTATCCCCGACGTCAAGCGCATCATCCGCCATACCCCCAAGAAGGAAGAGCGTCAGACCTTCCTCTTCTCGGCCACCTTTACCGAGGACATCCTCAACCTGGCCAGCCAGTGGACCCATGAGGCGGCCCAGGTGGAGATCGCCGTCACCGTCGACAACCAGGCGGATATCGATCAGCGGGTCTACCTGGTCAGCGATGCCGACAAGCAGCGCCTGCTGGTCAAGCTGCTGCAGCAGGAGAGCTTCGAGCGGGTCATCGTCTTCGGCAACCGCCGCGATCTGGTGCGCAAGCTCGACGAGCTGCTGCGCCAGGCCGATATCAATGTGGCGATGCTCTCCGGCGACGTGCCCCAGAACCAACGCATCACCACCCTGGAGCGCTTCCGCGAGGGCGAGGTGCAGGTGCTGGTGGCCACCGACGTGGCGGGTCGCGGCCTGCATATCGATGACGTCAGCCATGTGATCAACTACACCCTGCCGGAGGATCCGGAGGACTACGTCCACCGCATCGGGCGTACCGGCCGGGCCGGCGCCAAGGGCGTGTCGATCAGCTTCGTGGGCGAGGAGGATGCCTTCTCGCTGCCGGAGATCGAGCGCTATATCGACGCCAAGCTGCCCTGCGAGCATCCGCCGGAAGGCTTGCTCTGAGGCCATGCTCGACGAGGCCCTGAAGGGCGAGATCCAGACCGCCTACCGGCGCCTACTGGAGGGGCTCGAGCTGACGCCCCGCTATGGCCAGCGGCTGATGATCGCCGAGATCGCCCGCACCCTGGCCGGCATCCAGGCCGACGAGGCCGGCAAGCGGCTCAGCGACGAGCATGTCTGCGTGCTGGAGGCGGGCACCGGCACCGGCAAGACCCTGGCCTACCTGCTGGCGGCCTTGCCGGTGGCCAAGGCCCGCGGCAAGCGCCTGGTGGTGGCCACCGCCACCGTGGCCCTCCAGGAGCAGGTCCTGCACCAGGACCTGCCGCTGCTCAAGACCCATAGCGGCCTCGAGTTCGACTTCGCCCTGGCCAAGGGGCGCGGGCGCTACCTCTGCGTGGCACGCCTCGACCAGGCCCTGGAGGGCTGCGAGGAGAATCCCACCCTGGCGCTCTTCGAGCAGGCCCTCGACAGCGGCGACGACTTCCAGGCCCTGGCCAAGGCCATGGGCGAGGCCTATGGCGGCGGGCGCTGGGAGGGCGACCGCGATGCCTGGCCCGAGGCCATCGAAGACGCCCACTGGCGGCGCCTGACCATCGACCATCGCCAGTGCACCAACCGCCGCTGCGGCCACTTCTCCGCCTGTGCCTTCTTCCGCGCCCGGCGTCGCCTGGAGGGTGCCGACGTCATCGTCGCCAACCACGACCTGGTGCTGGCGGACCTGGCCCTGGGCGGTGGGGTGGTGCTGCCGGCTCCCGGCGAGTGCATCTATGTCTTCGACGAGGGCCACCACCTGCCGGACAAGGCGATTGAGCACTTTACTCATCGCTTCGCCGTCAACGGCGCCCTGCGCTGGCTGGGCACCCTCAAGAAGTCGCTCACCGAACTCAACGCGGCGCTGGCCGTGCAGCCCACCCTGGCTCGCCTGCTGGCGACCCTGCCGGAGGCCCTGGCGGCCTTGGAGCCGCGCCTCGGCGAGGTGTTCGGATTGGCCCACCAGCTCGCCGAGCTACCCGAAGGGGCCGGCGACAGCGCCCAGCATCACCGCTTCCCGATGGGCGAGGCGCCTCAGGCGCTGCGCGATCAGGCCGCCGCCCTGGTGCCGGTATTCGCCGAGATGAGCCGCACCCTGGAGAGCATGGCGGATATCCTCCGCGAGAGCCTCGACCCGGAGAAGTCCACCGGCCTGCCCCGGGAACAGGCGGAGGCCTGGCTGCCGCTGGTGGCCCTGCTGCATGGTCGCGCCCTGGAGGCCCACGCCCTGTGGCTGGCCTTCGCCGAGCAGGATGACCCCGCCGAGCCGCCCCGGGCCCGCTGGCTGACCTTCGAGCGCTTCCAGGGCGAGCCGGACCTCTTGATCTCGGCGAGCCCGGTGTCGGCGGCCTCGACCTTGGCCCGTCACCTCTGGGGCAGCTGCTATGGCGCCGTGGTCACCTCGGCCACCCTGACCGCCCTGGGGCGCTTCGAGCGCCTCCAGGAGCGCGCCGGGTTGGCCAATCGCTACCGCTACCAGCGCCTGCCCAGCCCCTTCGATTATTCCCGGGCGGTGCTCAGCGTGCCCCGGGAGGCGGTGGACCCGGGTAACCGCGAGGCCCACGAGGCGGCGATCCTCGATTTTATCGGCGGCCTCGGTGCCGACGAGGCGGTGTTGATGCTGTTCTCGTCCCGGGCCCAGCTGCGTGCCGTGGAGAAGGCGCTGCCCAAGGCGCTGGCCGAGCGGGTACTGGCTCAGGATCGCCTGCCCAAGCGCGAGCTGATCGAACGCCATCGGGCGCGGGTGGATAAGGGCCAGGGCAGCATCATCTTCGGCCTGGCCAGCTTCGCCGAGGGCATCGACCTGCCCGGCGCCTACCTGACCCATGTAGTGATCACCCGGCTGCCCTTCGCGGTGCCCGATGACCCGGTGGGGGCGACCCTGGCGGAGTGGATCGAGAGTCGCGGCGGCAACGCCTTTATGCGCATCAGCGTGCCGGATGCCTCCATCAAGCTGGTGCAGGCCTGTGGGCGGCTGATCCGCAAGGAGGCCGATGCCGGGCGCATCAGCCTGCTCGATCGCCGGGTGCTGACCCGGCGCTACGGCCGCGCCCTGCTCGATGCCTTGCCGCCCTTCGTGCGCGAGATCGATGGGGTGCGTCAGGGATAAAGCTCGCTTCTGGTGCCATCAACGACAGGGCCCGCCAATTGGCGGGCCCTGTCGTTGATGGGGGGTGAGGCTTAGCCGCGGGGGCGGGTCGGCAGTACCGCCTTGAGCTTGTCGTCCATGCGGTGCAGGGCCTCCTCGGTGGCGTCCCAGTCGATGCAGGCGTCGGTGATGGAGACGCCGTACTGCAGCTGGCTGCGGTCCGCCGGCACCTTCTGGTTGCCCCAGCCGATATTGGACTCGATCATCAGGCCCATGATCGAGTGGTTGCCCTCGAGGATCTGGTTGGTGACGTTCTCCAGTACCAGCGGCTGCAGGGCCGGGTCCTTGTTAGAGTTGGCGTGGGAGCAGTCGACCATGATATTGGCCTTGAGGCCGGCCTTCTTCAGCTCCTGCTCGGCCAGCGCCACGCTGACGCTGTCGTAGTTGGGCTTGCCGTTGCCGCCGCGCAGCACCACATGGCCATAGGCGTTGCCGCGGGTACGGATGATCGCCACCTGGCCGCCCTGGTCGATGCCCAGGAAGTTGTGCGGGTGGGCCACCGACTGCAGGGCGTTGATGGCCACGTCCAGGCTGCCGTCGGTGCCGTTCTTGAAGCCCACCGGGCAGGAGAGGCCCGAGGCCATCTCGCGGTGGGTCTGGGACTCGGTGGTGCGGGCGCCGATGGCCGACCAGCTGATGCAGTCCTGTAGGTACTGGGGGGAGATCGGGTCCAGCGCCTCGGTGGCCAGGGGCAGGCCCATCTCGGCCAGCTCCACCAGCAGGCGGCGGGCGATATGCAGCCCCTCCTCGATCTCGAAGGAGTCGTTCATATGCGGGTCGTTGATCAGCCCCTTCCAGCCCACGGTGGTGCGCGGCTTCTCGAAGTAGACGCGCATCACGATCAGCAGGCTCTCCTTGACCTCGTCGGCCAGGCGGCGCAGGCGGCGCGCATAGTCCAGGGCGGCGTCCACGTCATGGATGGAGCAGGGGCCCACCACCATCAGCAGGCGCGGATCCTCGCCGTCGAGGATACGCTGGATGGCCCCACGCCCCTCGATCACGGTGCGCTCGGCCTCCTCGGTCAGGGGGATCTCCTGCTTGAGGGCCTCGGGGGTGATCAGGACGTCCTGGGCGAGAACATTGAGATTGTTGACCTGCTGTTGTGACATGCGGCTACCTGTGATGAATCGCGCGGTAATATAAGGGTGTGTCCGAGTAGGCTTCTACTATCGCTCGCCGTCTGGGCGGAAATCAATCGTACCATGGAACTCGCCGCCGTCGGCGCAGTCACAGGCCCTCGTGAGTCGCGCGCATGCCGCTTGATGGAATGCCGATAAACAGGAACACTTACGCTAATCCATCACCCCTGCCAGGTTAAGGTCGACGTCTATGATGCCCCCCTTTGTCACGCTCCCCGCCAGTCAGGCCGCGCCGTCTCCCCTGGCGCCATGCGCCGCCCGGATGGGGAGGGGCTGAATGGGCAACCGCGAAACCGATCAGCGCCTCGTCGAGCGGGCGCAGCAGGGCGATACCCGGGCCTTCGATCTGCTGGTCAAGAAGTATCAACACAAGATTCTCGGCCTGATCGGGCGCTATGTGCACGACCAGGCCGAGGTCCAGGACGTGGCTCAGGAGGCCTTTATCAAGGCCTACCGGGCGCTGGGCAAGTTCCGCGCCGAGAGTGCCTTCTATACCTGGATGTATCGCATCGCCATCAATACCGCCAAGAATCACCTGGTCTCCCGGGGGCGCCGCCCGCCGGGCAGTGACCTGGATATCGTCGACGCCGAGATCCTCGACCATAGCGGGCGACTCGCCGATATCGAGTCGCCGGAGGCCTCCATCGCCCGGGATCAGCTGGAGGCGGCGGTCTTCGAGGCCATCGAGCAGCTCCCCGAGGACCTGCGCACCGCCATTACCCTGCGCGAGTTCGACGGGCTCTCCTACGAGGATATCGCCCAGGTGATGGACTGCCCGGTGGGCACGGTACGTTCGCGGATCTTCCGCGCCAGGGAGGCGGTGGATCGGCATATCCAGCCGCTGGTGACCACGTCGCGGACCCAAGACCTGGTCTCCGAATGAGCCGGGGCGAAACTTTTGCCAGGCGGCTGAACTGTTGGCGGTCCTTGGCGTCACAGGAGATGCCATGAGGTTGCGACAAATTCACGCAGGATGACGCGGCTGCGCTATGCACCGCTGGGGGGCCGCCGGGCCCGGGTCTGTTTATCGGCGTTATGCCGTGTCGAGTGTGAGGGTAGAGGTAATGAAGCAGAACACGCGGGAGTCATTGTCCGCCTTGATGGACGATGAGGGTGACGATCTGGAGTTGCGCCGTGTCCTCAAGTCGCTGGAGGCCGAGCCGCAGGCGGCCGATACCTGGCGACGCTATCATCTGGCCCGCAGCGCCATGCGTCGGGAGCGCGACACGGCTCCCGATATCGACCTCTCCGCCGGCATTCTGGCGCGCCTGGAGGGCGAGCCGGCCCCCGGTCGAGCGGTCGAGAGGTCGCCGCGGCGCTTCGCCTCCTGGGCAGGGCGTGCCGCCGTGGCCGCGGGGGTCTCCCTGGCGGTGATCACCGGGGTGCAGTTTTACAACCAGGGCGAGGGCGTCCCCGAGATGGCCGGTCGCGATGCCGCCACCCAGGCGCCCCTGGCCGCCGCCGATGCGTCGCCGACGCGCCCCTCCCTGGTGGACTTGCCGCTCTTCCAGCGCGGCACTCAGGGTGGCGCCTCGCCGCTGATGACGGTGGGAGCCGAGTCGCCCTGGCAGGCCGCCAATTCCCGCCAGTCCCAGCGTAACGATCAACAGCAGGCATTATTGCTGCAGTCCTACCTCGATCGTCATGCCCAGGGCAGTGCCTATCGCAGTGGCGACGCCTGGATGCCGCTGCTGCGGGCCTCCGCGAGCGAGCTCCAAGGGCAGCGCTGATGCGGGGGTGGCCAAGACGACGCGAGCGGCTGGTCCTGTGGCTGGGTCTTGGCTTGGGCCTTAGCCTCGGCTTGAGTGGCCTGGCCGTGGCGCAGGAGCCGGAGCCGGGGTTCGACTGCCGTGGGTTGGCCGCCGAACCGGCCCCCGAGACTCCCGCCGCGTGGTTCGAGCGCAGCCTCTGGGCCAATCACTGCTATCTCTTCGAGGCCAGGGCCGTGCGCATCAGTGGCGAGGGCGTGCGCGCCCTGGCCCTGACCCATCAGGTGGAGAATGGCCTACAGCGGGAAGTGGCCCATTACCTGGATGGTCCGCCGCTCACCTATGAGCGCCTGGGCAAGGTGGGGCGCGGCGGCTGGGCGCGTAGCGACGATGAGGTGCCCGCCTCCCCGAATGCCATCATGGCCCACCTGGATGACTTCTACCGGCTGCGCCTGGCCGAGGATGCCCGGGTCGCCGGTCGCGAGGCCCTGCGCCTGGATATCGAACCCCTGGATGCCATGCGTTTCGGTCAGCGCCTGTGGCTCGACCGCGCGACCGGCCTGCCCCTCAAGCAGGAGCTGCTGGATGTCGAGGGGCGAGTCCTGGAGACCTTTCAGCTCACCGAACTGGACGCGCCGCGCCTCTATGCGGGGCGGGTGCGCTTCGATCGGTTGCGTGAACCGCCCCCCGAGACCTGGCGCCCCGGCTGGCTGCCGCCGGGCTATGTGGCCCAGCCGGTGGTGACCACCAGCAGCCTGCACGGCGAACGGGTAGGGCACCGAGTCTACAGCGACGGCCTGTCGAGCCTGAGCCTCTTCGTCGAACCCCTGACCGAGGACTTTCCGGCCTTGGCGCCGGGCCTGCACCGCCTGGGGATCTCCTACGCGGCGGTGCGGCATCAGGAGCTGGGCGGGCGTGTCATGCAGGTGATGGCCCTGGGCGAGGTGCCGCCTCGGGTCCTGTTGCAGGTGGTGGATCGCCTGCAATGGCAGCCGGGAGCGCCGTGACATGGCCTCCGAGTCGCGGCTGCTGATCGCCGAGGGGCGGGTGATCGCCCCCTTCGAGGGGGGCGCCTGGGTCGATTTCACCCCCCTGGCCGGCTGCCAGGGGTGTGCCGCGAGTCAGGGCTGCGGCACCGGCCTCTGGGCTCGCTGGCGTGGGGCGAGGCCCCGGCGTCTGGCCATCGAGAGCCCGCGCCCGCTGGCGGCCGGCGAGCGGGTGGCGGTGGCGCTGCCGGCCCGGCGCCTGGTTCAGGGGGCCCTGAGTCTTTACGGACTGCCCCTGGGCGCCGGCCTGGGGCTGGGGGCCTGGGGCGAGTGGCGTTTCGGCGCCGATAGCCCCGTGGTGATCCTCACCCTGCTGGCCGGCCTGGCCCTGGGGGCCGGGCTGTCGCGGCTGGTGGCCGGTCACCATGGTGCCCGCTATCGGCCGCGGCTGCATGAGCCGCCGCCCGCCTAGCCCTGGTTGCCCCGTCGGTTTCTTGATGTTTCGTCTCATCAACGTATCGCGTCAATTCGTAGGAGCGTCTCATGCAACCCCTTCGCCATCTCGTCCCAGCCTGGCTCGTCCTCCTGGTCGCCCTGGTGGTTGGATCCTCCGCCCAGGCCCAGGAACTGCCCGACTTCCGTTCCCTGGTGGAGCAGGCCGCCCCCGGGGTGGTCAATATCTCCACCACCCGGGTGGTGCCGTCCCGCTACCAGCAGTTCTACGGACCCGGCGAGGAGCTGCCGGAACTGCTACGGCGCTTCTTCGGCGATCAGATCCCCATGCCGCCGGGGCAAGGGCGTGAGCGCGGGCAGGAGCGTCACTCCTTGGGCTCGGGCTTTATCATCGACGCCGATGGCTATGTGCTGACCAATGCCCATGTGGTGGAGGGCGCCGACGAGATCCTGGTGCGCCTCAACGATCGCCGCGAGCTCCCCGCCGAGGTGGTGGGCGTCGACAGCCAGACCGACGTGGCCCTGCTCAAGGTCGAGGCCGAGGGGCTGCCGACCCTGGCCCTAGGCGATTCGGACGGCCTGCAGGTGGGGGAGTGGGTGGCCGCCATCGGTTCCCCCTTCGGCTTCGATCACTCGGTGACCGCCGGTATCGTCAGCGCCATCAATCGCACCCTGCCGCGGGACGCCTATGTGCCCTTTATCCAGACCGATGTGGCCATCAACCCCGGCAACTCCGGGGGGCCGCTGTTCAACCTCGCCGGCGAGGTGGTCGGCATCAATTCGCAGATCTTCACCCGCAGCGGCGGCTTCATGGGGCTCTCCTTCGCCATTCCCATCAACGTGGCCATGGATATCGCCGATCAGCTGCGCGCCGACGGTCATGTCAGTCGGGGCTGGCTGGGGGTGGTGATTCAGCCGGTCTCCCGCGACCTGGCCGAGTCCTTCGGCCTGGATACCCCCCATGGCGCCCTGGTCGCCGACCTCGACCCCGAGGGCCCGGCGCGCCGTGATGGCATTCAGGCCGGCGATGTGATCGTCGCCGTGGATGGCGAGGAGGTGGAGCGCTCCAGCCATCTGCCGCGGCTGATCGGGCGGGTCAGCCCGGGCAACGAGGTGACCCTGACGGTGATGCGCGATGGCGCCGAGCGGCGCCTCGAGGTGACCGTCGGTGCCTGGCCGGATGCCGAGACCGATGTGGCCGCCGGCAAGAGCGCCGGCGGTGCTCGCCTGGGCCTGATGGTCGGCGAACTGAGCGAGGGCGAGCGCGAGCGCCTGGGCATCGAGGCCGGGGTGCGAGTGCGTCAGGTGGAGCCGGGCGGTGCCGCCTACGAGGCGGGCATCCGCGGCGGCGATATCATCGTCTCGGTGGATCATCGGCCCATCGCCTCCAGCGACGACCTGGTCGCCGCGGTCGCCGACCAGTCGGGGGAGCGGGCCCTGCCGGTGCGTCTCTACCGGGAGGGGCGCTCCCTCTATGTGGCGCTGCGGCTCGAGCCGCGCTGAGGCCATCGGCATCGGGGCCCCGCGGGGCCCCGATGCGTTTCTGGCCTCGCTGTCCAAGCCGCGGCCATGCCGGTACAATGCGCGCAAGCTTTCGGCGCGATCCCCCGGCGGGTGGCATGGCCGTCACGGCCAGGAGCGCCTACACGAATCGGATCCCAGTGCATGAGCAGCAAAGAAAACCGTAAAGAAATCAGTCACATACGCAATTTTTCCATCATCGCTCATATCGACCATTAACCTCGCCGCACTGATACGAACTGCCCTGAAACCCCCTTCCAAAAGCCCTTCATTTCTAGCCTTCTGCCCTTCTCTGCGCCGCACTGAGTCCGACTGAGACTTTCTACCAGGCACTAGAAATCTGTACTCAGCTGCGTACATACTCAGCCCCACGACACACGTTGCTGGGGAGCATGTACACATGGCGCTGACCGACGCCTGGCTGAAGTCCGTCCATCGCAAGCCGCGGGACGCCACTACCGAGAAAGCAGATCGCGATGGGCTTGGCGCCCGGGTGACACCGACCGGCAAGGTCATCTTCCAGTTGCGCTTTCGCTATCTGGGAAAGGCGGCACGAATGGATCTTGGCACCTACCCCACCATGACGCTCAAGCAGGCCCGCGATGAGGCGCTGCGCCGTAGGGGGCAGCTTGAGCAAGGTCATGATCCACGGGTAATGAAGCGCCTGGAGCAGACGGCCATCACCGAAGCCCCCACCAATGAGCGCCTGGTGCGCGACTGGCACGAGCGCTACTGCAAGGAGCACAAGTCGGGAGAGGCTGAAATCCTGCGCAGCTTTGAGCTGCATGTCTTCCCTGACCTGGGGAAACTGCCGGCGGACGAGACAGGGCTGCGCCAATGGATGGAGTTGCTCGAGCCGCTAGCAGCGAATAAGCCGCGAATCGCCGAGCGCGTGCTGACCAACATGAAGCAGGCGCACAAGTGGGGCGCCAAGCGCGGGATAGTTGAGCAACAGCCGCTGGCTGCGATCACCGCCAAGGAGGATCTCCGGATCAACCGGAAGTGGGTGAAGGGCAGGGCGCTTGAAGAAAGCGAGCTATGGGTGTTGTGGCAGGCCATGGAGCGGTCGCGGATGCCGCTGCGCTCCAAGCTCTTTGTGAAGCTGGTGCTGCTATATGGGTGTCGCCCGGGAGAGTTGATCGGGGCAAGGAGAGAAGAGTTCGACTTCGAGGAGGGAGTGTGGGAGATACCGCCGGAGCGGCATAAGACGGGGCGGGTGACGGGGCGGGCATTGCGCCGCCCCATCATTGAGGAGATGGCACCACTGCTGAAGCAGGCCATGGGGCTGTCGCTGCTTCCTGACTTGCTGTTCAGTGGCGAATCGAAGGCAGTGCCGCTCAACGACCGGTCAGTGCTTAGCTTCCCCTACAACATCATGCGGGTGGCGAAGAAGCAGATGAAAAGCGAGATGACGCACTGGTCGATGTATGACCTGCGCAAGACGGCGCGGACGCACTGGTCTACGCTGGCTGATCCCCACGTCTGCGAGTTGATGCTGGGGCATGTGCTGCCGGGCGTCTGGCAGGTCTATGATCGGCACGACTACCTGGAAGAGCAGGCGGCGGCTTATCGGGCCTGGCATGAACGGCTTATGCGGCTCGTGTCTGGCGATCCTCCCACGCCTTGATGTCGCTCTCCCTCCAACGGGATTCGGCCCCATGCCCGCCCTGGATCACCGGGCGGGGGAAACCGCGTTGCTTCTGCCATCTCAGCAAGGTGTCGGGGCTGCGTCCGTAGCGCTCGCAGAGTTGGCTGGTACTGATCAGTCGGTCGTCAGTCATAGCATCCTCCAGGCGTAAAAAAGCCGCCCTTGGGCGGCGGTGTAGGTGGTGGCTCAGGGCCGGGGCCGGAACCAGCCGAGGTAGTAGGCCCCGCGAATCTCGATGTTCCCGTTGTTACGCAGGTATTGCGGGACGCTTTCTACAAGGCTCGCGCCCATCATCTTCCTGATCTGCCGTTCGTCGGTGATGGACTGGCGTTCCCGCATCCAGACCGTTGTGATGCGCTCGGCGTAGTATTCGCCCCTGCGCCCGTCGGGCGTGTACCGGACGACCAGCTTGAAGTGGTGCTGGCGGCCGGTGATCGCGCTCAGTAGGCCGTCAACCATCACTGCCTCCCGGCCTTGCCGCCCTGACCTTCGCCTCACCCTCGATCATGAGTCCCCAGGCGCGACGCCATAGGGCCTGGTCGCCATGGCACATCACGCTGAGCAGCTCCCGCTTCTCGGCGAGGTAGACCTGGGCAAACCCTGGGTCGCGCTCGACAATGCTGGACGTGTTGTCGATCAGGTCGGCGTACTTGATGGTCTGGGAGTCCGGATGGATGCGGGCCAGCCTGTCGCGCTCCAGCGCCTTGCGTCGCTCCCGGTTGCCCTGCTCGGGGTCGGTGAACTGATCCGTGAGTTCGAAGACGTAGCCGGCCACCCCCAGGCCGAACTCGCGGGCGATGTCGTCGTGGCTGACGTGTGTGTCCTCCACCACGTCGTGCAGGTAGGCGGCAGCCACCATTTCAGGCGTTCCGCCGACGCTCTCGACCGTGGCCGCCACTGCCGCCGGATGCTCGTGGTAGGGCTCTCCGGTGTACTTGCGTCGCTGACCGACTGCCTGGTGAGCCGCACGGCTGAAAAGGGCTGCTCGCCCGATGATGCTCGTCATGACCCACCTCTCTCCCTCTCCCCTCCCGCCAGCCCATCCCCCGCCTGCGGGTACCGGCGCATCTTCGCCTGCCACTCGCTGAGCAGCCTGGCAAGCTGGCGCCAGGGCTCTCGCGTGCTCTCATAGGTCACCACTAGGTCGCCCTCTTCGAGCATATCGGCCAGGGCGCCGCTGGGGGTGGTGACCTCCACCACCCGGTATCGCCCACCCTTATCTCGGTGCGTCCAGTCGCTGAGCGTCAGGTCGCGCTTGATCGACCATAGGTCATTCATGGTCACCTCCCGGCTTCGGCGCGGCAGCGAGCGCATCCCGCCATCGCCGCGGCGCGGTGACAAGGTTGCCCGGCGTCAGTACATCCATCATGTCGGCAGTGGCCTCCACCGGCACTGTCTGCCAAGGCTCCTCAGGGGTGGGGATGCGGGGGCCGACAGTATGGATGATGCCATCCGGCAAAGGACCGCCCCTGTCAGCCATGAACCACTGGCCGTCAGTGTGTTTGGCGGCTTCCCATGCCTCCGAGATGAGCGGGGATACCTGAACCCAATACCAGCCATTCTCTCGCATCACTCCTCCCCTACCTTGGCGGCCTCGGCTTGGCGTCGGTAGTTATCGGCCAGATCCTTAAGCCATTGCGCCACTGCAACCTGGCGCTTGACCTTTGCCGTCCTGACAGCGCTATCCAACGCCTCTGCCTTCATTTTCGCGTCCCGGCGGGCGACGACTTGAGCAACCACTTTCGGATCATCGCTGCGCTGGTGCAGCATCATGGCCAGGTTGGCGATGTCCTCGAGATTACCGGCATTGCCTTTGCTTACATGACCCACCAGCTGGTCGGCCAGAAATTCGGCGGTGCACTTGCTCGGGTCATCCCAGCCGTCGCGGCCCTTAGCTCGGGCGTCAGCCAGCTTGGCTTTCATCGCCGCTGCGAAACGGTCCACAGCGGCATCGTCAGGATGGCGGGCTAGGGAGGTGGCGGGCGCCCCTTTCAGGGCGTGATGGAGGTCACGCCCCATCTTTGAGCGCCAACCTGGTGAGGTAAACTCGTAGGGCTCACCGTCCTTCATGGTGTGCATCGGATGGTCAACGCGGTCCTCGTCGGCTATGCGTTGCGCCGCCTCCACATGCGCCGCCAGGGCCTGCTCCCTGGCCTCGGCCTCGCGCAGCCGGGCGATCAGTGCGAGAGCGGCGTCGGGGGCCGCGGCGGCCCCGCGCCTGGCCAGCGCCTCCATTCTGTCGATGTCGATGGTCATGATTTCTCTCCCTGCTTGCTGATCCACTCTTCGCGCTCGGCCAGCCACTTCGCATCCCTCGGCTCGCCGCCGGGGTGCTCTCCGTTGCAGCCTTCAGCGCTGGCCATGAAGCCGGCCAGGTATGCCTCGCGCTGCTTCTCGGCGATCAGCCGATTCAAGGCTTCGCGGCCGGCCACATCACGGTCACTCAGCAGATGTTCCACGCCCAGCTCTCCCCAGAGCGCCACCTCGCCATTGAGGTGGTAGCCGGCCAAGCCAGAGGAGTCCTGAATCAAGGCCCGAATCTCGTCGGTGACGATGGTGTGCCGCATTGCCAGGGATTCCAGCTCCTCGGCCAGGGTGGCCTTCTCGATCTCCAGCTCGGCATTCCGCTGGGCCAGTTGCTCATATGCGGCGTCAGGCGCCAGGGTCTCGGCGGTTGCGGTCATGATGCGTCTCCGTTCTCGCTGTTCTGGTAGGGCCGCTGAGCATGCAGCGGGCATCCGGCGCTGGTGCACTCGCGAATCATCCGCCGGGCGCCACTCTCCTCGCCGCCGCCCATGCACTCCCAGCACTTTGCGGTGATGGCCAATCGCAGGCTCTTGGGGTTCTGGCGTGCTTTTTCGATGGGGTCGAGTCGGACGACTTCGCCGGCGGCTCGCTTCTCGGCCATGGCCAGGCGGGCTTTCTCCAGGGCTGCATTGCTCACGGTGTGTTCTCCAGGTTGTCTCTGATCCATTCCAGCTCCTCGGCGTGGCTGGCGTCCTGCAGGACTATCTGCCCGCTCGGGGAGCGAATGATTCTGTGATGCTTGCCGGCGCCGCGGCGGGGTATGCGTTCGATGGTGTAGCCGTGCTTGGCCCAGAGGCCGTTGGGGCTGTTGGGGCGGGGCGTCATGCCTCTCTCCTTGATGTCTTGGTTACCAGCGGCCAGGCGCGTACCACGTCGTGGCTGTGGTGGCGGGGATTGCCGCCGTCGCGAGCCTGCCGCAGCATGTCGCGCCAGGTGTCGGTCAGCTCGGCGAGCCGCTGCACTTGGCCGGTTGTGATCTCGATCGCGTGCCGGTATTCACCGCCCTGGCCGTCGTGGAAGACGGCCTCGGCCTCGACCCGCCAGAGGAACTTGCCGGCCTCGCCGTACTCGGCGGAGACCTGGCGGCGATCCCCGGGCACGCTGGGCGGGAAGTGCCAGTGACCGGTCAGGCCGTGCACGATCTCTCCGGTATGCCACTCCTCCTGGACGGGGATGCCGTCGAAGCGGGCACCAATCAGCCAGCGGTGGGCTCGGGCGATGTAGCGGTCCACGCCGGCCCGGCCCATGCCGGCGGCGCGGTTATGGCGCTGCGATTTCTCGGCGGCGCGGCGTTGGGCTCGGTTCATAGGGCCTCCAGAACGAAGCGGGCCGCCTCAGTGGGCGGCCCGGGTGTGGGGTCAGGTGATGGCTTCCACTTGTTCGATGCGGCGTCCAATCCAGGCCATGCACGGCACGGCCATGCTGTTGCCGATGGCCTTATAACGAGGGCCGTCGGCGGCGACGGACTTGTTGCGATAGGGAATGGCAGTGTGGCCGTCGGGGAATCCCTGGAGGCGTTCGCACTCGACGGGCATCAGGCGGCGGACGCGCAGCCCCTGAAACACAGGGTTCGTGACGCCGGCCTCTTTGCCGGTCTTGGCGCCGCCGGACTTGTGCCAGTTGCTGGTCAGCGTGGCGGCGACGGGATTGGCCACGTAGTGCTGCTGCTGTACGCCTGGTGCGGCGGCGATGTCGCCGGTTACTTGGCCGTCTCCGCCGACCTGGCGAACCTCGCTGCGGCTGTTCTGGGTGAAGCATACTGGAGCGGCCACGCCGTGCTGCTTTCCTGCCTGTAACGTGAACATTGGGTCGCCATCTTCACCGATGCCGATACCCGCGCGCGGGTCAGTCGTGGACTTCCCGGTCCGGGCGCCGGGCTCCAGCAGAGGCACTGCAACGGTCGGCACGCCACGCCCGGTGCCGTCCTCGCTGCATCCTTTACCGTTGTTGGCGGTGTTCAGGGCATGGGTAATGTCGCCGGTTACCGATTGAGCCACCAAGTCGGATGCGCCTTTGTGATCTCTCGCCAGGAAGGGGGATGCCAGGCCGTCCTGGGCATACTGTCCAAACTCGACCAGCCGATACGGGACGACATGTCCAGCCATCGCCTGATCTAAGCAGCTTCCTCCGTCGGAGGCGCGGAGCGTGCCTGCTGCATCAGCGCCGCATTCAGCATCGGCGGCGGCGTCTTGCCCCTGGTCTCGGCGCGGCGCAGTATTCCCCGACAGGCTTTCGCGCTCAAAAAGTACCGCTGCGGCACGTCGCCAGTCTCCAAGATGGCCGACAACGAACACACGGCGGCGTCGCTGGGCCACTCCGAAGAACTGAGCGTCAAGCACTCGGTAGCTGAACCCATACCCGAGTTTGACCAACCCCCCGAGGAAGGCACCAAAATCCCGTCCTCCGTTGCTCGACAGGACGCCGGGGACGTTCTCCCATACCACCCAGCGGGGGCGATATTGGTCAGCAATGGCAAGAAAGGTGAGCGCGAGGTTGCCACGCGGGTCATCCAGTCCTCGGCGCAGTCCGGCGACGCTGAATGACTGGCACGGGGTTCCTCCGACGAGAACATCGATAGCTGCATCGGGCCACTCCTTGAACTTGGTCATGTCGCCCAGATTGGGGACGTCGGGCCAGTGGTGGGCGAGCACGGCCGACGGGAAGGGTTCAATCTCGGAGAAGAACTGCGGCGTCCAGCCGAGCGGCCCCCACGCCACGCTGGCGGCTTCTATTCCCGAGCACACGCTGCCGTATCGCATAGGGTCTCCCTGGCATGAAAAAGCCCCGGCGTTGCCGAGGCTCAGAATCGGTTGCGCCGCTCCCCGGGCGGCGTGACGCCCCACTCCCGGGCGGTGACGTTCAGCATCGAGGCGATGGCGAGGAGGGTCATGCGGCGCCGGCCTCCTTGTGCTGCTTGGCGCCGCGATACATCGCCCACTTGTCCCAGTGGATGCAGCTCTCCACCCCGTCCTCGTTCAGCCAGTAGAAGTGGGTTCGGTCGGGGTTGAGCATCAGCGCATAGCCGTCGGGCATTTGCACAAAGCCCAGCATGTCGTCGCAGCGTGACGACCCCGTCGCCTCGTGCTCAAGCACGATGTCCAGCAGGCTCATGTCTCGATCCTTGGCCCTGCGGGGCGGTGGTGGGGATCAGTACTTCTTCCCGCCGGGCGCAGCGCGATTCTCCGGCTTGTGGTCGGCGCGTTCGGCGTTATAGGCGAGCTTCTCGATCACGGCCCCGATGATGTCGTGGCCAGCTCGGCCACCCAGGTCGAAGATGCGGATCACGGCGTCGGCCAGTTCGACTTCGGTCATCTGACGATGGGGCAGCTTGTCGTCCATCAGCCCCTTGCGGTGTCCCTCCATGGCCTCGCTGACCTCGGAGTGAATCAAGCACAGCTTCTGCGCGAAGCGCTCGGGGGTGAGCTCGTGCGGCTCGCCCGTTTCCGGGTCATTCCACCACCCGGCATTTAGCGCCTGGCGGTGGCAGTGTTCCGCCAGGCGGCGAGCGCCGGCTATCTCATTGATCCCGATCTGAATCTGATTCATGGCATCGTTCCTGCTGCAGTTGAGTGATGCCCCATCTCGGAGGGGTGGCCGGCATTGCCCGCACCTGCCGCCTTGCGGTGCGCCCGGCCCGCCACTCCAGGCCCGTCCTGGCGAGCAGCCTCGGTAGCGGCCGGGGTGTCGTGTGGGTTAGCCGCCGCAAGCGTTGTGCAGCGCGGCAAAGGGGATAGGGTCGTCGAACTCCCCGCCCGGCGGGTGCGGCGGCGCCGGTTGTTGTGCGCCGTACTGGCCCGGGGCGGGCTGCTGGGGTGGCGGGTGGCCGCCCTGGGGCTGCTGTTGGCCACGGGGTGGGGCATAGCCGCCTTGCTGCTGGTAGCCACCGGCCTGGCCACCACCGCGGCTATCGAGCATCTGCAAGTCGTTGGCGACGATCTCTGTGCTATAGCGGTCCTGGCCGTCCTGGGCC
>NZ_BJUK01000057.1 GCF_007989625.1 Bisbaumannia pacifica
ATCTTGACGCTCATCGGGCTATCCTCGTCATTATCGTTATGACCGGTCGCGACCGGTGCTAGCGGGTCTCGCAGGGCGTGCTCCTTGGCGGAAATCACCGGGTCGAAACTCGGTCTGCCCTGTTATGGGGCAAGTGTGATTGCCTCCCGGGCACAGAACCAATATCGTTTGGGTCCTTAGCCATACCCAGGAGGTATCATGGAGCTGCGTCATCTGAGGTACTTCTGCGTCGTCGCCGAGGAGCTCAACCTGACCCGAGCGGCGGCCAGACTGCATATGGCCCAGCCACCATTATCTCGCCAAATCAAGCAGTTAGAGGATGAAGTCGGGGTCAAACTCTTCGATCGAAGCTCTCGTGGCCTACGCCTGACCACCACCGGTCAGTTCTTCTATGAGCATACCCTGCAGATACTGGAGAAGATCGACACCACGGTGCAGGCCGCCCGCCGCATGGCCCGAAGCCAGCGGGTGATGTTCGGGATCGGCTTCGTCGCCTCGGTCTTCTATGGGCAGCTACCGCTGCTGGTACGAGGCTTACGACAAAAGGATAACGTCGAGCTGAGCCTGGCGGAGCTGACCACGGTGCAGCAGGTGCAGGCCCTCAAGGCGGGACGCATCGATATCGGCTTCGGGCGCTTGAGGATCGACGACCCGGACGTGGAGCAGGAGGTGCTATTCGACGAACCCTTGATGGCGGTGGTGCCCTGCGGCCACCCTCTGGAGGGCACCACCCCCACCCTGGCGGAACTCGCCGACTACCCGCTGATCCTGTTTCCCGCCAAGCCGCGCCCCAGCCTGGCCGACACCGTGCTCGGCCTGTTCCGCCGCCAAGGGCTCAGGGTGGAGGTGGTGCAGGAGGCCAACGAGTTACAGACGGCGCTGGGCCTGGTGGCCTCGGAGATCGGTATTACCCTGGTCCCCGAGCAGGTCAGGCGGGTGCGCCGCGACGGCATCAGTTTCATCTACCTGGCCGACAAGAGCCTCACCTCGCCGGTGCTGTGCAGCCGCCGCCGCGGCGAGCCCCCCTCCGAGGTAATGCAGGCCGCCAACGCCATCCTCGAGGTGCTGGTGGAGAACCGCCGCAGTGGGCGCTATCCCTGAGAGAAGCTCAGGCCAGTTGCCGCGCCAGCCGATCGAGCAGCCGCATCGTCGGCAGACAACTGACGAAGGAGGCCTCCGGCTCGCGCCCTTCGCGAATGGCGGCGATGAACTCCCGATCCTGATCGGCGAAACCGTTGCCGGTCAGGGGCAGGAGCTCGCCGTGGTGATTCCTGAGCTCGTCGCGGGAGGCCAGCAGGGTCGTCTCCTCGCCGATGTAGCGATAGAAGCCACCGGAGGGACCGCGGTTGTTGAAGGAGAGCGCCAGGGTGGCCAACACCTCGCCCCGGGAGCGCAGGCCCAGGCTCAGGTCCATGGGGATGCCCAGCTCGGGGTGCGGTGGCCCCTGGTGGCCCCAGACATCCAGTTCGGCGTCATCCAGCAGCCAGGCGAAGAGGTCGACGCTGTGACAGGCGTGATGCCATAGCAGGTTGTCCACCCAGCGGCGGGGCTGGCCCTGCATGTTGCGGTTCTCGCGACGAAAGAAGTAGGTCTCCGAGACCAGGTGCTGGAGGCGAAACTCGCCGGCGACCAGGCGCCGCCTGAGCTCGCGGTGCGGCGCATTGAAGCGCCGGGTATGGGCGACCATGCAGACTCGCCCCGAGGCCGCGGCCAGCGCGGTGATCCGCTCGGCATCGGCCAGGCGCAACGCCATGGGAATCTCGCACAGCAGGTGCTTGCCGGCGGCGATCACCCGCTCGGCCTGAGCGGCGTGCTGGGGGCTCGGCGTGGCCAGGATCACCGCCTCGATATCGTCGCGGGCCAGGGCCGCGTCCATGTCCAGGGCCACCTCGGGGATGCCCCACTCGGCGGCGAAGGCCCGGGCATCCGCCTCGACCCCGCCGACCAGGCAGGTCACTTCCACCCCCGGCACCTGCCCGAGCACTCGCATATGGACGCCGGCGATGCCACCCTCCCCGACCAGCAGCAGGCGTAGTGGACGTTCCGTCATAGCGACACTCCGTGATCGATGCTGGCCGGCTCGGATGCCGGCCACGCCAAAGAGTCCCGAGCCACCATCGTGGCCCGGGACAAAGGGGACATCATCGGCCTATTCCAGGGACTCGTAGGGCAGCCCCACGTAGTTCTCGGCGATGGTGGTCAGCCCCGCCTCGGAGCTGGTCACATAGTCCAGCTCGGCCTGTTGCATGCGCGTGGCGAAGTCCTCCTCCTCGGAGAACTTGTGCAGCATCGAGGTCATCCACCAGGAGAAGCGCTCGGCCTTCCAGATGCGCTTGAGGCAGGTCTCGGAGTAACGCGGAATCAGGTCGGTGCGCCCCTCCTGGTAAACCTTGACCAGCAGCCGATAGAGGGTGTTGACGTCGCTGGCGGCGAGGTTGAGCCCCTTGGCGCCGGTGGGCGGCACGATATGGGCGGCGTCGCCCACCAGGAACAGGCGGCCGTACTGCATCGGCTCGACCACGAAGCTGCGCAGCGGCGCGATGCTCTTCTCCAGCGACGGCCCGGTGACCAGTTGCCGGGCCGTCTCTTCCGGCAGGCGGCGCTTGAGCTCCTCCCAGAAGCGCGCGTCCGACCAGTCGTCGACCTTCTCGTCCAGGGAGACCTGGAGGTAGTAACGGCTGCGGGTCGCCGAGCGCATGCTGCATAAGGCGAAGCCGCGCTCATGACGGGCATAGATCAGCTCGTCGGCCACCGGCGGGGTATCGGCGAGCAGGCCCAGCCAGCCGAAGGGGTAGACCCGTTCGAACTCCTTGATGCGCTCGGCGGGGATCGAGCGACGCGACACGCCGTGGAAGCCGTCACAGCCGGCCACATAGTCGCAGTCGAGGCGCTGGGTCTCGCCGTCCTTCTCGAAGGTCACATAGGGCTTGGCCTCGGGATCGTCGCTCTCCAGGCCATGGGGCTGGACATTCGCGGCCTCGTAGATCGTCGTGCCGCCGGTCGCCTCGCGGGCCGCCATCAGGTCGCGGGTCACCTCGGTCTGGCCATAGACCATCACCGTCTTGCCACCGGTCAGGCCGGCCAGGTCGACACGCACCCGGCGGTTGTCGAAGGCTAGCTCGACGCCATCGTGGGGCAGGCCCTCGGCGTCCATGCGTTCGGCGACCCCGGCCTCGCGCAGCAGATCGACCATGCCCTGCTCCAGGACCCCGGCGCGGATCCGGCCCAGCACGTATTCGCCGCTCTGGCGCTCGAGGATGACGTTGTCGATGCCCTGGCGGCTCAGCAGTTGGCCGAGCAGCAGGCCCGAGGGCCCGGCACCGATGATGGCGACCTGTGTCTTCATGGGACTCCCCCTATCGAAGGCGTTGATGATGCAATGACTTGCATTTTTCACTGAATACGCCCGATAAATAAGGCATGATTGGCACTATTACTTGGACATACTCAAGATGGCGCATCGACTTTGGTCGCACCCCAGGAGGCCGCCATGCCCACCGCTCCCGCCACCTCGGTTCCCGTCTTCAAGCTCTACGGCGAGACCCGCCATTGGCCGACGCCGGACCTGCTGCATTGCGAGTCGATCCCCGAGCGCAGCCAACTGCACGACTGGAATATCCGCCCCCATCGCCACGCCGACCTGGTCCACGTGCTGCACCTCGCCAGCGGCGACGTGACCCTCGAGCTGGAGGGCATGCCCCACCACCTGACGGGGCCGCTGACCATCGTGGTTCCGGCCATGGCGATCCATGGCTTCCGCTTTGCCGAAGACGTCCAGGGCCATATCATCACCCTGGCCCAGCCGCTGGCCGAGCACCTGTCGCACGCCCTGGGAGAGCAGGGCCAGGCGCTGGCCCGCACCGACTTCCAACGCCTCGACCGGGCGGGCCCGGCACGGCGGATCGCCACCCTGGTGGCCCAGATCGACGAGGAGTATCGCCAGCCGGCATCCGGGCGCGCACACCTGCTGGAGGCGCTGATCCAGGCCCTGGTGGTCGAGCTCTCGCGCCTCGTCGAGCGGGGCCGTCCCTCGTCCCACCGGACGTCACGGCCCGGGAGCCGAGCCAATGACAAGGGGCACGAGCACCTGACCAACTTCCAGGCGCTGATCGAGGCCCAGTACCGCCAGCAGCCCAGCATCGAGTCCCTGGCCGGTCAACTGGGCCTGACCAGCGCCCACCTCAACACCCTGTGCCGCCGCCTGGCCGATCGCAGCGCCCTGCAACTGCTCCACGAGCGCCTGTTGCTGGAGGCCAAGCGCCAGCTCACCTACACCAATATGACCATCGGCCAGATCTCCGACCTGCTGGGCTTCTCGGAACCGGCCTACTTCACCCGCTTCTTCAAGCGGCTCAGCGGTTTCTCGCCCCGGGACTTCCGGCTGCGCCAGCACGCCGCCCCCAACGACGTCGCCCCCGGCCAGGCACGCTGAACCGGGGGCGACGTCGTTGGGGAGCGACTCAGAGCAGGAACAGGGTGGTCAGCACCGGGAAGGCGATCAGCAGCGCCAGGCGCAGCAGGTCCGACACCACGAAGGGCGCCACGCCGCGGAAGATCTCGCCCAGCCCCACATGGGGCGCCATGGCCTTGATCACGAAGACGTTCATGCCCACCGGCGGGGTCATCAGCCCCAGCTCCACGGTGAGCACGGTGACGATGCCGAACCACACCGGGTCGATGCCCAGCGACTGGATGATCGGGAAGACCACCGGCACGGTGATCACCAGCATGGCGATGGAGTCCATGAACATCCCCAGCACGAAGTAGAGCGCCAGGATGCATAGCACCACCAGGATCGGCGCCAGGTCCACGCCATACAGGAAGTCACTGATCGAGAAGGAGATCCGTGACACCGAGATGAAGTAGCCCAGGGTCTCGGCCCCCACCAGCATAAAGAACACCACCGCCGACAGCGCCAGGGTCTCCTGCACACTCTGCCACAACCCGCGCCAACGCATGCCCTTGGCCAGGGCGTAGAGCAGGGTGGCGAAGGCACCGACGCTGGCCCCCTCGGTGGGGGTGAAGGCGCCGAAGTAGATGCCCAGGATCATCACCAGGAAGACCCCGAAGAAGGGCGCCAGGCCACCCATCGACAGCAGCTTCGCCGTCCAGGGCGTGGGCTCGCCGGCCACCGCCAGGGCGGGCCTCAGGCGCATCATCACGCTGACCGTCAACGCATACATCACCAGGCCCATTAGCCCCGGCACCAGGCCGGCCATAAACATGTCGCCCACCGACTGCTCGGTGAGGATGGCGTAGATCAGCAGCGCGATGGAGGGCGGAATCATGATGCCCAGGGTGCCGCCGGCGGCCAGGGCCCCGGTGGCCAGGCCACGGTTATAGCCATAGCGCTCCATTTCCGGCAGGGCGACCCGGGTCATGGTGCTGGCGGTGGCCAGCGAGGAGCCCGAGATCGCCGAGAAGACCCCGCAGGAGCCTACCGCGGCGATGGCCAGCCCGCCTTTCCAGCCGCCGCAGATCACCCGGGTGGCGTGGAACAGCTTGCCGGCCATGCCGGAGTGCGCCGCCAGCACGCCCATCAGGATGAACATCGGCACGGCGCTGAAGCTGTAGTTGGAAAGCACCTCCACCGGCACCGTCTTGAGCTGGGCGATGGCCGCGCCCCAGCTGATCACCTGGGCGAAGCCCACCACCCCGACGACCAGCATGGTCAACGCCACCGGCACACGCAGCACCATCAGCACCAGCAGCAGGGCCAGGCCGAGGGCGCCGATCATCTCACTCCCCATGCGACACCTCCTGAGTGGCACCGAAAATCGCCCCGAGCAGCGCATGAATCAGGCTGCGCAGGCCCAGCAACAGGCTGAGCACCGCGGCCGTCTGGTAGATCGGGCCCATCGGCAGGCGCAGGTCCTGAGTGACCTCGCCATGCCGGGCCGCCGCCGCGGCCGAGTCGAGCAGGCCGAGAAAGAGCACCAGGCCGAGGGCCGCGAAGCCCAGCAGGTAGACGCCATGCAGGCGATGCTTGATGCCCGGCGCCAAGCCATGGGAGAGGGCCTCCACCACCACCTGGCTCTTCTCCACGTTGGCGGCCATGGCGGCCAGCAGCGAGCAGAGCATCAGGTAGCTGACCAGCTCCACGCTGCCGGTCACGCGCAGGGCGAGGGCGCCCTCGGTGACGCGATAGAGGTAGCGGCTGCCGACATCGGCGATGGTCACCGCCAGCAGCGCCACCAGGGCGAGCCCGGCGACGACGCGGCAGACCAGGGCCAGCCACTGGCTGGCCCGTTCCAGTAATGACCGCATCCTCGCTTACCCCCGCTCGGCGGCGCAGGACTCGCTGGCGGCCAGGGCGGCCTCATAGACCTCCTGAGCCGGCAGGCCACGCGCCTCGAGCTCGGCGAGGTAGCCATCGATGCCGTCCTGGAGCGGCTGCTGCCAGTCCGGGTGCGCCAGCGGCTCGTCGATCTCGCGGATGGTATGTCCGGCGTCGATGGCCTCCTGCTTGCCCTCGACATCGAGGCGGTCGAAGACGGCCCCGGCGTTCTCGGCCCAGCGCATGCCGGAGTTGGCGTCGATCACCGCCTGCAGCTCGGGGCTCAGGCGCTCATAACTGCGCTGGTTCATGGTGGCCACGAAGATCAGGGTGTAGAAGGGCACCTCGGTGTGGTACTCGACCAGCTCATTGATGCGGAAGCCCTTGAGGCCTTCCCAGGGGAAGCTCAGGCCGTCGATGACGCCGCGCTGCATGGAGGTATAGATATCCGGCGCCGGCATGCCCACGGGACTGGCCCCCATGTTCTCGAGCATGTCGCCGGCCACGGCGGTGGGGCGACGGATGCGCAGCCCCTCGAGGTCCGCCGGGGTCTGGACGTCGGTGCCGACGGTGTGGATGCCCCCCGGGCCGGTGGTGAACAGGAACAGCGGCCGGGTATCGGCATACTCCTCGTCGAGATGGCCCTCGTCGTAGAGGGTCTGCAGCACGCAGGCCCCCTGGGTGGCGGTGGTGGCCACGCCGGGCAGTTCGACGATCTGCGACAACGGGAAGCGCCCGGCGGTATAGCCCTGGGCCGTGGCGCCGATATCGGCGATACCATTGCCCACCGCCTCATAGATGGCATCGGGCCGGGCCAGGGTGCCGGAGGGGAACATCTCGACACGCAGTTCGCCGCCGGACTCCTCCTCGAGGGTCTCGGCCCAGGCTTCGAAGAGCGCCTGGTTGACGCCCGAGGCCCCCGGCCAGAAGTGGGCCATGCGCAGGGTGGTGGTCGCCTGGGCGGTGGAGGCGAGGGTCAGGCCGGCGATGGAGGCCGCCAGCAGGCAGCGGGGAAGGATACGTTTCATCGGTCAGTTCCTCATCAGGGCGGATTACCGTCGGCAACCTGAGCATGAATTGTCATTATGGATCCACGCATGTTCGAATGGCGAACACTGTTTATGCATAGTGAACAAGTTAACCCAAGGGCTCGGGGGCTAGACAACCGACTTTGGTCTAAGAAAGAGCGCCGGCCACCCGGGCGGCCGGCGCCAGGTCGGTACCCGACATTTTCCCGGACCCGCTCTCCCAGATAAGGCAAAATTAGCGCCATCACTTGGACTTTTCGAAGATACTCTGACGACTTTAGTCGTATCGCCCCTCGCCCCCCGGCGCACGCCCCAGGCCCAGCAGCTCTCCATAGCGCAGCCCGATAAAGGCATGCTCGCGCATCAGCATCTCGGCCCTCGCCCCCTCGCCATGGCGCAATGCCTGGACGATCAGCTCATGCTGAAGCTGGGCTAGTTGCAGCTTGCGGTACTCGCGATCCAGCGCCTCGCTATCGATGATGAGCGAATCGGCGGCGGCGAACGGCAGGTGATTATTGCGGGCGATGGCGTCGCCGATCACCGGGCTGCCGGCCGAGCCGACGATGATCTCGTGGAAGTGGCGGTTCAGCTCGCTCCAGGCATCGGCGTCACGCTCCACGAGATGGCCCTTGGCCAGCAGGTCTCGTCCCTTCTGGATCCAAACCTGCAGTTCATCGGCCAGCGCCGCCGACAGGCCTTGCTCCGCCAGCCGCCGCGCCGCCAGGCCCTCCAGCACGCCGCGCACCTCCACGGCGCAGCGCACGTCGACCTCGGTGAACTCGCGCACCATGAAGCCGCGCTTGCCGGCCCGCTGCAGCAGCCCCTCCTGCTCCAGGGTGCGAAAGGCCAGGCGCACCGGGGTCCGCGAGACTCCCAGTTGCTCCGCTACCGCCACCTCGCCGAGGCGCTCCCCCGTCTGAAAGTGCCCCTCACCGATCAGCTTGCGCAGCCGGCCCACCACGCTCTTGTCGCCATCACTCATCGCTTATCCCGTCGTTGTTGCGTATTGATTGACTACCGATCATGCATTGGATCCAACTAAAGCATAAGTTGACGTGAAACACGCACCAGGACTTTACTTTGGATCCAATTATAACGCCTGTCGCATTCAGTCGAGGAGAGAACCGTGACCACTCAAGCTCCCTACCCGAAGAACACCTGGTACGTCGCCGCCACCCCGGACGAGCTCGCCGATAAGCCGCTGGGGCGCACCATCTGCAACGAACCGATCGTCTTCTTCCGCGGCGATGAGGGCCGCGTGGCCGCCGTGGAGGACTTCTGCCCCCATCGCGGCGCCCCACTATCGCTGGGCTTCGTGCGCGACGGCAAGCTGGTGTGCGGCTATCACGGCCTGGAGATGGGCTGCGATGGCAAGTGCGCCAGCATGCCGGGCCAGCGGGTCCGCGGTTTCCCGAGCATCCGTGCCTACCCGGTGGAAGAGCGCCACGGTTTCATCTGGATCTGGCCCGGCGACCCGCAGCGGGCCGACCCAAGCCTGATCCCCGAACTGCACTGGGCCAACAGCCCGGACTGGGCCTATGGCGGCGGCCTCTACCATATCCACTGCGACTATCGCCTGATGATCGATAACCTCATGGACCTGACCCATGAGACCTACGTCCACGCCTCCAGCATCGGCCAGCCGGAGATCGAGGAGTCCGCCCCGGCGACCCGCGTCGAGGGCGACGAGGCAATCACCGAGCGCCATATGGAACGCATTCCCGCCCCGCCCTTCTGGCAGGCGGCGCTGCGCGGCAACGGCCTGGCCGACGACGTGCCGGTGGATCGCTGGCAGATCTGCCGCTTCACCCCGCCGAGTCACGTGCTGATCGAGGTCGGCGTGGCGCATGCCGGCCATGGCGGCTACGAAGCGCCGGCGGAGGTCAAGGCGTCGAGCATCGTGGTCGATTTCATCACCCCCGAGACCGATACCTCGATCTGGTACTTCTGGGGCATGGCGCGCAACTTCAAGTCGGACGACTCGGAACTCACCGAGCGCATCCGCGAGGGCCAGGGCCAGATCTTCGCCGAGGACCTGGAGATGCTGGAGTCCCAGCAGCGCAACCTGCTGCGCTACCCGGAGCGCCAGTTGCTCAAGCTCAATATCGACGGCGGCGGCGTCCAGGCGCGTCGCATCATCGACCGAATCCTCGTCGAGGAACGCGAGGCCAACCAAGAGGAGGCCAGCGCATGAGCAGCCACCCCCTCTCCCTGATAGTCGAGGTCACCGGCAAGCGCCAAGAGGCCGAAGATATCGTCACCTTCGAGCTGGCCGACCCCCACGGCCGGCCGCTGCCGGCGTTCGGCGCCGGCGCGCATATCGATGTGCGCGTCTCGTCACCGGGTCAGGATGACCTGATACGCCAGTACTCGCTGTGCAACCATCCCGAGGAGCGTGACCGCTACCTGATCGGGGTACTGCGCGACCCGGCCTCGCGGGGCGGCTCCGAGGCCATGCACGAGGCCATTCAGGAGGGCGACCTGCTGCAGATCAGCGCCCCCAAGAACCACTTCCCGCTCAAGCCGGCCGGGCGCACCCTGCTGCTGGCCGGCGGCATCGGCGTGACGCCGATCCTGTGCATGGCCGAGCGCCTGGCGCATACCGGTGCCGACTTCGCCATGCACTACTGCACCCGCTCGCCGGAACGCACCGCCTTCCGCGAGCGCATCGCCGCCTCGGGCTTCGCCGAACGGGTGCGGTTCCACTTCGACGACGGCGCGCCGGAACAGAAGCTCGACCTGCAACGCCTGCTGGCCACGCCGGAGCCCGACACCCGGATCTATGTGTGCGGCCCCGGCGGCTTCATCGATGCCGTGCTGTCGACCGCCAAGGCCAACGGCTGGCCCGCCGAGCGGCTGCACACCGAGTATTTCGCCGGCGCCGTGACCGACACCAGCGACGACGATAGCTTCGAGGTCAGGATCGCCAGTAGCGGCGCCCGTTACACCGTGCCCGCCGACAAGACCGTGCACCAGGTGCTGGCCGAGAACGGCGTCGACATCATGGTCTCCTGCGAGCAAGGCGTCTGCGGCACCTGCCTGACCCGGGTGCTGGAGGGCGAACCCGACCATCGCGATCTCTTCCTGGAGGAGCACGAGCACGCCGCCAACGACCAGTTCACCCCCTGCTGCTCACGGGCCAAGAGCCCGGTGCTGGTGCTGGACCTCTGAGCCGAGCCCGACGCCGCCCACCCGGCAATCAAACGACAATCACAATGAGCGACTCCCCTATGAAAGCGACCAAGACTGCGATCACCACGGCCCTCGCCCTGACCCTGACCGGCACCGCCCTGGCCGAGGCCAGCACGACCCTCAGGGTCGCCCACGTCTGGCCCGGCGGCTCGATGATCGACCGTGAGCTCTTCCAGGCCTGGGCCGACAGCGTCGAGGCGGCCTCGCAGGGCCGCCTCGAGGTCGAGGTCTACCCCAGCCAGACCCTGGCCAGGTCCGAGCAGACCTACGACAGTACCGCCAACGGCATCGCCGATATCGGCGCCTCGGCCCAGGGCTATACCGCCGGCCGCTTCCCGTTGACCCAGGTGGTCGAGCTCCCCGGCGTCTCGGCCAGCAGCCGTCAGGGCGCCTGCATCCTGCAGTCGCTCTACGACGAAGGCCACCTGGACGCGGAATATGCCGATACCCGGCCGCTGTTCCTGTTCACCACCGGCCCCGGCTATCTGCACACCCGGGAGCGGCTGATCGAGACTCCCGCCGATCTGGCCGGCCTGCGCCTACGCCGCCCCACGCCGGTGGTGGGGGACATGCTCGAGCGACTCGACGCCCAGGCGGTGGGCATGCCGGCCCCGGATGTCTTCACCTCGATGCAGCGCGGCGTGGTCGACGGCCTGAGCTTCAACTGGGAGGGCATGAAGACCTTCCGCCTCAACGAGCTGGCCACGCACCATACCGAGGTGCCCCTCTACGATCTGTCGCTGTTCGCCACCATGAGTCAGCGCAGCTACGAGGCCCTCCCCGACGACCTGCAGCGGGTCATCGACGAGCACAGCGGCCTGGAGTGGTCACTGCGCGCCGCGGCGGTCTATGACGAGCTGATCCGCCAGGGGCGTGAGGAAGCCGAGGCCGCCGGCCACGACTTCCTGGTGATCGAGGATGCCCTCGATCATCCGGACTGGGGCCCAGTGTTGCGGGAGACCACCACCCGTTACCTGGAGGAGATCGGCGGCGAGGCCCAGGCGGTCTACGATATCGCCATGAGCCTGCAGGAAACCTGCGAGGCCTGACCCCCTTCACCTCCCCAGCGTTTCCCTTCCTGACCACAACGGCGGCCTCCGGGCCGCCGTTTTTTCTTGCTTAGCCGCGGGAAAAGGCGGCAGGCGACCTCCCACGCCTGGGCCAGCCATGGTCCCCCTCGACGACATCCCACACTCGACCAAAGACGTAGCCCCCAAGGCATGACCCACCCGGGGAGCTGTTGTAGTCTATAAACTGTTTAATACAACAACAGTATTTTCTAACAACATAAGCTCAGCCTGATGGCAGACAGCAAGGAGCCAATAATGACAGCCTCCACGCTCGACCACTCCCATGCCCCGGCCTTTACCGCTCCCCGGGTACGCCTGGAATCCCGGGATGACGGCTCTCAGTTGTTGCACTCCGCGATCCCGCTGAGCAACGCCTACGCCCGCTGCAGTGGCGAGTGGCTGGAGCACTGGGCCCGGGAGGCGCCGGAACGCGTCTGGCTGGCCGAGCGCGATGCCCAGGGCCAGTGGGTCGAGCTCACCTATGGCGAGGCGCGTCGTCGGGTGGTCGCCATCGCCAGTTGGCTGCTGACTCAGGGGCTCGGTGCCGAGCGCCCGCTAACGATCCTCTCGGACAACGGCATCGAGCACGCCCTGCTGATGACCGCCGCCATGCACATCGGCGTGCCCTCCTGCTCGATCTCGCCGGGCAGCTCGCTGATGTCCCGGGATCACGCCAAGCTCAAGAGCCAGGTCGAGCTGCTGCACCCCGGGGTGATCTACGCCGATCCCATCGAGGCCTACCGACCGGCGCTGGCGGCCATCGCCGAGCTCCACGACGCGGTGCTGGTGGCCGGCGGCCGCAGCGCCTCCACCGAGGGGGCCGTTCCCTTCGCCGAGCTGGAGCAGCGTAGCGATGAGAGCGCGGTGATGGCCGCCTTCGCCGCCCTCACCCCGGACACCATCGCCAAGTTCCTGTTCACCTCCGGCTCGGTGGGCACTCCCAAGGCGGTACCCAACACCCAGCGCATGCTCTGCTCCAACCAGCAGGCCAAGGCCCAGGTCTGGCCGACCCTTGCCGAGCGACCGCCGGTGCTACTCGACTGGCTGCCCTGGAGCCACACCTTCGGCGGCAACCACAACTTCAATATCGTGCTGCACTGGGGCGGCACCCTCTATCTCGACGACGGCAAGCCGACCCCGGAGCTGATCGAGAAGACCGCCCGCAACCTGCGCGAGGTCTCGCCGACCCACTATTTCAGCGTGCCGCGCGCCTACGACATGCTGATGCCCCTGCTGCGCGACGACGCCGCCCTGCGCGACGCCTTCTTCCACCGCCTGCAGCTGGTCTTCTATGCCGCCGCGGCGCTGCCGGAGCACCTCTGGAACGAACTCGAAGCCATGGCCCGGGAGACCACCGGCCGCGAGGTACTGATCGCCTCCTCCTGGGGCGCCACCGAGACCGCCCCGATCTGCACCGACTGCCACTTCCCCGCCGTGCGTTCCGGGGTGATCGGCGTGCCGGTACCGGGCACCACCCTCAAGCTAGTGCCCACGGCCGGCAAGCTCGAGGTGCGGGTCAAGGGCCCCAATATCTTCACCGGCTACTGGAAACAGCCCGAGTTATCGGCCAAGGCCTTCGACGACGAGGGCTTCTATATGATCGGCGACGCCGTGCGCTTCGTGGATCCCGAGCATCCCGAGCAGGGCCTGCTCTTCGACGGCCGCGTCAGCGAGGACTTCAAGCTGCTCACCGGCACCTGGGTCCATGTGGGCGCCCTGCGCATGGCCGGCCTCGATGCCCTCAAGCCCATCGCCCAGGACATCGTGGTCAGCGGCCACGATCGCGACGAGATCGGTTTCCTGATCTTTCCCCATCTGGCCGAGTGCCGCCGCCTCTGCCCCGACCTCGCCGCGGATGCCCCGGTGGAGGCGGTGCTGTCGCATCCCGCGGTGGTCGAGCGAGTGCGCGAGGCCATGCGCACCCTCCAGGCGGGCGGCGGTGGCAGTTCCACCTACCCGACCCGCGCCCTGCTGCTCGAGGAGCCGCCCTCCGTGGAGGCCGGGGAAATCACCGACAAGGGCTATATCAACCAGCGCAAGGTCCTGGATCGCCGCGCCGAGCGGGTGGCCGCCCTCTATTCCTCCGCCCCAGCCAATACGCCGGCCGCGGCCGTCATCACCCTTTAATTCATGAATCATCCATCGCCGAGGTCCCCCATGTCCGAGTCACTCGTCAAGACGTCCCTGGACGACAGCATCTACACCATCACCCTGGCGCGCCCCGAGAAGCGCAACGCCGTCAGCGATCGCCTGCTGAACGCCCTGGAGGAGGCCCTGGTCGCCACCCCGGAAGGCACCCGGGTGATCATCCTCGCCGCCGAAGGCAAGCATTTCTGCGCCGGCCTGGACCTCTCCGAGCACCAGCATCGCGACCCCTTCGGCGTGATGCAGCACTCCCGCGGCTGGCACCGCATCTTCGATCGCCTGCAGAACGGCGGCATCCCGGTGGTCGCCGCCATGCAGGGCGCGGTGATCGGCGGCGGCCTGGAGCTGGCCACGGCGACCCATGTGCGCATCGCCGAGCCCAACACCCTCTATCAGTTGCCCGAGGGCCGTCACGGCATCTTCGTCGGCGGCGGCGCCTCGGTGCGCGTGGCCAATATCATCGGCCCCGGACGCATGTGCGAGATGATGCTCACCGGCCGCCTCATGGAGGCCGACGAGGGCCAGCGCCTAGGCCTCTCCCACTATGTGGTCGGCGAGGGCGAGAGCCTCGACAAGGCTCGCCAACTCGCCAGGCGCATCGCCGAGAACGCCCCCATGGCCAACTGGGCCATGGTCTCCGCCATTTCGCGCATCGACAACATGTCCAGCGACGACGGCCTGTTCGTCGAGTCGCTGACCGCCGCTTTGACCCAGACCAGCCCCGAGGTCGCCGAACGCATCGGGGACTTCCTGACACGCAAGGGCCAGGGCCCGCGCACCTGATTCGCCACCAAGCAAGGAGAGTGCCATGAAATTCCAGGACAACACCTTTATCGTCAGCGGCGGCGCCTCGGGCCTCGGCGAGGCCAGCGTGCGCGCCCTGCATAAGGCCGGCGCCCGAGTCGTGATCGCCGACCTCAATGTCGAGCGCGGCGAGGCCCTGGCCGATGAGCTCGGCGAGCGCGTCCGCTTCCGCCGCACCGACGTCACCAGCGACGCCGATGGTCAGGCCGTGGTGGACCTCGCCGTCGAGACCTTCGGTGGCCTGCAGGGGCTGATCAACTGCGCCGGGGTCGGCGACCCCGCCAAGGTCGTCGACCGCCACGGCGAGCCGCTGCCCCTCGACGCCTTCTCGCGCATCGTCAATATCAACCTGCTGGGCACCTTCAATATGCTGCGCCTGGCCGCCGCCGCCATGGCCAAGGGCGAGCCCCAGGCCGACGGCGAACGCGGGGTGATCATCAACACCGCCTCGGTGGCCGCCTTCGACGGCCAGATCGGCCAGCCCGCCTATGCCGCCTCCAAGGGCGGTATCGTCGCCATGACCCTGCCCATCGCCCGCGAGCTGGCCCGCCACGGCATCCGCGTGATGACCATCGCCCCGGGGCTGTTCAAGACCCCGCTGATGGAGGCCCTACCGGAGGAGGCCCAGCAGTCGCTGGCCGCCGCCATCCCCTTCCCCTGCCGCCTGGGCGAGCCCGACGAGTTCGCGCGCCTGGCCTGCCATATCGTCGACAACGCCATGCTCAACGGCGAGACCATCCGCCTGGACGGCTCGATCCGCATGGCACCCCGCTGATTCCTGTCCCACCCCGGGATGGCGCCAGTCACAGACTCGAAGGGCCTTAGCATGATCGACTACCAAGCACCGCTGCGTGATATGCAGTTCATCCTCGACGAGCTCGCCGGCCTCGAGGGCATCGGCGCTCTGCCCGGCTGCGAGGACGCCTCGCCCGACCTGGTGAGCGCCGTCCTGGAAGAGGCCGGCAAGTTCGCCGCCGGCGTGCTGGCCCCCCTCAACCCGATCGGCGACCAGCAGGGCTGCCGCCTGGAGGGTGAGCGGGTGATCACTCCGGACGGCTGGCAGGCCGCCTACGACCAGTTCCGCGATGCCGGCTGGATCGGCCTCTCCCTGCCCCCGGAGCATGGCGGCCAGGGGCTGCCCAAGCTGGTCTCCACGCCGGTGTGGGAGATGTGGTTCTCCACCAACATGGCCTTCGCCATGCTGCCCCAGCTCAACGTGGGCCAGACCGAGGCGCTGATGATCGCCGCCAGCGAGGCGCAGAAGGCGACCTGGCTGGACAAGGTGGTCAGCGGCGAGTGGGCCGCCACCATGAACCTCACCGAACCCCAGGCCGGCTCCGACCTGGCCGCCACCCGTGCCCGCGCCGAGCCCACGGACGATGGGGCCTATCGCCTGTTCGGTCAGAAGATCTTCATCTCCTACGGCGAACACGAGCTGACCCCCAATATCGTTCACCTGGTGCTGGCTCGACTGCCCGACGCCCCGCCGGGGGTCAAGGGCCTGTCGCTGTTCCTGGTGCCCAAGTACCTGCTCGACGAGCACGGCGAACCGGGCGAGAAGAACGATATCCGCTGTATCGCCATCGAGCACAAGATGGGCATTCACGGCAGCCCCACCTGCACCCTGAGCTACGGCGATGAGGGCGGCGCCCTGGGTTACCTGGTCGGCGAGCCACACCAGGGCCTGGCCACCATGTTCGTGATGATGAACGACGCCCGCTTCAGCGTGGGGGTACAGGGCGTGGCACTCGGCGAGCGCGCCTATCAGGCGGCCCTGGGCTATGCCCGGGAGCGCGTCCAGGGCCGCGATATCGTCAGCGGCGAGAGCGGCCGGCCGATCCTCGTCCACCCCGACGTCAAGCGCATGCTGGTATCGATGCGTGCCCGGCTGATGGCCATGCGCGGCCTGCTCTACAGCGCCGCCGGCTGGTTCGATATCGCCCGCCACCACCCGGAGGCCGCGGTCGCCGACAAGCACCGTCGCTATGTCGATCTCTTGATGCCGGTGGCCAAGGGCTGGTGCACCGAGGTCGGCAACGACCTCTGTGACGAGGCGATTCAGGTCTTCGGCGGCATGGGCTTCGTGGAGGAGACCGGGGTCGCCCAGCTGTTCCGCGACGCCCGCATCATCACCATCTACGAGGGCACCACCGGCATTCAGGCCAACGACCTGCTGGGACGCAAGATCCTCCGCGAGGAGGGCGCCACCCTGCGCGAGCTGATCGGCGATATTCGCGAGACCGCCTCCGAGCTCGAGGCACATCGGCGACTCGGCGATCTGGCGGTGGCCCTCGGCAATCAGGCCACCCTGCTCGACGAGACCACCGACTGGCTGCTGCAACAGCGTGATGCCACCGCCGACCTCTACGCCGGCGCCATGCCCCTGCTGCACCTGCTGGGCATCGCCTGCGGCGCCTGGCAGATGGCGCGCCTGGCGCTGGCCGCCGACACCCGTCGCGAGGCCGGCGAGGGCGACAGCGAGTACCTGCAGGGACTGGTCGAGCTGGCGCGGTTCTATCTAGCCACCCAAGGCCCCCAGGCCCGGGCCCATGCCCAGACCCTGCGCCAGGCCGGGGCGGTACTGACCCGTTTCCCCGACGGCGGCCTGTAACCCGCCCGAGCCGAGAATAGGAGACATGCCATGAAAGTACTCGTCGCGGTCAAACGCGTCCTCGACTACAACGTCAAGATCCGCGTCAAGGCGGATCACTCCGACGTCGACCTGAGCAACGTCAAGATGGCCATGAACCCCTTCTGCGAGATCGCCGTGGAAGAGGCGGTGCGCCTCAAGGAGCGCGGTATCGCCAGCGAGGTGATCGCCGTGAGCGTGGGGCCCAAGGCGGCTCAGGAGCAGCTTCGTACCGCCCTGGCCCTGGGCACCGACCGGGCCATTCATGTGGAGACCGACGTTCCC
>NZ_BJUK01000058.1 GCF_007989625.1 Bisbaumannia pacifica
TCATCGGGTACCTCTCCCTGATCATCGAGGTAGTCGTCCGGGTTCAGCCCCAGGGCAATTAAGGCTTCCTTGACGCTTTCGATGGTGGCGTCGACCTGAGCGAGAAACTCACGGGCGTTGTTAGCATCGACGATGCTGTCGTAGTCGATGGCACCCTGGTCTACCAGCGTAGAGAAAACATTGCTGATGAACTTCTTATGAAGCAGCGTCTGCTCGTCGATACCCTGAGCACCGCCCAGCACGGTGATGGCGATTTCGGAGAGGGTGAGCTCCCCATTCTCTAGCAGGTTGGTATAGAAGTTCAGGCCCAGTTCGTCGGCATCGCGATTGAAGACTTGCTGGAAGATGTTGTTAACCAACACCTCGTTGCTAAGTCCACCAAAGCGAACATTGAACTCTTCGCTCATGCCGAAGGGATTGATGATCGAAGCAATGTTGCCACCTTGCTGCACGAGCTGATTGGCCCAGAAGTTCAGGCCGGCGGGGTCTCCGGGGCGTCCGTAGTAAGCGATATAGACATCCTGAACGCGATCCATGGCACTGGACATGATCTTTCTCCTTGATTCATCGCCGTAGGGCAAAGTTGCGTAGCAATGGGCCTGACCTTCACGGCGTGACTCGTCAGCCTCGAGTCGGGTCCCTGCTGATGAGGCTAGGGCGCTCTTTCTTGTAGGTGTCGAGCGTGAGCGCAGCCTGTGCGACTACTATAGGTAGTTCGGCGTGGACCGCCGAATGCAGGTGTCTGCTAGGTGGTTGAAAAACAAACAAAAAATTGAATCGTCGCGATGATCGTATCTTGCTGATATTTCGATGTTTTTTAATTTAGTGAGATACATGCTTTCAAGGTGGTAAGCTTTTGCCTACGCTTGGTCTGGTCATTTACTTGCCATTTCTGTCCCTGATGATGGCGAGCCAAAGGCGAGATGCCTGCCATCTAGGGGGCTGCCGTGGTCGCTCTGGCCAGTGGTGGATCAGGAAGTGCTTGGCTAGGCACCATCGACTCTGGCGGATGGCAGGAGCCGCAACAGGCTTTAGACAGCCGGTGGGTGGGTACTAGACACCATCGGTGATGGAAACTGAGTCGCTGTGCCGCGTTCACAGGCCGAATGACAATAAGAGGTGCTCATGCAAATTGGTGATACTCGGTATAACGTTGAGGTCGATGGCGCCGTCGACGGTTATCTCTACGGCGTCGATCGTGTCGGGGATCTGCTCTACGTGACGTATGGAAGCGCTGCCGGGGTCAAGGTGGTTGCGGTCTCTCCCGATGGCACCACCACCGAGGTGCCTTCTCCCAGTATCAGCCCGAAGACCAACGATGATTCCGATACCATCGTCTACACGGGGTTGTCGGACGGAAATATTCTGGTCACCTGGTACAGTAGCTCGAGTGGCAAAGGCTTTACCGACACCTATTTCAAGGTGATCGACGATAGTGGCCAGGAGATCGTGGGGGCGACGAAGATCAACTCCGAGGCCGGATCCTTGAATCGCTTCACGGAAGTGGCCGAGCTGTCGGATGGCAACCTGGCATTCGTGTGGGCCACCAGTGGCTCGAACTATGCGATGCGTCGTTTCGAGCCAGATGGCACGCCGGTCGATGCTGACCAGCTATCGGTGACCTCCCTGGCTGGGGTCAGCGGTTCGCAGTACTCCCACCAGATTGCGGCCAGTGACGGTGGTTTCATCATTACCTGGGACGCTTATGACTACAACAGTTACCTGGGGATGTTGTTCGACAATGCGTCCAGTACTCCTACCCAAGTAGGCGGCCAGAATCGCTTCGAAATTGGTGACAGCATCGCCAAGGGAAACGCCACCCAATATGTCGAGACGTTGCCCAATGGAAATTACCTTGTGTTGTTCAAGGGGGCGACCGGAGACAGCAGTACGCGGGATGTTCGCTTCCAGATATATGACGATAACGGTACGGCGGTATTGTCCAGTGATGCCGTGATCGGTGGAATGAACTCCTGGGGGGGGTTCTCCGAACCGATTGTGCTCGAAGATAGGCTGGTAGTGAGTTACAGCTATGTAGACTATAACACCGACCCGACTACTATCGAGCGTTATCTGGTCAGCTACGACTTTGATGGCAACCTGATCGAGGACCTTTCCTCCAGTTTGCCTTCCACACAGGCGGAATATGGCGATGCTCAGGCATTCCTGGACGTGGATGGCAACCTGTCCTGGGCAATCAACGATGACGATACCGCGGGTGATGATTACGATATTTGGCTGCTGCGCCAGGCCGATGTAATACCCGAGGGAGGCACGCCGAATCAAGCGCCTTCACTGACCGGGACCACGGATACCCTGCAGTTGGATGATGACGCGACGGGGGCGCCTTTCGCTACCCTCTCCTTCGAAGACGCGGATGGTGACGGCGGTTCGATCATCATTACTTATGAGGCGGCAAACGGCGAGCTTTCCGGTGAAGGATTGAGCGGAGAAGCGGGTCAATACACACTCAGTGGTGCCAATCCAGCCGAACTTACCAGTCGCCTGCGTGCCTTGGAGTTTATTCCGACGGAGAACCAGATAGCGCCCGGAGAGGTACAAGAAACCAGCTTCTCACTGACACCGAATGACGGCAGTACGAGCGGCACCGCGCTGGTCGGCATCAAGGCTCAGGTGACTTCGATCAATGACGCTCCTACGGCCAGTTTGGCGGGGGGAGACGTGGTCCAGGCGCAGGCCGGCTCGACCGACCATACCCTTACCGTGACCTATGAAGATGTCGACAGTACCGTGGATGCAGCTTCATTGGGGGTCGATGATATCCAGGTCACCAAGGGTGGTCAGTCGCTGGTGATTACCGACATGACTATCGACAGCGGGGGGGGCACGGCCACCACTCAGGTGACGTACACGCTGGCGGCTCCTGGTGGCAGTTGGGATGATGCCGATAATGGTACCTACGCCGTGACCCTGGTTGACTCGGCCGTAGTGGACGAGCTCGGGCTGGGTGTGGCCGAGGCGTCGCTTGGCAGTTTTCAGGTCAGCCTGGACACCACCGCGCCGGCGATACCGGGTGTGCCATCCTTGGCCGCAGGCGAGGATAGCGGACGCTCCGATAGCGATGGCGTCATTTCCAGTCCGACGCCGACCCTCGAGGGCAGTGGCGTCGAACCTGGTGCCACGCTCACCCTGAGCAGTGATCGCGATGGCGTGATCGGTACCGCGCTGGCGGATGGCACCGGAAGCTGGAGCCTGACGTTGCCCTCGGCGCTTGCCGATGGTGCCCATCAGATAACGGTGACAGCCACCGATACCGCAAGCAATGTCAGTGGTGCCTCCGCGGCCTTGGCATTGACCGTGGACAGCCAGGCCCCGGCACGGCCGGATGCGCCGTCGCTGGCCAATGGTGTCGATAGCGGTGTCTCGGAAAGCGATAATCTGACACAGCAGCTGCGGCCGGTGTTGCAGGGCAACGCCGAGCCCGATGCCTTGATTACCGTGACCAGTGATCGCGACGGTGAACTGGGGACGGTATTGGCCGATGCTACCGGGGCCTGGACGTTCACTCCTTCGGCCGATCTCAGCGAAGGTGAGCACTCGCTAAACGTGGTGGCCAGCGACCTGGCGGGCAACGCCAGTCAGGCGTCGGTTGCCTTGGTCGCGACCATCGATGCGACGGCGCCATCCCTGGATCCTGTGGCTTCGTCGCCGGCCAATGGGGCGCTACCGGTGGCCGTTGATAGCGACCTGGAACTGGCGTTCTCCGAGGCCGTGCATTTCATTGGCGGAAGCATTCGTCTGGTGGCCGACGCGAGTGGGACTACGGTGGCCAGTTGGACTCCCGCCGATGTGGGGGGCTCGGTCAGCGGCGAAGGCAGCGATCGACTGACCCTGACGCCGCCGTCGTCTCTCGAGGCCGAGACTCGCTACCGCATCGAGATCGACGCCGGTGCCCTGGTGGATGGCGCGGGTAATGCCCTGGCCGGTGTCGGCGACGGTACCCTGGAGTTCACCAGTGAGGTGCCCGGGGCGCTTTACACCAATGCTGCCGGCTTCGATACCAGCGATGGTACCGGCATCCTCGGCGGAGCCAGCGTGGATGATGGTGATAACACCATTATCGTCACCGACCATGAACACCTGGTGGGGGCGACGCTAGACGGCGGTGGCGGCAGCAACCGAGTGATACTGTCCGATAGCAGTCAGGCAGACTTTTCTGCGGCAGCGTTGGTGGCCAATATTGCCAGCGTTGAGGTGGCCGGCAGTGGGAGTTTCCAGGTGGCCTTCGGTGCTGCCAGTGGCTGGACGGGCCTTTCCAGCTTCCAGGGCAATGGCGAGACTTCGCTGGGTCTGTCGCTGGGCCATGCCATTGACCTGACCGGACAAACGCTCTCGGGCATCAAACGGCTCGATGTGGAGACCGGAGGGCAACCACTGACGCTGAGTGGCGACCAACTGAGTGTGCTCAATGCCGCCAGTGGCTCGCTGAATGCGGCGGGCGGCATCGAGCTGCATGTGGTCGGGGCCGAGGCCGACACCTCGCAGATGGCACTGGTCCTCAATGGGTTTGATCAGATATCCATGCGGGATGCCGGTAACACCACGCTGTTAATCGAGCCGGTGCAACTGCTGTTTGGTGGAACTTACCATACCCTCGACACTGCGGGTTCCGATGTTCTGCGCAGCCAGGACGCGCAGCTCGATTTCTCCTTCGCTACCTTGGCCGGCTGGGATACGCTGGAAAACACTCAGTCTGGTGCCGCTACCACTCGGTTAACGGCGGCGCAGCTCTCGGGGGACCTCGAGACCATTGCTCATGCCGATGCCGACGGCGCGGATATCCTCGAAGTGAGCGGGGCGGTGGTAGATCTGACCGGGCTGACCTTTACCCATCTCGACACCCTGTCACTGCTCGATTCCAATGCCACTCTGCGCCTCGATAGCGTGGAAGCGGCACAGTTTTCTACGCTTCAGGCAGCTGGCGCCGGCACCGAGATCCTGCAAAGTGCAGCCGCTAGCCTGGACCTGAGCGAGGTCAGTCAGATCAGCGGGTTCGAGGCGCTGGAGACCACCCATGCCGGGGATGCCACCCTGAGCGTGGCGGATGCCGATCAATTTGCCATTTACCGTGCCCAGGCCGGTTTCGAGAACACCCTGCGCAGCGGTGCCACCGAGTTCGATCTGACCGGCCTGACGCTGCAGCATATTTCGCGCTTCGCTACCACGAATGCTGACGGCACTGTCTTCACCGGTACGGTCAATGCCGAGACCCTGATCGGCGGAGACGGCGACGATGTGTTTGCGGGTGGTGGTGGCGCGGATACCCTAACGGGGGGCGCGGGAGCGGATCGCTTTATGGCCGCCGATGGCCTCACCATCAGTGATTTCTCGAGCGAGGACACGCTACGGGTGGCCGGAGCCGCCGGGATCACCGCTGACCAACTCGCTTTTACCGGTGGTGTGCTGACCATCGATACCAATGCCGATGGCGATGTGACTAGCGTCGACCCATCCGACCTGATCGAGGTGAACCTGGGCAGCCTGAGGGGGCGCTTCCAGGTAACCGACGCCGGAGCCGATGCCGATATTACCTTCACTCCATCCAGCGGTGGGGGGAGTACGCCGACGCCCGAGCCTCCTCAGGAGGATGGCGCCAGCGTGTCACGCGAGAATCAGGGCGGTCAGTCGATAGTGACAGTCGAGCCGATATCTCCGGAACGCGAGGATGACCCGGATACGCCCAATGGCAACCTGGCGGATATCGTCCTGGCGGAAGATGCGGGAGGAGTACCGGCATTGCAGATAGGTTTGCCCGTCGGGGTGGGGCTGCGGAGCGAGGGTACCTCTGGTCGCCAGTCTCGTGATGACGCCCTGGCCGATCTGATCGGACGTATCGAGGCCAAGACCGAGGATGATGTGGGGCAGCGCGAGGAGATGACCGGCATTGGTCGTAGTTTCCTGGATGCCCTACCAACTGATGCTTCCATCCTGGTACGCACGGTGACGCCCAGCATCGCGGAGGGAACCTCATCCGTCGGTCCGCTGGTGATTTCGGGGGCGACGGCAAGCGATCGTCAGGAAGCGCTGGTGATCGATGTCAGCCAGCTGCCGCGCGGTACCGTGTTACGCCTCGAGGACGTCGAGTTTGCCGCCATCGTTGGCGAGGCTCGCGTGATAGGTGGTAGCGGGGCGAACACCGTGGTGGGTGACGACAGCGCTCAGGTGATCGTACTGGGTGAGGATGATGACATTCTCTACGGCGGTGGCGGTGATGACACCGTCGGCTCCAAGGGCGGGGATGATCGCCTCTTCGGGGGTAACGGCAACGACGAGTTGTTTGGCGGTGCCGGCGCCGACCTGCTGCATGGTGGCCGTGACGACGACCTGGCGAGCTATGAGGGCAACCGCGACGATTATCTCGTGACTCAGGAGCATGGGGTGATCACCGTGACCCTGAAAGAGGACCCCAGCGATGTGGACACCCTGGTCAATATCGAGACACTGAGCTTCGCTGATGGCGAGGAGCGCCTTACCTATGACGATGACCTGGCATGGATCACCGGCCTTTATGCCCAGGTACTGGGGCGTCAGGCGGATGTCGGTGGGGTGCAGTATTGGGCTCAGCGACACGCTGAGGGCATGAGCGAGGCCGATATGGCCATCTCGTTCATGGCGTCCACGGAGAGCGGGCAACGCCTCAGCGTGCAGGAGGAAGGTATCGATGCCGTGCTGGATACCCTCTACCAGTCGCTGTTGGGTCGGGAGGGCGACGCCGAAGGGCATGCATACTGGGCAGACAGGCTCGCATCCGGTGTGGCGGTTGAGGAGGTCGTAGCGAGTTTTGTGGGCTCCGAAGAGATGCGGACACATGATCTCTCGGCGCAGCAGTGGGACTTTATCGCCTGAGCCTGAGCGCTCTGCATTTGATCCCATTAGGCCGGCACCGAATCTCGGTGCCGGCCTTTTTCGCAGTTCCTCGCGGTGTTACCAGCCGCCCCCCAGCATGGCGCGCAGGTCGTTATCGATGGGCAGGGTCAAGCTGGTGCTGCCCAGCACCATGGCGTCGCTGGCGCGTACGATGCGTGCGCTGATATAGACGGTGTTCTCGCCCTGGGCATAGGTGCCCATCAGGATGGAACGCGCGTTGTGTTCCTGGCTCAGGCGTTGCACCTGGCGCGAGAGGATCAGCTCGCCGACGTTCTCCTCGATAAACAGGCTGTCGCGCATCTTGACCTCGCGGACCTGCATGCCGGCCTGGGCCAGCGACGAGGCGAACAGCTCCGAGGCGATGCGACCCAGGGTCGAGGATTGCGCCAAGTTGTCGATGCTGACGAAAGTAGCGGCGATCATCGGGCTGTAGCGGGTGGCCTCGGGGTTGGCCTCCAGCAGCCGCTGGGTAGCCGCTTCGACGCGCTCGGGCAGGGTCGGCGGGGGGGGCGCACTGCCGCCGGAATTGCCTAACTGGGCGCAGGCACTCAGTCCGAGAGCGATCAGCAGCAGGATGCAGTGGCGAAAGGCTCGAAAGGTCATGGGCTTACCACTCATTGGAGATCGAAACGCTGGGCAGAACCGGTTCATCGCGGTGGTCGGGGGCCGCGTAGTGGCGGCTATCCCCTTCGTTGATGTAGTAGAGCTGCGATGAGGAGTAGAGGATGCGATCATGGTCGATGGCGCGAGTGGTGATGATCACTTCCTGATCACTGCGTGCCACCCAGCTGCCACTGATGACGTCGGCGCCGGCGGCGGCCGGGATAAGCGCCAGGGCCGGCTCGCGCCATTGATTGATGGGCAAGGCCGCCACGGCGATGCCGGCCGCCACGGCGGTCAGGGCCCCATGGGGTGGGCGCAGGTAGCCGCGGTCATTGTGGGTGACGGCCTCAACATCGAAATCGACGCGAATGGCCGCCTCGGGGCGGGTGGTGACCCAGGCACCGCGGCGTACCAGGGCGCTGGTCAGCAGGGCATGAAAGCCGCGGGAGAACTCGCCGTCGTGCTCGTCGGCGACGAGATGCAGCGGCTGACCACGCAGGCGTTCGTTATCGAGGATCTGTTCGGCCTGGTGTTCGGCGAGGATCTCCCAGTGATGGGCGGCCTGCATACGCTGCTGTTCGCTGTAGGGGTAGCTGCTGGCCACCGGCGCCTGGGCCTGATAGCGGTAGAAGCAGCCGCTCAGCGCCAGGGCCAGCAGGAGGGGGAGGGCGTAGCGGAGTCGCTGCAGTCGTGGGAGTCGCACCTGAAATCCTCGATCATAAGTGTTCACTAAAGCGGTTATCGGCGCGACGAAAGACAACTTGAATACATAACCGCCTCCTCACCCTGTACTATTTCGCCTAGGTTTTTTCGCTTATCGGGGGCAACTTGCTGACCTTTCCTTCCTCTCCCTTGGGGCCTGGTCATATCACCAGCCTGGCGGCCTTCCTGCTGGCCGCCGTGGCCCTGATCCTGCCCAGCGGTTACTCGCTCGGGGCACTGGTGCTGGTGCTGATGGGTGTCTGGACGCTCGCGACCGGTCGTATCACGCCTCCCGGGCAGCCATCCTGGCTGGTGATCCTGGTGCTGGTGGCCTTTTCGGTGGTGGGCATAGTGACAGCCGTTCTGGATGGCCAGGGCTGGCGTGGCGTGGACAAGCCGCTGCGCCCGCTGCTGGCGGCGGTGGCACTGCTGGCGCTGCTGCGTTATCCCCCGCGTCTGGCCTGGGTCTGGTCGGGGGTGGCGCTGGGAGCCCTGGGAGCCGGTAGCTGGGCGACCTGGCAGAAGCTGGTCGTAGGGGTGGCTCGCGCCGAGGGACACACCTATGTGATTCAGTTCGGCAACCTGAGTATGCTGCTGGGGGTGCTGTGCCTGGCGGGGCTCGGCTTCGCGTATGGCCGGCGACATCGTCGTCTGTGGCTCGCCTTGATGCTGCTGGGCGCCGTAGCCGGCATTCTCGGCTCGCTGTTCTCCGGTAGTCGCGGTGGCTGGGTGGGCTTCCCGGTGATCCTGCTGGTGCTCTACCGGGGCTACGGAGACCGCCTGGCGACTCGCAGGAAGGCCGCCCTGGCGGTAGGCATCCTGGTGGCGGTTAGTGCCGTCTATCTGTTGCCGCAGACCGGGGTACAGCAGCGGGTGCATCAGGCCATCGACGATGTCTCGCGCTATGTCTCCGGCGAGAGCCAGACTAGCTCGGTGGGGGCGCGCTTCGAGATGTGGAAGGGGGCGTCGCGGTTGATCCTGGACAAGCCCCTGCTGGGCTGGGGAGACGACGGCTACCAGGCGGGCATGCAGGCGCTGGCCGAGGCGGACGTGATCCACCCGGGCGTCACCATCTATAGCCATGCGCACAACGAATTTATCGATACCTTCGCCAAGCAGGGGATCATCGGCCTGCTGGCCTTGCTGGCGCTTTACCTGGTGCCCATGAGGCTCTTCTCCCGCCGCCTCGAGGCCGCCGACCTGACACAGCGCTCGGTGGCGATTGCTGGTGTCCTGCTGCCGGTGGCCTATATCGACTTCGGCCTGTCACAGGCGTTTCTCAGCCATAACAGCGGCATCATGATGTACGGCTTCCTGCTGGTGGTGCTGTGGGCGAGCCACTGCCAACACGCTGGTGTTACCCAAGCGGTGGATCAGACCAGGTAGGGACGAAGCCGCTGCATCTCGTGCTCGACAGAAAAGTGCTCGTGACACTGCGCGATATTCTCCGGGCTGGGGGGCATGCCGCGTTGCCAGGCTTGCTCGATCGCGTCGCTCAATGCCACGACATCACCATCAGGTACCATCTCGAAGGCCAGGCCAAGCTCCCGCAGCTCGGGAAATACGGTATTTGCATAGCAAAACGCCGGTAGGCCAGTCGCCAGAGCCTCCACGAAGGCATTGCCGAACCCTTCGCCATGACTGGGGAACAGGAAGGCATGGTGCCGTGAATATTCGCGGTAAGGCGCGGCAACGAAACCGGCCAGGGTAACCGCGTCCTCCACGCCGAGCTCTTGGGCCAGCGATTCCAGGGCTTCGCGTTGGGGCCCTTCGCCGTAAAGGGTCAAGTGCGCGGGTATGCCGGCGTCACGAAGCCGAGCGATGACGCGAATGGCATCATCCTGCCCTTTGCCTTCGGCCAGGCGCCCCGTATGTGCCAGGCAGAGAAGGTCAATCGGGCCGCCTTTACTCGATACCTCGGGCAGGCTGTCGGGCGCGGGCAAACTGACGTGATTGACGAAACAGGCAGCCTTGCCGATGGGAAATAGTTCGGTGACGTTCTGGCGCAGGTGATCGCTGATACACCAGTGGCTGGTGACACGGGACCAGGTCAGTCGACGTATCCAATCCTTCTTGGGGGAGCGCTTGGTGGTGCCATGGCGAACAATAAAGCGCTGAATACCGGGCGTGAGGGAAAAATGGATCGACTTGATCTCCGACGAGCCGAGAAAGACCAGGTTGGTGATCTGATGAGCCCGCCAAAGCCGGCGCATGGCACGGATGGCCTGGAGGCTGAAACTGCCGCGAAAGTGAATTGGCGCGACCGCGATACCGTTCGCCTCGGCTTCACGGTGTAGCCAGGTGCCCTCACGTACGACCAGCAGCGCTCGCCCGAGGTGTTGGTTCAGGTTGCTGGCCATGCGCAGCGCATCCATCTCCATGCCGCCAGCGGATGGTGAGAAACATAGCACTGCCGTGGGCTGAATCGGGGCCCTCGAAGTGCTTTTCGCTGCTGTATCGGCGTGATTCAAATGCATTCTCCTGTATTCGATACACGATGGGTGGCTATTGTGAGTTTCCCGCAGCTGCTCAGGGACGGATGACGCATGCGGTTCCCCGGGGGAATGCCGCCGAGGGGGCGAGAATAGGCTATCGGGGGAAGCCATGAAAGCGATGTGAGCTGCCACCATCTCCAGTATGCTGAGGGGAAACCGGCGGCGAAGGGGGCTCGAGACCATGGCGACACTGACGTTTCTCGGTGCGGTGGGGGAGGTGACCGGCTCGCGTTATCTGCTCGAGGTGGATGGCAGCGAGGGCACGCGGAAACTGCTGCTGGAGTGCGGCATGCACCAGGGCGGAGGCGATGCCGACGAGCGCAATGCCCGGCCCTTCGGCAGGCTGGCCCGTGAGCTCTCGGCAGTGGTGATCTCCCACGGTCACCTGGATCACGCGGGGCTGCTGCCCAAGCTGGTGCGCGAGGGCTACCGGGGACCCATCCACTGCACCCGGGATACCCGCGACCTGCTGGAGATCATGCTGGCGGATGCGGCCTTCGTGATGGCCAAGGACGTGGAGTGGGAGAACCGCTGGCGGCACAAGGCCGACAAGCCGCTGCTGGAGCCCCTCTACGATACCGACGACGTGGAACAGACCCTGGCCCAGTGCGAGCCCCATCACTACGGCCAGCCGGTCAGCCTGCCGGGAGGCGTGACCCTGGTCTATCGCGATGCCGGGCATATCCTCGGCTCGGCGATCGTCGAGCTCAAGGTGCCCTCCGGGGGACGCGACCGGCGCCTGGTCTTCTCCGGCGACCTGGGCAACCCCGAGTCGGTGCTGATGGAGGACCCGGAGAAGGTCTTCGATGCGGACCTGGTGCTGATGGAGAGCACCTACGGCGATCGCGATCACCGCCCCCTGGATGAGACCCTGGAGGAGTTCGCCCGGGTGCTGGAGGAGGCCCACGCCGCCGGCGGCAATGTGCTGATTCCCGCCTTCGCGGTGGGGCGTACCCAGGAGGTGCTCTATCACCTTAGCGTGCTCTACCACGAGGGGCGCCTCAGGCAGCAACTGGTGTTCCTCGATAGCCCCATGGCCATTCGCGTCACCGAGCTCTATCAGAAGAAGCGCAAGTCGCTGAATGACGAGGACCTCAGGGTGCTCAACGTGGCCGCCCAGGGGGACCCCAGCCAGTACCTGCCGGTGTTGCGCCTGACCCGCAGCGTCGAGGAGTCCATGGCCATCAATCGCATCCATGGCGGCGCCATCATTATCGCCGGGGCCGGCATGTGCAACGGCGGACGGATCATCCATCACCTGCGCTATAACCTGGCCAAACCCAGCACGCGGGTGGTGATCGTCGGCTTCCAGGCCGCCGGCACCCGGGGGCGCCAGTTGGTGGATGGCGTCGAGCGGGTCAAGCTGTTCGGCGAGGAGGTCCCGGTCAAGGCGCGTATCCACACCATCGGCGGCTTCTCCGCCCATGCCGGCCAGAGCGAACTACTGGCCTGGGCCGGGGCCTTTCGCCAGCGGCCGCGTTTCTACCTGGTGCATGGCGAGCCCGGGGCCCAGCAGGCGCTGCGATCGGCCCTGGCCGCGGCCGGCATCGAGGCCGAGATCCCCGACTATGGGGACCGCATCGAGCTGTAGTCGCCGGGTATTCGAAGAGTCGATATTTCTTTTTTAGTAAATTGAATATTAAGGAGTTTTTCAGTTGTGTGGCTGGCTGGTGAAATGGCGGCGGGGGAACTAACGTAAGTAAGGTTGTCGTGTTTGTCGCATCACTTTTCCCCATGTACTCGAGCGTCACGCTCGCACCGGTGACCCCGCATGGCCAGTCAGGAGGAAGTCACGGACCTCAAGCAGGCGTTAGGCGTCTGCCGGGGGGGCTTCGCGTCGGTGGGCTTGTTCAGCCTGTTTATCAACCTGCTTATGCTGGTGCCGGCCATCTACATGTTGCAAGTCTACGACCGGGTCCTCTCCACCCGCAGCACCGAGACGCTGCTGATGCTGACCCTGGTGGTGGTCTTCCTGTTCGCGATCATGGCGGGGCTGGAGTTGGTTCGCTCGCGGATGCTGGTACGCATCGGCAACCGCCTCGACACCCTGCTCAATGGCCGCCTCTACCGAGCCATGTTCCGCCGTAGCCTGATGGGCAGCGGCGCCACCTCGGCCCAGCCCCTGGAAGACCTGTCCAGCCTGCGTCAGTTTCTCTCCGGCAGTGGCCTGCTGGCCTTCTTCGATGCGCCTTGGGTGCCCATCTATCTGGTAGTGCTCTTCCTCTTTCATCCCTGGCTGGGCCTCTTCGCCACCGCGGCCGGCCTGCTGCTGCTGGCCCTGGCGCTGGTCAGCGAGAGGCTCACCCAGCCCTTGCTGGCGGAGGCCCAGGGGGAGCATATCAAGGCCCGGGAGCTGGCGGCATCGAACCTGCGTAACGCCGAGGTGCTGCATGGCATGGGCATGTTGCCGGGCATCATGAATCGCTGGTCCCGGCGCCATCACCACTACCTGGCCGGGCTGTCCCGGGCCAACGACCGTGGCGAGGCCCTGGGCAATGTCTCTCGGGTGCTGCGCCTGCTGGCCCAATCGCTGATCCTGGGGCTGGGAGCCTGGCTGGTGCTGCGCGGCGAGATGACCCCGGGCATGATGATCGCCGGTGCCATCATCATGAGCCGCGCCCTGGCCCCCATCGATCGACTGATTTCCACCTGGAAGGGGTTCGTGGCCGCCCGCGGGGCCTACGGCCGCCTCGACACGCTCCTGAAGCAGAATCCCGCGGAGCCGGCGCGGATGTCGCTGCCCGCCCCGCGGGGCGAGATCCAGGTGGAGGGCGTCTCTGCTGCGCCCCCCGGCAGCCGCGTGCCGACCCTGCGGGGGCTCAACTTCGCGGTGGAAGCCGGAGAGCATATCGGCATCATCGGCCCCAGCGCCGCCGGCAAGTCGAGCCTGGCCCGGGTGCTGCTGGGCATCTGGCCGCCGCTGGCCGGCACGGCACGCCTCGACGGGGCCGATGTGGCGCAGTGGGATCGCGAGGAGCTGGGTCCCCATGTGGGCTACCTGCCCCAGGATATCGAGCTGTTCGAGGGCAGCATCGCCGAGAATATCGCTCGCTTCGGCGAGGTCGATACCCAGGCGGTGGTCGCCGCCGCCCGCAAGGCCGGGGTCCACGAGATGGTCCTGGCCCTGGCGGAGGGCTACGACACCCTGATCGGCCCCGGCGGCGCCGGTCTCTCCGGCGGCCAGCGTCAGCGTATCGGTCTGGCCCGGGCGCTCTATGGCAGCCCGGCGCTGGTGGTGCTCGACGAGCCCAACGCCAGCCTCGACGACCGCGGTGAATACGCCCTGCGCGCCGCCATGGCGAGCCTCAAGCGCGAGGGGGTCACCCTCTTCGTGATCAGCCACCGGACGCACCTGCTGAAGAGCATGGATAAGCTGATGCTGTTGCGTGACGGCCAGATCCAGCTGTTCGCCGCCTGTGACGAGGTCATGGCGCGCCTCACCGCCAAGCCGGCCGTCAGGGCGCCGCTGGCGTCGGGGCGTGTCACGGCGGTGGCCGGCGGGCGCCCCTCCCAGGTGCGGCCGGTGAGCGGAGGAGAGAACCAGGATGAATCGACTGGTTGAACGGGAGCCGGGGGAGCGCACGTCGGCGGTGGCCGAGCCTGCCGTGCTGGAGGGCGAGTATGAGGTGCGGGTACCGGTCACCTACCGTCGCTACCTCTATATCGGGCTGCTGGTGCTGTTGTTGGCGCTGGGTGGCTTCGGCGGCTGGGCCTTCAGTGCCAGCCTGGCGGTGGCGGTGGTGGCGCCGGGGCAGGTGGCCGTGGAGTCCTTCCGGCGGTCGGTGCAGCACCTGGAAGGCGGGATCGTCGGCGAGATCCTGGTCGCCGACGGGGATCGCGTCGAGGCCGGCCAGCCCCTGATCGTGATCGATGATGCCCGGGCTCGCTCCCAGTTGCAGATCGCCCGCACCCAGTACCTGGTGGGGCGGGCCACCGAGCTGCGCCTGCTGGCCGAGCAACGCGGCGACGAGACGCTGACCTTTCCCGACGCCCTGACCGGCAGCGACCTGTCCCGGGTACGCGAGATGCTCTCCGTGCAGCAGGCGCTCTTCGCCGCTCGTCGGGAATCCCTGCGTGGCACCCTGGCGGCACTCGACTCCCAGGCCGAGCAGATGCAGCGCCAGATCGCGGGGCTGGAGGAGATGGTCCCCTTGGGCGAGCGGCAACTGGCCTCGCTGAGCGGCGAGGCCAATGACCTGCGTGACCTCTTCCGGCGTGGCATGGTCGGCAACCAGCGGCTGCGTGAGGTGGAGCGAGATCGGCTGGAACTCGCCCGGGAGGTCGCCAGCTATCGCGCCGAGATCGGACGCCTGGGGGCCCAGATCAGCGAGACACGGGTACAGCGCGAGATCCGGATTCAGGAATTCCAGCGTGAGCTCGGCGAACAACTCCGCGAGGCCCAGGTCCAGGTGGCCGAGGCCGAGGAACGTATCGCCTCCCTGGCCGATCAGGTGGCGCGTACCACGGTCATGGCCCCGGTCGCGGGCATCGTCGTCGAGCGCCGGGTGCATTCGGTAGGGGACGTGGTGCGCCCCGGCGACCCCTTGCTGGATATCGTGCCGGTGGACGACAGCCTCCTCGTCGAGGCCCGGGTGCCGGACCGTGACATCGACCAGCTCTACCCCGGCCAGCCGGCGGAGATCCGCTTCACTGCCTTCAATCAGCGCACCACCCAGGTCATCGCGGCGCGGGTGATCTTCATCGATGCCGACAGCCAGGTGGACGAGGCCACGGGCGTACGCTTCTACCGGGTGCGGCTGAGGGTGACCGAAGAGGGGCGAGATAGGATGACCGAAGAGATGCAACTGCTCTCCGGAATGCCGGCGGAGGTGATGATTCATACCGGCGAGCGCACCTTCGCCAGTTATATCACCAAACCGATCACCGATATGCTGGCCCGAGCCATTCGTGAAGAGTAGTCCTGGCCAGGCGGTGGCAAAGGAAGGAGACGCTTTCATATGTTGCTGGAGAATCCACCGATTCACCTGGTGACCGAGTCGACGCCACAGTCCCAGCTATTCGCCGACTACCTGCATCGGCAACTGGAGTGCGCGGTGTCGCTGTTGACGCCACGGATGGTGGGCCGGCCTCGGGGGGAGAGCCGGCAACTGATCCTGCTGGATATCGACCACCTGGAGGAGGCGACCCTGCACGCCTGGCAGCTTCGCGCCGCCGAACTGCCCGATGCCTTCCTGGCCGCCTTCAACCTCTGCGACGAGGCCCAGGCGGTCGAGTTGCTCTCCAGCATGCATCTCCAGGGCATCTTCTATCGTAGCGACAGTCTCGAGCTGATCTGCAAGGGGCTGAGCCTGCTGCGAGAGGGGAAGCCTTGGTTGTCGCGCTCGCTGATGGCTCGCCTGCTGGAGTACTACCGGCAGCGCCAGCTCAATGTCTATCGCCCCACCTGCGGCCTGACCCAGCGCGAGCTGGAGATCATCGGCCTGCTGGGCGCGGGCGCCAGCAACCTGGAGATCGCCGACCGGCTCTTCGTCAGCGAGCATACCGTCAAGTCGCACCTCTACAACATCTTCCGCAAGATCGACGTGCATAGCCGCGGTCAGGCGATCAACTGGACCCGCCGCCACCTGGGCGCCCCGCCCCCGCTGCCCGAGCGCCGCTACCCGGAATAACCCACGCCCCGCTCTCCCGCGACCCCATGATGCTCGCCTCCAACCCGTTGGAGGCGTCTTCGGCCTATGCAACCCACCTAGGCTTTGTCTGAAAAGTCAGCGAGCGAAGGCCAGACAAGGC
>NZ_BJUK01000059.1 GCF_007989625.1 Bisbaumannia pacifica
TATCCAGTCTCGCGATCATGGGGTCGTCATCAGGCCGTGGGTCGCCGCGCGTCGCCTGGGGAGCAGGCCGGGCGGTTTAAAATCGTGCGTCTACTTTACCCGAGAGCGACATGCGGCGCATCCAAAGCGCCAGGCCATGGCGTGGCCGGATGGCCGTGTCGCTGGAGTAGGGCGCCTCGTGGCGTGGGCGTGGTGCCGGGGCGGCCTTTTGCCTACAATAGGCCCCTGATTTCGACTGCTTATTCCCTAACGTGACGGACTGGATTCCATGCTCGATCCGAAACTGCTGCGTGGCGACCTGACCGAGGTCGCCCAACGACTGGCCAAGCGGGGCTTTACCCTCGATACCGAGCGACTCGAGGCGCTGGAGTCCCGGCGTCGTGAGCTGCAGACCGAGACCGAGCGGCTGCAGAACGAGCGCAATACCCGCTCCAAGTCCATCGGCAAGGCCAAGGCCCAAGGCGAGGATATCGCCCCGCTGCTGGCCGAGGTCTCCGACCTGGGCGAGCGCCTCGATGCCGCCAAGGCCAAGCTGGCCGAGGCGCAGCTGGAGTGGGATGCGCTGGTCAGCGGCATTCCCAACCTGCCGCATGAGAGCGTGCCCCAGGGCGACGACGAGGACGACAACGTGGAACTGCACCGCTGGGGCACCCCGCGGGCGTTCGATTTCGAGGTCAAGGACCATGTCGACTTGGGCGCCAAGCTCGGCTACCTGGACTTCGAGCTGGCCGCCAAGCTCACCGGCGCGCGTTTCGCCGTGATGCGCGGGCCCATCGCCCGGCTGCACCGCGCCCTGGCGCAGTTTATGCTCGACAAGCAGACCCAGGAGCATGGCTACGAAGAGTGCTATGTGCCCTATATGGTCAACGAGGCCTCGCTGCACGGCACCGGTCAGCTGCCCAAGTTCGGCGAGGACCTCTTCCGCCTGGACGACGAGCGCGGCTACCACCTGATCCCCACCGCCGAGGTGCCGCTGACCAACTTCGCCCGGGATGAGATCCTCGACTTCAAGGCGCTGCCGCTGAAGCTCACCGCCCATACGCCCTGCTTCCGCAGCGAGGCGGGCTCCCATGGCCGCGATACCCGGGGGATGATCCGCCAGCACCAGTTCGACAAGGTCGAGATGGTGCAGCTGGTGGCGCCGGAGACCAGCTACCAGGCGCTGGAGGAGATGCGCGGCCATGCCGAGGCGATTCTCCAGGCCCTCGAGCTGCCCTACCGGACGGTGACCCTGTGCACCGGCGATATGGGCTTCGGCGCCGCCAAGACCTATGACCTGGAGGTGTGGCTGCCCAGCCAGGAGACCTACCGGGAGATCTCTTCGATCTCCAACTGCGAGGACTTCCAGGCCCGGCGCATGCAGGCGCGCTTCCGCCATCCGGAGCAGAAGAAGCCGCAACTGCTGCACACCCTGAACGGCTCCGGCCTGGCGGTGGGGCGCTGCCTGCTGGCGGTGCTGGAGAACTACCAGAACGCCGATGGCTCCATCACCGTGCCCGAGGCCCTGCGCGGCTATATGGGTGGGGTCGAGACGATCAACGGCTGATCCGGGATGCCGTGAGCTTCAAGCCGTAAGCGTGAAGCGGGAAGAAAAACCGCCTCCGAGGTCTTGCCTCGGAGGCGGTGTCGTTTAGGCGGTCATGTCGCTTCCCGCGTGTCGTTTAGGGCGCAATTTCCCAGGTGACATCGACGCCGGCATCGATGGCGATGCGTCCGGGGCGGTACTCGGCGGGGGCGCCGCCGCTCTCGGCCATATCGGCGCGGGCGCTCATCATGCGCGGCATAAAGACCGGCGCCTGGGTCTCCTGCACCCGCAGCACGCCGCTGAGCTCCACGCCCAGGGTCTCGGCCATCAGCTCGGCCTTGTGGCGGGCGCGCTCCAGGGCGCGGGTCAGGGCGCGGTCGCTGGCGGCGTCACGGTCCATCAGGTCGTACTGGATGCCGTCCAGGGCGTCCACGCCGGCCTCGGTGAGGGCGTCGAGGATCAATGGCACCTGCTCCAGGTCGTTCAGGCTGAGCTGGATGGGGCGCTCGATCTGGGTGCGGACGCGCACCTCACGCTCGCCGTCGCGTTGGGAATGGACCTGATCGGGGCGCACCTGCAGGGAGCCGGCATTGATCGCCTCGCTGTCCAGGCCGGCGGCCTCCAGGGTGCGGATCAGCTCACCGGTGCGCTCCTCCAGGCGCGCGCGGGCCTCGCCCAGGGCTTCTGGGTCGGGGGTGGCGTCCACTTCGATCAGGGGCGTGCGCTCCCAGAGGCGGGCGCTCAGGGTGGCCTTGTCGGGCACCACCTCGAGGGTCGCCTGGGCCTGCACATGCAGTTGGCGGTCGGGGCGCTCCTGAGCCAGGGCCGGGGTGGTCAGCAGGGCGCCGGCCAGCAGGCCGAGGCCGAGCAGGCGGGTAGAAAGGGCGAGTCGAGTCATCAAAGGCCTCCATGCACGCTAGGATAGGGGGTAATTGCAGGACTTTGAGCCGCCAGGGCGTCGGTCGTTCCCGTCGGGGCTCCCTTTGCATGGTAGTTGCCCATTTGCCGATTTATCCTCACGTATTCTGATCTGCCCTGTCTCGACAAAGGAGAGCCGATGCATCACGACACGGATGAACCCACGGGGATGCTCCCCCTTAACCTGGTGTTGGGGCTGGCGGCCTTGGTGGTGATTATTGCCGGCATGAAGGCCGGTGCCGACCTGCTGGTGCCCCTGCTGTTGTCGCTGTTTATCGCCGTGGTATGCACGGCGCCGGTGCAGTGGCTGCATCGCTTCGGCGTCAGCCTGCGCCTGGCGGCGGTCCTGGTGCTGGGGGTGATGGGAGTCTTCCTGGTGCTGTTGGGGCTGTTGTTGGCTAGTAGCCTGAGCACCTTCGTGGCGGCCCTGCCGGAGCTGGAACAGCAGTTCCGCGGCGCCTACCTGCAACTGTTGACCTGGGTGGCGGAGCGCGGCATCTCGATTCGTCCCGAGCAGATGAGCCAGTGGTTCGACCCCGCCCAGGCCACCCACCTGTTGCCTGGGTTCCTCGGCGAGCTGGGCAATCTGCTGATGCAGAGCCTGGTCGTGGCCCTGCTGGTGATCTTTATGCTCTTCGAGGCGCTCAATGCCCGGGAGAAGTTCTCCCAGGCGCTTCGCAACCCGGCGCCCAGCCTGCGGCGCATCGGCGAGTTCAGCCTGACTCTCAAGCGCTACCTGGCGGTCAAGACCCTGATCAGCCTGATCACCGGGGTGCTGGCCTGGTTGCTGTGCCTGGTGCTGGGGGTGGGCTTCCCGCTGCTTTGGGGGGCGCTGGCCTTCGGCCTCAACTTCATTCCCAATATCGGCTCGGTGCTGGCGGCGATTCCGCCGGTGCTGCTGTTACTGCTGCAGAGCGATGGGGGCCTGGTCGCGGCACTCGCCCTGGCCGCCGGCTACCTGGTGATCAATGTGGTGATGGGCAACCTGGTGGAGCCGCGGGTGATGGGGCGGGCCCTGGGGCTCTCCACCTTCGTGACCTTCCTGTCACTGGTGGTGTGGGGCTGGATCCTCGGTACCGTGGGCCTGCTGCTCTCGGTGCTGCTGACCATGACCCTGAAGATCGCCCTGGAGAGTCACCCGGATACTCGCTGGATCGCGCGATTGCTGGGGCCAGGCTCGTCGCCGACGCGCCAGGAGCGGCTCGGCAAGGCCAAGGAGTAGGCACAAACGACACGCCCCGGCCGAAGCCGGGGCGTGTTGCCTTGGGAGCCATACCGCCAGGCGGTAGGGGGCGCTTCAGGCGTTCTGCTCGATAAACTGCGCAAGCTGGCTCTTGGACTGGGCGCCCACCAGGGAGGCGACCTTGGCTCCAGACTTGAACAGCATCACGGTGGGGACACCGCGCACGCCGTGTTCCGCGGCGATTTCGGGGGCGTCGTCGACGTTGACGCTGACCACCTTGAGGTCGTCGGCGCGCTCGTCGGCAACTTCATCAACCACCGGGGCCATCATCTTGCAGGGCCCGCACCAGGGCGCCCAGAACTTGAGCAGGACCGGCTTGTCGGCCTTGAGGACCTCCTGCTCGAAGTTGGCGTTGGTGACATCGATGTTGTTAGCCATGTGAATCTCCAGTTGCTTGGCGCTGTGTCGAGCGTGCTAGTACAGCTTAGCTGCACGATGTTATCCGCCGTCCCGGTCGCTGGCAAATATAAGCGCTCGAAAAGGTCGATAGCGAGCTACTATATTGGCGCGGGAGCGAGGGGACACCTGGGCCTATTTATATGCTATAAAGTAATCATCAGGTGGGGCCGTTATTTCTAAAGGGCATTTCATGCGCCTCGGCCGACAAGTCACCAGGAGTAGGAACCTCGCATGAAGCTACAACAGCTGCGTTATATCTGGGAAGTCAATCGCCATAACCTCAATGTGTCGGCCACGGCCCAGAGCCTCTATACCTCCCAGCCCGGTATCTCCAAGCAGATCCGCCTGCTGGAGGACGAACTGGGGGTGGAGATCTTCGCTCGCAGCGGTAAGCACCTGACCCGGGTCACGCCCGCCGGCGCGGCGATCATCGAGCTGGCTGGCCAGGTGCTGCGCACCACCGAGAACATCAAGCAGGTGGCCCAGGAGCACAGCGACGAGCGCCGCGGCAACCTGGCCATCGCCACCACCCACACCCAGGCCCGCTATGCGCTGCCGCCGGTGATCCGCGATTTCACCCGCAAGTACCCCGAGGTGGCCCTGCATATGCAGCAGGGCACCCCCAAGCAGATCGCCCAGATGGTTAGCGAGGGGCAGGCGGACTTCGCCATCTGCACCGAGTCCCTGGAGCTGTTCAATGACCTGGTGCTGCTGCCCTGCTACCGCTGGAACCGCTGCGTGCTGGTGCCCCAGGACCACCCCCTGGCTCAGGGCGAGCTGACCCTGGAGCGCCTCGCCGAGCATCCCCTGGTGACCTATGTGTTCGGCTTCACCGGCCGTTCCCAACTGGATGATGCCTTCCGCGCCGAGGGGCTGACGCCTAATGTGGTGCTGACCGCCGCCGATGCCGACGTGATCAAGACCTATGTGCGCCTCGGCCTGGGGGTGGGGATCGTCGCTCATATGGCGGTGGACCCGGAGGCCGACAGCGACCTGGTGGCCCTGGAGGCAGGGCACCTCTTCGAGAGCTCCACCACCAAGATCGGCATTCGTCGCGGCACCTTTATGCGCGGCTATATGTATGACTTCGTGCAGGGCTTCGCCGAGCACCTCGAGCGCGACCTGGTGGATGCCGCCCTGGCCGCCGGGCCCCGCCATGAGCAGGCGCTATTCGAGGGAATCGAGCTGCCGGTGCGTTAAGTCTTCACCGGGACGCCCCTCAAACGCCGAAGGCGCCGCAATCGCGGCGCCTTCGGCGTTTGAGGGGCGTGTGTCGGCTCAGCGGCTCAGGTTGGTGCTATGCAAACCGCACTCCTTGCCGCCCTGATCTTCCCACCACCAGCGGCCTTCCCGCTCGTGCTGATGGGGCAGGGTGGGGCGGGTGCAGGGCTCGCAGCCGATGCTGACGAAGCCGCGCTCGTGGAGCGGGTTATAGGGCACGTCGAACATGCGGATATAGGTCCACACCTCCTCGCTGCTCCAGTGCGCCAGGGGGTTGAACTTGGCCAGCGGGGCCTCGTTGCTGCCGAAGGCGGTGTCCCACTCGGCGATCTGCACGCTGTTGCGGGTACCCGGGCTCTGGTCGCGGCGCTGGCCGGTGACCCAGACGGGCAGCCCCTTGAGGCGGGCGCGCAGCGGCGCCACCTTGCGGATGCCGCAACACTCCTGGTGGCCGTCGCGGTAGAAGCTGAACAGCCCCTTCTCCTTGACCAGGGCCTGAACCGCCTCGGCATCGGGGAAGCGCACGTCGATTTCGATGGCGTAATGCTCGCGGACCCGCTCGATAAAGGCATAGGTCTCGGCGTGCAGGCGCCCGGTGTCCAGGGAGAAGACCTTGACCTTCTCCTTGGGGGCCACCTTGAGGGCCAGGTCGATCAGCACCACGTCCTCGGCGCCGGAGAAGGAGATCGTCAGCTCACCGAAGGCCTCGTAGGCGGCCTTGAGAATGTTCTTGGGGGTGTCCTGGTCATGTTCCAGGACGAACTGGGAGGGATTGAAGGATGACATCCCGGCCTCCGTTGTGGGCGATGGCCGTACCCTAGCAAACCCCTCCCGGCGGGACCCAATATTGATTGGTTCGTTGCTTATATCCCTAAGGGCTTGTTGAGAGGCATTCTTATAACCACTTTGTGGGGTGCTCCGCCGTCGTTCGGCGTTCAGGCCTCCAGGGCCTGCATCAGATGGCGGATCTTGTCCAGGGTCTCGCGGTATTCCGCCTCCTCGTCGGAATCGGCCACCAGGCCGCCACCGCCCCACAGGTGCAGCCGGCCCTGGTCCGCCACCGCCGTGCGAATGGCGATGGAGGTGTCCATATGACCGCGCTGGTCCACGTAGCCGAGGCTGCCGCAGTAGAGGCTGCGCCGGCTCGGCTCCAGCTCGTCGATGATCTGCATGGCTCGTACCTTGGGGGCGCCGGTAATGGAGCCGCCGGGAAAGGCGGCGGCCAGCAGGTCCAGGGGCGAGGCGTCCGCGGCCAGCTCGCCGGTCACCACGCTGACCAGGTGATGCACATTGGCATAGCTCTCCAGGCCGCAGAGCTGGGGCACCCTGACGCTGCCCGGGCGGCACACCCGACCCAGGTCGTTGCGCAGCAGGTCGACGATCATCACGTTCTCGGCGCGATCCTTGTCGCTGCGCTGCAGCTCCTCGGCCAGGGCGGCATCCGCCGCGGCATCGTCACCCCGGGGGCGGGTGCCCTTGATGGGACGGGTCTCCACCCGGCCATGCTCGGCCTGGATAAAGCGCTCCGGCGACAGCGACAGCACGCCCTGGGGGCCCGCGTCGCCATCCCAGGCCAGGTAGCCGGCGAAGGGCGTCGGGGTGGCCTGGCGCAGGCGGAGATAGGCGCCCCAGAGGTCGCCCTCGTAAGGAGCGCTGAAGCGCTGAGCCAGGTTGATCTGGTAGCAGTCGCCGGCGTGGATGTACTCCTGGACGGCGCGAAAGCGCACGCCATAACCGGCGCGATCCAGCTCCGCCTCGAAGGGCGCGCTGATGCGGAAGGGCACCGATTCCAGAGGCTGGGCCGCCAGCCAGCCGAGCACCTGGTCGCGGCGCGCCGCGCTGGCCACCAGGGTGCAGGTCTCGGCCTCGTGGTCGAGGATCAGCGCCCAGTCATAGAGGCCCACCCGGCTCCAGGGTAGGTCGACCGCGTCTCGGGCCGCTTCGCCCTGACGCTCTAGGCAGCGCCCCAGGTCATAGCTCCAGTAGCCGATCAGGCCGCCCAGGAAGGGCAGGTCGCTCTCCGGGGGCTCGACATCCAGGCGGGCCAGCAGCGCCTGCTGGGCGGCGAAGGGCGACTCGGGCAGGGCCAGGTCGGCATCGCACTGGACGCCGCCGCCGGGGGCCACGGTCAGGGTGGCCAGGGGGTCGCTGGAGAGAATGTCGTAGCGCCCACCGGGCGCGGCGGGGCGGCCACTGTCCAGCAGCACGGCGCCGGGGCGGCGTCGCAGGGCGGCGAAGTAGCCCAGCGGATCGGGCCGGTAGGGCAGGGAATGGGGTTGCAGTCGTGGTCTCATGCGCGGCGCTTTTCCTCAACAAGCGCCCCATTCTAGGGACCTGTCATGCGTTTGTCGCACTCCCCTGCGCCGCCCTAGGGGACGCAGCCTCAACGGGCGCGATGGAAGCGGGGCTGGGGTGGCGAATTGTCGACACTCGTGACAATCCGCCGCTGCGTGTCTACAACAAAAGGTGTATAACTTCACCGGGTTCCCGTGGTTGACCGCCAGGGAATCGCTGGCTACAGTTCTCTCACCCCTTGATTGTCGACAATTAATCATGACGACTCCGATACCCGAAAGCACCGCCCCCGAGGTTCGCACCCTCGCCGAACGGGTCTTCCAGCAACTCCAGGAGGCCATCGTCCGCGGCGAGCTGGCGCCGGGCAGCAAGATCACCGAGCCGGGCCTCTCCAAGACCTACGGCATCTCCCGCGGTCCGCTGCGCGAGGCCATGCGCCGCCTGGAGGTTCACCGGCTGATCGAGCGGGTGCCCCATGTGGGGGCTCGGGTGGTCAAGCTCTCCATGAAGGAGCTGCTCGAGTTGTTCGATGTGCGCGAGGCCCTGGAGAGCATGGCCGCGCGGCTCGCCGCCGAGCATATGACCGCCGAGGAGATCGCCGGGTTGCGCGAGGTGCTGGCGGTGCACGAACGCCAGGGCGACCTGAAGCGCGGCGAGGCCTACTACCAGCGCGAGGGGGACCTCGACTTCCACTATCGGATCGTCCTGGGCAGCCACAACAAGATGTTGATGACGCTGCTGTGTGACGACCTCTACTACCTGGTGCGCCTCTACCGCACCCAGTTCAGTGCCAGCGGGTCGCGCCCCCAGCGCGCCTTCGTCGAGCACCACCGTATCGTCGACGCCATCGAGGCCGGCGATGCGGAGCTCGCCGAGCTGCTGATGCGCCGCCACGTCAGCGCCTCGCGGGCCAATGTCGCCGAACGCTATGCCGCCACCCTGGCCGAGGAGGCCGAAGCCTCCGAGCCGGCGGCCCGATAACCCAGGAGAACCGCTCATGACTCGACCGACCCCCGGTGCCCGTTTCCGTGCCGCCCTCGAGGCGAATCGTCCGCTGCCCATCGTCGGCACCATCAATGCCTACACCGCCATGATGGCCGAGCGGGTTGGTCACCAGGCCATCTACCTCTCCGGGGGCGGGGTGGCCAACGCTTCCTTCGGCTTGCCGGACCTGGGCATGACCACCATGAACGACGTGGTGGAGGACGCCCATCGTATCTGCGGCGCCACCGAGCTGCCGCTGCTGGTGGATATCGATACTGGCTGGGGCGGCGCCTTCAATATCGCGCGCACCGTGAAAGAGATGCAACGCGCCGGCGTGGCGGCGGTGCACCTGGAGGATCAGGTGGCCCAGAAGCGCTGTGGGCATCGCCCCAACAAGGCCATCGTCTCCCAGGCCGAGATGGTCGACCGGGTCAAGGCCGCCGCCGACGCACGTATCGATCCGGACTTCTATCTGATCGCCCGCACCGACGCCTTCCAGAAGGATGGGCTGGACGCCGCCATCGAGCGCTCCCAGGCGTGCATCGAGGCGGGCGCCGATGCCATCTTCGCCGAGGCGGTGCATACCCTGGACGACTACCGGGCCTTCTGCGAGCGGGTTGATGCGCCGATTCTGGCCAATATCACCGAGTTCGGCGCCACGCCGCTGTTCAGTCAGCAGGAGCTCGCCGAGGTGGGCTGCCGGATGGTGCTCTACCCGCTGTCCGCCTTCCGCGCCATGAACGCCGCGGCACTCAAGGTCTACCAGAGCATCCTCGACACCGGCCATCAGCGCGAGGTGGTGGAGCTGATGCAGACCCGCGACGAGCTCTACGACTTCCTCAACTACCACGCCTTCGAGCAGAAGCTGGATGCCCTCTTCGCCGAGAAGGGCGGCGACGCCTGAGGCGCCCGGCCATCACAAGAACACGTCAGTTAAGGAGAGAACCCCATGGCAGATCAACCCGTCAGCACCGGCCTGCGAGGCCAGAGCGCCGGCTCCACCGCGCTGTGCACGGTCGGCAAGAGCGGCGCCGGCCTGACCTATCGAGGCTATGACATTCATGAACTGGCCGAGAAGGCCAAGTTCGAGGAGGTCGCCTACCTGCTGCTCAAGGGCAAGCTGCCCAATCGGGCCGAGCTCGATGCCTACCTCACCAAGCTCAAGGGCCTGCGCGGCCTGCCCGAGGCGCTGAAGACCGTGCTCGAGCAGATCCCCAAGGATGCCCACCCCATGGATGTGATGCGCACCGGCGCCTCCATGCTCGGCAACCTGGAGACCGAGCAGGACTTCGATCAGCAGCAGGACGTGGCCGATCGCCTGCTGGCGGTGCTGCCCTCGATCATCTGCTATTGGTACCGCTTCAGCCATGACGGCGTGCGCATCGACACCGAGACGGACGACGACTCCGTGGGTGGCCACTTCCTGCATATGCTGCGCGGCGAGCCCGCCTCCGAGCTGCATGCTCGGGTGATGAACGTCTCGCTGATCCTCTATGCCGAGCACGAGTTCAACGCCTCGACCTTTACCGCCCGGGTCTGCGCCTCGACCCTCTCCGATATGCACTCCTGCGTCACCGGCGCCATCGGCTCCCTGCGTGGCCCGCTGCACGGCGGCGCCAACGAGGCGGCCATGGACATGATCGAGCACTGGCAGTCCGCCGACGAGGCCGAGCGCGAGATCCTCGGCATGCTCGAGCGAAAGGAGAAGATCATGGGCTTCGGTCACGCCATCTATCGCGAGTCCGACCCGCGCAACGCCATCATCAAGGAGTGGTCGAAGCAGCTCGCCGAGGACGTGGGCGACCAGGTGCTCTACCCGGTCTCCGAGCGGGTCGAGGCGGTGATGTGGCGCGAGAAGAAGCTGTTCTGCAACGCCGACTTCTTCCATGCCAGCGCCTATCACTTCATGGACATCCCCACCAAGCTGTTCACGCCGATCTTCGTCTGCTCGCGGGTCACCGGCTGGGCGGCCCATGTCTTCGAGCAGCGCGAGAACAACCGCATCATTCGCCCCAGCGCCGACTACGTCGGTCCGGAGAAGAGCGAGTGGGTGCCGTTGGAGGAGCGTCCCTGACACCACGACATCCGGCCCGGGGGTAGTCCCGGGCCCTGTCCCGCCCGCTACTCCCTGCCGCCCCACGCTTCTGACGCCCACGGATGCCTGACCATGAATACCGAATACCGCAAGCCGCTTCCCGGCACCGACCTGGATTACTTCGATGCGCGTGCCGCCGTCGAGGCGATCCGTCCCGGCGCCTATGATCGCCTTCCCTATACCTCTCGGGTGCTGGCCGAACAGCTGGTGCGCCGATGCGATCCCGAGGCGCTCACCGAGGCCTTAAGGCAGCTGATCGAGCGCCGCCGCGACCTGGATTTCCCCTGGTACCCGGCGCGGGTGGTGTGCCATGACATCCTCGGCCAGACCGCGCTGGTCGACCTGGCCGGCCTGCGTGATGCCATCGCCGAGCAGGGCGGCGACCCCGCCAAGGTCAACCCGGTGGTGCCGACCCAGTTGATCGTGGACCACTCGCTCGCCGTGGAGCACGCCGGCTTCGAGGCGGATGCCTTCGACAAGAACCGCGCCATCGAGGATCGTCGCAACGAGGATCGCTTCCACTTCATCGAGTGGACCAAGACCGCCTTCGAGAACGTCGACGTGATTCCCGCCGGCAACGGCATCATGCACCAGATCAATCTGGAGAAGATGTCGCCGGTGGTGCAGGCGCGGGACGGTGTCGCCTTCCCCGATACCTGCGTGGGTACCGACAGCCACACCCCGCACATCGACTGCCTGGGGGTCATCGCCATCGGCGTCGGCGGCCTGGAGGCCGAGACCGTGATGCTGGGACGTCCCTCCATGATGCGCCTGCCCGATATCGTCGGCGTGGAGCTGACCGGTAAGCCCAAGCCCGGTATCACCGCCACCGATATCGTGCTGGCGATCACCGAATTCCTGCGCAAGGAGCGCGTGGTGGGGGCGTATCTCGAGTTCTTCGGCGAGGGGGCCAAGAGCCTGACCATCGGCGACCGCGCCACTATCTCCAATATGACGCCCGAGTACGGTGCCACCGCGGCGATGTTCTATATCGACGACCAGACCCTCGATTACCTGACGCTCACCGGCCGCGAGCCGGAGCAGGTCGCGCTGGTCGAGAAATACGCCAAGCAGACCGGCCTGTGGGCCGATAGCCTGACCGGTGCCGAGTACGAGCGGGTGCTGTCCTTCGACCTCGCCAGCGTCGAGCGCAACCTGGCCGGTCCCTCCAACCCCCACCGCCGCCTGCCCACCAGTGCCCTGGTCGAGCGTGGCATCGCCGTCTCCTCATACAAGGACAGCGACAAGGCCCAGGCGGAGGAAAAGGAAGGCAAGATGCCCGATGGTGCGGTGATCATCGCCGCCATCACCAGCTGCACCAACACCTCCAACCCACGCAACGTGGTGGGGGCGGGTCTCTTGGCCAAGAAGGCCAACGAGCTGGGCCTGGTACGCAAGCCTTGGGTGAAGTCGTCGTTTGCGCCGGGGTCCAAGGTCGCGCGGCTCTATCTCGAGGAGGCGGGCCTGCTACCGGAACTGGAGAAGCTCGGCTTCGGCATCGTTGCCTACGCCTGCACCACCTGCAACGGCATGTCCGGGGCGCTGGATCCGGCGATCCAGCAGGAGATCATCGACCGCGATCTCTACGCCACCGCCGTGCTCTCCGGCAACCGCAACTTCGACGGCCGCATCCACCCCTACGCCAAGCAGGCCTTCCTGGCCTCGCCGGCCCTGGTGGTGGCCTACGCCATCGCCGGCACCGTGCGCTTCGATATCGAGAAGGACGTGCTGGGCACCGACAAGAACGGCAACCCGGTGACCCTCAAGGACCTCTGGCCCTCCGACGAGGAGATCGATGCCATCGTCGGCGAGTTCGTCAAGCCGGAGCAGTTCAAGCGGGTCTATATCCCGATGTTCGACCTGGACGCCGTCGAGAGGGCCGAGAGTCCGCTCTACGACTGGCGCCCACAGAGCACCTATATTCGCCGCCCGCCCTACTGGGAAGGCACCATGGCCGCCGCCCGCGAGCTCAAGGGCATGCGCCCGCTGGCGATCCTGCCGGACAACATCACCACCGACCACCTGTCGCCGTCGAATGCCATCATGCTGGACAGCGCGGCGGGGGAGTACCTACACCAGATGGGCCTGCCGGAGGAGGACTTCAATTCCTACGCCACCCATCGCGGCGACCACCTCACCGCCCAGCGGGCGACGCTGGCCAACCCCAAGCTGTTCAACGAGATGGTGCGCGACGAGGCCGGCGAGGTGGTGCAGGGCTCGCTGGCGCGGGTCGAGCCGGAAGGTCAGGTGATGCGCATGTGGGAAGCCATCGAGACCTACATGAATCGCCGGCAGCCGCTGATCATCGTCGCCGGCGCCGATTACGGCCAGGGCTCGTCCCGGGACTGGGCGGCCAAGGGCGTGGCGCTGGCCGGGGTCGAGGCGATCGTCGCCGAAGGCTTCGAGCGCATCCACCGCACCAATCTGATCGGCATGGGTGTGATGCCGCTGCAGTTCGAGGAGGGCACCACCCGCCACACCCTGCAACTCGACGGTACCGAGACCTATGACGTGGAGGGGGCTGCCTCGCCCCGCGCCAGGCTCGAGTTGGTGATCCATCGTCGGACCGGTGAGGTCGATCGGGTGCCGGTGATCTGTCGCCTGGATACCGCGGAAGAGGTCACCGTCTACTCCGCCGGTGGTGTCCTGCAGCGCTTCGCCAAGGACTTCCTGGAAGGGGCGGGGAGTGAGGGGGTGAACGCATGAGCCAGACAGCTCGGACTCATGGTGCACAGCTGCGTATTCCCGCCACCTATATGCGTGGTGGCACCAGCAAGGGCGTCTTCTTCCGGCTCGACGACCTGCCGGAGGCCGCCCGGGTGCCCGGCGAGGCCCGCGACCGCCTGCTGCTGCGGGTGATCGGTAGCCCCGATCCCTACCAGAAGCAGATCGACGGCATGGGTGGGGCGACCTCCAGCACCAGCAAGACGGTGATCCTCTCCAAAAGCGAGAGCCCCGACCACGACGTGGACTACCTCTTCGGCCAGGTCGCCATCGACCGTGCCTTCGTCGACTGGAGCGGCAACTGCGGCAACCTCTCCGCCGCCGTGGGCCCTTTCGCCGTGGCCAACGGCCTGGTGGACCCGGCACGCGTGCCCGACAACGGCGTGGTGGAGGTGCGCATCTGGCAGGTCAATATCGCCAAGACCATCGTCTGCCAGGTGCCCGTCACCGACGGCCAGGTGCAGGAGAGCGGCGACTTCGAACTCGACGGCGTGACCTTTCCCGCCGCCGAGGTGCCGGTGGCCTTCAAGGACCCGGCCGATGGCGAGGGCGCCATCTTCCCCACCGGCAACCTAGTGGACGACCTGGCGGTGCCTGGCGTGGGTACCCTCGAGGCGACGCTGATCAATGCCGGCATTCCCACCGTCTTCGTCAACGCCGCCGACCTAGGCTATACCGGCACCGAATTACAGGAGGCGATCAATAATGACGCCGAGGCGCTGGCGCGCTTCGAAGCGATCCGTGCCCACGGCGCGCTGAAGATGGGCCTGATTAAGGAGCTGGCCGAGGCGACCGCCCGTCAACATACCCCAAAGGTGGCCTTCGTGGCGCCCCCGGCGAGCTACTCCGCCTCCAGCGGCAAGGCGGTCGAGGCCGGGGAGATCGACCTGCTGGTGCGGGCGCTCTCCATGGGCAAGCTGCACCACGCCATGATGGGCACCGCCGCGGTGGCCATCGCCTCGGCGGCGGCCATCGAGGGTACCCTGGTCAACCGCGCCGCCGGCGGCGGTAAGCGTAACGCCGTCACCTTCGGTCACCCCTCCGGCACCCTGCGAGTGGGCGCCGAGGCGAGCCTGGTGGGCGGCCGCTGGGTGATCGACGAGGCGGTGATGAGTCGCAGCGCCCGGGTGCTGATGGAGGGATGGGTGCGCGTGCCCGCGGAGACCCTCTAAGCCTCCTCGTCGGTGCCTTCCTCACGCCTCGGCCCTGGGTCGGGGCGTTTCCTATAGTGAGGGCAACCCCATGGATTCCAGGAGGGCAGCATGACGACCACCGTGGAGGCCAATCGACGCCCGGACTACGATCCGGAATTGCAACGCATCGCCGACTATGTGCTGGACTACCGGATCGATAGCGAGGCGGCCTGGGAGACCGCCCGGCTGTGCCTGATGGATAGCCTGGGATGTGCCCTGCTGGCGCTGCGCTTCCCGGAGTGCACCAAGCACCTGGGCCCCTTGGTGGAGGGCACCCAGGTGCCTCAGGGGGCCCGGGTGCCGGGCACCCGCCTGCGTCTCGATCCGGTCAAGGCGGCCTGGGATATCGGCTGCCTGGTGCGCTGGCTCGATTACAACGACACCTGGCTGGCGGCGGAGTGGGGCCACCCCTCGGATAACCTGGGGGCCATCCTGGCGGTGGCGGACCACCTCGCCCAGCAGCGCCTGGTCCGGGGCGAGGCGCCCCTGGTCATGCGCGATGTCCTCGATGCCATGATCCGCGCCCACGAGATCCAGGGGATATTGGCGTTGGAAAATTCCTTCAACCGGGTCGGTCTCGACCATGTCGTATTGGTCAAGGTGGCCTCCACGGCGGTGGCGGCCCGGCTGATGGGCGCCGATCGCGAGCAACTGCTTGCGGCGCTCTCCCACGCCTGGGTGGATGGCCAGAGCCTGCGTACCTACCGGCATGCCCCCAATGCCGGCTCCCGCAAGAGCTGGGCGGCGGGGGATGCCGCTTCGCGGGGCGTGCGCCTGGCGGATATCGCCCGGCGCGGCGAGATGGGCATCCCGGGGGTACTGAGTGCGCCCCAGTGGGGCTTCTATGATGTGCTGTTCAGCAAGACCAGCAAGGATCAGGCCCTCAAGCCCGAGGCCGAGTGCCGCTTCGCCTTTTCCCGGCCATTCGGCAGTTATGTGATGGAGAACGTCCTCTTCAAGCTCAACTTCCCCGCGGAGTTCCACGCCCAGACCGCCTGCGAGGCGGCGCTGGTATTGCACCCTCAGGTAAAGGATCGTCTCGACGAGATCGCGCGCATCGTCATCACCACCCAGGAGTCGGCGATCCGCATCATCTCCAAGTCCGGGGCGCTGGCCAATCCCGCCGATCGCGACCACTGCCTCCAGTACATGGTGGCGGTGCCGCTGATCTTCGGCGAGCTCAGCGCCGAGCACTACGAGGATGCCTTCCATGCCGCCCATCCGCTGATCGATCGACTGCGCGAGCGCATGGCGGTGGTGGAGGAGCCCCGCTATAGCCGTGACTACCTGGATCCCGACAAGCGCTCCATCGCCAATGCCGTCCAGGTGTTCTTCGCCGATGGCTCCGCCACCGAGCCGGTGGCCGTGGAGTACCCCCTCGGTCATCGTCGGCGCCGGGCCGAAGGCGTACCGGTCCTGGAGGCCAAGTTCCGGCGCCATCTGGCCACGCGTTTCCCGCCTCGGCGCTGTGAGCAATTGATGGCCCTATGTCGAGATCAAGAGCAACTGGAGGCCATGTCGGTTCCCCATTTCATGGATCTGTGGATGATCTAATGACGGATCTTGACGTACGTCATGGTCGATATCGCCAGCCTGTTCTATATTTTTATGGCTAGGGGCTTGCAGGGGCCC
>NZ_BJUK01000060.1 GCF_007989625.1 Bisbaumannia pacifica
ATTCGAACCTCCGACCACCTGATTCGTAGTCAGGTACTCTATCCAGCTGAGCTACGGGCGCTTATCAGAAAATTCAGGCGACTCTTATCGACTCTGGCCATCGGCCTCGTATCGATAATGGCGCGCCCGGGAGGATTCGAACCTCCGACCACCTGATTCGTAGTCAGGTACTCTATCCAGCTGAGCTACGGGCGCATGCCTGAGTGTCGATGCCGGCCTAAGGCCGTATGGCGGAGAGGGAGGGATTCGAACCCTCGATGAGGCTATAAACCCCATACTCCCTTAGCAGGGGAGCGCCTTCAGCCACTCGGCCACCTCTCCCTCATCAACACGGCGCGTATGTTAGCGTTTCCAATGGGGTTTGTCCAACACTTGGGGAAACTTTTTTATTCGACGCGCGGGAGCGGGCGGACTTCCTGCCTCAGGCGGGGTTGCCCTCGTCATCATCGGCCCGTTCTCGCTGGATGCGCTGATAGATCTCTTCACGATGTACCGCGACATCCTTGGGGGCATTGACGCCGATACGGACCTGATTGCCCTTGACGCCCAGGACGGTGACGGTGATGTCGTCGCCGATCATTAGCGTCTCACCGACACGGCGGGTCAAGATGAGCATGGCTGATCTCCTTCTCAGACTTATGGTTGCACGGGATGCGCATATTTTTATGTAACCGAATTGAATTATGCGTCATGCAAGGCCCCAGGCCAAATGCCCCGCCCAACGAAAAAAGCCGAGGCCCCGCGGGGCCTCGGCTTCCGGGCCTTCCCTTCAGCGTAGAAGGGATGGCAGGCGCTGGCGCGTTACTCGCTCTCGATATCGTCCTTGTCGAGACCGAAGGCACTGTGCAGGGCGCGCACGGCCAGCTCCATCTGCTTCTCGTCGATCACCACGGAGATCTTGATCTCGGAGGTGGAGACCATGCGGATATTGATGTTCTCCTCGGAGAGCACGCGGAACATCTTGGAGGCCACGCCGGCATGGGAGCGCATGCCCACGCCCACCAGGGAGACCTTGGCGATGTTGTCGTCGCCCTTGACCTCGCCCTCGCCCAGGTCCGGCAGCACCTGCTCGTTGAGGATCTTCAGGGTCTGCTTGTAGTCGCCCTTGGCGACGGTGAAGGTGAAGTCCGTGTAGTCGCCGGCCGGCGCCACGTTCTGCACGATCATGTCGACTTCGATATTGGCATCGGCGATGGGCCCCAGGATCCGCGAGGCCACGCCGGGGACATCCGGGGTGTTGAGCAGGGTCAGCTTGGCCTCGTTGGCGGTAAAGGCGATACCGGAGATCAGCGGTTCTTCCATGGAGTCCTCTTCTTCATCTGTGTCAGCGACGATCAGGGTGCCGGGGCCGTCCTGGAAACTGGACAGCACGCGCAGCGGCACATTGTATTTACCGGCGAATTCGACGGCGCGAATCTGCAGCACCTTGGAGCCCAGGCTGGCCAGCTCGAGCATCTCCTCCACGGTGACGGTATCCAGGCGCTGAGCCTTGGAGCAGACCCGCGGGTCGGTGGTGTAGACGCCATCCACGTCGGTGTAGATCTGGCACTCGTCGGCGCCCAGGGCCGCGGCCAGGGCCACGCCGGTGGTGTCGGAGCCGCCGCGACCGAGGGTGGTGATATTGCCCTCCTCGTCGACCCCCTGGAAGCCGGCGACCACCAGCACCTTGCCCTCGTCCAGATCCTCGCGCATCTCGTCGGTCTCGATGCGCTGGATGCGCGCCTTGGTGTGGGCGCTGTCGGTGAGGATGCCCACCTGGGAGCCGGTGTAGGAGGTGGCCGGCACGCCCAGCTTGTGCAAGGCCATGGCGAGCAGGGAGATGGTCACCTGCTCGCCGGTGGAGACCAGCATGTCCATCTCGCGGGGCGTGGGTTCGTCATTGATCTCGTTGGCCATGCCGATCAAGCGATTGGTCTCGCCGCTCATGGCGGAGACCACCACCACCACCTGGTGACCGTCGTCGCGGAACCTCTTGACCTTCTCGGCCACGGCCTTGATGCGCTCCACGGAGCCCACCGAGGTACCGCCGAATTTCTGTACGTATAACGCCATATGCAAGTGTCCTGATTGGTCAGTGAATCGATGAATGATCGGGAACCGGCAAAGAAAAGGGCCGGGGCATTGCTGCCACTCGGCCCTTCGTATCAAGAGGCGAGCTTGGCCTCGAGCCAGCTCGGCACACTCTCCAGGGCCCCCGGCAGGGCAGATGCATCGCTGCCCCCGGCCTGGGCCATGTCGGGGCGGCCGCCGCCCTTGCCGCCCACCTGGGCGGCCACGTGATTGACCAGCTCGCCGGCCTTGACGCGGGCGGTGAGGTCATCGGTGACCCCGGCGATCAGGCTGACCTTGCCGCCTTCCGGATCGGCCACGCCGAGCACGATGATGCCGGATCCCAGCTTGTTCTTGAGCTGATCGAGGACGCCTCGCAGCTCCTTGCCGGAGACCCCCTCGAGCTGCTTGGCCAGCAGCTTGACGCCGCTCACCTCGCGGGCCTCGGCGAGCATGTCGCTGCCGGCGGCGCTGGCCAGTTTGGCTTTGAGTCGCTCGAGCTCTTTCTCCAGGCCGCGGTTGCGCTCGGTCAGGGCGGCGACCCGCTCCTCGACCTGCTCCGGCTTGGCCTTGAGGCGTTCGCCGATGCGCGCCACCCGAGCCTCCTGCTCGCGGAAGTAGGCCAGGGCCGCCTCGCCGGTAAGCGCCTCGATTCGGCGCACGCCGGCGGCGATGCCCGCCTCGGTAACGATATGGAAGCAACCGATATCGCCGCTGCGCGCCACATGGGTGCCGCCGCACAGTTCCACGGAGTAGCCGTCGGCGCCGATGGTCAGCACCCTCACGCTGTCGGCGTACTTGGCCTCGAAGAGCGCCGCCGCACCGCGGGCCTTGGCCTCGTCGAGGCTCATATGCTCGACACGAGTCTCGGCATTGGCGAGGACCTGGGCGTTGACCCGGGACTCCACCTCGGCCAGCTGCTCGGGCGTCATCGCCTCGAAGTGGCTAAAGTCGAAGCGCAGCCGCTCGGCGCTGACCAGGGAGCCCTTCTGCTGCACATGCTCGCCCAGCACCTCACGCAGCGCCTGGTGTAGCAAGTGGGTGGCGGAGTGATTGCGCACCGTGGCGGCGCGCAGGGAGGCATCCACCCGGGGCTTCACCTGGGCACCCACGGCAAGCTCGCCATCCACCATCAGCCCCTGATGGAGGTGGTGACCGCCCTGCTTCTGGGTATCGGTGACCTGGAAGCGAGCGCCGTCGAGCTCCAGGTAACCGGTGTCGCCCACCTGGCCGCCGGACTCGCCATAGAAGGGGGTGCGATCCAGCACCACCACGCCCTTCTGGCCCTCGGCCAGGCCCGCCAGCTCGTTGCCGGCGGCATCGACGATGGCGGTGACGGTGGCCTCGTCTTCCAGGCGGTCGTAGCCGGTGAAGTCGGTCTCGCCGTCGAGCTCGAGCGCCGCGCCATAGTCGGCGCCGAACTGACTGGCGGCCCGGGCGCGTTCGCGCTGGGCCTCCAGCTCGCGCTGGAAGCCGGCCTCGTCGAGGCTCACGCCGCGCTCGCGGCAGACATCGGCGGTCAGGTCGTAGGGGAAGCCGTAGGTGTCGTAGAGCTTGAACACCGTCGCCCCGGGCAGCACCTCGCCATCGAGCTCGCCCAGCGCCGCTTCCAGCAGGCCCATGCCGTGATCCAGGGTACGCGCGAACTGCGCCTCTTCCTTGGCCAGCACCCGTTCGATCTGCTCGCGGCCCTGGCGCAGTTCCGGATAGGCGTGTCCCATCTCGGCATCCAGCGCCGCCACCAGCTTGTGGAAGAAGGCGCCCTGGGCGCCCAGTTTGTGGCCGTGGCGGATGGCACGGCGGATGATCCGACGCAGCACATAGCCACGCCCCTCGTTGGAGGGCAGGACACCATCGGCGATCAGGAAGGCGCAGGAGCGGATATGGTCGGCGATCACCCGCAGCGAGGGGGTGCTGGTGTCGCCGTGACCGGTGGCCTCGGCGGCGGCGGCCAGCAGGTTCTGGAAGAGGTCGATCTCGTAGTTGGAGTGCACCCCCTGCATCACCGCGGCGATGCGCTCCAGGCCCATGCCGGTGTCGATGGAGGGCTTGGGCAGCGGATTGAGGGTGCCCTGGGCGTCCCGGTCATACTGCATAAAGACCAGGTTCCAGATCTCGATATAGCGATCGCCGTCCTCTTCCGGGCTGCCGGGAGGGCCGCCCCACACCTCGGGGCCGTGATCGTAGAAGATTTCGGAGCTGGGCCCGCAGGGGCCGGTATCGCCCATCTGCCAGAAGTTGTCCTCGTCCAGCTTGGAGAAGCGCGCCGGGTCGATGCCCATCTCCTCCTTCCAGATCTTCTCCGCCTCGTCGTCGCTGATATGCACCGTGACCCAGAGCTTCTCCTTGGGCAGGCCCAGGGTCTCGGTGAGGAAGGTCCAGGCGAAGCGAATGGCGTCGCGCTTGAAGTAGTCGCCGAAGCTGAAGTTGCCCAGCATCTCGAAGAAGGTGTGATGGCGGGCGGTGTAGCCGACGTTGTCCAGGTCGTTGTGCTTGCCGCCGGCGCGTACGCAGCGCTGGGACGAGGTGGCGCGCACATAGGGGCGCGGGTCGCGACCCAGGAAGACGTCCTTGAACGGCACCATGCCGGCATTGGTGAACAGCAGGGTCGGGTCGTTGCCCGGCACCAGGGAGCTGGACGGCACGATGGTATGGCCCTGCGCCTCGAAGTAGCTCAGAAAGGCCTGTCTGATATCTGCACTCTTCATAATAAGTCCGTGTGGATAAGCCTGAAGACGCCTGGGCGCCCGGCGCCGGGGCACCGTCGCAAAGAGGACCATTATAACGCAGTCGTCAAGGAACTTTCAGCGGGCCATCGGCGACCGCCGCTGTCGCGGGGAGATAAGCGGCCAACAGAAGCGAGCATGGTCGCCGGAAGAACCACCCTAGACGCCGAGACGAGGCCGCAGCGGGGCTAGCTAGCGAAGCGACGTCGCCAGCGACGCTGACGAGTAGCGAGCGACTAGCGGGGATCGACAGGGATGTCGTATCCAGGACGTGCGCGTCTGCGATCGGCGAGAGGGACCTCGGTCCGGCCCGACGCATCAGTTGCGAGCGAATCGTCAGGGTTTCGTCCTGGAGAGGAGCGAGTCAGTTAGCCCCGCGACTGACGGGAGGCATCTATCGCAACAGGGCCTCTCTTCGGACGCTGAGGCTCGGAGCTACGACTCCTCGTCATTCCAGGCCGTTTCGAGGGCATAACGCACCTGGTCGAAGCTGAAGCCGCGCCCGGCCAGGAAACGCTCCTGGCGGGCCCGCTCCTTGGGAGTCGTGGCGGGGGCGGCGAAGCGGCGCCCCAGGGTCTCGGCGGCCAGGGCGAACCAATCGAGCTCGCCGGCGGCCTCGGCCTCCCTGAGGAGCGTATCGATGGCCTCCCGGGAGAGGCCCCGCTGGCCCAGGTCGGCGCGCACCTTCAGCGGCCCCTGTCCGCGAGCCAGCCGCGAGCGCAGGAAGGCCTCGGCGAAGCGGGCATCGCTCTGCAACCCCTGCTCGGCCAGGGCATCCAGGCACTCACCGATGGCCTCGGCAGAGTGCCCCTTGCTGGCCAGGCGCCCCTCCAGCTCGTGGCGCGAGTAATCGCGCCGGGCCAGCAGGCGGATGGCATCCTCCCGGGGGGAGGCATGGTCGGCATCGCGACGCATGATTTAGAGCAGATCGCCCTCGCCATCGGCCTGGGGGGCCTCGGCGGGTTCGGCCGGCTCCTCCGCCGGAGACGCATTGGCCAGCAGCTGGGCGCGAATCTGGCTTTCGATCTCCTCCATGATGGCCGGATTCTCTTCCAGGTACTGGGCGGCATTGGCCTTGCCTTGGCCGATCTTGCTGCCCTGGTAGCTGTACCAGGCGCCGGCCTTGCTCACCAGGCCACACTGCACGCCCAGGTCGATCACCTCGCCGGCATGGTAGATGCCCTTGCCATAGAGGATCTGGAACTCCGCCTGACGGAAGGGCGGCGCCACCTTGTTCTTGACCACCTTGACCCGGGTCTCGTTGCCGATCACCTCGTCGCCCTGCTTCACCGAGCCGGTGCGGCGGATATCCAGGCGCACGCTGGCGTAGAACTTCAGGGCATTACCGCCGGTGGTGGTCTCGGGGCTGCCGAACATCACGCCGATCTTCATGCGGATCTGGTTGATGAAGACCACCATGCAATTGGCGTTCTTGATATGCCCGGTGACCTTGCGCAGGGCCTGGGACATCAGGCGTGCCTGCAGGCCCACGTGGGAGTCGCCCATCTCGCCCTCGATCTCGGCCCGCGGGGTCAGCGCCGCCACCGAGTCGATGATGATGACGTCGACGCCACCGGAGCGCACCAGCATGTCGCAGATCTCCAGCGCCTGCTCGCCGGTATCCGGCTGGGAGACCAGGAGGTCATCCAGGTTGACGCCGAGCTTCTCGGCGTAGCTGGGGTCGAGGGCATGCTCGGCATCGATAAAGGCACAGGTCTTGCCCTGCTTCTGGGCCTGGGCGATCACCGACAGGGTCAGGGTGGTCTTGCCCGAGGACTCGGGGCCGAAGATCTCCACCACCCGGCCATAGGGCAGGCCGCCGATGCCGAGAGCGATATCCAGGCCCAGGGAGCCGGTGGAGACCGAGGGCATCGTCACCCGCGGGGTGTCCCCCAGGCGCATCACGGTGCCCTTACCGAACTGCCGCTCGATCTGACTGAGGGCGGCACTCAACGCCTTGGAACGGTTGTCATCCTGAGCCATGGTGGTCTCCTTAGGATCGGTTGGGGCGACGCCCGGGGCGACGCCATCGATTACTGTATGGTTGGCCAGTAGTATGGCGAAAAAATCGGCCCGCGCCTACTCCTCGAGGGCCTCGAGTCGCTGAATCAGTCCGATCAGGGCGATACGCACCGCCTGCTCGCGCACCGCCCGGCGGTCGCCGGGAAGGTGATGGCGCTCGGCCTGCTGGGCCTCGGCATCGCCCCAGGCGAACCAGACGGTGCCCACCGGCTTGTCGGCACTGCCGCCGCCGGGGCCGGCCACCCCGCTGATGGCCACGCCGAGTTCGGCGCCGCTATCGCGGCAGGCGCCGGCCACCATGGCCTCCACCACCTCGCGGCTCACGGCGCCATGCTCGGCCAGCAGCGTTTCGGGCACCCCGAGCAGCCGCGTCTTGGCACCGTTGGCATAGGTGACATAGCCGGTCTCGAAGTAGTTGGAGCTGCCGGCCACTGCGGTAATGGCGCTGGCCACGCCACCGCCGGTGCAGGACTCGGCGCAGGTCACGGCGCTGCCCCGGGCGCGGCACAGCCGCCCCAGGCGCTCGCTCAGGGTGAGCAGGTCGAGGTTGGCGAGGTAGCGTCCTTGCTCGGACATGGGGGGACCTCCTGATTCAGATGCGATCACTCCTGACGGAGCCACTGCCTGGGCGTTAGAATACTGCCTTTTGCCAGCCAGTGCAGAGCCTCAACAGGATCCCCGATGTCACAGGCCACTCCCACCCATACGCCGATGATGCAGCAGTTCCTGAAGATCAAGCGCGATCACCCCGATGTGCTGCTCTTCTACCGCATGGGCGATTTCTATGAGCTCTTCTACGAGGATGCCAAGCGCGCCGCGGCGCTGCTCGATATCACCCTGACCCAGCGCGGCCAGTCCGCCGGGGCGCCGATCCCCATGGCCGGGGTGCCCTACCATAGCGCCGAGAGCTACCTGGCGCGCCTGGTGGCCGCCGGCGAGTCGGTGGCGATCTGCGAACAGATCGGCGACCCGGCCACCAGCAAGGGGCCAGTGGAGCGCAGGGTGGTGCGCATCGTCACGCCGGGCACCCTCTACGACGAGGCCCTGCTGGACGCCCGCCGCGATAACCTGCTGCTGGCGCTGCACCCGCACCAGGGCACCTGGGGCCTGGCCTGGCTGGAGCTCTCCAGCGGTCGCTTCGGGGTACTGGAGGTCGAAGGCGAGGGCGAGATGCTCGCCGAGCTCCAGCGCCTCGACCCGGCGGAGGTGCTGGCTGGCGAGGACCTGGAGCTGCCGCCCCAGCTGGCCGAGCGCCGCGGCCTGCGCCGTCAGAGCGCCTGGCTCTTCGACGCCGAGAGCGCCCAACGCATCCTCTGCGACCAGTTCGGCGTCCAGGACCTGCGCGGCTTCGGCTGCGCCCACCTGGAGACCGCCCTCACCGCCGCCGGGGTGCTGATCGACTATGCCCGCGACACCCAGCGCTCGCGGCTGCCCCATGTCACCGCCATCGGCGTGGAGAGCCGCGATGACGCCGTGGTGATCGACGCCGCCAGCCGCCGCAACCTGGAGATCGATATCAACCTGGGTGGCGGCGCCGACAACACCCTGGCCAGCGTGCTCGACACCACCACCACCGCCATGGGCTCGCGACTGCTCAAGCGCTGGCTCAACCGCCCGCTGCGCGACGCCACCCTGGTCACCCAACGCCAGACCGCGGTGACCCTGCTGCTGGAGGCCGAGGGTTATGGCGAGCTGCGCGAGGCGCTCAAGCCGATCGGCGACTGCGAGCGCATCCTCGCCCGGGTGGCCCTCTACAGCGCCCGTCCCCGGGACCTGGCACGCCTGCGCGACGCCCTGATCGCCCTGCCGGAGCTGGCCACGGCCCTGGCCGACTACCCGGAAGGCTCCAGCCTGGACGAACTGAAGCGCCAGATTCGTCCCTACCCGGAGCTCGCCGACACCCTCTCCCGGGCCTTGGTGGAGAACCCGCCGGTGGTGATCCGCGACGGCGGGGTGATCGCCGAGGGCTTCGATGCCGAGCTCGACGAGCACCGCGGCCTGGCCGAACACGCCGGCGACTACCTGGTGCGGCTGGAGACCCGGGAGCGGGAGCGCACCGGCCTGCCTGGCCTCAAGGTGGGCTACAACCGGGTCCACGGCTACTACATCGAGATTCCCCGCGCCCAGGCCAAGGAGGCCCCGGCGGACTATATCCGCCGCCAGACCCTGAAGAATGCCGAGCGCTTTATCATCCCCGAGCTCAAGGAGTTCGAGGACAAGGCACTCTCCGCCAAGTCCCGGGCCCTGGCCCGGGAGAAGCTGCTGTATGACGGCCTGCTCGATACCCTCAATGCCGAGCTGGAGGCGCTCCAGGCCACCAGCCGCGCCCTGGCCAGCCTGGACGTCTTGGCCGCCTTCGCCGAGCGGGCCGCGGCCCTGGACTTCACCCGCCCGACCCTGGAGACCACCCCGGGCCTGGAGATCCGCGGTGGGCGCCACCCGGTGGTGGAGCAGGTCTCCGACGGCCCCTTCGTGCCCAATGACCTGATCATGGACGACGCGCGCCGCATGCTGGTGATCACCGGCCCCAACATGGGCGGCAAGTCCACCTATATGCGCCAGGCGGCGCTGATCGCCCTGCTCGCCTACACCGGCAGCTTCGTGCCGGCGAGCGCGGCGCGGCTCGGCCCAGTGGATCGTATCTTCACCCGCATCGGCTCCTCCGATGACCTGGCCGGCGGGCGCTCCACCTTTATGGTCGAGATGACCGAGACCGCCAATATCCTCCATAACGCCAGCGACCAGAGCCTGGTGCTGATGGACGAGATCGGCCGCGGCACCAGCACCTTCGACGGCCTGTCGCTGGCCTGGGCCAGCGCCGAGCACTTGACCCGCACCCGCGCCTTCACCCTCTTCGCCACCCACTACTTCGAAATGACGGCGCTGGCGGAGCAGGCCGAGGGGGTCGCCAACGTGCACCTGACGGCGGCGGAGCACAAGGACGGTATCGTCTTTATGCACCGGGTGGAGGATGGGCCGGCCAGCCAGAGCTACGGCCTGCAGGTGGCCCAACTGGCCGGGGTGCCCCAGGGGGTGATCCGGCGGGCCCGGGAGAAACTCGCCCAGTTGGAGCAGCAGGAGGTGGACCAGCCCCGTCCCGCCGCCGATGGCGCCGCACCGCTGCAGAACGACCTCTTCGCCAGCGCCCCCCACCCGCTGGTGGAGGCCTTGGAGGGGCTGGACGTGGACGACCTCAGCCCCCGCCAGGCCTTGGAGCTGCTATATCAGTGGAAGACGCGCCTCTAGAACCAGTCAGTCGCCGGCGGAGTGGCTGGGGAGCGCAGGAGCAAGCTGGCCCGCCTTCAGGCCCGAGAGCAGAGAGCACGCTCGCCGCGATCGTCCGGTCAGCCGCTTGACGCGGCTTGCTGGGCCGGAAAGACGCCTCTAGAATAGGGCGCCATTAGAATGGCGGCTTATAATAGGGCCGGCGCTTATAACATTATTCATTACTGCCTCGGTGGCCATGCGACCGCCGAGCCCCAACCGACCGAGGGGAAACCCATGACATTCGTCGTCACCGAAAACTGCATCAAGTGCAAGTACACCGACTGCGTCGAAGTCTGCCCGGTGGACTGCTTCTATGAAGGTCCCAACTTCCTGGTGATTCACCCCGACGAGTGCATCGACTGCGCCCTGTGCGAGCCGGAGTGCCCCGCCGAGGCGATCTTCTCCGAGGACGAGCTACCGGATGGCCAGCAGGCCTTTATCGAGCTCAACGCGGAACTCGCCGAGGTCTGGCCGAATATCGCCGAGAAAAAGGATCCGCTGCCCGACGCCGAGGCGTGGGACGGCAAGGATGGCAAGCTGGAGCTGCTGGAACGCTAACTCAGGCCAACCGCTCCCAGCGCCGTACAACGCAAGACGCCGACCCTTGGGTCGGCGTCTTGCGTTGGTGCCCATGGCACCGGCACAAAAAAAGGCGGCCCGAAGGCCGCCCGCTCCTAGCATGTCCTTGAACCACTCCTTCGGTTCGACTCCCTGGGTGACCTCCTTGCCGGGAAACCTTTTCCCTTGTGTACCCGGCGCACCCGACTAGCATCCCGTGGCATCCTGCCGGAAAAGCACTCCCCGCTTTTCCAAATCCCGAGTTCATTGTGGCAGCTCCGGCGCACATCTCAAGGTGCCCAGACGACCGCGGCCGCCCCTGGAGGCGGCCGCGGCGCTGCGAGAAAAAATCCACAAATCAAACAGTTGGCATTTATTTCACGCTATCGAACTGATCACAACTTGACCAACCAGGGCGACTTCCTCGCCTCTGTGTAAGCGATTTCCTACACGAAATGTCGCCCTGGATGACACGCCTTACTGCCCCTTGATGGCGGAGCGCCCCGGGTAGGCGGCCGCCTCGCCCAGTTGCTGTTCGATCACCAGCAGGCGGTTGTACTTGGCGACCCGGTCGCTGCGGCACAGGGAGCCGGTCTTGATCTGGCCCGCGGAGGTGGCCACCGCCAGGTCGGCGATGGTGGTGTCCTCGGTCTCGCCGCTACGGTGGGAGATCACCGCGGTGAAGCCGGCATCCTGGGCCATCTTGATGGCATCCAGGGTCTCGGAGAGCGAGCCGATCTGGTTGAACTTGATCAGGATGGAGTTGCCGATCTGCTCGTCGATGCCGCGCTTGAGGATCTTGGTGTTGGTGACGAAGAGGTCGTCGCCCACCAGCTGTACCTTGTCGCCCAGCTTGTCGGTCAGCGCCTTCCAACCGGCCCAGTCGGACTCGTCCATGCCGTCCTCGATGGAGACGATGGGGTACGCCTCACACAGCTCGGCCAGGTAGTCGACGAAGCCCGCGGCATCGTAGGACTTGCCCTCGCCGGCGAGGTTGTACTGGCCGTCCTGATAGAACTCGGAGGAGGCGCAGTCGAGTGCCAGGGTAACGTCCTGGCCCAGACGGTAGCCGGCGTCTTCCACGGCCTGCTGGATCACCGCCAGGGCCTCGGCGTTGGAAGCCAGGTTGGGGGCGAAACCGCCCTCGTCACCCACGGAGGTGGCCAGGCCGCGGGCGCTCAGCACCTTCTTCAGGGCGTGGAAGATCTCGGCGCCCATGCGCAGGGCCTCGCGGAAGTTCGCGGCGCCCACCGGCTGCACCATGAACTCCTGGATATCGACGTTGTTGTCGGCATGCTCGCCGCCGTTGAGGATGTTCATCATCGGCACCGGCATATTGAACTGGCCCGGCCGACCGTAGAGCTCGGCGATATGGGCGTAGAGCTCCACGCCCTTGGCGGCGGCGGCGGCCTTGGCGGCGGCCAGCGACACCGCCAGGATGGCGTTGGCCCCCAGGGTCGCCTTGTTGTCGGTGCCATCCAGCTCGAGCATGGCGTTATCCAGGGCGCGCTGATCCTCGGCATCCAGGCCCACCAGGCGCTCACGGATGGCGCCATTCACGGCGTCCACGGCCTTGAGCACGCCCTTGCCCAGGTAGCGGGCCTTGTCACCGTCGCGCAGCTCCAGGGCCTCGCGGGAACCGGTGGAGGCACCGCTGGGGGCACAGGCCACGCCCTTGGCGCCACCGTCGAGGACCACCTCGGCCTGTACGGTGGGGTTGCCGCGGGAGTCGAGCACCTCGAGGGCGCGAATGTCGACGATCTTGGTCATAGGTTTTTCGTCCTTAGTGAGTCAGCGTTGATTGAGTCGGTAGGTCACGGCTCCGCTCAGGATATCTCCAGGGCCGGGAAGCCCTTGACCAGCTCATCGAGGGCCTTGAGCTGGGTCAGGAAGGGGGCGAGGCGATCCAGCGGCAGGGCGCAGGGACCATCGCACTTGGCGTTGTCCGGATCGGGATGGGCCTCGAGGAAGATCCCGGCCAGGCCCACGGCGACCCCGGCCCGGGCCAGCTCGGCCACCTGCTGGCGGCGACCATCGGCGCTGTCGGAACGCCCGCCGGGGCGCTGCAGGGCGTGGGTCACGTCGAAGAAGAGCGGGTAGCCGGTCTGCTTCATCTCGCCGAAACCGAGCATATCGACGATCAGGTTGTTGTAGCCAAAGCTCGAGCCTCGCTCGCAGAGGATCAGCCGGTCGTTGCCGGCCTCCTCGCACTTGCGAATGATATGGCGCATCTCATGGGGCGCCAGGAACTGCGGCTTCTTGATATTGATCACCGCGCCGGTCTCGGCCATGGCCACCACCAGGTCGGTCTGGCGGGCCAGGAAGGCCGGCAGCTGGATGATATCGGCCACCTCGGCGGCGGGGGCCGCCTGCCAGGGCTCGTGCACGTCGGTGAGGATCGGCACGTTGAAGCGCGCCTTCACCTCGGCGAGGATCTCCAGTCCCTGCTCCAGGCCGGGGCCACGGAAGGAGTGGATGGAACTGCGATTGGCCTTGTCGAAGCTGGCCTTGAAGACATAGGGGATGCCGAGGCGCGAGGTGACCTCCACATAGGCCTCGGCGACCTCCAGGGCCAGTTTGCGGGATTCCAGGACATTCATGCCGCCGAACAGCGTCAACGGCAACTCGTTGCCGGTCCGCAGACCGGCAATCTCGAGGGTTTTCTGCGCTACGGCCATGGGGGGCTCCTCCGCCTTAGCCTTGCGGTTGGGCCTGGGCCTGCTGGCGGGCCCGCACGTTCTTGTGCTCCAGGGCCGCGTTGACGAAGCCACTGAACAGCGGATGGCCATCGCGCGGCGTGGAGGTAAATTCCGGGTGGAACTGGCAGGCTACGTACCAGGGGTGATCGGGCAGCTCGACCATCTCCACCAGGGAGTTGTCGACGCTCTTGCCGGAGACCACCAGGCCGGCCTTCTCCAAGTCGGCCACGAACTGGTCGTTGACCTCATAGCGGTGGCGATGGCGCTCGACGATCTCGTCGTTGCCATAGGCCTCGCGGGCCTTGGTGCCGGCCTCGAGGCGGCACACCTGACCACCCAGGCGCATGGTGCCGCCCAGGTCGGAGGCGGCGTCGCGCAGCTCGATCTTGCCCTCCGGGGAGAGCCATTCGGTGATCAGGCCCACCACCGGGTGCTGGGTGTCGTGGGTGAACTCGGTGGAGTTGGCGTCGTCCCAGCCCACCACATGGCGGGCGAACTCGATCACCGCCACCTGCATGCCCAGGCAGATGCCCAGGTAGGGGATCTTGTTCTCGCGGGCGAAGCGGGCGGTGGCGATCTTGCCCTCCACGCCGCGCTCGCCGAAGCCGCCGGGCACCAGGATGGCGTCCTTGTCGGCCAGGCGGTCGGTGCCGTTGCGCTCGATCTCCTCGGAGTCGATATAGTCGACGTTGACCTTGACCCGCCCCTGGATGCCGGCGTGAATCAGCGCCTCGTTCAGCGACTTGTAGGCGTCGAGCAGCTCCATGTACTTGCCGACCATGGCGATATTGACCGACTTCAAGGGGTTGAGCTTGGCGTCGAGCACCCGCACCCACTCGCCCAGGTCGGCTTCACCGGCCTCCAGGCGCAGCTTGTCGCAGACGATCTCGTCGAGGCCATGCTCGTGGAGCATCAGCGGGATGCGGTAGATGGTGTCGGCGTCCTGCAGGGGCACCACGGCGCGCTCTTCGACGTTGGTGAAGAGGGCGATCTTGCGGCGCTCACTGGCCTCCAGCTCCACCTCGCTGCGACAGATCAGGATATCCGGCTGGATACCGATGGAGCGCAGCTCCTTGACGCTGTGCTGGGTCGGCTTGGTCTTGGTCTCGCCGGCGGTCTTGATGTAGGGCACCAGGGTCAGGTGCATAAAGATCGCCCGGTTGGCGCCCAGCTCGCTGCGAATCTGGCGGATCGACTCCAGGAAGGGCAGCGACTCGATATCGCCCACGGTGCCACCGATCTCGACCAGGGCCACGTCGTAGCCTTCGCTGCCGGCATAGACCCGGCGCTTGATCTCGTCGGTGATATGCGGAATCACCTGCACCGTACCGCCCAGGTAGTCGCCGCGGCGCTCCTTGCGCAGCACGTGCTCGTAGACGCGCCCCGTGGTGAAGTTGTTGCCCTGGGTCATCTTGCTACGAATGAAGCGCTCGTAGTGGCCCAGGTCGAGGTCGGTTTCGGCGCCATCTTCGGTGACGAACACCTCGCCGTGCTGGAAGGGGCTCATGGTGCCCGGGTCCACATTGATATAGGGATCCAGCTTGAGAATGGTGACCTTGAGGCCACGGGCCTCGAGAATCGCCGCCAGCGAAGCCGACGCAATGCCCTTGCCGAGTGAGGACACAACGCCGCCGGTCACGAAGATATATCGTGTCATGGAGAACCTGTCGAAACGTGATCGGAAGGCTCGGCAGGAAGCCGCGCCAGGATGGGACGACAGAATAGCAGAGTGCGACCAATGGCTCAATTTTGGCCGCCTGCCGCCAGCTGCGCTTACCAAAGCGGGAATGGCTGAGGGGCACTGAGGGCAGGTCGGAGCAAA
>NZ_BJUK01000061.1 GCF_007989625.1 Bisbaumannia pacifica
AGCCGGCCTGGTCATCCAGGCGGATCAGGGTGCGGTTGGCGCTGTTGCCGAGGTCGGCATCCAGGTCATGGATGATATCCAGCTTGGCATAGCCGTAGATATCGGCGGTGGTCTCGCCGACCTCCAGGGTGTAGGCCTGCGCCATCCCATGCACGGCCAGGGCCAGGAGCGGTATGCCGCAGCGACCAATCAGTCGAAATTTCTTGTGATTATTCATCTATAACTCCAAAGAGCATCTTGAATTTCCCTGTACGTCAGGGCGCGAGATTTCCCGGCGCGGAGGCGTGCCCGTCGAGGCCCCGACGGGCGCGTGATGAGTCGCCACTCCCCGTCCGGAAACCGATGCCAGCGGACACGATCCCGCCGCCGGCGATATCCATGCGGCGCGCGACCCGAGGGTCAGGCCGGTTGCATCAAGACCGAGGTCTTCGCGAAGTCGCTGGCCCAACCCTCCCGGAGCGGGGCCACGAAGACGTTCTCGGTACGGGTTCGGGTGATCTTCCAGCGGCCGTTCGGCTCGCGGCGAAAGGCATTGTTCAGCCGCGACGAGCGCAGCAGCGAGGAGCCATCGGAGAAGATCCAGGGCTGGCAATGCACCCACTGTCCCTCGGCGCTGTCGCCGCTCACCTGGATCTGCTCCGAGGTTAGGTAGTGCACGTTCAAGAGCAGTTCGGGATCGCGTTTCTGGCCCCAGAAATTCTCGAAATGGCGGCGAATCGCCGCCGTGCCCTCGAGACGGCCGAACTGGTTGTCGTAATAGTCGCCGACCCCTTCCCAGATGGCGTCTTCGCTATAGAGCGCCATGATCGCGTCGATACGCTCGGCATCATTGCGGACACCGAACTCGGGCAACGGCGTATCGCACAGGAACATGTAGCGGGCCTGGAGCCGACGAATCTCGGCCTCGGCCTCCAGCGTCTCGATACGGGCCACCAGGGCCTGCCATTCGGTATTCGTTACTTCCGCCATGGTTTCCTCCTCGACAATGGCGGCGAGCCGTTAGCCCCCGCCTCACCGGCTGTCCTACCCCGAGCCCGCGGGCTCGAGGGCGAATTCGGCACACCCCGTTTAGAGGGTGGCACCGAGGCGCTCGACCACCCGCCCCAGTCCCGCCTTGAGGGTGCCGACCTCGGCGGGATCGAGCCCCTCGAGCAGGCGCCGTTCGTAGTCATCGGCCATGGTCAGCAGGCGCAGCGCCAGCGCCTGGCCGGCCTCGCTCAGCGTCACCCGGCTCTCGCCATCGGTGGCCACCAGGGCGCGCTCTCGCAGGCCGCTCAGGGTATCGTCGAGATCCGCCAGGGGCTGGGCCACGCGTCGGGCCAGCACCTCGGCCGCCAGGGGTCCGCGATCCGCCAGCAGGGTCAAGACTCGCCACTCCTTGTCGTTGACGCCGAGGCTGCCGAGGCGCGGATAGAAATCACCGCGATAGGCGGCCAGTGCCTGGCGCAGCAGATAGAGCAGGTGCTTGCCCAGGCGACCATCCAGGGCCCCCTGCTCGTCCACGGGAAGCAACATGGGATGCGGCTCGGGCACCGCGTAGCGACCGTTATGGAAGACCAGGGCGTTACCCGCCTCGCGGTAGCCGTAGCGCACCACCTCGCCGACGAGGATCAGGTGATCGCCGCCCTCGTAGACGTTCCAGGTGCGGCACTCGAAGTGGGCCGCGGCGTCCTTCACCTTGGCGACGCCGCCCAGCCCCTCCTCGGTGGCGATGCCGGCGAACTTGTCCTCGCCGCGGCTGGCGAAACGGTTGGAGATCTCGACCTGATCGTCGCTCAGCACATTGACCACGAAGTGCTCGGCATCCCGGTAGGCGGCCAGGCTGTAGGCGCCCTTGTCGATGCTCCACAGGATCAACGGCGGATCCATCGACACCGAGTTGAAGCTGCTGGCGGTGACGCCGAAGTGCTCGCCCTCGGCATCGCGGGTCGTGACTACCGTGACCCCGGTGGCGAACTTACCCAGGGCGCGGCGAAACTCTCTCTTATCAAGGCTCATCGGCCATCCTCCTGTACGGTTGTCGGCTCGTCTTCAGCGCCCCAGCTTCTCGCCGGTGGTCCCGGCGATGCCGTAGTCGCCCTTGGGAATCTCGCTGATGATCACCCGCACGTTCTCCTCGGGGGCGTCGACGGAGGTCATGACCGCATCGGTCACCCGGCGGATCAGGGTCTCCTTCTGGGACTGAGTGCGGCCCGACATCATGTAAACGTGGACGGTGGGCATGGCTGTTCCTCCTAGAGATCGATGACCAGGCGCTCGCTCTTGGCCCGCGAGCAGCACACCGCCATCTGGTCGTTGTCGGCCTTCTCCTCGTCGTTGAGGAAGTGGTCGCGGTGGTCGGGGGTACCTTCCAGCACATCGCAGATGCAGGTGCCGCAGACGCCCTCCTCGCAGGAGACGTCCACCTTGACCCCGGCATCCTTGAGCGCCTGGGCGATGGACATGCCCTCCTCCACCCGCACGGTGACGCCGCTGGCCGCGGCCTCCACCTCGAAGGCGCCGCCGCTGGTGTCGACCTCGGCGTTGAAGTACTCGAAGTGCACCCGCCCGCTCGGCCAGCCCGCCTCGGCGGCGGCACCGATCACCCAGTCCATGAAGCCCGAGGGGCCGCAGACGTAGAGGTGAGTCGCGTCGCCCTGGGCGGCGAGCAGCGAGACGATATCCAGGCGCTGTGCCGGCCCCTGGTCGTCGCAGTGCAGCACCAGGGCCTCGCCGAAGGTGCCCTCGAGCTCCTCCAGGAAGGCGGCCTTGTCCCGGGAACGACAGCAGTAGTGCAGCTCGAAGGACTGACCGGCGGCCTGAAGCGCATGGGCCATGGCGATCATCGGGGTAATGCCGATGCCGCCGCCAACCAGCAGGCTGTGCCCCGCCGCGGCATCCAGGGGAAAGTGGTTGCGCGGCGCGCTGGCCGTGACCTCGACGCCCTCGTGGAGGCGTTCGTGCACCGCCCGGGAGCCGCCCCGGGAATCGGGGTCCTTGAGCACCCCCAGGCGATAGCGGTCGCCCTGGGCGGGGGCGTTGCTCAGGGAGTACTGGCGCACCAGCCCCTCGCCCAGGTGCAGGTCGATATGGGCCCCCGCCTCGAAGGCCGGCAGGGGGGCGCCGTCGGCGGCGACCAGCTCGAGCACCGCGATCTCGTCGGTGTGGTCGCGACGCCGGGCGACGCTCAGGGTCAGGGTCTCTTGTGTCATGGTTCGCTCCTCGCCGCCGGGCGGCTAGCGCATATAAATGCCGCCATTGATGTCCCAGGTCGCCCCGGTGACGAAGTCGGCCTCGTCGCCCAGCAGGCGTGCCACGGTCTTGGCCACGAAGGCCGGGTTGCCCAGGCGCTTGACCGGGATCACCCGCTCGACGATGCCCGCCAGCTTGTCGGCGGGCACCGCGGCGCGCACCGACGGCAGGTCCAGGGGCCCGGGGGCCACCGCATTGACGGTGACATTGGCCGCCGCCAGCTGGCCGGCGAAGACCTTGGTCAGGGTGAGGATGGCGCCCTTGCTGGCGGCGTAGTGGGCGCCGGAGGCGGTACCGCCGTTCTGCCCCGCCAGGGAGGCGATATTGACGATGCGCCCGTGGCCGCGGCCGGCGAAGTAGTCGCCGAACACCTGGCAGCCGAAGAAGGTGCCGCGCAGGTTGATGGCCACCACGGCGTCGAACTCCTCCGGGGTGATCTCCATCACCGGCGTGGTCGGGGTCATGGCGGCATTGTTGACCAGGGCGGTGGGCGCGCCGAGGCGAGCCTCCACCGCGTCAAGGGCGGCGACGAAGTCCTCCTTGCGGGTCACGTCTAGCGCCAGCGCCAGGGCCCGCCCACCCTCGGGGTCGAGCGCCCGGGCCAGGCGCTCGGCGCCCTCCCGGTCGCGGTCGGTGATGGCCACGCGACAGCCCTCCGCCAGCAGCTGCTCGGCGATGATGCGGCCCAGTCCCTGGGCCGCGCCGGTGATCACGGCGATCGGTTGCATATGCCTCTCCTCGCGCAATGGGCCTCAGAAAATAAAGGCGACGGTGTTGAGGTGATGGCCGGCGTTGATCAGGCGCACCACCTTGGTGTCCAGGCGCAGCCCCTCGGCGGTCTTGGTCAGCCGGTACTCCACGTTGGCGGGGTAGAGCAGTGGCTTGGCCAGACGCACCTCGCTGAGGAACATGGCGCAACGCAGCCGGATCGACGCCGGGTCCTCGTCGAGCAGCCGGAAGCGCGACAGGCTGCGTACCGTGCCCTCCTGGGCCTCGCTGGAGACCGATTCGCCGTTCTTCAGCCGCGCCACCCGCATCTCGCGCATGGCGTGATCGTCGTAGGCGAAGTTGAGGGTGTTGGCGAAGTCGGTCGCGTGGATATCCACCGGCACCACGTACTTGCCGTCGCGCTCCCAGAGCCCCAGCCACTCGGCGTAGGCCTTGTGATCGAGCAGGTCGGCCTCGCGGTTGATGAAGTCGATCGCCTGCTGAAACATGCTGTCTGCCATGGTCGTTACTCCCCTGCCTCGTCGCTCATCAGTCGTTTCCACATCTGGTAGGCGGCACGCATGCCGGTCTCGGAGCAGACCGCACCGGCCGGGTTGCCGTCGGCGGAGGGCGCCATGCGCTTGAGGCCGCGGTTGACCAGGATCCAGCCGTCCGGGCCAGCCAGGGAGCCCTTCTGCACCCGTTCCCAGCCCTCGGCGTCGTCGGGCGTGCCGAAGCCCATGGGGCCCTGGAAATGCTCGTGGAGGCGCAGGCGCATCTGGTTGAAGGGCGCCGGGGCCCCGGCGCCGCCGATGGCGACGTGGTGAATCTCGGTCTCGTCGACGCTGATCGGCGTCAGCACCCGGAAGAAGGCCATGGAGCAGGCCACGTTGGGGAAGAGGTTGAGGTTGAAGCCGGAGCCGCCCACGGCGCGCACCAGGCGACGGACCTCGGCCTCGTCATGGCCCTCGGCACGCAGCGCCTCGGCCAGTTCCGCGAAGCGCTCGGGGATGGGGTCGTCGAGGTTGGCCTCCAGGTCGACCAGCTCGGGGATCATCACCATGACGCTATGGCCATTGCCCAGGTCCTCGACGAAGCCCTCGCCGTCGAGGAAGTCGAAGACCTCGGAGGTCTGGTCGTCCAGCGAGGAGATAAAGGACTTGTGGACGATGGGGAAGTGGTAGGCGTCGGTGGTGTTCTCCAGTTGGATCTTCCAGTTGCCGGGGAAGCGGAAGCGGTGATCGCCGAGCACCTGCAGCGGGTAGCCGCCGGACTGCTTCATGAACAGGTCGATCCACTTCTTGGCCCCGCCCAGGAACTCTTCCAGCGGCTCCGCCTCCTCGTTGAAGGTGGCGAAGATCATCCCTTGATAGGACTCGTGGCGCAGGCGCTCCAGCGGCAGCTCCTGCTTGTCGATGACGCCCTCGTACTCCTCCGGCTTGGGAATGGCGCGCAGCTCGCCATCCAGGGCGTAGCCCCAGCCGTGATAGGGGCAGGTGAAGGCGCGGGTCTTGCCCCGCTTGCCCTCGCAGACGGTGGCACCGCGATGGCGACAGCGGTTGAGCAGCACATGGATGTTCTTCTTGCGGTCGCGGCTGACGATCACCGGCTGACGACCGACGAAGGCGGTCTTGTAGGCGCCGGCCTCGGCGACCTCGCTCTCGTGGGCCACCCACACCCAGGTCTTGTTGAAGATCCTGTCCAGCTCCTGCGCGAAGATCTCGGGGTTGGAGTAGAGGCTCTTGTGGACGCGCCCCTCCTCCACCAGGCGGCCGGGGTCGGCGGTCACGTTTTCGATATCGATCAATTGCGTCATGGTCCTGTCCTCATGGGTTACGACGAAGCATCCGTTGGCGGGTCACTCGGGCGGGACTCACTCGGGAACGACCAGCTCGCGGCCGATGCGCGCCTCGACGCGGGCGTACTTCCACAGCTTGTAGGTGCCATCGCCCACCGGGGTGGTGCGGAAGAAGTTGCAGGCCGCCACGACGCTCTCGTAGTCCGGCACGTCGGCCATGATGTAGGCGGTCCAGGGGGCGGTGGCGGACGGGCCGACCATGATGCGGTCGTCGTCCATGATTCCCAGGATGATGACGCCGGGCAGCTGGTCGATGCCCTGCATCATCTGGCTGAAGGCCTGCCAGACCTGCTTGCCCTCCTCGACGGGGGCGTTCATGAAGTTCTGGTTGATGCCGATGCAGAAGAGTACGCGGTGCATGGTGATGATCTCCGTTGGGTCGGTGGGGAAAGCGTCGCTTAGAGGTAGCCCGGCAAGGGGTCATGGCCGAAGAAGATGGCGCCGGCGTTCTTCCAGGTGATCTCGCCCATAAAGGCGTGCTGGGTGCAGAGCTGGGAATCGCGCAGGATCCGCGACAGGGGATGGCCGTTGTCGGCCCCGGTCATGCCGCTGACCCGGTAGACGTCACGAACCGCCTCGGCGCACTCCTGGGTCAGGTGGGTGGTGGAGAGGCGCAGCAGGTTGACCTGCTCGCGGCTCGGCTCGCCCCCGGCCTCGATGGCCGCCCAGGCGGCCTCGGTGCTGTCGTAGAAGAAGGCGCGGGCGGCGCGCACCCTGGCCTCGGCCTTACCGAGGGCGATCTGCGCATACTCCCGCTCGCCCAGCTTAGGGGCCCCGGTGACCGACTTGCGCCCGCCGGCCATGGCGCGCACCACGTCCAGCGCCTCCCGGGCCAGGCCCAGGGTGGTCACCGCCAGTACCTGGGCGGCGAAGGAGAGCGAGGGGTAGCGGAAGAAAGGCGCGTCCACGGTGGGCTTGCCGCCGCGCACGAAGGTCCAGGTCTCCGGCACATAGGCGTCCTCGACCACCAGGTCGTGGCTGCCGGTGGCGACCATGCCCAGCATGTCCCAGGTCGGGTCGATCGCCACCTGGTCGCGGGGCAGCACCGCCATGCGCGGCAGGGCGCCCTCCTCCTCGGGCAGGATGCCGACGCCGCACAGGGAGGCGCCCATGCAGCCGCTGGCGAATTTCCAGCGCCCCGAGATGCGGAAACCGCGGTCGACCCGCTCGGCGGGCTGCGGCGGGAAGATGCCGCCGGCGAAGACCACGTCGGGGGAGTCCCGCCACACCTGCGCGAGCGTCTCCTCGGGCAGCGCGGCCAGGTAGGCGGGATTCATGCCGAAGCTGGCCACCCAGCCGGCGGAGCCGTCCGCCGCCGAGATCGCCTCGACCATCTTCAGGAACTCGGCGGGGGACTTCTCGTCGCCGCCGTAGCTGGCCGGCACCATGGCGCGGTAGACGCCGATGGCCTGGAACTCCTCGATAATGTCCTGGGAGATATGGCGCTGGGCCTCGAACTCCTCGCGACGGTGGCGAATGGCCTCGAGCAGGGCATCGAAGCGGGCTTCCCCACCCCACTGGGACTTGTCGACGGTGGTATGCATAAGCAACTCCTGTTGTTTTACTCGGCGGCGCCGGCCCGCGGGGCCATAGCCAGGAGACGCGCGGCCCGGCAGAGGCCGGCGTCATCGCCGCGTCGCCCCACCAATTGCAGCGCCAGCGGATAGCCCGCCCGAGGCGTCAGCGGCAGGGTCAGTGCCGGGTGTCCGGAGAGGTTGAAGGGCCGCAAGAGCGCGGAAATCGTCAGGTCCTGTTCGCCGGCTTCTGCCGCCGCCCGGGTCAGGGGGGCATGGGGCAGGGTCGGTAGCGCCAGGACGTCGTGGGTCTCGAGCAGGCGATCGACTTCGGCGGTGAAGGCACGGCGCAGCGCCTCGGCCTCGCGCAGCTCGGCGTCGCTGGTCTGCCCCGCCGCCCGCAGCCGCTTGGCCACGTCGGCGCCCAGGCGAGGGTCGTCCCGCCAGGCCGCGCAGCCCTCGACGGTCTCGCGGTTGATCACCGCCATGGCCGCCGCATAGGCCTCCTCCAGCAGCGGCAACCGAGCCGTCGCGGTGGACGGCGACGCCTCGGCCAGGCGCTCCTCCACCGCCGCCAGGGGGGCGTCATCGGCCGCGACCTCGAGCCGGGCCACTCGCAGGGGGCCCGGCGCCGACGACATGACGAAGCCGGGGTCCACCGCGGCCATAAAGGCGATCAGCTCCTCCAGATCGGCGGCGATGGGGCCGACGCAGTCGAGGCTGCTGCGCGCCGGCATCACGCCGCGCCGATCGAGACGCCCGAAGCTCGGCTTGAGGCCATAGAGGCCGCAGCAGGCCGCCGGCAGGCGAATCGAGCCGCCGGTATCGGTGCCGATGCCGACCTCGGCCAGCCCCGCCGCCACCGCCGTCGCCGACCCGCTGGAGGAGCCGCCGGGGATCCACTCGGGAAAACCCGGGTTCTCGGGGGTGCCGGTCCAGGCGTTGAGGCCGGTCATGCCGAAGGCCAGCTCGTGGAGGTTGGCCTTGCCGACGAGGCGATAGCCCGCCGCCAGGCTGCGCGCGACGATCTCGGCATGGCGCTCGGCCGGCGCCGCCTCGGCCAGGGCCGCCGACCCGGCCCGGGTCGGGTAGCCGGCGATATCGATGGTGTCCTTGATCACTACCCGCTTGGGGCCTCGCCCCAGGGCGAGGGCTTCGATCACAGAGGTCATGTCTCGGCCTTTAGTTATTTTTCACATGAAAATTCAAATAAATGATCCGACGCATCTCCGAGTCCCCTCCTCGACCCGCCTAGAGCACGAACAGGATCAGTTCGGGAATCGCCAGCAGCAGCAGGATGCAGGCCAGGTAGGGCAGCATGAAGTAGCCGACACCGCGGAAGATATCGCCGAAACCGAGCTCCGGATCGAGGCTCTTGACGATAAAGGCGTTGACCCCCACCGGCGGCGTGATCGCCCCCATGCTGGTGACGATGCACACCAGGATGCCGAACCAGATGGGGTCATAGCCCAGCGCCAGGGCCACCGGGAAGAAGATCGGGATCGAGATGATCAGGAAGCCCATGGCGTCCATCAGGGCCCCGCCGATCACGTAGATCAGCAGCACGCAGGCCATGATCAGGATCGCCGGCAGCGGCAGGGCCGCGGCCCACTCGCCGACCAGGAAGGGCAGCCGGGTCACGGTGAGGAAGCGTCCGAAGATCACCGCGCCAGCCACCAGCATCAGGATCATCGCCGAGGACTTGAGGGCATTGGCCAGCGCCTCCTGGAGCACCTCCAGGGTCAGGCGGCCCTGCAGGGCGACGATGGCCAGGGCGCCCACGCAGCCCACGGCGGCGGCCTCGGTGGAGGTGAACCAGCCGGCGAAGAGGCCGCCCAGCACCAGGACGAAGAGCGCGGCGATCTCCAGCACGCCCTTGAGCGACGCCACCCTTGCCGCCCAGGTGGCACGCTCCCCGGCGGGGGCCATGGCCGGGTCCTTGCGGCAGAGCCAGGCGATGGTCATCACGAACAGCGCCACCAGGATCAGTCCCGGCACGATGCTGGCGATAAACAGGTCGCGGATGGCCAGCTCCGCCTGCAGGGCGATCACGATCAGCACCGAGCTGGGCGGAATGATCACCCCCAGGGTGCCGCCGGTGGCCACGCTACCGGCGCTGAGCGCCCGCTGGTAGCCGAACTTCTTCATCTCCGGCAGGGCGATGGTGCCGACGGTGGCCGCGGTGGCGGTGTTGGAGCCGCTGACTGCCGCGAAGCCGGCGCTGCTGAGGATGGTCGTGGTGGCCATGGAGCCGCGACGATGGCCGATCCAGGCATAGGCGGAGGCGAAGATCTTCTCGGTGATCCCCGAGCGGAACAGCAGCTCGCCCATGAACACGAACAGCGGGATGACGCTCAGCGAATAGGCCGAGAGCTGCTCCCAGATCCCCGAGCTGATGATGTTGTAGGCGGCCATCGGGCTGGTCATCTGCAGCATGCCGAAGAAGCCGACGATAAACATCGCGAAGCTGATCGGCATCTTGAGCAGGATCAACAGGAAGAGGGCCAGGATGCCGATGACGGCCATCAGGGTCATGCTCATTTCGTCACCACTCGTTTCAGGCTGCCGATCACGTCCGCCAGCAGCGCCAGGCAGAAGGCGGAGAAGCCCAGGGCCACCAGGAAGATCACCGGATGGAGGAGCAGACGCAGGGTCTGGGAGACCATGCCCCGCTGCATGGCGCCGTAGCCGTATTCCCAGAGCTTGAGGGCCACCATGGCGAAGAACAGCAGGCTGACCGCTGCCACCAGGGCCTGGAGCAGGGCCTGCAGGCGAGCGGGCAAGCGCGCCACCAGGATGTCCAGCTCCACATGTGCCTTGTTCAGCTGGGCGTGGGCCAGGGAGAAGGCGACCACCACCGCGGTCAGCCAGCCGACGATCTCGCTGGTGCCGCCGAAGGAGGCGGCCACCTGGCGCATGACGATATTGACGGCGACCAGGGCGACCATGGCCAACAGGGCCAGGCCGGCCACGAACAGCAGGACGCGGCTGATCAGGAGATTGCATCGTTGCATGGGTCGAGTGCCTCGTAGCGTCGATCACTCCCGGCGGCACCCCGGCCGCCGGTTACAGTACCAGTCATCAAGGTCGACGATAGCTGTCGATCAATTCCATCATGCGGTCATAAAACTCATAAGCCGGTAATCCCATCTCGGCCACCTCCGCCAGGCGTGCCTCGTTGATGGGCGCCAGGCGCTCGGCCCAGCGTACCTCCTCCTCATCGCTCAGCGTCAGGGTCTCGACGCCGTGCTCCTCGGCGGCCCAGGCCAGCGACTCCTCGATATGGTTATCCAGGTAGTCGCCGGCGAAGTGGGCCATCTCAGCGCCCAGTTCGTCGATCACCCGCTGCACGTCCTCGGGCAGCGACTCCCAGCGCTGGCGGTTCATTACTGCCAATAGAAAAGCGTTGGTCATCGGATAATCAGTGACGTACTGGACGCTGCGCGCGTATTGAAAATCCATCAAGCCTTCTCGTGAACTCACGTAGCCATCTACCACCCCGGCCTGCAGGGCCTCGCCGGTCTCGGCCTGATTCAACCCTACGGGCACACCCCCAAGCGCCTCGACCACATCAGTATTATCGCCGGGGACTCGAAGCTCCATTCCTTGAATATCTTCCAGAGACCTGACTGGAGTTCGGCTATGCAAATAGGAAGGCTGTATAGCAAAAGCTGTAATAACCTTGAAATCTTCCAAGCCTAATTGTTGGGATGAAAACTCTTTCACCAAATCATAAACAACTTGGCTTCCAACCGTCGAGTTAATATCAATACCAGTAAGCCCAGATGCCATATTCAATAGCGGAAAACGAGCTGGTTCATAAGAGGTGACAGAAAGCCCGATATCGGCGACGCCGCTTTGCACGCCGTCATACATGTTGCCGGCGGTGAGTAGGGTGCCACCTGGAAAAGTATTGACCGACACACGACCATCGGTGCGCCGCTCCATTTCTTCGGCCCAGCGCTCCATCTGTACCCCGGGGAAGGTCTGAGCGGGAGCGAAGAAGGCGTAGTTGAGGGTGATCTCGCTGGCGGTGGCACTGCCGGCGAAAAGCGTGCCAGCTAGAAGCCCGCTTAGGCAAGCGGCACCTGCCAAGCGCCGGGGTATTGTGGATAGGTTCGAGGTCACAGTTTGCTTCGTCGTCATGGGGCCCACCTCTTGCTTGTTATTGTCCCGGGCGCCTCGGCAGCGCCATTTGCACTCAACATCATATGAAATTTCAAAAACTCTATTTAAAAACCTCACTATCATTTATTTTTTACCCCACCATTCCTAGGCGAATAGGATGCCATGCATCTTAAACATAAAATTAAAAACTAGGTTATGGGATCTTGTGTTATTTAACAATGAGATCTCCGCCCTATCCTCGTGCGGTCTGTGCACCACCGACACCAGAATAGCGCTAGCCTTACACCATCATTATTCCGAGAAGCCGTTCCGCCCCGGAAAATCTGGTGCCAATTTTCGGGAATTTGGCATCTTCAACCACAGGCGAAGCAGTTTTCGCTTACGCCCCTCTTCATCGAAATCTTCGAAGCCAGTCCTTGAATGAAGAACCATATAGTTGTTAGCAAACTGAATATCGCCAGGTTCAAGCATCATATCCAGCTTGATCTCATCACGGTGAATAATGTCGTCGACAAGATCCAGTGCTGCTTTCTGCTTTTCCGACAACGGCTCACATTTCAACTCATGCCCCAGCTCGATATATTGCCTGAGGTATCGGCAACTCAACTTACCCTGGTAGTTGCTAAATATAGGCGAGGGAGTATATTCCTCATCTCCCAGGTGAGAAAAGTAGAAGGGACTATAGAGAACCTCTAGGAGTTCAGGCGACTCATCCAAGACGGCATTATAGATTGCTGCCGCGCTAACTAGACTACTCATTCCTCCCGACTTAGCCTTCTTGAGAGATAGCAAGCCGACAACATCCGACAGATCCGTATGATAGGGTAAATAGGCGTTAGTCTCGTAGACACGGGTACGCTTATCGCTGGAATCCCCGACACTCTTTACGACGCCGAGCATATCACCTTTCGGGTTCTGAGTAACCGGCCTCCCCATATGAACCCCCAACCCATAATAGAGAGACGCCAGCTCCTCTTCATTATATTTTTCGGCATCGAGACCACGAATAAGTAGGAATCCCTTCCCGTTCTCCAGCTCTTCATTGATACTCGCTATCGACTCTTTCATTCCATCGATCGGAAAATCCTTCTTATCGAAATTGGGTGCCGACAAGCCTTTAGCTTTGAGGTTCGCCAGCGCCCTATCGAGAACTTCCGCTTCCACATCAGTCAATTTATATATCCATGATAAACGCCCCTTCAGGTCGCAACCTTTCCAAGCCATCTCACCATCGATTCTATTATTGAGAATCTCTTTCATGATACCCTCATGACTATTTTTATATTGATAACAACGATCTTGCCGATGGAAGGCGTCTTACAAAACACATCCCTTACCAGGGTTTCCCTCTTTCGCTGACCATCTTGCGCACCATGGCTTCATAAAACTTGATGGCGAAACCACTCCCCTTGATCAACTCCTGAGTCAAGCTGGCGCACTTCGTCTTGATTTCCTCGGGGATGGGATTGTCCTCCCCCCCTAGCGCCCCTGCCGTCACTTGAATCTCCGCCGCGCGCTGCACCGTCCAAAGCAAAAAAAAGGTACGCTCGATATCTGCCTCACCCACGGCGATACCATGATTCCTCAGCACCAGGATATGCTTGTCGCCCAGGCTTTCCAGCATCCTGGCACGCTCTTCCTCGAACAGCGTGATGCCTTCAAACTCGTGGTACCCGATACGCCCGTACAGCTGAGCCCCATAAAAATCATCATGCCCAAAGCCGGATTTTTTTTGTGCAATCGCAGAGACTTCATTAGTGTGGGTATGCACGATGCAGTGAATATCATCTCGCGCCCCATGAATTGAACTATGCAAAGCAAATCCCGCAGGATTAGCTTCATAGACAGATTCAACCACTTTTCTCCCGCTCAAATCAACCTTAAGAAGGTTGTCAGGAGTGACTTCAGTGTAATTCATCCCAAACGGATTTACCAAGTAGCACCCAGCCTCCCCAGGAACCCTTACAGAGATATGATTAAATATCGCCTCACACCAGCCAAAATAATCTACCAGGTGATAAAAAAATGCAAGCTTAACCCTAAGCAGCCCTTCTAGATCACCAAATTCTTCTAGAACAGACCTAACATACTTATCTTTCAGATATGCTTCCATATAGTCTCTCACCATAAATAAGAAAGGCCAAAACTTTAAGGCTTACTGGATCTTGTAGCCGTCGATCAGCTCCATCATGCGGTCATAAAACTCATAAGCCGGTAATCCCATCTCGGCCACCTCGGCCAGGCGCGCCTCGTTGATGGGCGCCAGGTGCTCGGCCCAGCGTGCCGCCTCCTCGTCGCTCAGCGTCAGGGGCTCGACACCGTGTTCCTCGGCGGCCCAGCTCAGCGACTCCTCGATATGGCTATCCAGGTAGTCACCGGCGAAGTGGGCCATCTCGGCGCCCAGTTCGTCGATCACCCGTTGCACGTCCTCGGGCAGCGACTCCCAGCGCTGGCGGTTCATGGCGGCCACGAAGACCACATTGGTCAGCGGGTAGTCGGTGACATACTGGACGCTGCGCGCGTATTGCAGGTCCATCAGCGTCTCCCGGGAGCCCACATAGCCGTCGACTACCCCGGCCTGCAGGGCCTCGCCGGTCTCGGCCTGGTTGAGCCCCACGGGGACGCCGCCCAGCGCTTCCAGCACCTCGGTGGCATCGCCGGGCACGCGGATCTCCTGCCCCTGCAAGGCCTCGAGGGAGGCTACCGGCGAGCGGCTATGCAGATAGCCGGGCTCGGAGGTAAAGGCGGTGATCACCTTGAAGTCCTCGAGGCCCAATTGGTCGGCGGGAAATTCCTGGATCAGGTCGTAGATCACCCGGCTGGCCACGGTCGAGTCGACGTCGTTGCCGGTCAGGCTGCCGGCCAGGTTGAGCAAGGGGAAGCGCGCCGGCTCATAGGAGGTGGCGGAGAGGCCGATATCGGCGACACCGCTCTGCACGCCGTCATACATGTTGCCGGCGGTGAGCAGGGTCCCGCCCGGGAAGGTATTGACCGACACGCGGCCATCGGTGCGCCGCTCCAGTTCCTCGGCCCAGTGCTCCATCTGCACCGCGGGGAAGGTCTGGGCGGGGGCGAAGAAGGCGTAATTGAGGGTAATGTCGCTCGCCTGGGCCTGGCTCACCGAGAGCGAGCCGGCCAGGACGGCGCCGAGGCAGGCGGCACCGAGGCAGGCGGCACCGAGGCGGCGGCGGGGAATCAGGGTCGGGGGCGTGGTTTGCTGCGTCATGATAGGGGTCACCTCGTGATTGTTATTGTGCCGGGTGTCGCTGACACCACATGCATTAAATATCACATGAAATTTCAAATAAAACCACAAAGAATCGGACGACTAGGTCTTAAGTCTAATCCCGATCACGCTAAGCGATCCGGATGCCAATTATGTAAATGGCGTTATCTATCAATCGATTGCTCTAGTTCACCTTGCCCGGCCGGGCCCCATCGAGCACCACTCTCGAGCCCGACGGGCCTAGGGGCACCGGAAGGGTGCAGGCATCAGACCCTGGCGGTACCGGCCAACTGGCTGGCCTGATCCTGCGCGTCTTCCTTGGCCCGCGGACGGGCG
>NZ_BJUK01000062.1 GCF_007989625.1 Bisbaumannia pacifica
TTTGCGAAGTGCCTGCCCCCAGGATAGCCCCGGGCCTTAGCCAAGAAAAAGTCCTTCACCTATCGACGCTAGGCGGATTGGCCGGCCCGGGCTGGCCTGCTAGGCTTGCGCCCCTATCGTCGACCCAGGTCGGCCCGTGACACAAGGACAGCTCGAATGATGCACGAGACCCTGGAGCGCTGGGGCTCCCAGCGCGCCTTTATTCTCGCCGTGACCGGCGCCGCGGTGGGGTTGGGCAATATCTGGCGCTTCCCCTATATCACCGGGGAGAACGGCGGGGCGGCCTTCCTGCTGCTCTATGTGGCCTTCGTGGCCCTGCTGGGCCTGCCGGTGATGATGGCCGAGATCATGATCGGTCGCGCCGGACGCCGCAGCCCCATGCAGTCGCTGCTGCAGCTGGCCAACCAGGCCGGGGCCACGCCGCATTGGCGCTGGCTGGGCTGGTTCGGCGGGGTCACGGTGTTCCTGATCCTCTCCTTCTACTCGGTGGTCTCCGGCTGGTCCATCGAGTACCTGGTGGAATCGGTCAACGGCGACTTCGTGGGCAGTACGCCGGCGGAGATCGGGGCCGGCTTCGATGCCTTCCTGGCCGACCCGCTGCGCATGACCTTCAACCACACCCTCTTCCTGTTGCTGACCATGTCGGTGGTGGCCGCCGGGGTCGCCAACGGCCTGGAGAAGCTCAACAACCTGATGATGCCGCTGCTCTACCTGCTGCTGCTGGTGCTGGTGGGCTATGCCGCCACCACCGACGGCTTCGGCACCGCCCTGGCCTGGCTCTTCCGGCCCGACCTCTCGGCGGTGACGCCGCTGGTGGTGATGCATGCCATGGGGCACGCCTTCTTCACCCTGGCAGTGGGGGCCTGCGCGCTGATGGCCTACGGCGCCTATATGCCCGATCACCAGAGCCTGCCCCGGGCCGCCGTGGCGGTGGCCGCGCTGGACGTCACCGTGGCCCTGCTGGCGGGCATCGCCATCTTCTCGGTGGTCTTCTCCCAGGGCATCGACCCCGGCGAGGGCCCGGGGCTGATGTTCGTCACCCTGCCCATCGCCTTCGCCGAGTTGCCCTGGGGCCAGCTGTGGCTGGGCCTCTTCTTCCTGCTGCTGCTGATGGCCACCTGGACCTCCTCCATCAACCTGGCCGAACCCATGGTGGCGGGGCTGCAGGGGGTGGGCCTCAAGCGCGGTCAGGCCGCCGCCCTGGTGGGGGTGGCGGTATGGCTGGTGGGGCTGTTGTCGGTGTTCTCCTTCTCCAGCCTGGCGGAGGTGCACTGGATCGCCGGCATGAACTTCTTCGAACTGGTGACCACCGTGCCCACCGAGCTCTTCCTGCCGGTGGGGGGGCTGTTGATCGCCATCTTCGCCGCCTGGGTCATGCCCCGGGATATCGCCCTGCGGGCGCTGGATGCGGGCCCCACCGGCTACCGGGTATGGCGGACGGTGGTACGCTATGTCTCCATTCCGCTGACCCTGGTGGTGCTGTTCTCCACCCTGATCTGATAAAGCGGGCGATTACGCCCCGGGAGCGACACGATGCAAGAGGCACTGCGTAGTCATCGCGGCCTGACCCCCCGTCTCGGCGAGCGGGTCTATGTGGACCCCGCCAGCGTGGTGGTGGGCGATGTGGTGCTGGGCGACGATAGCTCGGTCTGGCCCACGGCGGTGATCCGCGGCGATATGCACCGCATCCGTATCGGCGCGCGGACCAGCGTCCAGGACGGCAGCGTGCTGCATATCACCCACGCCAGCGACTACAACCCCGGCGGCTATCCGCTGACCATCGGCGACGAGGTGACCATCGGCCATCGCGCCGTACTCCACGGCTGCACCCTGGGCGATCGCATCCTGGTGGGCATGGGCGCCATCGTCATGGATGGCGCCGTGGTGGAGGACGAGGTGATCATCGCCGCCGGCGCCGTGGTGACCCCGGGCAAGCGCCTGGAGAGCGGCCATGTCTATGCCGGCAACCCGGCCAAGGCGTTGCGCCCGCTCAAGGACGCGGAGCGACGCTTCTTCGCCTATAGCGCCGGCAATTACGTCAAACTCAAGGATCAGTACCTGGAAGAGTAAGCCGAGTCACTGCAATCGGAGGTTTTTGTGGGGCTTTCCTGGGGGTAGTCTTGCGCAAAGACGCTGTGACCCCCTCCCTGGGCGCTCGACTTTTTCGTCCCTGAAAAAGACGCTTTGCTCCAGACTTCCCCCAGCGCCCCACGGCGAGCTTGGTCGTCATGGCTGAAGGAAATCGCCAACTGATTGTTTTCTCGGGCCATGCCGGGCGATAATCTGGTTATTTATCCAGTTATTGGGAGTCTCTCGCCGGCATGGCGAATTTTCATACCCATCTCGGCGTGGCCAGTGCCGTGGGCGCCGTGGGTGCCTACGGCGGTTGGCAGACCGGGCTCTGGTCGGCGGCCCAGGCCCTGCCATTACTGGCCCTGGTGGCCTTCGGCGGCATCCTGCCGGATATCGACTCCGATCACTCCCGGGCGATTCGCCTGATCTTCAACCTGTTTGCCGTACTGGCGGTGGTGGGCGGTGCCCTGCTGCTGCAGGGGCGGCTCACCCCCGGCGAGCTGCTGATGGCCTGTGGCGGGCTCTATGTGGGGGTGCGCCACCTGGCCGGCGCCATCTTCAAGCGCTTTACCGTGCATCGCGGCATCTGGCACTCGCTGCTGGCGGCGGCCTGGTGCGGGCTGGTGACCACGGCCCTGAGCTACCGGCTGCTGGCCCAGGAGGCGAGCCTGGCCTGGGCCCAAGGGCTGGCACTGTTATTGGGCTGCGTGATTCATCTGCTGCTGGATGAGCTCTATAGCGTCGACCTGGTGGGGGCGCGCATCAAGCGCTCCTTCGGCTCGGCGCTGAAGCTCTGCGACCTGCGCGAGCCGGGCAACTCGGCGTTGATGCTGCTGCTGGCGGTGGGGCTGCTGCCCTGGCTGCCCCCCTGGCCCTCGCTGATCGAGCTGCTGGGCCAGAGCGCTTATCTGCTACCGCGCTGGCAGTAGCTGCCGTCTCTGCTTAGTGGCGGTATTCCTCCGCGCGTAGCCCGTACTTTTTCAGCTTGTCGTAGAGGGTCTTCCGGGGCAGGCCCAGTTGTTCGCAGGCGCCGGGGACGCTGCCGCGCTGGCTGATCAGCGCCTGGCTGATCAGGCTCTTCTCGAACAGCTCGACCTGCTGGGGCAGGGGCAGGCCGCCGTTGTCCGGGGTGGCGCCCTCCAGCAGGGCCTCGAGGCGGTAGTCGTAGGCGGCGCCCAGCAGCACATAGCGCTCCGCCAGGTTGCGCAGCTCGCGCACATTGCCGGGCCAGTCGTGGGCCAGCAGGGTCGAAATGCCGGCGGCATCCAGGGGCGGTGCCTCCAGGTCGCTGCGGTTGCCGGCCACCAGGGCGAAGTGCTGGAAGAGCAGCGGGATGTCCTCGCGGCGCTCGCGCAGCGGCGGGATCGGCAGGGTCACCACGTTGAGGCGGTAGTAGAGGTCCTCGCGGAAGTCGCCGGCCTCGGCGGCGGCCTTGAGGTCCACCTTGGTGGCGGCGATCACGCGGATATCCAGGGCCACCGGCTCGTTGGCGCCGAGGCGCTCGATGCAGCGCTCCTGGAGCACCCGCAGCAGCTTGACCTGCAACGCCAGGGGCATCGACTCGATCTCGTCGAGGAAGACGGTGCCGCCGTTGGCGTACTCGAACTTGCCGATGCGCCGTTCCAGGGCGCCGGTGAAGGCGCCCTTCTCGTGGCCGAACAGCTCCGACTCGATGATGCTCTCCGGCACCGCGCCGCAGTTGATGGCCACGAAGGGGCCCTCACCCCGGGTGCTGCGGGCGTGCAGGGCCCGGGCCACCAGGTCCTTGCCGGTCCCGGTCTCGCCGAACAGCAGCACGTCCGCCTCGACCCGGCTGATGCGCTGGACCATGGCCGCCAGCTGCTGCATGGCCGGGGTACGCCCCACCAGGCGCGGCCCCGGGGCGCCCTGCTGGGCCTCGAGCTCGGCCTTGAGGCGGCGGTTCTCCAGGCTCAGGCGGCGCTTGTCGATGCCGCGACGCACCATCTCCACCAGGCGCTCGCCGGCGAAGGGCTTCTCCAGAAAGTCCCAGGCCCCCTGGCGCATCGCCTCCACGGCGGTGGAGATATCCCCATGACCGGTGATCAGGATCACCGGCAGGTCCGGGTCACGCTGGCGGATCTCGGCGAGCAGCGCCATGCCATCCATGCCGGGCATGCGGATATCGCTGATCACCACCCCGGGAAAGTCCTCGGGCAGGGCGGCCAGGGCCGATTCGGCGCTCTCGTGGGCCTGGGGCGCGTAGCCGGCCAGCTCCAGGGTCTGGCCGGTGGTGATGCGCAGGTGGGGCTCGTCGTCGATGATCAGGACCGGCGGGACATCGGCGCTATCCATGGGGGGTCACTCCTGGGGGGCATGGGACTCGGGCGGCTCCGGGGATCGGTCCCGGGGCAGGCGAATGGTGAAGCGGGCGCCGCCCTCGGGCAAGGTCTCGGCCTGCAGGCGACCGCCCAGGTCGGCGATGATCCGCGAGGAGATCGACAGCCCCAGCCCCAGGCCGGTGCCGAGCGACTTGGTGGTGAAGAAGGGCTCGAAGATCCGGCTCAGGTTCGCCGCCGGGATGCCGGGGCCGTTGTCCGCCACCTCGATACGCACCTCGTCATCCTGGGTATCGATGCCCAGGATCAGTCGCGGCGACGGCGTCTGGGCCATGGCCTGGAGGGCATTACCGATTAGGTTGACCAGCACCTGCTCCAGGCGCACCAGGTCGGCGCGCACCCAGACCGGCGCCTCGGGCCAGCGGCGCTCCACCGTTACGCCATCCTGGTCGAGGCGGGCCCGGTAGAGGCGCAGGGCGTAGCCGAAGCAGTCGCTCATCGAGACGCTGGTCAGCTGTTCGCCGCTCTTGCGGGAGAACTGCTTGAGCTGGGCGCTGATCTCCGCCATGCGCCCGGTGAGCTCGACGATCTCGGCCAGGTTAGCATCGGCGCGTTCGGCCTGCTGGCGGGCCAGGAAGGCGCGGGCATTCTCGGCATAGGAGCGCACTGCCGCGAGGGGCTGGTTGAGTTCGTGATTGATGCCGGCGGCCAACTGACCCAGCATGGCCAGCTTGGCGGCCTGGATCAGCTCGTTCTGGGTCTGGCGCAGGGTCGCCTCGGCACGCTTGCGCTCCTCGATCTCGTCGGAGAGGCGGCGATTGGTCTCCACCAGGTCGTGGGTGCGGCGCGCCACGTTGCGCTCCAGCTCGTCCCGGGCCCGGGCCAGGGTCTGACGCTCGCGCTCGGCGAAGTGTTCCCGCTGGCGGCGCAGGCGCTGGCGCTGCCAGCCCACGCCGGCGCCCAGCACCAGGATGCCGTAGAGCCCGCCGGCCAGCAGGGCGGCCTGCCATTGGGCGGCCTGTACCGGCGTCAGCGGCTTGAGAATATGCATCTCCCAGCCCAGCTCCGCCACGGGACTGACCTGGCGCAGGAAGGCCTGACCACCGAGCGGGCCCCGATCGAAGGTCACCAGGTCACCGTGCTCGCCGCGCGGCTCCAGCCGCCGCAGGCCGGAGGGCGGCAGGGGCTCGTCGGCATAGCGGCGGGTGGCCAGCAGTCGCCGGCGCTCGGTGGCGCTCAACGGGTGGAGGGCCGCCAGGCGCAGGGCCGGCTCGCTGGCCATAAAGACGATGCCCTGGCCATCCACTACCAGCAGCTCCGCCTGCTGCTCAGTCCAAGCGCTCTCCTGGGCATCCAGCAGCACCTTGACCACCATCACCCCGGCGGGGCCGGTCTCGTCGCCGGGGAGCCACACCGGCGCCGAGAAGTAATACCCCCGTTCCCGTGACTGCACGCCCAACCCATAGAAGCGCCCCTCGCGGCCGGCGATGGCGTCCTGATAGTAGCTGCGGAAGGTGTAGTTCTGGCCGATAAAGGTGTCGGGGCGGTGCCAGTTGCTGGCCGCCAGGGTGTCGGCGTGGCGGTCCAGCAGGTAGACATCCGACACCTCGGCGATGGCCCGGAAGCCGTCCAGCAGCTCATTGATGGCCTGGGCGCGATGCGCCTCGGGGGCGCCCAGGAAGCGCTGCACCGGCTCCCGGGAGGCGAGCAACTGAGGCAGGTACTCGTGGCGGGAGAGGTGACCGCGCAGCCCCGCCACCGAGAGGCGTAGCTCGTCGTCGGCCTCCTCCTGCAGGCGCTCCAGGGCCTGGTCCCGGGCGATCCGGGTCGCCGGCCAGATCACCAGGGCCAGGCCCAGCAGAATCACCAGGGCCAGGGTCAGGCGCAGGGCGCGACGACTCATGGGGTGCCATGGGCCTGGGCGCGGCGCAGGGCGCGCTGGGCCCGGGTCTCGGCGCGCTCCAGCTCCAGTAACCCCTCCTCCACGAACACCAGGTGCTCATGGGCGCGCTCCCGGGCCTGTTCGGCGTCGCCGGCGAGGATCGCCTCGAGCAGGGCGCGGTGCTGCTCCATCAACCGCGGCCGCGAGTCGGGCTTCTCGAACAGGTAGGCCAGGTTGTCGACGATGCTCTTCTCCAGCAGATGGAAGATGCCGCGAATGGTGTGCAGCAGCAGCACATTATGGGCCGACTCGGCGATCGCCAGGTGGAAGGCGGCATCCGCCTTGGCCTCCTGCTCCGGGTCGCGGCCGGCGAAGCTGGCCTCCAGCTCCTCGAAGCGCTGCACCAGCAGGGCCTTGTCGGCGGGGGTGGAGCGCAGCGCCGCATAGTAGGCGGAGAGCCCCTCCATGGCATCGCGGAACTCCAGCAGGTCGAAGTGAAACTCCTGGTGGCGGGCCAGCATTTCCAGCAAGGGGTCGCTGTAGCGAGTATTGAGCTCCTGGGTGACGAAGGTGCCGCCGCCCTGGCGGCTGGTCAGCAGGCCGCGGGCGGCCAGTTTCTGGATCGCCTCGCGTAGGGAGGGGCGCGAGACGCCGAAGCGCTCCGCGAGCTCCCGCTCCGGGGGCAGGCGCTGGCCGGGCTGGAGGCTGCCCTCGATGATCATCGACTCCAGCCGTTCGGTGATCACGTCGGCGAGGCGGGGCTGTTTGACGGTCTGGTAGGTCATGGCGTCCTGCGCGGCAATAATGCAATTGGTAATACCAATCCTAAGGCATCATCCCGCTGCGAGGCAAACGCGAGGCGCCTGGACTTTTATCCGATTTTCATTGGCTTATTAAGGTCGGCGTCTAGCCTGCTACTAAAGTCTAGCCATCAATCAGTGGTAAATTGGTCGGCGGCATTTGACACGGCATTTGGCGGCCTTTTAAGGTGCCTCAACGCTAGCTGTAAATTGGTTTTACCAATTTACCCGTCGAGGGCGGTGACCATGCATCCTGCCCCAGGAGACGCCATGACCCCCATCAAGTGTTATCCCCCCAAGCCGCCGAGGGTCTACCTCTTCGGCACCTGCCTGGTCGATCTGTTCTTCCCCGAGGCCGGCCTCGATGCCATGCGCCTGCTCGAGCGGGAGGGCATCGCGGTGGATTTCCCCGAGGATCAGACCTGCTGTGGCCAGCCCGCCTATACCTCCGGCTATCAAGACGAGGCCCGGGCCGTGGCCGCGGCCCAGCTCGACCTCTTCCCCGAGCCCTGGCCCATCGTGGTGCCCTCCGGCTCCTGCGGTGGCATGCTGCGCCACCACTACCCCAAGCTGTTTGCCGGCACGCCCCTCGAGGCCAAGGCCAACGAGCTGGCGGGGCGGGTCTTCGAGCTGACCGAGTTCCTGGTGCATGTCTGCCACCTCGAGCTGGAGGATCGCGGTGCCCCGGAGACGGTGGCCATGCACACCTCCTGCAGTGCCCGTCGCGAGATGGGGCTGGCGGAGACCGGGCCGGCGCTGCTCGCCCAGTTGGGCCGGGTGACCCTGGTGGAGCAGGCGCGTGCCGCCGAGTGCTGCGGCTTCGGCGGTACCTTCGCGGTGCGTCACCCGGAGGTCTCGGCGGCCATGGTCGAGGACAAGAGCCGCGCCATTGAGGCGGCGGGCGCCGAGCGCTTCGTCACCTCCGATTGCGGCTGTTTGATGAATATCGCCGGGCGCCTGGCCCATCGGGACTCTGAGGTCGAAGGCGAGCATATCGCCTCCTACCTGTGGCGGAGGGTCGGCCAATGAGCGTCGAGCCCCCCGGCGTGCAAACCTTCACGCCCCAGGCCTTTCATCGCCAGGCCCATGATGCCCTGGGCAATCCGCAGATCCGCGCCAACTTCCGCAGCGCCATGGATGGCCTGATGGGCAAGCGCCGCGAGGCCTTCGCCGACTGGGAGCTGGAGGCGCTGCGCGAGCTGGGAGCCAGCGTGCGGCTGCGTGCCCTGGCCCAGCTGCCGGACTTGCTGGAGCGGCTGGAGGCCAACTGCCAGGCCAATGGCATCCGCGTGCACTGGGCCGAGGATGGCGAGGCCGCCTGCCGGCTGATCCGCGAGCTCTGCGAGGCGCGGGGCGCCAAGGCGGTGATCAAGGGCAAGTCGATGGTCACCGAGGAGATGCACCTCAATGCCCACCTGGAGACGGCGGGCATCGAGGCCCTGGAGTCGGACCTGGGCGAGTACCTGGTACAGCTCAACGACCAGACCCCCTCGCATATCATCATGCCGGCGATCCATCTCAATACCGACGAGATCGCCGATGTCATGCACGACAAGACCGGCATCCCGCGCACCCGCGACGTGGACGCCATGACCGCCGCCGCCCGGGCCCAGCTGCGTGAGCGTTTCATGGCCGCCGACGTGGGCATCACCGGGGTCAACTTCGCGGTGGCCGAGACCGGCACCCTGTGCCTGGTGGAGAACGAGGGCAACGGGCGCATGACCACCACGGTGCCGCCGGTGCATATCGCCGTCACCGGCATCGAGAAGGTGGTCGAGCAGCTGCGCGACGTGGCGCCCCTCTATGCGCTGCTGACCCGTTCCGCCACCGGCCAGCACGCCACCACCTACCTCAACATGATCTCCGGGCCGCGGCAGGCGGGCGAGCAGGACGGACCCGAGGAGGTTCATCTGGTGCTGGTCGATAACGGTCGCTCCGCCATCTATCAGGACGACGAGCTGCTCGACACCCTGCGCTGCATCCGCTGCGGCGCCTGCATGAATCACTGTCCGGTCTACACCCGGGTTGGCGGCCATAGCTATGGCACCACCTATCCCGGCCCCATCGGCAGCATCCTGATGCCGCACCTGATGGGCCTGGAGGCCACCAAGGACCTGCCCACCGCCTCCAGCCTGTGTGGCGCCTGCGGCGAGGTGTGCCCGGTGAAGATCCCGATTCCCGCCCTGCTGACCCGGCTGCGCCGGGAGGCGGTGGGCGAGGGGCGAGGCAACGTGCCCGGTGCCGGGAGCAAGCGCACCCGGACGGAGGCCGCGGCCTGGAAGGCCTGGCAGTGGCTGGCGACGCACCCCGGCGCCTGGCGTGGCGCCGCCGGCGTGGCCGGCAAGCTGGGGCCCCTGACACCCAGCAAGCTGGGCCCCTGGAGCGACCATCGCGTCGCCCCCAAGCCCGCCCGGCACTCCCTGCATGCCTTGATCAAGCGTCACCGCTCGGCCACCGACGAGGAGGGGCAATCATGAGCGCTCGAGAGACCATCTTGGGGCGGTTGCGCCGACGCCTCGACGGCCCCCTGACGCCCCCCGTCAGTGACTTCTCGGTGATGAGTGGGCGTGGCTGGGGGCGGGAGGAGCGACTGCGCCGCTTCGAGGCCTGGATCACCTCGGTGCATGGCGAGGTGATTCACACCCCCCGAGCCGACTGGACCCGGGTCCTGGCCCGGGTGCTGGCCGACAAGGGCATCCGCCGCCTGGCCCTGGGGCGGGCGCACCCGGTCGCCGCCGAGGCCCGGGCCGCCCTGGCCGAGGCCGGGGTCACCCTGGTCGACGCCGACCGCCCGGTAGAGGCCTGGTGGGAGACGCTCTTCCACGAGGTGGAGGCGGGGCTGACCTCCACCGCCGGGGGCGTCGCCGAGACCGGCAGCCTGTGGCTGTGGCCGACCCCGGACGAGCCGCGCCTGCTCAGCCTGGTGCCGCCGATCCATATCGCCGTGCTGGATGCCGAGGCGGTGGAGGACACCCTCTTCGAGGTGATGGAGCGCCACGGGTGGGCGGCAGGGATGCCCACCAATGCGCTGCTGATCTCCGGGCCCAGCAAGACCGCGGATATCGAGCAGACCCTGGCTTATGGGGTTCACGGACCCCGGGAACTGGTGGTGCTGCTGCGCCACTGAGAAGACGCCAACCACAGCAATAACAATCAACAATGGGGGCGCTGGCGGCGCTTCCCGGGGCCCCCTACGCCCCGCTCGCCGCCGCGCCCCGAGGGAGACCTTATGAACGACACGCTACTCTCGCTACTCGCTTTCGCCCCCCTGGCCCTGGCCGGGGTCCTGCTGGTGGGGCTCAACTGGCCGGCGCGCCGCGCCATGCCGATGGTGCTGCTGGCCACCGTGGCCATCGCCCTGTTCGCCTGGGAGATGAGCCCGCTGCGGGTCACCGCCTCGGCGCTGCAGGGGCTGATCCTCACCGCGGCGATCCTGTGGATCATCTTCGGCGCCATCCTGCTGCTCAATACCCTCAAGCATTCCGGGGCGATCACCGCCATCCGTGGCGGCTTCTCGTCGATCAGCCCCGACCGCCGGGTCCAGGCGATCATCGTCGCCTGGCTGTTCGGCTGCTTTATCGAGGGCGCCTCGGGCTTCGGTACCCCGGCGGCGGTGGCCGCGCCCCTGCTGGTGGCGCTGGGCTTCCCGGCCATGGGGGCGGTGATGATCGGCATGATGATCCAGTCCACGCCGGTCTCCTTCGGCGCCGTGGGCACGCCCATCGTGGTGGGGGTCAGCGGTGGCCTGGATCGCGTCGCCATCAGCGAGCGCCTGATCGCCGAGGGCTCCAGCTGGGAGGTCTTCTACCAGCTGATCACCTCCGGGGTGGCGATCACCCATGCCCTGGTGGGCATCCTGATGCCGCTGCTGATGTGCATGATGCTGACCCGCTTCTTCGGGCGACACCGCTCCTGGAAGGAGGGGCTGGCCATGGCGCCCTTCGCGCTCTTCGCCGGCCTCGCCTTCGTGGTGCCCTATGCCGCCGCCGGGGCCTTCCTGGGGCCGGAGTTCCCGTCGATGATCGGCGCCCTGGTGGGCATGGCCATCGTGCTGCCCGCCGCCAAGGCCGGCTTCCTGCTGCCCAAGACCCAGTGGGACTTCGCGCCGGCCGGCGAGTGGCCCACGGCCTGGATGGGCAATATCGAGATCAAGCTGGATAGCCTGACCGGTAAGTCGCCGATGCCCCTGGCCCTGGCCTGGCTCCCCTACCTGCTGCTGGCGCTGCTGCTGGTGGTGTCCCGGGTCTTCCCGGAAGCCAAGGCCTTCTTTACCAGTTTCCTGGCCTTCGGCTGGAGCGATATCCTCGGCGAGGCGGGAGTCTCCGGCAGTATCCAGCCCCTCTACCTCCCCGGCGGCATCATGGTGGTAGTGGTGCTGGCCACCTTCCTGCTGCATCGCATGCGCGTCAACGAGCTGCGTGCCGCCCTGGGCGAGTCATCGCGGACCCTGTTGGGCGCCGGCTTCGTGCTGATCTTCACCATTCCCATGGTGCGGATCCTGATCAATTCCGGGGTCAACGCCGCCGACCTGCCCTCCATGCCGGTGGCCATGGCGGAGCTGGTCTCCGGGGCCGTGGGTCAGGTCTACCCGCTGTTCGCCTCCAGCGTAGGCGCCCTGGGAGCCTTTATCGCCGGCTCCAATACCGTCTCCAACCTGATGCTCTCTCAGTTCCAGTTCAGCGTCGGTGACCTGCTGGGTGTCTCCGGCGTGCTGCTGGTGGCCATGCAGGCGGTGGGGGCCGCCGCCGGCAATATGATCGCCATCCATAATGTGGTGGCCGCCTCCGCCACCGTGGGGCTGTTGGGACGCGAGGGGCGCGTGCTGCGCCTGACGGTGATTCCCACCGCCTATTACCTGCTCGCCTCGGGTATCCTGGCGCTGTTGGCCGTGGGCCTGGCGGGCGGCCTGGATCCCCTGATGGGCAACCCGATCGGCGGATAGGAGAGAGACGATGCAGACGACAGCCGTGGAGACCCTGGCGCCGGCCTATCGGGAGCTACTGGAGGCCCTGCGCCCCCACTTCCCCGAGGCGCGGCTGATCCATGACCCCCTGCGCACCCTGGCCTATGGCACCGATGCCAGCTTCTATCGGCTGATTCCCCAGTTGGTGGTGCGGGTGGAGGGCGAGCCAGAGCTGCAGCGGGTGCTCGGCGAGTGTCGCGCCCGGCGGCTGCCGGTCACCTTCCGCGCCGCCGGCACCTCGCTCTCCGGTCAGGCCATTACCGACTCGGTGCTGATCCAGTTGGGGCGCGGCTGGCAGGGTGCCGAGGTGCTGGAGCGGGGCGCGGCGATTCGCCTCGAGCCGGGGGTGATCGGCGCCCGGGCCAATCGGCTGCTGGCGCCCTATGGGCGCAAGATTGGCCCCGACCCGGCCTCCATCAACAGCTGCATGATCGGCGGCATCGCCGCCAACAACGCCTCGGGGATGTGCTGCGGCACCGCCCAGAACAGCTACCGCACGGTGCGCGATATTCGCGTGATCCTGGCCGACGGCAGCCTACTGGACACCGCCGACGCCGCCAGCGTGGCGGCCTTCCGCGAGAGCCATGGCGAGCTGCTGGCGGGCCTCGAGGGGCTGGCCGCCGAGACCCGCGCCAATGGCGAGCTGGCCGATAAGATCCGTCACAAGTATCGGCTCAAGAACACCACCGGCTATGCCCTCAATAGCCTGGTGGACCATGCCGACGGCATCGAGATCCTCAAGCACCTGATGATCGGCTCTGAGGGGACCCTCGGTTTTATCGCTGCCATCACTTACCGCAGCGTGGTGGACGAGGCGCATAAGGCGGCGGCGCTGGCCTTCTTTCCCGATATGGCCACCACCTGCCGCGCCACCATCGCCCTGAAGCGCACCCCGGTGGCGGCGGTGGAGCTGATGGACCACGCCGCCCTGCGCTCGGTGCAGGACCGTCCCGGCATGCCGGAGTCGCTGCGTGGCCTCCCCGGGGGGGCGGCGGCCCTGCTGATCGATGTGCGCGGCGACACCGAAGCGGAGCTCCTGGCGCGGCGGGCCGAGGTGCAGGCCGCCCTGGAGGGCATTCGTACCCTGGAGCCGCTGACCTTTACCCGCGACGCCGACACCTACGCCGGCTACTGGAAGATCCGCAAGGGCCTCTTCCCGGCGGTGGGGGCGGTGCGCGACACCGGTACCACCGTGGTGATCGAGGACGTGGCCTTCCCCATCGAGCGCCTCGACGAGGGGGTGGCGGCGCTGACCGATGCCTTCAGGCGCCACGGCTATGGCGACACCATCCTCTTCGGCCACGCCCTGGAGGGGAATCTGCACTTCGTCTTTCCCCAGGGCTTCGAGAAGCCCGGTGAGGTAGAGCGCTACCAGGCGCTGATGGATGAGGTGGCCCGACTGGTGGGCGTGGAGTACGGCGGCTCCCTCAAGGCGGAGCACGGCACGGGGCGCAATATGGCGCCCTATGTGGAGCTGGAGTGGGGCAGCGACGCCTATGCGCTGATGTGGGAGATCAAGGCGCTCTTCGACCCCGATAACCTACTCAACCCCGAGGTGATCCTGAGCCGCAACGCCGAGCTGCACCTGCAGAACCTCAAGCCGCTGCCGGCGGCGGATGCCCTGGTCGACAAGTGCATCGAGTGCGGCTTCTGCGAATCGGTTTGTCCGTCGCGGCACCTGACCCTGACGCCTCGCCAGCGCATCGTGATCCGTCGCGAGCTGGCGCGTCTCGAGGCCCAGGGCGGGGAGCGCGACGAGGCGCGTCTGGAAACGCTGCGCCGGGCCTATCAGTATGACGGCGTCGACACCTGTGCCGCCGATGGGCTCTGTGCCACCCAGTGCCCGGTAGGGATCAATACCGGGGACCTGGTGCGCGCCTTGCGTCATGAGGAGGGCCAGGGCCAGGCACGGCTGGCGCGGCGCATCGGGCACCACTTCTCGGGTACCACCCGGGTGGCTCGTGGGCTGCTCAACCTGGCCGGCGGCGGACGCGCCATCCTGGGCGAGGCCGCCATGGCGGCCTTTTCTCGCGCCGCGCGGCGTGCCTCCGGCGATCGCCTGCCGCTGTGGCTGCCCAGCCTGCCCAAGGCGGCGCCGATCCGCGTGCTCGAGGTCACCGCCGACAAGAAGGCGGAGCGTGACAAGGTGGTCTATCTGCCCTCCTGCGCCACCCGAGTGTTCGGCGCCACCCATGGTGACGAGGAGTCGCGTTCGGTGATGGAGATCACCCGGGCGCTGCTGGAGAAGGCCGGCTTCGAGGTGATTCTCCCGGCGATTGCCGGCCACCTGTGCTGCGGGATGGCCTTCCAGTCCAAGGGGCAGTTCGATGAGGCGGCCCATAAGGCCCGGGAGCTCAACCGGGAACTGTTGGCCGCCAGCCAGAACGGGCGCTACCCGGTGCTCTGCGACACCAGCCCCTGTACCCTGCGGATGCAGGAGAGCCTGGATGAGCGGCTCGCGCTACTGGAGCCGGTGGCCTTCGCGCATGACTACCTGCTGCCGCGGCTGGATATCGTCCCGGTGGGCGAGCGCGTCGCCCTGCATGTGACCTGCTCCAGCACCCGCATGGGCCTCGCCGACAAGTTCGCCGCCCTGGCCCGGGCCTGTGCCACGGAGGTCGTGGTGCCGGAAGGGATCAGTTGTTGCGGCTTCGCCGGCGACAAGGGCTTCACGGTGCCGGAGCTCAATGCCTCGGCATTGAGCGGTTTGGCGGAACAGGTCGAGGGCTGTGGGGCGGGCTACTCCAACTCCCGGACCTGTGAGATCGGGTTGAGCCAGCATAGTGGCATCCCTTATCGCTCGATCCTGTCGCTGCTGGATCGGGCCAGTCGTCCGCGGCTGAAGGGCGGCGCCGAGGCCGGCTGAAAGTTTTTTACCAAAGGCCTTGCAGGGGC
>NZ_BJUK01000063.1 GCF_007989625.1 Bisbaumannia pacifica
TTTGCTCCGGCCTGTCCCCAGCGCCCCTTGGCTATCCCAGTGGTGACTAGTCTGGACAAGCGGAGCCACAGGCTGGGCGGCTGGGGCGATCGCGGGTATAATTAGCAACCTATCTTTCCCCCTGGAGGTGTACTTGCTCCTCGATCCTCGCCGCCTGGCGTTGCTGGTGGCCGCCAATACCGCCCTGGCACCCTTCGCCATCGATGCCTACCTGCCCGCCATGGGCGCCCTGGCCGCCACCATCGGCGCCAGCATTCACCATACCGAGCTGTCGCTCTCCACCTTCCTGGCCGGCTTCGCCCTGGGGCAGTTGCTGTTCGGGCCGTTGTCCGACCGGATCGGTCGCAAGCCGGTGCTGCTGGGGGGGCTGGTGGTCTTCCTGCTGGCCAGCCTGGCCATTACCCAGGTGGAGTCCCTGACGACGCTGCTGGCCTGGCGCTTCGTCCAGGCCCTGGGCGGCGGCGCCACGGTGGTCAACTCGGCGGCCATCGTGCGCGACTGCTTCAGCGGCCGCGAGGCGGCCAAGGTGATGTCCACCATGGCCATGATCATGCTGCTGGCGCCGCTGGTCGCCCCGGCGGTGGGCAGCGGCCTGCTGCACCTGGGCGACTGGTGGCTGATCTTCGCCTTCCTCGCCGCCTATGCCGCCTTCCTGCTGTGGCTGCTGGGCACCAAGCTGCCGGAGACCCGGCGCCGACAGGGGCCGGCGGCCTCGCCGCGTCAGGTGCTGCGCAACTACGCCAGCGTGCTGAGTCACCGCGAGAGCCTGGGTTATATCTGTGCGGCGTCCATGACCTTCTCGGGACTGTTCGCCTTTATCACCGCCTCGCCCTTCGTCTACCTGCACCACTTCGGCGTCTCGCCGGGTGTCTACCCGCTGCTGTTCGGCGCCAATGTGGTGACCATGCTGGCCTCCAATCGCCTCAATATTCGCCTGCTGCGCCACCGCTCGCCGCAGCAGAACCTGCGCCTGGGGCTCGCCATCCAGCTGGCCGCGGGGCTGGGCCTGGTGACGCTGGTGGCCAGCGGCCTGGCGTCGCTGTGGTTGATGGTGCCGCTGATCATGCTCTTCGCCGGCACCATCGGCCTGGTGGCCCCCAATGCCATCACCTCGCTGCTCGATCACTTCTATGCCATCAGCGCTACCGCCACGGCCCTGCAGGGCAGCATCCAGTTCTGCAGTGGGGCCATCGCCGGGGTGCTGGTGGGCGCCTTCGCCGTGGATAGCCTGTGGCCCATGGTACTGACCATGCTCGGCGCCAGCCTGATCGGCAACCTGGGCCTGCGCCTGCTGGCCCCGCGGAGGGCGGATGCCTGAGCCGCTGTCCTGGGGGTTGTCCCTCGTTAGCTGGTCGGGGTGTGCCCTGGTACTGATGCTGGGGGCCCTGGTGCAGCGCGTCACCGGCTTCGGCCTGGCGGTGGTGGGGGCGCCGCTGCTGCTGCTGCTGGAGCCGCGGCTGGTGCCGGTGATCCTGGTGATCTTCGGCCTGCTGGTGTCGCTGATGATGGTGCGCCGCTACTCCCGGGAGATCCGCCTCGACGCCTTCGTCCCGGCCCTGGTGGGGCGCCTGCCGGGCAACGCCCTGGGGCTGTGGCTGCTGGTGGCCGCGCCGCTGGTGGTACTCGAGAAGGTGATCGCGCTGATCGTGCTCAGCGCGGTGGCGATCACCCTGGGGCGCTTCCGCTTGCCGGTCAACCGCGCCAGCCTGTTCGGCGCCGGAGTGGTGTCGGGGATCTTCGGTACCGTGGCGGCCATCGGCGGCCCGCCCCTAGCGCTGCTGCTGCACGGCCTGCCGCCGGATCGCCTGCGTGGCAACCTGGCCGCCTACTTTATCGTCACCGCCAGCCTGACCCTGGCGCTGCTGGCCCTGGCGGGGCGGGTCGGCGCCTGGCACCTGCAACTGGCGCTGAGCTTCCTGCCGGCCATCCTCATCGGTCACCTGCTGGGTGCCTGGCTGGCGCCGCGCCTGGATGCCCGGGCCATTCAGTATGGCTCCCTGACGGTCTGCTCCCTGGCGGCATTGCTGCTGCTGTTCTAGGTGGCGCGGGGCGTCCGCGCATTTTTTCTCTCGGTCTTTCCCTGTCACGAAGCTGTCATTTTCGTCGGGCAGAGTGTCCTCACGTCAAGGCAGAACCTCTTCGACCGACAGGAGTGACTCGCATGAACCGTATCCTCAAGAGCCGCGCTTTCAAGACCACGGTGATCGCCGCCGCCGTGATGGGTGTCGCCGGCGTGGCCCAGGCCCGCGACCAGATCCGCATCGTGGGGTCGAGCACCGTCTACCCCTTCGCCAGCTACGTCACCGAGGAGTTCGGTGCGGTGACCAGCTACCCGACCCCGGTCATCGAGTCCACCGGTTCCGGTGGCGGCATCCGCCTGTTCTGCAACGGCGTGGGTGAGGGTACCCCGGACATCACCAACGCCTCGCGTCGCATCAAGTCCAGCGAACTGGAGCGTTGTGCCGAGAACGGCGTGACCGACGTCACCGAGGTGAAGATCGGCTCCGACGGCATCGTCTTCGCCCAGTCCAGCACCAACGCGGGCATGGACCTGACCCTGGAGCAGCTGTTCCTGGCGGTGGCCGCCCAGGTGCCGGTGGATGGCGAGCTGGTCGACAACCCCTACGCCAAGTGGAGCGATATCGACGCTTCCCTGCCGGATCGCGAGATCTCCGTCTATGGGCCGCCCAGCACCTCCGGCACCCGTGACGCCTTCGAGGAGCTGGTGATGGAAGCCGTCTCCGAGGAGATGGAGGCCTACGGCGGCGAGGGCTACACCGAGATTCGCGCCGATGGCGCCTATATCGATGCTGGCGAGAACGACAACCTGATCGTCCAGCGCCTCACCGAAGACACCGACTCCTTCGGCATCTTCGGCTACTCCTTCCTGGTCGAGAACGCCAACAGCCTGTCCGCCAGCCACATCGATGGCGTCGAGGCCACCCCCGAGGCGATCAGCGCCGGCGATTACCCCATCGCCCGCTCGCTGTTCTTCTACGTGAAGAACCAGCACGCCGAGGAGGTGCCGCCGCTGTATGAGTACGTCGACATGTTCGTCTCCGAGACCATGATCGGCGAGGGTGGCTACCTGACCGATATCGGCCTGATCCCGCTGCCGGAAGCCGAGCGCGAGATGGCCCGCGAGCGGGTCGCCCAGCGTGGCACCCTGCAGGTCGCCGACCTCTAAGGTGGCGTCGGGCAAGGACGCCTGACCCGGCCGGCAGCCCAGGCTGCCGGCCGTCGCACGTTACGGCGCCGCCCGCCGTCCTATTCGATACCGAGAGAACCCTATGCAGACCGATCAACTCCTTGCACTGTTCAGCGGCGTGCTGTTACTGCTGGGGCTGATAGCCTTCTTCCTGGGGCGTGCCAAGGCCGCGCGGGTGCGCGCCGGCGGCACGGCCATGTTCGCCCAGCCCGATCAGTATGCCTGGTTCGCGGTGCTCACCACTGCCGGGCCGGCCATCCTGGTGGGGGGGCTGAGCGCCTTCCTGATGCTGTTGCTGGGCGCCGAGATTCCGCCCCTCTACCTGCTCGCCGGCAGCCTGGCCGTGGCCGCCCTGGGGCTGGCCGTGGGGGTGCGTCAGGTGAAGCCGGACTTCCACGCCCGCCAGGCCATCGAGCGGGTGATTCGCTGGATCCTGGTGGGGGCGGCGCTGATCTCCATCTTCACCACCTTCGGCATCCTCTTCTCGATCATCTTCGAGGCGCTGCGCTTCTTCCAGATGCACAGCTTCTGGGACTTTATCACCGGCACGGTGTGGAACCCGGGGGCCAGCTTCCTGGCCGCCGCCGGTCGCGCCGACGAGGGCGCCAGCGCCGCCCAGTTCGGCTCGGTGCCGCTGTTCGCCGGCACCTTTATGATCACCGCCATCGCCATGCTGGTGGCGATTCCCGTGGGGTTGCTGGCGGCCATCTACATGGCGGAGTTCGCCCCCAAGCGGGTGCGCACCCTGGCCAAGCCGACCCTGGAGGTCCTGGCCGGCATTCCCACCGTGGTCTATGGCTTCTTCGCCGCCATCACCGTGGCGCCGCTGATCGTCGACCTGGCGGGCGTCTTCGGCCTGGATGCCTCCTTCAACAACGCCGTGGCGCCGGGGGTGGTGATGGGCATCATGATCATCCCCTTTATCTCCTCGCTCTCCGACGACGTCATCAACTCGGTGCCCGACAGCATGCGTCAGGGCTCCCTGGCGCTGGGCATGACCAAGGGCGAGACCATCCGCGACGTGGTGATTCCCGCGGCCCTGCCGGGGATCATCTCGGCCTCCCTGCTGGCGGTCTCCCGGGCGCTGGGCGAGACCATGATCGTGGTGATGGCCGCCGGCATGCGCCCCAACCTCACCGCCAACCCGCTGGAAGACATGACCACGGTCACGGTACGCATCGTGGCGGCGCTGACCGGGGACCTGGAGTTCGAGAGTGCCGAGACCCTCTCCGCCTTCGCCCTGGGCCTGGTGCTGTTCGCCGTCACCCTGACGCTCAACCTGGTGTCGGTGCTGATGATCCGTCGCTTCCGCGAGAAGTACCGCGTCAACAACCTCTAACCCCGAGGACCTAGCGAGATGAGTCAATCCTTCGACGAGATCAGCGCCCAGCTCCAGCGTCGCCACCGCAAGTCGGCGCGGCTGAAGTGGCTCTCCATGGGGGCCCTGGGGCTGGCCGGCCTGTTCCTGGTGCTGTTCTTCGCCGATATGCTCAGCAAGGGGCTGCCGGCCTTCCAGCAGGCGCAGATCCGCGTGGAGCTCGATTACAACGAGGACGCCACCCGCATGGGGCGGGCGGCCCTGGACCCCGAGGTGTCGCGGCTGGTGAGCCGCACCTTCGAGCGGCTGATTCCCGGCATGCTGGCCGATGATCCCGAACTGCTGGGCACCACCGAGACCCGCTGGGTGCTGGCCAATGCCCAGGTGGATCAGTACCTCAAGGGGCACACGCATCGCCTCAACGCGGCGCAGCAGGCCACCGTCGATCGGCTGGCGGAGGAGGGGAATGTGGCGTTGAAGTTCAATACCACCTTCTTCACCAGCGGCGACTCCAAGATGGCCGAGGCCTCGGGGATCCTCGCCGCCGCCCTGGGCACGGTGATGACCATGCTGGTGACCCTGGCCATCGCCTTCCCGATCGGCGTGATGACCGCGGTCTATCTCGAGGAGTTCGCCCCGGACAACCGCCTGACCCAGATCATCGAGATCAATATCAACAACCTGGCGGCGATTCCCTCGATCCTCTTCGGTCTGTTGGGGCTGGCGATCTTCATCAGTTTCTTCGGCGTACCGCGCTCCTCGCCCCTGGTGGGCGGCATGACGCTGGCGCTGATGACCCTGCCGGTGATCATCATCGCCACCCGCACGGCGCTGCGCAGCGTGCCGGACTCCATCCGCCACGCCGCCTTCGGTGTCGGCTGCTCGCGCTGGCAGGTGGTGCGCGACCATGTGCTGCCGCTGGCCATGCCCGGCATCATGACCGGGTCGATCATCGGCCTGGCCCAGGCCATGGGCGAGACCGCACCGCTGATCATCGTCGGCATGGTGGCCTTTATCCCCGATGTCAGTGCTACCTTCACCAATGCGGCCACCGTGCTGCCGGCGCAGATCTTCACCTGGGCGGGGGAACCCGACAAGGCCTTCGTCGAGAAGACCGCCGGGGGCATCCTGGTGCTGTTGGCGATCCTGATCTTCCTCAATGCCACCGCCGTGGTACTGCGCAAGAAATTCGAGCGTCGCTGGTAAGCCCGGCGCGTTACAGAGGACACTCTCCATGAATATGCAAGCCGCTCCCCGTCATACCGTCGGTACCGCGCCCCAGGTGGGGCAGCCGCATACCCGTAACGATCAGGCCTGCCATGACCTGAGCATCCGGGTCCGCGACCTCAACCTCTGGTATGGCCAGACCCAGGCGCTCAAGAACCTCAATATCGACCTCTTCGAGAAGAACGTCACCGCCCTGATCGGCCCCTCCGGCTGCGGCAAGTCGACCTTCCTGCGCTGCCTCAACCGCATGAACGACCTGATCCCCAGCGTGCGCATCGAGGGCCTGGTGGAGATGGATGGCCGCGACGTCAACGCCACCAAGATGGATGAGGTGGCCCTGCGTCGTCGGGTGGGCATGGTCTTCCAGAAGCCCAACCCCTTCCCCAAGTCGATCTACGAGAACATCGCCTATGCGCCGCGCATGCACGACCTGGTGAGCCGCAAGGCGGAGCAGGACGAGCTGGTGGAGAAGGCGCTGCGCGACGCCGGCCTGTGGAACGAGGTCAAGGACAAGCTCCACGAGCCGGGCACTTCTCTCTCCGGGGGTCAGCAGCAGCGCCTGTGCATCGCCCGGGCCATCGCCGTGCAGCCCGACGTCATCCTGATGGACGAACCCACCTCGGCGCTGGACCCCATCTCCACCGCCACCATCGAAGACCTGATGGACAAGCTCAAGCAGCAGTTCACCATCGTCACCGTGACCCACAACATGCAGCAGGCGGCGCGGGTGGCGGACTACACCGCTTTCTTCCATCTGGGCGAGATCGTCGAGTACAACGACACCAAGACGATGTTCTCCAACCCCGCCACCAAGAAGGCCGAGGACTATATCACCGGCCGTTACGGCTAAGCGGGGCCCCAAGCCATTCTCGTTGATATGATTCAGGGAGCGCTGGGGGTATGACGGAGCAAAGCGTCATTATCAGGGACGAGAATGCCGAGCGCCCAGGGAAGGGTTTACCGCGTCTTTGCGAGGGCTTTCCCCCAGGATAGCTCCCGAGTTGCTCCTGAATGTCAGATGACGGGGAGGCCGATGGGCCTCCCCGTCGTCGTCTGGGCGAGCCATGACACTCGACCGTAATAATTCGCTGTTACTAATAGAGTGTCGATTACCCGCTCCGGAGAGCCCATGCTTCGCTTCGAAAACATGACGGTCAGGGTCAGCTGGTCGCTGGTCCTGGCCGCCTTCGCCATCCTGATCCTCGGCGCCAGCCTGCTCGGCCTGTTCTCCAACCAGACCAGCCGCGAGGCCTTCGGTACCCTCAATCGCCTCAACGTGGAGCAGGCCCAGGCCCTCAATCGCGCCTATATCGACGTGCTGCGGGCGCGCATCGAGATGGATCGCGCCGCCGAGCTGCTGCGCACCCCGGCCTTCGAGCGGCCGGGGCCGGCCATCGAGCGGGCCGAGGCCCTGCTGGGCTCCGCCGAGGCGGCCTTCGCGCGCTTCCGGGCGGTGCCCCCCGCGGCCAGCCAGGAGGCGGCCATCGAAGCCCTGAGTCAGCGCTACCAGTCGCTGGTGGACAACAACCTGAGCCTGCAGCTGATGCTGCTCCAGGACGGCGACCATGGCGGCTATCGCTCCGGCCAGTCCCGGGTCTCCGAGAGTAGCCAGGCCTTTATGGCCGAGGCCGACGACTTCTTCGCCGCCTCCGCCGGCGAGGGCCAGGCCCTGGCCGCCCAGTTCCGGCGCCTGGCCGACTGGCTCGGGGTCAGCCTGCTGGCCACCCTGGCGGCGGCGGCACTGCTGATCGGCCTGGTGCTGTGGGGCGTGACCCGCAACGTGATTCGCCCGCTGCGCGAGGTGGTAGGGCACTTCCGGCGCATCGCCGAGGGGGACCTCTCGGCGCCCATCGAGGCGCGTGGCCGCAACGAGATCGGCCAGCTGTTCGCCGAATTGTCCACCATGCAGGCCTCCCTGACCGAGACGGTGAGCCACCTGCGCCGGGGCAGCGAGGGCGTCCACGAGGCCAGCCGTCGCATGGCCGAGGACAATGCCGCCCTGGCCGCCCAGACCCAGCAGCAGGGCGCGGCCCAGGCCCAGACCGCCGACCACCTGGCCCACCTGACCCGCGCCGTGGCCGGCAACGTGACCACCGCCGACGAGGTGGGGCGCTCCGCCGAGGGCGCCACCCGGCGCGCCCGGGAGGGCGAGGCGGTGATCACCCGCTTCGCCGATACCATGGAGACGATCCAGTCCCACGCCGAGGAGATCGCCGGCATGGTCGCGTTGATCGAGAGCATCGCCTTCCAGACCAATATCCTGGCCCTGAATGCCTCGGTGGAGGCGGCCCGGGCCGGCGACCAGGGGCGCGGCTTCGCGGTGGTGGCCAAGGAGGTGCGCGAGCTGGCCTCGCGCAGCGACCACGCCGCCAAGGAGATCCGCGGGCGCATCGAGGCCTCCCGGCAGAGCGTGGCGGCGGGTGGCGAGCTCTCCCGGGAGGCGGTGGAGCACACCCGCGAGATCATCCTCGCCATCGAGCGGGTGAATGCCCTGATGGCGCGAATCCACGACGCCTCCCGGGTGCAGCAGGCGGGCATCGACGAGGTCAATGGCGCCATGGCGCAGATGCAGGCGGCGACCCGGGACAGCGCCCGCCTGGTGGAGCGGGCCGCCGACGGCGCCCAGCGCCTGGAGGGCGAGGCCGAGGGCATGCAGGCCTACGCCCGGGGCTTCCGCCTCGATGCCGACCCGGTCACGGACGAGGCGGCCCCCGACTGGGAGGCCCTGGCGGCGACGCAGGATGAGGCGACACGGTTACCGGCCCTCGCGCAGTAAATAACGCCATCCATATATGCTATTATCCATATGTCTTTGGGGCGGGCCTCGGGGCCCGCCCCTCGGTGTTTTTTTCGAGAGGAGCCCGAGATGGCAATCACTATCGGTATCAATGGCCTGGGGCGTATCGGTCGCCTGACCCTGCGGGCCCTGTGGGCGCGGGTCGCGGCCGGCGAGGTGACGATCACGCGCATCAACGACCCGGGCGGCGACGCCGCCACCTTCGCCCACCTGCTGGAGTTCGACTCCGTGCACGGCCGCTGGAGCCCGGGGCAGGGCATCCGTGCCGAGGGTGATGCCATCGTGATCGATGGCCGGGCGCTTCCCTTCAGCGCCCATACCGCCATCGGCGACAGTGATTGGTCGAACTGCCAAGTAACCATCGAGTGCTCCGGCAAGATGAAGACGGCGCAGAAGCTCCGGGCCTACCTGGATCAGGGCGTCGAACGGGTGGTGGTCAGTGCCCCGGTCAAGGAGGAGGGGGTGCTCAATGTGGTGATGGGGGTCAACGACGACCGCTATGACCCGGCGCTGCACCGCATCGTGACCGCCGCCAGCTGCACCACCAACTGCCTGGCGCCGGTGGTCAAGGTGATCCATGAGACCTACGGCATCCGCCACGGCGCCATGACCACGGTGCATGACATCACCAATACCCAGAGCATTCTGGATGCGCCCCACAAGGATCTACGTCGGGCCCGGGCCTGCGGCATGAGCCTGATTCCCACCACCACCGGCTCCGCCAAGGCGATCACCGCCATCTTCCCGGAGCTCACGGGCAAGCTCAACGGCCACGCCGTGCGGGTCCCGCTGGCCAACGCCTCGCTCACCGATATGGTCTTCGAGCTGGAGAGGGCGGTGACCGCCGAGGAGGTCAATGCCGCGCTCAAGGCCGCCGCCGAGGGCGAACTGGCCGGTATCCTGGGCTACGAGGAGCGGCCGCTGGTCTCCATCGACTACCGTACCGACCCGCGCAGCTCGATCATCGACGCGCTCTCGACCCTGGTGGTCAACGGCACCCAGCTCAAGCTCTACGCCTGGTACGACAACGAGTGGGGCTACGCTAACCGCACCGCCGAGCTGGCGCTCAAGGTGGCCCATGGCTAGCGGGGGAGGGGACGCGTCGCTGGGCGCCCGGCTGCGGGCGCTGCCCTTCGAGGTGCGCCAGTACCTGCTGATCACCGGCAACTACTGGGCCTTTACCCTCACCGACGGCGCCCTGCGCATGCTGGTGGTGCTCCACTTCCACCGGCTCGGCTACTCGCCGCTGGAGGTGGCCCTGCTGTTCCTCTTCTACGAGGCCTTCGGCGTGGTGACCAACCTGGTGGGGGGCTGGCTGGGCGCGCGCCTCGGGCTCAATCGCACCATGAACGTCGGCCTCGGCCTGCAGATCGTCGCGCTGACGATGCTGATGGTGCCCGCCGCGGCGCTGACCGTGCCCTGGGTGATGGCCGCCCAGGCGCTCTCGGGGATCGCCAAGGACCTCAACAAGATGAGCGCCAAGAGCGCGGTCAAGGTGCTGGTGCCCCAGGACAGCCCCGGCGCCGGCAGCGCTCTCTACCGCTGGGTGGCGATCCTCACCGGCTCCAAGAACGCCCTCAAGGGTGCCGGCTTCTTCCTCGGCGGGGCCCTGCTGACGCTGATCGGCTTCCGGGGCGCGGTGCTGGCCATGGCGCTGATGCTCGCCGTCGTGCTGGGGCTGTCGCTGTGGCGGCTCAGGGCCGACCTGGGGCGGGTCAAGCACAAGCCCAAATTCCGTGAGGTGTTCTCCCAGTCGCGGGCGGTCAACGTGCTCTCGGCGGCGCGGCTCTGCCTGTTCGCCTCCCGGGACGTCTGGTTCGTGGTGGCCCTGCCGGTGTTCCTCTATGACCAGCACGGCTGGAGCCACTGGACGGTGGGGGGGCTGCTGGCGATCTGGGTGATCGGCTATGGCGGGGTGCAGACCCAGGCGCCGCGGCTGACCCGGTTGGTTCACGGCGAGGCGCGCCTGCTCACCGCCGGCTGGGCGGCGGCCCTGGCGCTGCTCGGCGTGGGGCTGGCGCTGCTGCCGCTGGAAGCGGTCTCCTGGCTGGTGCTGGGCTTGCTAGCCTTCGGCGTGCTCTTCGCCGTCAACTCCAGCTGGCACAGCTACCTGATCGTCCACTATGCCCGGGCCGACGGGGTCTCCATGGACGTGGGCTTCTACTATATGGCCAATGCCATGGGGCGGTTGATCGGCACCCTGCTGTCGGGCTGGCTCTATATGCAGCATGGGCTTGGCGCCTGCCTATGGGTGGCCGCGGCCCTGGTGGCGGCCAGTGCCCTGCTGGCGCTGGGGTTGCCGCGACGCTCCGCCTGATATCATGGGGAAGCGATCCGCCCGATGCCCTCGAAGGAGGCAATGCTTGGAAGCCATTCGTTTGTTCAAGTGCCTGGGCGACCTTGCCATGCCAGCCGTCTGATGCCCTCGAAGGAGGCAATAATTGGAAGCCATTCGTTTGTTTAAGTGCCTGGGGGATGAGACGCGCCTGCTGCTGGTGCTGCTGATTCACCGCGAGGGGGAGCTCTGCGTCTGTGAGCTGACCCACGCCCTGGAGGCCTCCCAGCCCAAGGTCTCCCGTCACCTGGCCCAGCTGCGCGCCTGCGAGCTGCTCAGCGACCGCCGCGACGGCCAGTGGGTCTACTACCGCCTGGCCGAGACCCTGCCCGATTGGGTTGGCCGGGTCCTCGCGGCCGCCGAGGCAGGGGAGGGGGCACGCCTCGATGCCCTCCAGGCCCGGCTCGGCTGCATGGGCAATCGCCCGGAGCGACGCCACGCGCTCTGCTGAGGCGGTCTCGAGTGCAGGGCCTAGGCGGTGCTGGGGAAGTGGTGCCGAGTCTGGTTGGCGATACGAACCAGGGCCAGCATCAGTGGCACTTCGACCAGCACCCCCACCACCGTGGCCAGTGCCGCCCCGGACTGCAGGCCGAACAGGGCGATGGCGGCGGCCACCGCCAGCTCGAAGAAGTTGCTGGCGCCGATCATCGCCCCGGGGGCGGCGACGCTATGTGGCACCTTCCAGGCCTTGGCCCAGCCGTAGGCGATAAAGAAGATCAGAAAGGTCTGGAGGATCAGCGGGATGGCGATCAGCACGATATGCAGCGGCGCCTCGAGGATGACCTCACCCTGGAAGGCGAACAGCAGCACCAGGGTGGTAATCAGCCCGATCGGTGTCACCGGACCGATACGTTTCATAAAGACGTTGTCGTACCACTCGAGGCCATGGCGCTTGATCAGGGTGCGTCGGGTCATGACGCCGGCCGCCAGCGGAATCACGATATACAGCAGCACCGACAGGGCGACGGTGTCCCAGGGCACCTGAATATCGGAGATGCCGAGCAGCAGGATCACGATGGGGGCGAAGGCGAACAGCATGATCAGGTCGTTGAGCGCCACCTGCACCAGGGTGTAGGCGGCGTCGCCGCGGGTCAGGGTGCTCCAGACGAAGACCATGGCGGTGCAGGGCGCCGCCCCCAGCAGGATGGCCCCGGCCAGGTATTGGCTGGCCAGCTCCTGCGGAATGAGCGGGCGAAAGATCACCATCAGGAACAACCAGGCGATGGCGAACATGCTGAAGGGCTTGATCAGCCAGTTCACCGTGGTGGTGATGATCAGCCCCCTGGGCTGGCGGCGCACCCCCAGCACGGCGGCGAAGTCGATCTGCGCCATCATCGGGAAGATCATCGCCCAGATCAGTACCGCCACCGGGATCGACACCTGGGCGACCTCGAAGCGCGACAGGGTCTCGGGGATGGCCGGGGCGACCTGGCCGAGCAGTACGCCGGCGCCGATGGCCAGGGCCACCCAGAGCGAGAGGAAGCGCCCGAACAATCCCATGCTCTCGGCGGTGCTGGGGGCTTGAGAACTCGTGGATGGGGGCATGGGAGGCTCCGGAGCAAGACGTGGATCGAGGGTGTTTCGCTTAATGATATACGCATAGGCGTATGTGTAAACCGTTGGGGGGCCAACCGTGGCCGCGCCGGCCCGCGAGCCGGTGTAGGCGGAGAGGCCACCTTGGATCAGAGGGAAGTGATATGGGCGAGGCCCTGAGACTCGAGGCCCTGGGCATCGGTGCCCTGGTGGGCGTGGATCTGACCCTGGCACCCGGCGAGGTGCTCTGCCTCTCCGGGGCCAGCGGCAGCGGCAAGAGTCGGCTGCTGCGTGCCATCGCCGACCTGGAGCCCCATGAGGGCGAGGCCTGGCTGGGCGACACCGCGCGTTCGTCGTTGCCGGCGCATCGCTGGCGGGCCCGGGTGATGCTGGTGCCCGCCGAGAGCCACTGGTGGGCGGAGCGGGTCGAGGAGCATCTGGCGGTGGCGCCGAGCGAGGCGGATCTCGCCGCCCTGGGCTTCGCGGACGAGGTACTGGGCTGGGAGGTGGCCAGGCTCTCCTCCGGGGAGAAACAGCGCCTGGCGCTGCTGCGGGCCGTGGCGGTATTGGATGAGCGCCCGGACGAGGCCGCGGCCCTGCTGCTGGATGAGCCTACCGCCAACCTGGACGAGGCCATGACCCGGGCGGTGGAGGCCTGGTTGCGCGAACGCCTCGGCGAGCGGGGCTGGCCGACCCTCTGGGTGGCCCACGATCCAGGGCAGATCGCCCGGGTCGCGAAGCGCCACTGGCATATCGAGGGCCATCGGTTGGTCGAGAGGGAGACCCGCCCATGGCAGTGATCCCCCTGGCCTGGTGGCAGTTGGCCCTGGCCGCCGTCATGGTGATTGGCCTGGCCGGCTGCACGGCGGCGATGCGCTTGGGAATGAGCCGCGGCCTGCTGCTCGCCGCCCTGCGCACCGTGATCCAGCTGGCGCTGATTGGCCTGGTGCTGGAGGCGCTGTTCGCCGCCGAGCGCCTGCTCTGGGTGACCCTGATGGCCCTGGCCATGTTGCTGATCGCCGGCCGCGAGGTGGTGGCGCGACAGAAGCGGCGCTTCCTCGGGGGCTGGGGCTTCGGCATCGGTACCCTGGCGATGTTCCTCTCTTCCTTCACCGTGACCGTGCTGACCCTGACCGTGATCATCGGTCCCGAGCCCTGGTATCGGCCCCAATACGCCATTCCCCTGCTGGGGATGCTGCTGGGCAATACCATGACCGGGGTCGCCCTGGCCCTGGATCGCCTCACCGACGGTGCCTGGCAGCAGCGCGGGGTGATCGAGAATCGCCTGATGCTGGGCCAGCCCTGGTCCCGGGCCATCGAGGATATCCGCCGCGACGCCATCCGCAGCGGCCTGATGCCGATGATCAACGCCATGGCCGCCGCCGGCGTGGTGAGCCTGCCGGGCATGATGACCGGCCAGATCCTGGCCGGTAGCCCGCCGGCCCTGGCGGTGAAGTATCAGATCCTGGTGATGTTTGCCATCACCCTGGGCACCGGCTTCGGCGCCCTGGCGGCGGTATCGATGGGCAGCCGGCGGCTGTTCGACAAGCGCGAGCGGCTGCGCCTGAAGCGCCTGGCGCCGCCGCGGAAATAACGGCGCCCGCCGGGTAGGCGGGCGCGGGGGTGGGGAATGGGAGGCGCAGGGGCTCGTTTAATCGACC
>NZ_BJUK01000064.1 GCF_007989625.1 Bisbaumannia pacifica
TTTGCTCCGACCTGCCCCCAGCGCCCCTGAGCCATTCTAGTTGCGGTGGCTCGCGATCAGAGAGGGCGCTAACGCCTCCGGGCCAGCCTTGGTATGCTCGGGGTAGGCGGCGTCGCCGCCTCGAGTCCCCGAGCCCGGAACCCCGTCGATGCGTCACTTTACCCTCAAGCAGCTGCGCTACTTCGTCGTCGCCGGCGACCTCTCCAGCGTCACCCAGGCGGCCAAGCGGCTGCATGTCTCCCAGCCCTCCATCTCCGCGGCCATCCAGCAGATCGAGGAGACCACCGGCCTGCAACTCTTCGTGCGCCACCATGCCCAGGGGCTCTCCCTGACCCCCTCCGGCAAGCAACTGCTGGTGCGCGCCAAGCAACTGTTGCGCGACGCCGAGGGGCTGGAGCGCTTCGCCGTCTCCCTGGGCGAGGAGATCGGCGGCGAACTGCGCCTGGTGGCCTTTCCCACCTTCGCGCCGGTCTTCCTGCCCCAGTTGCTACGCCGCTATGCCGACCGCTACCCGGCGGTGAGCCTGCAGTGCGACGAGATGAACCAGGCGGATATCGTCGCCGGCCTCGGCAAGGGGGACTACGAGCTAGCCTTTACCTACGACCTCCAGGTCCCGGAGAGCGTCGCCTTCACGCCCCTCTACCGCTTTCCTCCCTATGCGGTGGTCAGCGTCGACCATCCCCTGGCCGACCGCGACAGCGTGCGCCTCGCCGAGCTGGTGGAGTACCCGATGGTAATCCTCGACTGGCCGCTGAGCCGCGACTACTTCCTGTCGATCTTCTCCCACCAGGGGCTCTCGCCGACGGTGGCCCACCGCGCCAAGTCGATGGACATGATCCGCGGCCTGGTGGCCAAGGGCTTCGGCTTCGCGCTGTTCAATACGCCCCTGACCACCCTGGACGCCTTCGATGGCGGACGCCTTAAGGCGCTGACCCTGAGCGACGAGGCGCCGCCGCTCTCCATGGGCATCGCCTGCCTGCGCGGGCTGCGCCTGAGCCCCGCCGCCGAGGCGATGCATCGGCTGGCCTGCGACGCCGACTCCCTGTCGCCGACCCTGGAGCGGCTCGCGCACGCCTTTGCCCAGGTTCCCGAACGACTGATCGATTCGAGCGAGCGCGACTGAGCCGCCGCGCGCGGCAGTGGCAATTTCGCGCTCGCCTGGCCAAGCTGCAAGAGTCGAGCGGGCGGTGCCCGATCGGCGACCCCGTTCATCACAGAGGAAGTGTTCCATGGCGTCTTCGCGCGATTCGTGGCAAGGGTCCATGGCCGTTGGCCTTGTGGCCTGCGGGACCCTGCTGGGCGCCGCCGCCCTGGCGGCCGACGATCTCCCCGACGCGGCGGCCTCCGACCCGCGGACCCTGGGCTGGATGCAGGGCTTCCCGCCGCCGCCGGAGCGGATCATCGGCCAGCCGGATACCGACTACTTCGGCTTTCCCAAGCTGCGCTGGACGGTCTGCCACTTTCGCGAACTGCTGCCGACCCGGCGCGTCAGCCGCGGCCTGGGGGCGCCGATTCCCCTGGTGACGGACCTCGATCCGGGGATCGATGCCGTGACCTTTACGCCCCTAGGCGGCGGCGAACCGATGACCTGGGAGGCGGCGCTCGAGGTCAACTACACCGATGGCCTGGTGATACTCCATCGCGGTCGGCTGGTCTACGAGCACTATGCCGGTTGCCTGGACGAGACGGGGGTGCATGGCGCCATGTCGGTGACCAAGTCGCTGACCGGGCTGCTGGCGGAGATCCTGGTGGCGGAGGGCGCCCTCGACGAGGATGCCCGGGTAGGCGAGCTGCTGCCGGAGCTTGCCGAGAGCGGCTTCGGCGATGCCACGGTGCGTCAGGTGATGGAGATGACCACGGGGCTCGCCTTCAGCGAGGATTATGCCGACCCCGAGGCGGAAATCTGGGCCTACAATGCCGCCGCCAGTCCCTTGCCCAAACCCGCCGACTACCAGGGGCCGCGTACCTATTACGAGTTCCTGGCCACGGTGCGCCCCGAGGGGGCCCATGGCGAGGCCTTCGGCTATCGCACCATCAATACCGACGCCCTGGGCTGGATCATCGCCCGCACCACGGGGCAGTCGGTCAGCGACCTGCTCTCCGAGCGGATCTGGCAGCGGCTCGGCGCCGAGCAGTCCGCCTACTTCACGGTGGACTCCATCGGCACGCCCTTCGCCGGGGGCGGGCTGAGCGCGGGGCTGCGGGACCTGGCCCGGGTCGGTCAACTGGTCCTCGACGAGGGCGAGTTCCAGGGCCAGCGCCTCTTTCCCGCCGAGGCGGTGCAGCGCATTCGTCGAGGCGGAGACCCGGCCGCCTTCGCCCGGGCCGGGTATGCCAATCTGCCGGGTGGCAGCTATCGCGGCATGTGGTGGCTGTTGCACAACGCCCATGGCGCCTTCGCCGCCCGGGGCGTGCATGGTCAAACGATCTATATCGATCCCACCGCCGAGATGGTGATCGTGCGCTTCGCCTCCCATCCGGTGGCCGCCAACGCCGCCAATGATTCCACTTCCCTGCCCGCCTATCAGGCGGTGGCCGAGTACCTGATGGGGCGCGACTAGCCCCACTCGTGGCCCGCCGCTGCCCGGGCTTGCCCGGGCATTTTCCCGCGGCCCCGGCCACACTGGAAGTACCGCCTCGCCTCGGGGCGCTGCTTCGGCGGCAATATCGGCGCCGCCGAGGATTATTCGTCCCCTAATCGCCCCTCTGCCTCTCTGGCCAGCGGATGGCCGCTCCGGCAGTTCTGGCCCACCGCTGCATAAGAAAAACTGACTCAGCGCTTAGCATAATAATATTTTAGTAAAGCAATGCCCGGGGCTATCGTGAACTCACCAGTCGTGATTCGCGCCTTCCGAGGCCCCCAAGTACAACCCCCGACAACTGGAGTGATTCCGATGGCGGCACACGATCTTTCCTACTGGCGTGACCTGCGCACTCGGCTGAGCCTGCCCGGCGGTGCCTTTATCGACGGCCAGCGCCGGGACGCGGCGGATGGCGCCACCCTGACCACCTGGAACCCGGCCACCGGCGAGGCGATCACCGAGGTCGCCGCCTGTGGTGAGGCGGAGGTCGAGGCGGCAGTGGCCGCGGCCCGGGCGAGCTTCGAGGCGGGTACCTGGTCCCGGGCCGCCCCGGCCCATCGCAAGGCGGTGCTGCAACGCCTGGCGGCGCTGATGATGGAGCACCAGGACGAGCTGGCGCTGCTCGAGACCCTGGACACCGGCAAGCCGATCAGCGATGCCCACGGCATCGATATCCCCGGCGCCGCCGGCTGCTTCGCCTGGTACGCCGAGGCCACCGACAAGCTGTATGGCGAGGTGGCGCCCACCGACGGCGACAACCTGGCCACCATCACCCGCGAGGCGCTCGGCGTGGTGGCGGCGGTGATTCCCTGGAACTTCCCGCTGGATATCACCGCCTGGAAGCTGGCCCCGGCCCTGGCCGCCGGCAACAGCGTGATCCTCAAGCCGGCGGAGCAGTCGCCGCTGACCGGGCTGCGCCTGGCCGAGCTGGCCAAGCAGGCGGGCCTGCCCGACGGCGTCTTCAACGTGCTGCCCGGGCACGGCCATATTACCGGCCAGGCACTGGGCCTGCATGGGGACGTGGATTGCCTGACCTTCACCGGCTCCACCGCCACCGGCAAGCGCTTCCTCGACTATGCCGCCCGCTCGAACATGAAGCAGGTGTGGCTGGAGTGTGGTGGCAAGAGCCCCAACCTGATCTTCGCCGACTGCGATGTGGAGGCCGCCGCCGCCGCCGCGGTGCAGGGCATCTACTTCAATCAGGGCGAGGTGTGCTCCGCCAACTCGCGGATCCTGGTGCAGCGCGAGATCAAGGAGGCCTTCGTCGCCCACTTCGTCGCGGCGGCCGCCAAGCTCAAGGTGGGCGATCCCCTCGACCCGCAGACCAACGTCGGCTCGCTGATCGATAACGATCACGCCCAACGGGTACGCGGCTTTATCCGCCTGGGGGTGGAGGAGGGTGCGAACCTGGCCCTGGGCGAGGCGCCGGCGGCGGATGCCGAGGGGGCCTTCGTCTCACCGACCCTCTTCGAGGGAGTGACGCCGCAGATGACCATCGCCCGGGAGGAGATCTTCGGCCCGGTGGCGGCGCTGATCGAGTTCGCCGACGAGGACGAGGCGGTGGCCATCGCCAACGACTCCATCTACGGCCTGGCCGCCTCGGTGTGGACCGAGAACCTGTCCCGGGCCCACCGGGTCTCGCGGCGCCTGCGCGCCGGTACCGTCTCGGTCAACACCGTGGATGCGATCGATTTCAGCACGCCCTTCGGCGGCTACAAGCAGTCCGGCTTCGGCCGCGACCTCTCGCTGCATGCGCTGGACAAGTTTACGCAGTTGAAGACCACCTGGGTGCGGCTCTAACGGCCTGCCCCGGTAAGGCAACGAGGCAAGGGCGCGCCGTGCACCCGGCGGCGCGCCCCACTATTACAACGACTACAAAATGAGGGTATTCCCGATGCAAGAGACACCGACAACCCTTGCCGCCGCGCCCGGCGCGGCCGCCAACAAACCCCGCGCCGCCCTGGGCATGAAGGCGCTGCTCGCCGTGGCGGTGGGCCTGGTGGTCTCCCAGGGCGTGATGGTGATCATGCTCCAGGGCGTGGGCATCGCCGGCGCCGCTTATATCGTGCCCCTGGCCATCGCCTGGGTGCTGGCGCTCTGCTATGCCGCCTCCTTCTCGGAGCTGTCGCTGATGATTCCCCGGGCCGGCAGCCTGAGTACCTACACCGAGGTGGCCCTCGGCCACTTCCCGGCGATCCTCGCGGTCTTCTCCGGCTATGTGGTGGTGGCGATGTTTGCCCTCTCCGCGGAGCTGTTGCTGGTCGACTACCTGCTGGGGGTGCTCTATCCCGGCCTGGGTGGTGGCCTGTGGATCGCCTTCGGGCTGCTCGGCCTCTTCACGCTGCTCAATCTGATGGGCATCGACGTCTTCGCCAAGCTGCAGAATGTGCTGGCCTTCGTGATGGTGGTGGCCCTGACCCTGCTTGGCGTCAGCGCCCTGAGCGGCGGCTTCGCGCCCCATGAGATTCCCGCGGGGCAGATCTTCGGCGAGTTCAACCTAGGCGACGGCGCCCTGACCCTGATCGCCCTGGCCATCTGGGGCTATGTGGGGGTGGAGTTCGTCTGCCCGCTGGTGGGTGAGAGCCGCAACCCCGAGCGCAATATTCCGCGTGCCATGTTTATCGGCCTGACGATGATCTTCGGCGTCTTCCTGCTCTACTGCCTGGGCGCGCTCTTCTACATTCCCCGCGAGACCCTGGTCAATGCCGAGCTGCCCCACCTCGAGTATGCCACCGCGGCCTTCGGCGGCTCCGGCACCTTCCTGCTCGCCGTGGCGGCGGTCACCGCCACCTGCAGCACCCTCAATACCTCGCTCGCCTCGGTGCCGCGGATGCTGCAGGGCATGGCCGAGCAGGGCCAGGTCTTCCCGATCCTCGGCCGGCTGACGCCGACCAGCCGGGTGCCCTGGGTGGCGGTGCTGTTCGTCGCCGGTGTCACCGGCCTGCCGCTGCTGATCTGGGGTGACGATGCCGGCACCGTGGGCCTGCTGCTGGTGGCCGCCGCCATCGCCTGGCTGCTCGCCTACATCATCGCCCACATCAATGTGATCGCCCTGCGTCGCCGCTATCCCGACGCCAAGCGCCCCTTCCGCACGCCGTTCTATCCGCTGCCCCAGCTGATCGGGATCGCCGGCATGGTCTATGCCATCGTCTACGCCTCGCCGGCCCCCGAACTGACCACCTGGATCTTCACCAGCGCCGGGGTGGTGCTGGGCATCGTCAGCCTGGTGGCCATCGTCTGGATCAAGGGCGTAATGAAGAAGCCGCTGTTCCGCCCCGAGCCCCTGGACCAGCTGATGGCCGGTAACGCCGGCGACAAACGCAACGACTGATCACGCGAGGCGGCGTCGGGTCACCGATCCGGCGCCTAGCCTCAACGAACTACCGCACGACTCGAACGAACAGGAGTGACCCATGAACAGCCTCAACCCCAAGGTGACCGCCGTCGACGCCGCCGAGAAGCAGAAAGTCTGGGAAGCCGATCGCGATCACTTCATGCACCCCTGGACCGACTTCTCCACCTTCAAGGAGAGCGGCTCCATGGTCTTCACCGGCGCCGACGGCGTCTCCATCCAGGACGCCGACGGCAAGCGCTACCTGGACGGCATCGGTGGCCTGTGGTGCGTCAATATCGGCTACGGCCGCAAGGAGATCGCCGAGGCGGTGGCGGAGCAGATCTGCGCCATTCCCTACTTCTCCACCTTCGGCCATCACACCACGCCGCCGGCGGCCAAGCTCGCCGCCAAGCTGGCCGAGCTGGCCCCGGGAGACCTCAACCACGTCTTCTACGGTTGCGGCGGTTCGGTGGCCAACGACACCGCGGTGCGCCTGATCCACTTCTACTTCAACCAGCTCGGCAAGCCGACCAAGAAGCAGATCATCTCGCGGATCGACGGCTACCACGGCAGCACCTACATGGCCATGTCGATCACCGGGGTCAAGTTCGACCATATCGGCTTCGATATCGACGAACAGCTGGTGCACCACATCTCCTGCCCCAATCCCTATCGCCGCGACCCGGGGCTCAGCGAGGAGGAGTTCTGCCGCCAGAAGGTCCAGGAGCTGGAGGACAAGATCCTCGAGATCGGCCCGGATAACGTGGCGGCCTTCTTCGCCGAGCCGATCATGGGCGCCGGCGGAGTGATCGTGCCGCCCAAGGGCTACCACAAGGCGACCCTCGAGGTATGCCGCAAGTACGACGTCCTCTATGTCTCCGATGAGGTGGTGACCGCCTTCGGCCGGCTCGGGCATATGTTCGCCTCCGAGGACGAGTTCGAGATCGTTCCCGATATCATCACCTGCGCCAAGGGCCTCACCTCCGGCTACCTGCCGCTGGGTGCGACCATCTTCTCCGACCGCATCTATGAGGTGGTTAGCAAGCCCCAGGCCGAGGGCGCCATCTTCACCCACGGCTTCACCTACTCCGGCCATCCGGTGAGCTGTGCCGCGGCGCTGAAGAACATCGAGATCATCGAGCGCGAGGGCATCTGCGAGCATGTGAAGGAGGTCGGCGCCTACTTCGAGGCGCGCATTCGCGAGCTCGGCGAGCTCGACCTGGTGGGTGACGTGCGTGGCCGCAAGTTTATGATCTGCCTGGAGAACGTGGCGAATAAAGAGACCAAGGAGCTGATCGACCCGGCGGCCAAGGTGGGCAATCGCATCGCCGACGCCTGCCAGAAGCGCGGCCTTATCGTGCGCCCGCTCGCCCATATGAACATCCTCTCGCCGACCCTGATCCTGACCCGCGAGGACGTCGACTTCGTCGCCGAGACCCTCAGGGAGAGCATCGTCGAGGTCACCGAAGGCCTGCGCGCCGAGGGCTACCTGGCCCGCTGATGTCGGCCACCCGCCACGCTCGAGGCGGGTGGCAAGAGCCGCTGTGCTAACACCCGTTTAACAATTCTCGTCGAGCGACTAGCGACGATGGGCCGGTGCGCCATGCACCGGCCCTGGGGTTGCCTTGTCTCGAATTCCCGAACAAGGCGTTCCGCTAACAACCTATCGGGGGGATCTATGGAATCCTGGACACTTATCGGCTTCTTCGTGGCTTCCGGCGTGACGCTGGCCATCGCCGTTCTCGCCCTGGTGCTGGATACACGTCGGTCAGCGAAACGGAAGGGAGGCAAGCATGCTTAATTGGACGCTACTCCTGGTATCCGCTTCGGCCATGTTCTTCCTATCATGGCTCTCCATGCGGGCCTCGGGAGACAAGGATGAATCGGGCTTCCTGGTGGCCAATAACTCTCTGGGCCCCTTCGTGGCCGCCGCCACTATCATCGCCACCGGCTATAGTGGTTTCGTCTTCATGGGGGCGCCCGGCGTCGCCTATCAATACGGCTCCTTCGAGCTCTACTCCAACGTCTTCTATACCCCGGCCTTCCTGGTCGCCACGGTGTTCTTCGCCGGCTTCCTGCGCCGCAAGGCACAGCGCATGGGGAGTCGCACCATCTCCGAGTACATCGCCAATAGCCACTCGGACGGGGCGGCAGGACGCTGGTTGCGGGCGATTTCCGCCATCATCATCGTGCTGCTGCTGAGCGTCTTCCTGGTCTCCCAGATCCGCGCCATCGGCCTCTTGATGTCGGGCTGGCTCGGGGTCTCGTCCAATACGGCGGCGCTCTTCGTGACCCTGCTGGTGATCGGCTACACCATCTTCGGCGGCCTGCGGGCCGTGGCCTGGACCGATACGGTGATGATCATCGGCATGGTGGGGGCTTCCTGTGCGATCGCCTATGTGGTCTTCGTCCAGGTGGGGGGCGGCGATTTGATCGCGAGTCTGCATAGCATTGATCCCGAGCTCGCCAATCCCTCGACGGGAGCCCCCTACGGCGACAGCACCCTGTCCTCCTTCCTGGTATTGCCCTATGCCTTTATGTGGGCTGCGGTGCTGCCCTATATGTCGGTACGCTTCCTGGCCATCAAGAAGGATGTCAGCATGGCTAGGGTAGGGATCTGGGTAGCGATCTTCGGCCTGCTGCTCAACTTTACCCCCCTGGCCGGCCTCTATGCGCGAGCCTATTTCCCGGATCTCGGTACCCCCGACCTGGCGATGCCGACCTTTATCCAGGACGCCTTTGGACCGGTCATGGCCAGCGTGATCACGCTGTTTATCCTCTTCGCTATGAAGTCCACCGCTAACTCATTGATGCACACCATCTCCACGGCGATCTCCTATGACATTCGCCACGCCTTGGGGGTCAAGAGTGGCTTCTTCAGCCGCATGGGTTTCAACCGCCTAATGGTGATCGCAGTGGGAGTGATGGCCTTCTTCGCCATGGCCTATCTTCCCCCGGTGATGGTGCTGTGGCTGGGTGTGCTGGGCAATGGCACCCTGATGGCTTCGCTGTTCGGGGTGTCGCTATGCTCCACCTTCTGGCAGGGCAATAGCGCCGGCGCCTTGGCCTCCATCGTCACTGGCTTCGCCACCAGTGCCTTCGTGCTGCTGGGTACCGACTGGGGCTGGGTTCAGGGGCCACTGCTTGGCTGCGTCGTCTCGGCGGTGACCTACGTTTCCGTCAGTCTCCTGACCCGTGAGCCGGCCGGGAAGGTGGCGACGGAGTCCCCCTTGGGTTGATATCGACTGCCACCCGCCGGGCTCGGCGGGTGGCTCGTCGAAGATTCCGTATTTCCTGGCACAACAACAAGGTAATCAAGGAGAGAACTGATGGCCACGGGTCTGGTGTTCGATGAAAGCTACTTCTGGTATGACAGCCTCAATCAACCCTTTCCTCCCTTCCTGGTGCAGCCCGGCGCCAACTATGACCGACCGGAGATCAAGCGTCGTTTCTATAACTTGCTGCAGCAATCGGGGCTAGCCGAACAATTGGTTAGCATCAAACCGCGCAGGGCCACGGATGACGAGATTCTTCGTGTGCATACTGGCGAATACCTGGACGCCCTCAAGGCGCAGGATAAGGGGGTGGCGGCGGTCGCCGGACCCGGAGCGGTCTTCGCCGCCGGAGGGCTCGATATCGCTTTGCTGGCGGCCGGTGGAGCGATGACGGCGGTGGAGCGGGTGATGGCGGAGGAGGTCGATAATGCCTTCGCCTTCGTCAGGCCACCCGGGCATCATGCGGAGAGCCACCGTGGTGCCGGTTTCTGCGTGCTGAACAATGTCGCCCTGGCGGCACGCCATGCTCAACGGCTCGGCTGTGAGCGGGTCGCCATCGTCGATTGGGACGTGCACCACGGCAATGGTGCCCAGGAGATCTTCTGGAATGATGCCGACGTCCTGACGATCTCTATTCATCAGGACTACTACTTCCTAGAGGAGAATACGGGGACTGGCGATCACCGCGGGGGAGGGAAGGGCTTCGGCAGGAATATCAATGTACCACTGCCTCCGGGGGGCGGAAACCGGGTCTATCAGGAGGTCTTCGAGCGGGTCGTGATGCCCGCGCTCAGGCGCTTTAACCCCGACTTTATCATTGTCGCCTCGGGCTTGGATGCCGGCTGCTACGACCCCCTGGCGCGTATGGCCATGACACCCCGTGGCTTCAAATATCTTGCCAAGGGTATCCGACGCGCCGCCGAGCAACTGTGCAACGGGCGCCTGGTGCTGTGCCAGGAAGGCGGCTATGACTTGGCATCGACCCCTTATATGGGGCTTGCGGTGATCGAAGGAATATCGGGGATTGAATCGGGAAGCGATAACGCCTTCGAAAGCTTTGGCTCGACCATTGCCTATACCGATGAGGTGCTGCCTCATCAGGAGGCGGTGATCGCCCTGGCCGAAGCCCATGCCGGTGACGTCTTGACTGAGCAAGGGAGTGAACAATAATGAAAATATTCGAGACACTAACATCGAAAAATATCCTGATGCCCTTTGCGGCGATCTATGGCATTGGGTTGGCACCACTGCTCGTCTTGCCCTATTTATTTAGTGCCTATATCACCAGCTTTTCCATCTCGGAGTCCGCGGCGGGGCTGCTGGTCACCTACAACCTCACGGCGATGTGTCTGGCGGCCTTCGCGGTCGCTCCCGTGGTACATCGGCTACCCAGGCGGCCCTTGGTGCTCTTGGGCACGGCGCTGGCCGTGCTGGGAAATATCGGGGTGGTGATGGTGAACGATAGCGCCTCGGTGATTTTACCCCTACTGCTCTCGGGGATTGGCTATGGTGTCGTGCTGGCGGTCGGCAATGCGGTGGTGGCCGGCTATGAGGATCCCGAGAAGACCTTCGATCGTGTCGTCCTGCTGGGCACGGTGCTGTTTATCGCCCTCTTGGTGTTGACGCCACAATTCGCTAGCCGCTTTGCCCTCGATGGGGTCATGCTGGTGTTGATCGCCCTGCACCTGCTCTGCCTCCCTTGGCTGATGGCGACGCCGGAGCAGCGAGACCTCGTCGGCGAAGGAGCGTCGGTACGCCCTCCCCAGGTAGGCAAGCGCTCCTATCTGTTTCTGCTGACCCCCTTGTCGCTGGCGGTGCTGGCGATGGTGCTCTTCTATTTTATCCGCGACACCATGATCTGGATGTATGCCGAGCGTATCGGGGTGCATCGCCTCGGTTTCGAGCCGGGCGCGCTAGGATTCATCTTTGGGGTGCATGGGGCCACTTCGCTGCTGGGTCCATTGTTGCTTATCTGGGCCGGCAAGCGATTCGGGCGCTCAGCGCTGTTGATATTCGGGATCCTCGCCTCCGGAGGGGTCACCCTGGCGGTCAGCCAGACTGATAGCCAATGGCTCTATGGTGGCCTTGTTATCGCCTGGTCGACGCTGCATTTCTTCACCTACAGCTGCCTGATGGGGGTAGGGAGTGTCGCCGACAAGCAAGGCCGCGTAGTGGCGGCCGCAGGAGGCGCGGTGATGGCAGCCAACGGCATCGCCCCGGTGGTGGCGGGCTACTCGGTGGAGTGGGGCGGCTATGCCGGTCTCGGTGCGGGGCTGGTCCTCTTCGTTGGCCTGACGCTCATCTCCGCCCTGTATGTCATCTATCGGGTGAGCAAGGTCGCTGAAGATGCGCAGGACGAAGCGTCGCCACAGGCTAGTGAGGCATAAGGCAGTGGCGCTGCAGCGGCCCGGGATATGGGCATCGACTGCGCATCGGGCGAGCGCCTGTCGGTAATATGACACCTGTAGGGAAGCCGGTCGGGCTGCTAGAATACGCCCCGACCTGGCTACCCTGACCCGAGGAGTCTTCGCCCTCCATGTCTCACCGCGATTTCAAGATTGCCCCCTCCATCCTCTCCGCCGACTTCGCCCGCCTGGGCGAGGAAGTGGACAACGTGCTGGCCGCTGGCGCCGATATCGTCCACTTCGACGTGATGGACAACCACTACGTGCCCAACCTGACCATCGGGCCCATGGTCTGCAAGGCACTGCGCAATCACGGCGTCACCGCGCCCATCGACGCCCACCTGATGGTCACGCCGGTGGACCGTCTGATTGGTGACTTTATCGAGGCCGGGGCCAGCTATATCACCTTCCACCCGGAAGCCTCCGAGCATATCGACCGCTCCCTGCAGTTGATCCGCGACGGTGGCTGCCGGTCGGGCCTGGTCTTCAACCCGGCCACGCCGCTCTCCTACCTCGACTATGTGATGGACAAGGTCGATATGATCCTGCTGATGAGCGTCAATCCGGGCTTCGGCGGGCAGTCCTTTATTCCCGGCACCCTCGACAAGCTGCGCGAGGCGCGCCGGCGTATCGATGCCTCCGGTTACGATATCCGCCTGGAGATCGATGGCGGGGTCAAGGTGGAGAACATCGCCGAGATCGCCCGGGCCGGCGCCGATACCTTCGTGGCGGGCTCCGCGGTCTTCAATGCCGGGCGCGGCGAGGACCCGCACCGCTACGACAGCGTGATCCAGGCCTTCCGCGACGAGCTGGCCCGGGCCTGAGGAATGACGGCCGAGCGGCGCTGGAGCCTCTACCTGCTGGAGACCGCCGGCGGCGCCCTCTATACCGGCATCACCACCGATGTGGCGCGGCGCCTGCAGCAGCACCGCACGGGGCGTGGCGCCAAGGCGCTGCGCGGCAAGGGGCCGCTGACCCTCAGGTACCAGCAACCGATGGCGAGCCATGGCGAGGCGCTGCGCCAGGAGGCCGCCCTGAAGCGGCTCTCGGCGTCGCAGAAGCGGGCCTGGCTGGCGCGGCGGCTCGATGGCGATGAGTCATAGCGACGAGCCCTGCTATGCTGCGAGGGTTTGTCGAACGAATCACTCTTCTTGAATGGAATGGAAAAAGGACGACCTATGGATGCCAATGGGGTAGTGACCTTCCTGCAGACCTCCGGGGCGAGCTTCGGAGTGAACCTGGTGGCGGCCATCGCCATCTTCCTGATTGGGCGCTGGGCGGCCAAGCTGCTGCACAAGCTGTCCACCAAGGCCATGGAGCGGGCCAAGGTGGAGCCGCTGCTGGTCAAGTTCCTGGGCAATATCCTCTATGCCCTGCTGCTGGTCTTCGTGGTGCTGGCGGCCATCAGCCGGGTGGGGATCCAGACCGCCTCGCTGATCGCCGTGCTGGGTGCCGCCGGCCTGGCGGTGGGCCTGGCCCTGCAGGGGTCGCTGGCCAACTTCGCCGCCGGGGTGATGGTGATCATCTTCCGCCCCTACAAGATCGGCGACTATGTCGAGGCCGGCGGCGTGGCGGGCATCGTCGATGACGTGCAGATCTTCACCACCGAGCTGAAGACCGCGGACAATCGCCGCATCATCGTGCCCAATGGCCAGATGATGAGCGGTGCCATCACCAACTACTCCAGCCATGACACCCGCCGGGTCGACCTGGTGGCCAGCGTCGGTTACGAGGCGGACTCGGATACCGTGCGCCGGGTGCTGGAGGAGGTGCTGGCCGCCGACGCGCGTATCCTGCCGACGCCGGCGCCCAATATCCGCATGAGCGCCATGGGCGAGTCGAGCATCGACTGGATCGTGCGCCCCTGGGTCAAGGCGGCGGACTACTGGGACGTCTACTGGGACCTGACCGAGCAGATCAAGCGGCGCTTCGACGCCGAAGGCATCAGCATCCCCTTCCCCCAGCGCGACGTGCATCTCTATCATCACGGGGCCGAGTCGGCACCGGCCGAGGCGATCCCCGCCAAGGTGGACTAGGCTATGTCCGAAAACTGGCTGAGCTCGG
>NZ_BJUK01000065.1 GCF_007989625.1 Bisbaumannia pacifica
GCCTTGTCTGACCTTCGCTCGCCGACTTTTCAGACAAAGCCTAAGGCCAGCGCCAGACCACGAAAAAGGCCGCCGAGCAATCGCTCGGCGGCCTTTTTTCATGCGCCTGTCGGCCTCAGTGCAGCTTCATCTTCGGCCGCAGGAAGCGGTTCAGTCCATCCACCACCACCGTCATGCCGGTCTTGATCGCGCCATGAATGGCGAACTGGTGCATGCGGTAGAGGGAGGCGTAGAACATCTTCGCCAGGCGCCCCTCGATAAACAGGCTGCGCGCCGAGGCGCCACGCATCAGGCTGCCCACCGCATCGAAATGCGCCAGGGAGATCAGCGAGCCGCGGTCGCGGAAGGTGAACTCCTTGAGCGGCTTGCCGGCCAGGGCCGCGCGCAGGTTGCGGTAGAGCACGCCGGCCTGCTGGTGGGCGGCCTGGGCCCGGGGCGGGACGCGCTTGCCGTCCGGCTGCGGGCAACTGGCGCAGTCGCCGAAGGCGAAGATGCGCTCGTCATCCAGGCTCTGCAGGGTAGGATGCACCTTGACCTGGTGGTTGCGCTCGGTGGAAAGCCCCAGCTCGGAGAGGAAGGGCGGTGCCTTGATGCCGGCGGCCCAGACGCTGAGGTCGGTCTCGATCTTCTCGCCCTCGGCGGTGATAAAGCCCATCTCGGTGACCTGGGTGACCCGGGTATCGGTATGGATATGCACGCCGAGCTTCTCCAGCTCCTGGTGCACCGCCTTGCCGATCCGCGAGGGCAGGGCGGGCAGCACGCCGGGGGCGGCCTCCACCAGATGGACCTGCACCTGGCTCGACTCGATGGAGGTAAAGCCGTAACTCTTGAGCATCTTGGAGGCGTCATAGAGCTCCGCGGCCAGCTCTACCCCGGTGGCCCCGGCGCCGATGATGCCCACCGTCAGCTTGGTGTGGGTACGCCGCTCCGGGGCGCTGTAGCGCAGGAAGGTATTGAGCATGTCGTGGCGGAAGGCCTCGGCCTGCTGGGGGCAGTCGAGGAAGTGGCAGTGCTCGGTGACGCCGGGAGTCCCGAAGTCGTTGGAGACGCTGCCCAGTGCCAGCACCAGGTAGTCGTAGTCGAGATGCCGCGCCGGCAGCACCACGCTGCCATCCTCGTCGAGAATCGGCGCCAGGGTCAGGCGACGCGCCTGGCGATCGATATCGCTCAGGGTGCCGCGCTGGAACTGGTAGCCATTCCCCTTGGAGTGCCCCTGGTAGGAGACCTCGTCGAGACCGGAATCGAGGGCGCCGGTGGCCACCTCATGCAGTAGGGGTTTCCAGATATGGGTAGGGTTGCGATCGACGAGCACGATCTCGGCGCGCTGGCGCTTGCCGAGTTTGCGACCGAGCCGGGTAACCAGCTCCAGTCCGCCCGCGCCTCCGCCGACCACCACGATGCGTGGTAGCGTCATAGAGACTCCTGACAAAGTGTGAAAGGGAAAGGTTTGAAAAAGTTGCCCGGGGTCAGGACACAGGCCTCGATACGGCGGTCGGGCGTCACGGCAGGGGTGTCGTCGGCGTCCGGCCGAGTAGGGGGGAGATGCCCTGGAGTCGGCAACGGCTGGCCCTAGCATAGCGTTACGACGTTCGTCTGCCTATGGGCGACGGCCAAAAAGTGGAAGATTTTTCCGTAATATTACATGCATAATCGGCATGACCGATTCGTCCCCTCTCAGTGACTCACCAAGGAGCCCCCATGCACCCCAGCCTGGAAGGCATCACCCTGATCTGTTTCGACCTGGACGGCACCCTGGTGGACTCGGTCCCCGACCTGGCCGCGGCGGTGGACCTCGCCCTCGCCGACCTGGCCCTGCCCGTCGCCGGCGAGGCCCGGGTGCGCGACTGGGTGGGCAACGGTTCCCGGGTGCTGGTGGAGCGGGCCCTGACATCGGCCCTGGGCCAGCCCCCCGAGGCCGAGCGCCTGGAGGCGGCCCATGCCCGCTTCCTGCACCACTATGGCCAGGCGCCGAATGCCCGCACCCGCCTCTACCCCGGGGTGCGCGAGGCCCTGGAGGGGCTCGCCGCGCGCGGCCTGACCCTGACGCTGGTCACCAACAAGCCGGCGGCCTTTATCGCGCCGATCCTCGGGGGCCTGGGTATCGAGGGCTGCTTCGCCCGTTGCCTGGGCGGCGACTCCCTGGCCGAGAAGAAGCCCCACCCGGCGCCGCTGCTGGCGATGAGCGATCACTTCGAGGTACCGCCGTCGCGCTGCCTGATGGTGGGCGACTCCCGCCACGATATCGCCGCCGGCAAGGCCGCCGGTTTCCGCACCCTGGCGGTGCCCTACGGCTACAATCATGGCGAGCCGGTGGCGGCCAGCGGCCCGGATGGCCTGGTTGAATCGCTGGCGGAACTCGTTTAGTGTTCCTCCGTTAGGCGCTATAAAAAATGCCGATTTGATAAGAAGTTGCTATAACTTTCTCGCACGGACACCGCACCAATGCCCCGTCATTTCCCCCCGAGCCGCCAGCGCCTCGCCACCCTGATGCGTGAGGTCAAGCGCTGGCGATGGTGATGCTCTCCGGTCGCCCCGGCGGCCACCGCTAGCCATTTTCCGAGACACCACCAAAGGATCTGACGGGCATGATGACTCCCGACCGCTTTCAGGAGCTGGCGCAGGCCGGCTACAACCGCATTCCCGTGACCCGGGAGGTGCTGGCCGACCTCGATACGCCGCTCTCCACCTACCTCAAGTTGGCCCAGGCGCCCTGGACCTTCCTGCTCGAATCGGTACAGGGCGGCGAGAAGTGGGGGCGCTACTCGATCATCGGCCTGCCGTGCCGCGAGCGCCTCGAGGTGCGCGGCTTCAGCGTGCGCCACCTGGATGGCGAGGAGGTGATCGAGGAGGCCGAGGTCGAGGACCCGCTGGCCTGGATCGAGGCCTTCCAGTCCCGCTACAAGGTGCCGCAACTCGACGACCAGCCGCGCTTCGACGGCGGCCTGGTGGGTTACTTCGGCTACGACACCATTCGCTACGTGGAGCCGCGCCTGCGCAGCGCCGCCGCCAAGGCCGACCCCTTGGGCGTGCCGGATATCCTGCTGATGGTCTGCGAGGAGCTGGTGGTCTTCGACAACCTCTCCGGCCGCCTGACCCTGTGGACCCATGCCGACCCCGCCGAGGCGGAGGCCTTCGAGCGGGCCCGGGAGCGCCTCGAGCGCCTGGAGATCCGGCTGCGCAGCGCCACCGTCAATACCCAGAGCCCCGGCACCGGGGCGCCGGCGGTGGAGGAGGGCGACTTCACCTCCGGCTTCACCGAGGGCGGCTTCAAGGCCGCGGTGGAGACCATCAAGGAGTATGTGCTGGCCGGCGACGTCATGCAGTGCGTGCCCTCCCAGCGCATGTCGATCGGCTACCAGGCGCCGCCGCTCGACCTCTACCGCGCCCTGCGCAGCCTCAACCCCTCGCCCTATATGTTCTTCCTCGACCTGGGCGACCACCAGGTGGTGGGCTCCTCCCCGGAGATCCTCACCCGATTGGAGGATGGCGAGGTCACGGTGCGACCCATCGCCGGCACCCGGGTGCGCGGCAAGAGCGAGGCCGAGGACCAGGCCCTGGAGAAGGACCTGCTGGCCGACCCCAAGGAGGTCGCCGAGCACCTGATGCTGATCGACCTGGGGCGCAACGACGTGGGCCGTATCAGCCGCACCGGCACGGTCAAGGTCACCGACCAGATGGTGGTGGAGCGCTACTCCCACGTGATGCATATCGTCTCCAACGTCACCGGCCAGTTGAAGCCGGGACTCTCCGCCATGGACGTGCTGCGCGCCACCTTCCCGGCGGGTACCCTCTCCGGGGCGCCGAAGATCCGTGCCATGGAGATCATCGACGAGCTGGAGCCGGTCAAGCGCGGCGTCTACTCCGGCGCCGTGGGCTACCTCTCCTGGCACGGCAACATGGACACCGCCATCGCCATCCGCACCGCGGTGATCAAGGACGGCCAGCTGCATGTGCAGGCCGGCGCCGGCGTGGTGGCCGACTCGGTGCCCGAGCTGGAGTGGCAGGAGACCCTCAACAAGGGCCGTGCCCTGTTCCGCGCCGTGGCCATGGCCGAGCGCGGCCTCGATAACCTGGAATAGGCCCCGGCGGGCGGGGAAAGGCCCCGCCCCGAGGCCGGGCCTCGTGATCAAGGAGCGTGCATGGACGACGCGGCCCCGCGCCATCCCGACCCCATCCTGAGCGGCCCCCACTGGCCGGTCTTCTGGCGCTATGCCCTGCCCTCGGTGGCGGGGCTCCTGGCGCTGACCACCGCCAATATCGTCGACGGCATCTTTATCGGCAATTTCGCCGGGGCCGATGCCCTGGCGGCCCTCAACCTGCTGATACCCTACTTCGCCGTGCTCTTCGGCCTGGCCCTGGCCCTGGCCATCGGCGGCACGGTGCGCGCCGGCAAGGCCCTGGGAGAGGGTGATCCGGCGGCGGCTTCGGCGACCTTCAGCAAGTGCCTGATCGCCACCCTGGGGCTGGCCCTGGCGGCGGCGTTGCTCTGCCTGCGCTTCCACGAGCCGCTCTATCGGCTGCTCGGCGCCGCCCCCGAGCTCTACCCGCTGATGTCCGAGTACTTCCTGATCATGCTCTGGGTGCTGGTGGTGCAGCTGGTGACCCTGGTGCTCTACTACTTCGTGCGGGTGGACGGCTTCCCGGGGCTGGCCACCGCGGCCCTGGTCGCCGGGGCCGGCGCCAATATCCTGCTCGATGCCCTGCTGGTGGGCTACCTGGGGCAGGGGCTGGGCGGCGCGGCCCTGGCCACCGGCCTGGCCCAGGCCCTGCAGCTCGCCGTGCTGCTGGGCTACTTCGCCCGCCGCGGACGGCGGCTGCGTTTCTCGCCGCGCCAGCGCCACTGGGGCGAGGTGCTCAAGGCCGGCGCCAACGGCGTCTCGGAGTGGATCAACGAGGCCTCGGTGGGGCTGGTGATGCTGCTGATCAACTGGCTGCTGATGAACAGCCAGGGGGTCACCGGGGTGGCCGCCTTCACCGTGGTCAACTACCTGATCTTCCTCAGCCTGATGGTCTTCTACGGCATCTCCGATGCCATGCATGTGCTGGTCAGCCATAACCTGGGCGCCGGCAATGCCCGGCGCATCCGCACCTTCATGGGCTGCGGAGCCGGCGTGATCCTGAGCCTCGGCCTGGTGCTGGTGGCGGCGGTCTGGTGGCAGGGCGGGGCCCTGGTACGGCTCTTCCTGGATGGCGCCGACCTGGCCACCGCACGGCTCGCCGACCAGTTCCTGGCGATCCTCTGGCCGCTGTTCCTGATCAATGGCCTCAACGTGCTGCTGTCGGTCTACCTGACCGCCATGCACCGGCCGCTGCCCTCCGCCGTGGTGGCCCTCTCCCGCAGCCTGGTGCTGCCGGCGGCCCTGCTGGTCTTGATTGCCACCCTGCGCCCGGAGTGGCCGCTGCTACTGGCCCTGCCCCTGGCGGAGTGGCTGACCTTCGGCCTGGCCTTGAGCCTCTTCCTGCGCTTCCGGCCCCGGCGGCTGCTGCCCGGCGAGCCCGCCGGAGTGTAAAAGTTGTAAATCTGGTACATTTGCGTATGCTTCTCATTTAGTGTTGTCCCCAGACTCTCGTCATGGGGCAACACTATGGGACCGTCCGCACGGGCTATCGCCGAACAGGCCAGTTTCCAGGCCTTCCTGCACTGTTATCTCCGAGAGGTGGATGGCGGCCGCTGGGTCGATGGCGCCGCCGAGGGGCCGCCGCAGGCGCTGCGGCTGACCACCCGCGAGGCCGAGTTGGCGGTGGAGGTGAGTTACCGCTCCCTGGCCGGGCGGCATCGGCTGGGCCAGGCCTGGGCGTGCCGGCCGGGGCAGGGCTGGGCGCGACTGACCCCCGTCGCGGCCATCGACCTGCTGGTCACCGAGCTCTATGCGCGGGTCGGCGGCATGCTGCCGGAGCTGCGCCGCAGCCGGGAGCTGGAACTGCGCTACCGACTCCTCGATAGCCAGCGGGTCATGGCCCGCTACGTGGCGGCGCGGCGCCAGGACCCGCGGCTGGTCTCAGAGCGTTTCATCGATGCCGAGCAGTCGCTGCTGTTCGGCCATGTGGCCCATCCCACCCCCAAGAGTCGCCAGGGCCTGGCGGACTGGCAGCACGAGCGCTACGCGCCGGAACTGGCCGGGCGCTTTCCGCTGCACCTCTTCTCGGTGCACCGCGACCTCGTCGTCCAGGGCAGTCACGGCGTCGCCCCCGCCACCGAGCTGGTGGCCGAGCTGCTGGGCGAGGCCCTGCCGCCACTGGCCGAAGCGCATCTGCCGGTGCCGGCCCATCCCCTCCAGGCCCAGTGGCTGCTGGCCCAGCCTGCGGTGCAGGCGGCCATGGCGCGTGGCGAGATCCGCTCCCTGGGCGAGCGGGGTCCCCACTTCACCGCCACCTCCTCGGTGCGCACCCTCTATAACGAGGCGTCGCCGTGGATGCTCAAGTTCTCGATTCCGGTGCGGGTGACCAACTCCCTGCGGGTCAACAAGGCCCACGAGCTGGAGGCCGGCCTGGTGATGGCGCAACTGATCCGCGCCACCGGCTTCGCCGACGCCGAGCCGCGCTTTCGCTTCCTGCAGGACCCCGCCTACCTCAGCGTGCGGCTGCCGGGGCTGCGCGAGAGCGGCTTCGAGACGATCCTGCGCGAGAACCCCTTTACCCGGGGCCGCGATGGCGGCGCGATCGCCGTGGCGGCCTTGACCCAGGAGCCCCTGGAGGGGCGGCCCTCGCGGCTGCAGGCCCTGATCGAGGGCCTGGCCCTCAACGAGGGGCGCGGCCTGGCCGCGGTGAGCCGCGACTGGTTCCGCCACTACCTGAGCTGTGCCATCGCCCCGGCCTTGCGCCTCTACGATGCCCACGGCATCGCCCTGGAGGCCCACCAGCAGAACGGCCTGCTCGACCTCAGTGCGGGCTATCCCACCGCCTTCTACTACCGCGACAACCAGGGCTACTACCTCTCGGCGAGCCGCCGCGAGGCGCTGACGTCGCTGTGCCCGGCGCTGGCCCGCACGCCGGAGCTCTTCTATGCCGATGACATGATCCGCGACCGCTTCTGCTACTACCTGGTGGCCAACCAGCTGTTCGCGGTGATCGCCCGCCTCGGCCAGGACGGCCTGCTGGCCGAGGAGGAGGCGCTGGCGCTGCTGCGCGAGGCCCTGGTGCGCTGGCGGACGCGGCTCGACGGCCCGGCGCGGCCGCTGGTGAGCCGGCTGCTGGAGGAGGCGCGGCTGCCCTACAAGGGCAACCTGCTGACCCGGGTGCAGGACGTGGACGAGCTGGAGGCGGACCTGGAGATGGCGGTCTATACCCGTATCGCCAACCCCCTGCGGGCGACCCGGCAGATCCTCGCCGCGGAGGCTCGCCATGCGGTCGCCTGAGGCGCTGCGCTGGCGGGTGATCCGCCAGTTGCTGGAAGCGCTGCTCTTCGAGGGGGTACTGACCTATCGACTGGAGCCCCCGGCGCGAGGCGGCTGGGGGTGGCTGAGTTTCTCCCTGGGGCAGGTGGAAGGGCGTTGTCGGGGCCGGGTGCGTGGCTTCGGCCGGGTCCAGCTGGCGATCAAGAGCCTCGGCCTGAGCCGCCAGGGGCGGGCGGTGGCGGTGAGTCTCGAGGGCCTGGTCGGCCAGCTGCCGGCGAGCCTGGAATGCCGCTGCGTGCTGCTCGCCGAGCTGGAGGCGACCCTGCGCCATGCCGCCGCCTGCCCGGTCGTGGCGGAGCGCCGCGACCTGGCCGCCGAGGCCCTGGATAGCGCCCTCCACGAGGGCCACCCCTATCACCCCTGTTTCAAGGCACGGCTCGGCTTCGATGCCGAGGATCAGGCGCGCTTCGGCCCCGAGTCGGGGCACGCCTTCGCCCTGCATTGGCTCACCGTGCCCCGCGATCACTGCCTGAGCCAATTGCCCGAGGCGGAGGCGGCCTTCTGGGATCGCGAACTGGGCGTCGAGACGAGCCGGGCGCTGTGGGCCGCCCTGGCAGCGAGCGGCGGCGATTCGCGCCGCCACGCCGTCCTGCCGGTGCATCCCTGGCAGTGGCGCCAGCTGCGCGAGGGCGCCCTGGGGCCGGCCCTGGCCCGGGGCGAGGTGCGCGCCCTGGGCACGCTGGGCGATGCCTATCGCCCCAGCCAGTCGCTGCGCTCGCTGTTCAACGCCAGTCGCCCGGGGCAGGCCTGCGTCAAGCTGCCCCTGGGCATCGGCAACACCTCCGCCCGGCGCCACCTGGAGCCCCACTCGGTGCCCTCGGCACCGGCGATCTCCCGCTGGCTGCGCGACACCCTCGACGGCGACCCACGCTTCGCCACGGACTACCCCCTGCGCCTGCTGGAGGAGTACGCCGGGGTGCTCTACACCGGCCACCCCGAGCGCCCCGCGGAGCAGGCCGCCCTGGCCGGCGAGCTGGGGGCGATCTGGCGCGACGCCATCGCGCAGCGGCTGGCGGGCGGGGAGCGGGCGGTGCCCGCCAATGCGCTCTTCGCCGTGGAGGCGGACGGTCGACCCTTTATCGCCCCCTGGATCGAGCGTCACGGCCTCGAGGCCTGGCTGGCGGCGCTGATCCGCGCCCTGGTGTTGCCGGTCTGGCACCTGCTGGCGGCCCACGGCATCGCCGTGGAGGCGCATGCCCAGAACGCCCTGCTGGTGGTCCGCGATGGCTGGCCGGTGGCGCTGCTGCTGCGCGACTTCCACGACAGCGTGGAGTACGTCGAGGCCTTCCTGCCCGAGGGGGCCGAGGGGCCCCGTCTCGGTGAGCGCCAGGCGGACTACGACGCGGCCCCCGATGATCGCTACTACCGCATGGGGGCGGTGGAGGCGCTGCGCGAGCTGGTGATGGACACCCTCTTCGTCTACCACCTCAGCGAGCTGGCCCTGGCCCTGGAGACCCATTACGGCCTCCCCGAGGCGCGCTTCTGGCAAGCGGTGAGCGACTGCCTCGCCGCCTATGCCCGGCGCCATCCCGAGCTGGCGGCGCGCCTGGCCCACCTGGGCCACCGTCGCCCGTGGATCGCCGCCGAGGCCCTGATCACCCGCAAGCTCCGTGGCCCCGAGGCCCCGGAGTGCCATCACCGCATCGCCAACCCCCTGGCGGATGCCGATCTTCCCCATTAGCCCACCGATCATCGAGGTTAACGTGACACTCTCCGATCCCCTCTACGTGGTGGATGCCACCCCCTATGGTCGCGACGACGTCGAGCGCGCCGTCGCTGCCCTGAGTCACTACCCGGCCATCGCCGAGCCCCGGGGCCGGCGCCTGGCCGTCTGCCTCAAGGACAGCGGCCAGTGGTTGGCCCTGTGCCTGCACCTCAAGGCGAAGGGCGGCAGCGTGCTGCCCATTCACCCGGCCACGCCGCTGGAGGCGGCCCGGACCCTGGCCCGGGAGACCGGCTGCCAACACCTGCTGCACGGCGAGGGCGAGCTGGAGGCGCTGGACGACGTGGCACGGCGCCGCGAGCCGGCCCCGGGCGGCGAGCTGATCCAGCTCAGCTCCGGCACCACCGGACGCCCCAAGCCGATCGCCCGCGGCTGGGTCGCCATCGACCGGGAGCTGGAGAGCTATGTCGCCGGCTTCCCCGAGGCCGAGGGGCTGACCCCCATCGTCGCCTGCCCGGTCACCCACTCTTACGGGCTGATCTGTGGGGTCCTGGCCGGGCTGTCTCGCGGGGTGGTGCCGCGTGTCGTCACCAACCTCAACCCGCGCGCCATCCTCGCCACCCTGCGCGACCACCCCCGGCACCTGCTCTATGCCGCCCCCACCCTGGTCAGCCTGCTGGTGCGCATGCTGCCCCCGGAGCAGCGCCTGCACACCCTGATGCTCTCCGGGGCGGCGCTGCCGGGGCCGCTGCTCGAGACCCTGAGCGCCCGGGTCGAGCGGGTCTGCCAGCAGTACGGCTGCTCCGAGGCGGGCTGCATCGCCATCGCCGCCCGGGCCGAGACGCCGGGGCTGATGGGGCGCCCCCTGGCCCATCTGGAGGTCAGTGCGGGCTTCTCCGCCGAGACGCCGGCGGAGATCCGCGTCGGCGTGCCGGGGGAGGGCACGATCGCCACCCGCGACCTGGGCTACCTCGATGCCCAGGGCCGGCTGCACTTCCTGGCACGCCTCGATGACACCATCAATGTGGCGGGCATCAACGTCTACCCCGGCGACGTGGAGGATGCCTTCCTGCGCCATCCGCGGATCACCGAGGCGGTGGCCTTCAAGCGTCCGGACGCCTATGCCGGCGAGCGGGTCTGCCTGCACTTCGTGGCCGACGAGCCGCTGGACGGCGAGGCCCTGCGGCGCTGGTGCCGCGAGCGGCTCGCCCCCCATCAGGTGCCCATGCTGCTGGAGCAGGTGGCGGAGATCGCCAAGCTGCCGAATGGCAAGATCAGCCGGCGCCGGCTGGCCGAGGAGGTGGTGGCATGAATAGCGACATGACCCTCGCGTCCGCTAGTGGCGAGGCGCGGCTGCGGGCGGCCATCGCCGACACCCTGGCGCGCCATCTGCCCCAGGCCGACCTGTCGCGCTTCGCGCCCGAGGCGCGCCTCAACGAGGACCTGGCCCTGGATTCCATCATGCTGCTGCAGCTGCTGGTGCACCTGGAACTGGAGCACGGCCTGGCGATTCCCGAGGAGGCGGTGATCGGCGAGGAGCTGCGCCGGGTCGACGACCTGGTGGCCCGGCTCGACCAGTGGCAGCGGGAGGCGGGCTTATGATCAAGGTGCACTGTTTCGTCAGCTGCGTCTGCGAGCTGATCAAGCGCACCCCGGGGGTGGATCACCGCCCCTTCTATTTCGGGGTCTGGGATGCCGACTTCTCGGTGGATGCCGACCAGGTGCTCTCCTACCATTCGCCGCACACCCGCCACGAGGGCTTCCGGGACTGGTACCGGCTGCTCTACGGCATCCGTATCGACGAGTGGTATGACCACGACCGGGACAAGGAGGCCAATGTCGCACGCCTGGTGGAGCTGGTGGAGACCCGCCCGGCGGACCGCCAGGTGATGGTGATGCTCGACATGTACCGGCTGCCGGAGCGCGACAACAAGTTCCACCAGAATCCCTTTCCCCACTACGTGATGCTGGAGGCCACCGCCGACCCCGAGACCTGGTTCATGTGCGACCCGGACTTCCGCTGGGAGGGCGAGCTGCCCAAGGCGCGCATCCTCGAGGCGGTGCGCTCGCCGGCCGCCGCCGGGGGCTTCCACTTCGACGGCCTGGAGGTGCGCCATACCCCCCGGGAGACGGTGGCGGCCTATTTCCGCCAGTGCATGAAGCGTCACGAGAACCCCTTTACCGACGCCTTGCGCGGCATCTTCCGCGCCCATGTCGGTCCCCAGGCGAGCCAGCCGCTGGCCCATCTGACCCTGGCCTTCCGCGAGATCCCGGTGATGGCGATCCGCAAGTACGCCTACGAGCACGCCTTCGCCTGGCTGCTGGAGGAGCAGGGCCGCCAGGCGGAGGGCGATGACGCCTTCGAGGCCTGGTGCGAGGAGATCGAGGCGCTGGTCAAGACCTATACCCGCATCCAGTACCGCGCCATGAAGCTGGTGATGAGCGGTGAGACGGCGCTGGCCGCCGGCGTCGAGGCGCTGCTGGACGAGCAGGATGCCCGGGAATTTCGCATCAAGGCCGAGCTGCAGCGGCTCTTCGATGCCTGGTGGCAGGCCAGTGACCAGACCAGTGACCCTGCCGCGTCCCGACCCACCCCCGCCGAGGAGCTCCCGTTATGATCCGGCTGCATCTGTGCACCATCTCGTTTCGTCACCACCTGGTCTCCCTGCCGGAGCTCGGCGCCTGGGCGGCCGATACCGGCTTCGACGGCATCGAGCTGTGGGGTGTGCACGCCCGGCACCTGAGCGAGTCACCCCAGGACGAGGCCGCGGCGCTGCGCCGCCATGGACTCGTGGTGCCCATGCTCAGCGACTACCTGCCCCTGGAGGGCGACGAGGGCGAGGCCCTGGCGCATACCCGGCGGTTGTGCCGGCTGGCCCGCCACTGGGGGGCCGGCAAGCTGCGCACCTTCGCCGGCCATCGCCCCAGCGCCGCGCTGGATCGGGGCGAGCGGCGCGACCTGGCGCGTCGCCTGCGCCGACTCACCGAGTGCGTGGCCGCCGAGGGGCAGACCCTGGTGGTGGAGACCCACCCCAATACCCTGGCGGATCATCCCGAGGTGACTCGCGAGCTGCTCGAGGCCGTGGATCACCCCGACCTGGGGGTGAACTTCGATGTGCTGCACGTCTGGGAGGCGGGGGTCGAGCCGCTGGCGGTGCTGCGCGAGCTGGCGCCCTGGGTACGCCACTTTCACCTCAAGAACATCGACCGCCAGGAGCGGCTGTCGGTCTTCGCCCCGGCCAACGTCTATTCGCCGGCGGGGAGCCGGGACGGCATGGTGCCGGTGCTGGAAGGGGCCTGCGACTATGGCCCGGTGCTCGACTGGCTGGCGCAGTGTCGTGAGCCGATGGACGTCTCCCTGGAGTGGTTCGGTCCCGACTGTTATCGGGTCCTCGCCGAGGACCTGGCACACCTGCGGGGGCGGCTCGATCTCCCCCGGGCGACCCCCCTGCGATCCGCCCTGGCCTAGGCCGGCGGTAAGCCATACCCAAACGCCCCCCAGGCCATGCCTGGGGGGCGTTTTTCGTGGCGTGTGGCTGTTTTTCGTGGCTCGCGCGTCGGCTTAGGTCGTCGCCTGCCACTCGACCGCTTCGACCGTGTCGCCGGCGAAGCGTACCAGGTGCGAGGCCACCACCTCGCCGAGCTCCGTCAGCTCCTCCGCCGAGGCCGCGTCGCAGCGCAGGCGCAGGGCATCCGGCTCGGCGTCGAGCCGGCACTCGCCGATGGAGAAGCGCAGGTGGCCCTGGTGGGCATCCCACTCGGCGTCGATCTTGTGGCGAAAGTGCTTGCACAGCCGCTGGATCAGTCGGCCGGCCTCGGGGGTAGGCACCTGGGCGTTCATGCTTGGCATCTCGGGATCTCCTTGCGAAAAACGGCGGGCCCGGCACATGGCCGGGCCC
>NZ_BJUK01000066.1 GCF_007989625.1 Bisbaumannia pacifica
CACCGAGCAGCATCATGCCTGCGAGAACCCCGCGCACGTAAATCACCGAAACCGCCATAATGCGAATGGCTTAGGGGCGCTGGGGGCAGGCCGGAGCGAAGCGTCTTTTTCAGGGACGAAAAAGTCGAGCGCCCAGGGAGGGGTTCACAGCGTCTTCGCGCAGTGCCTGCCCTCAGGCTAGCCCCGGGCCTCAATGATACGAGACGTCACCACTCCGAATGAGCCCGGGACAGGATACTTACGCCTCTTCGTTGGCCGGCGGTAGCACCCAGTTCAGGACGATGCCTACCAGGGCCGCCAGGCTCACCCCCTGGAGGGTAAACTGCCCACCGCCCAGCTGCATGCCGCCGATGCCGAAGACCAGGATCAGCGAGATCACCACCAGGTTGCGGGGCGCGGTCAGGGAGTGGCCGGCGCGCACCAGAGTATTCATGCCCACCACCGCGATGGAGCCGAACAGCAGGGTCATGATGCCCCCCATCACCGGCGCCGGAATGGTCTGCAACAGGGCGCCCAGCTTGGCCACGAAGGCCAGCACGATGGCCACCCCGGCGGCCACCATCATGATGCGTGGATCGAAGGCGCGGGTCAGGGTCACCGCCCCGGTGACCTCGGAGTAGGTGGTATTGGGCGGACCGCCGAACAAGGCCGCCGTGGAGGTGGCCAGGCCATCCCCCAGCAGGGTGCGGTGCAGCCCGGGCTTCTCCAGGTAGTTGTGGCGGGTCACCGAACCGATGGCCACCATATCGCCGATATGCTCCACCGCCGGGGCGATGGCCACCGGAATCATGAACAGGATCGCCGCCCAGTGAAAGCTCGGCAGGGTAAAGGCCGGCAGCGCCACCCAGGCCGCTTCCCGTACCGGCGTGAAGTCGATCACCCCCATGGCCAGCCCCAGCAGATAACCGCTGACGATGCCGCCCATGATCGGAATCAGGCGCAGCAGGCCGCGGCCGAACACCGCCAGGACCAGGGTGACCAGCAGGCTGATCATCGACAGGGTGATCGCCTGACCGTAGCCGATCTGCTCGCTGGTCTCGCCGCTGGCCATGCTCACCGCCACCGGCGCCAGGGCCAGGCCGATCACCATGATCACCGGCCCCACCACCACCGCCGGCAGCAGGCGATGCAGCCAGGCGGTGCCCTTGAGGCGCACCGCCTGGGAAATGGCCACATAGACCAGGCCGGCGACCAGCAGGCCGCCCAGGGTCGCGGGAATGCCGAAATTGGCCACCGAGCCCTGAATGGGGGCGATGAAGGCGAAGGACGAGGCCAGGAAGACCGGCACCGTGGCCCGGGTCACCGCATGGAAGACCAGGGTGCCGACCCCGGCGGTAAACAGCGCCACGCTGGGATCGAGGCCGGTGAGCAGGGGCACCAGCACCAGGGCGCCGAAGGCCACGAAGAGCATCTGGGCGCCGGTCAGCAGGGTGCGGGGCAGATCGAGGGATGACGGCCTGGCCGTCAGCGACTCCTTCATGCAGTTCTCTCCAGTGACGGGGAATACAAGAACGCCCTCGTGGGGGCGGCGAGGGCGTTCGGGGTGAGAATGGCTCAGCGGGTGCCGAAGATCTTGTCGCCGGCATCACCCAGGCCGGGCACGATATAGCCGTGCTCGTCGAGGCGCTCATCGACGGCCGCGGTATAGATCTCCACGTCGGGATGGGCCGCCTCGACCCGGGCGATCCCCTCCGGCGCCGCCACCAGCACGATCACCTTGATCTGCTGGCAACCGCGCTCCTTGAGCATATCCAGGGTCGCCACCATGGAGCCGCCGGTGGCCAGCATGGGATCGATAACGATGGCCAGGCGCTCGGCGATATCGTTGGTGAACTTCTCGAAATAGGGCACCGGCTCCAGGGTCTCTTCGTTACGATAGAGCCCCACCACGCTGATCCGCGCGCTGGGAATCAGGTCGGTGACGCCGTCCAGCATGCCCAGGCCGGCGCGCAGGATAGGCACCACCGTGACCTTCTTACCCTTGAGCTGTTCCACCGCCAGCGGTTCGCCGCTCCAGCCCGGCACCTCGATGGACTCCAGCTCCAGGTCCTGGGTGGCCTCATAGGTCAGCAGCTTGGCGACCTCGCCGGCCAGCTCACGAAAGCTCTTGGTACTGATATCGGCGACCCGCATCAGGCCCAGCTTGTGCTTGACCAGGGGGTGTTGGATGGCATGAACGCTCATAGGTGGCCCTTGAAGATAGCAATGGTTGGATCGAAAGCGGCGGCGCGCGCCGCCTGGTGCCGTCGAGATAAGGGTCGTCGACGGCGGCCCGGCTGTCACGCCGAAAGCTCCTGGGGTGGCCGGGCGGGTAGCTGCCAGTCGATGCCACCCCGCCCGCGGGCCTCGAGGAAGGCATTGGCCTGGGAGAAGTGGCGCTGGCCGAAGAAGCCGCGATGGGCGGAGAGCGGCGACGGGTGGGGTGACTGCAGCACCAGATGGCGATCGCGATCGACGAAGGCCGCCTTCTTCTGGGCGTAGCTGCCCCACAGCAGGAAGACCACCCCCTCGCACTGCTCGTTGACGGTGGCGATGGCGCGATCGGTAAAGGTCTCCCAGCCCCGCCCGCGGTGGGCACCGGCGTTGCCCTGCTCCACCGTCAGCACGCTGTTGAGCATCAGCACGCCCTGGCGCGCCCAGGACTCCAGGAAGCCGTGATCGACCGGGCTCACCCCCAGGTCGCCGGCCAACTCCTTGTAGATATTGACCAGCGAGGGCGGCGTCGGCACCCCGGGACGGACCGAGAAGCAGAGCCCGTGCGCCTGGTCAGGCCCGTGGTAGGGGTCCTGGCCCAGGATCACCACCTTGACCGAGGCCAGCGGCGTCAGCTCGAAGGCACGAAACCAGTGACGCGAATGGGGATAGATCACCTTGCGGGCGGCCTTCTCGGCGGCGAGAAAGTCGCGCAATTGCTGCATGTAGGGGGCCTGGAGCTCCTGGCCCAGGAAGCGGTTCCAGTCCTCGGGAAGCGGGGATCCTGACATCAACGGGGTCTCTTCGATAGCGGCTTGATCAGGCGCGGCGCGCCGACCCGATGCCGACTCGCCGCAGGCACCTTCAGGCATTGTCGTCCTTGCGCACCTGCTCCACCAGCGGCTGCACATAGGCGATCCCCATGTCCCAGGGGAACTGGATCCAGCAGTCCTGAGCCACCTCGGTGAGGCACTGATCGACCAGCGGGCGCCCCTCCGGCTTGGCATAGACGGTGACGAAATGGGCCTTGGGCAGCATCTCGCGAACCTTGCGGGCGGTCTTGCCGGTATCCACCAGGTCGTCCACCAGCAGCCAGCCATCCCCGTCGTGATCGACGCCCTTCATCACGTCGAGGCCGCCCTGCTGCATATGGTCATAGCTCTTGATGCAGATGGTATCGATCAGGCGCACGTTGAGCTCCCGGGCGATCAGGGCGGCGGGGATCAGCCCGCCCCGGGTAATGGCGACGATGCCCTTGAAGTCGCGCTCCACCAACTGATGGCAGAGGGCTCGAACGTCCCGGTGCAGTTGATCCCAGGAGACGGTGAAGTGTTGCTGATAGCGGTTGGCGCTCATGATCGATAACCCGGTAAAGCAGAGGAGAGGACGAGGTTACTCGTCTTCAGTGAAAGAACAGACCGCGAAGACGTTATGGCCCGCCTCGCGAATTTTCTGGGAGCCGCCGAGCTCGGGCAGGTCGATGATGGTGGCGGTCTCCACCACCTGACCGCCGCAGCGGGTGATCAGCTTGGCGGCGGCCAGCATGGTGCCGCCGGTGGCGATCAGATCGTCCATGATCAGGATGCGATCATGGGCTCGGAAGGCATCGGCGTGGAGCTCCACCTCGGCCTGGCCATACTCCAGGGTATAAGTCTCGCTGACGGTGCGAAACGGCAGCTTGCCCTTCTTGCGCACCGGCACGAAGCTGCAGCCGAGTTCATAGGCCAGGGGCGCGCCGATGATGAAGCCCCGCGCATCGATGGCGGCGATGGCGTCCAGGTCCATCTCCTGATAACGATGCACGAAACTGTCGATCAGCTTGCGAAAGGCGGCACTGTTCTGCAGCAGCGGCGTGATATCGCGGAAGTTGACCCCCGGCTGGGGCCAGTCGGGGACGGTGCGAATCACCGATTTGATGTAATCACCGTAGATGCTCATCGGCTCTCTCAATCAAGGAAGAGGAATTTCAGGGCGAACAGCAGCGCCAGGATCACCACCGCCGGGTTGAGGTCCTGGAAGCGACCGGACAGGGCCTTGATGGCCACGTAGCTGATAAAGCCCAGGGCGATGCCTTCGGCAATCGAGAAGGTCAGCGGCATGGCCAGGGCGGCGATCAGCACCGGGGCCGCCTCGGTGGCGTCTTCCCAGTTGGCGTGAGCCAGGCTGCCGGCCATCAGCGAGGCCACATAGAGCAGGGCCCCGGCGGTGGCATAGGCGGGGATCGACCCGGCCAGGGGCGCGAAGAACAGGCTGACCAGGAAGAGGATCGCCACCACCACCGCGGTCAGGCCGGTGCGCCCGCCAGAGGCGATGCCCGCGGTGGACTCGATATAACTGGTGGTGGTGGAGGTGCCCAGCACGGCACCGGCCATGGAGGCGCTACTGTCGGAGATCATCGCCCGATTGAGGCGCGGCAGCTTGCCATCCTTGTCGAGCAGGCCACCGCGATGGGCCACCCCCACCAGGGTGCCGGAAGTATCGAAGAGGTCGACGAAGAGGAAGGCGAAGATCACGCTGAGCATGGCCACGTCGAAGGCCCCGGCCAGATCCAGTGCCATCAGGGTCGGCGCAATGGAGGGCGGCATCGACATCAGGCCGGCATAGTCGTTATGCCCCAGCACCATGGCCAGGATCGTGACCCCCAGGATGCCGATCATTACCGCCCCGGTGACCTGGAGATAGGCCAGGGCGGTGATCACGAAGAAGCCCAGCAGCGCATAGAGGGCCGACGGCTGAGTCATGTCCCCCAGGGCCACATAGGTGGCCGGATTGGCCACCACGATGCCGGCATTCTTCAGCGCGATCATCGCCAGGAAGAGGCCGATACCGGCGGCGATCCCCAGGCGCAGGGAGAGCGGAATGGAGTTGATGATCCACTCGCGCACCTTGAAGATGCTCAGCAGCAGGAAGGTGAAACCGGAGAAGAAGACCGCACCGAGGGCCGCCTCCCAGGTGTAGCCCATGCCTAGCACCACGCCATAGGTAAAGAAGGCGTTGAGACCCATGCCCGGCGCCTGGGCGATGGGATAGTTGGCCCACACCCCCATGATCAGCGAGCCGATGGCCGCCGCCAGGCAGGTGGCCACGAAGACCGCCCCGTAATCCATCCCCGTCTCCGAGAGAATGCTCGGATTGACGAAGATGATATAGGCCATGGTCAGGAAGGTAGTGATCCCGGCGATGACCTCGGTGCGAACCGTGGTGTGGTGCTCGCTGAGCTTGAAGTGGTTGTCCAGCAATCGTTTCAGCATCGGAGGGCCCCGTGCGCTTGCGTAAGTGGTCAAGAGGCGGAAAAGCCGCACATACTACCCAAAGCGGTGGCCCGACGCGAGATGCAAATGCTCGTCAGCCACCGCCGGTGTCGGCCAGGTTTTCCGGCGTCGTACAGGTATAAGCAATGCCCGCGGCGGGCGCCATCCCCGGCCACAAACGCAGACTTGACGACCCGGTCAAGCGCCCGGGACCTGGCGCGCGGCCAGGATACGCTCCACGCTCTCGACGATCGCCTGGGTCTGGGGATCGATCTCGATATTGACCCGGTCGCCGACGCCGCGCCCGCCCAGGATGGTGCGACTCAGGGTCTCGGGAATCAGGTTGACGCAGAAGCCCGGCCCGCCCGCCTCCTGGCGCACCTCGCCGATGGTCAGGCTGATGCCATCCACGCCGATATAGCCCTTGTCGAAGAGGAACCGCCCATAGGCCTCGGGCAGCCGGAACCACAGGCGACGATTGTTGGGCGCCTCCTCGATGGCGGTCAGCTCGGCCATGCAGATCACATGCCCGGACATGGCGTGGCCGCCGATCTCGTCGCCGAAGCGGGCGGCCCGCTCGATATTGACGCTGTCCCCCACCGCCAGGTCGCCGAGGTTGGTCAGGCGCAGGGTCTCGCGCATCAGGTCGAAGCTGACCCGCTCGCCGTCGATAGCGGTCACCGTCAGGCAGACCCCGTTGTGGGCCACCGAGGCACCCAGGGCCAGCCCCTCACGCAACTCCGTCGGCAGCGCCACCACATGGGTGCGAAAGGCCTCCTTCTCGATGACCTCGACCAGCGTGGCGGTGCCCTGTACGATTCCAGTAAACATCTCGACTCCCGAACCTGGGTGATAGGGGGCGGCCAGGGTGGCCGTCAATTGAAGCGCTAGTTTACCAGCCCCGTTTCGCCGCCGCGCCACCCCCGGGAATTTACCGGATTCCTTGGAGCCCCCCACGGTTGGCAGCAATATTTTCTGCAGATAAGCGCCATCCGCCGAAACTTGGCCCGCCGGGTCGTTGACAGCCCATTCAATTACCACTAGCATTCGCTCATTCATTTCAGGCGCCGATTTGTACCCGGATTGCGGGCGCCGCCGCCCCTCCTCGGAGGGGTGGTAAGTGCAGCTAAAAGGGTGTGTCCAGCGTTGATGGCCACCCGCCAGGGTGGCCTTTTTTTTGCCCTGTGACTGCTTCGCCCGCCCCGGCGCCCCCACCCAGTCCACGGGACCCATGATCAAGCTCAGCAATCTCTCCAAGACCTACGGCAGCGGCCCAGGCGCCGTCCAGGCCCTGAAGACCATCGACCTGGAGGTCCCCGAGGGCGCCATTCATGGCGTGATCGGCCTCTCCGGGGCCGGCAAGTCGACGCTAATTCGCTGCGTCAACCTGCTGGAGCGCCCCACCACCGGCAGCGTTCGCGTCGATGGTCAGGAGCTCACCGAGCTGAGCGGCGCCGCCCTCAACCAGGCCCGCCACCAGATCGGCATGATCTTCCAGCACTTCAATCTGCTCTCCTCGCGCAGCGTCTATGCCAACGTGGCCCTGCCCCTGGAGCTGATGGGCGTGAACAAGACCGAGATCCGCGAGCGGGTCGCCCCGCTGCTGGACCTGGTCGGCCTGGCCGACAAGCGCGACCAGTACCCCTCCCAGCTCTCCGGCGGCCAGAAGCAGCGGGTCGCCATCGCCCGCGCCCTGGCCAGTCGTCCCAAGGTGCTGCTCTGCGACGAGGCCACCTCGGCACTGGACCCCCACACCACCGGCGCCATCCTCGACCTACTACAGGACATCAATCGCCGCCTGGGGCTGACCATCCTGCTGATCACCCACGAGATGGAAGTGGTCAAGCGCATCTGCCACCGGGTCGGCCTGATCTCCGGCGGCGAGCTGGTCGAAGAAGCCGAGGTGGGGGACTTCTTCACCGCGCCGCGCACCGAGCTGGGACGCCACTTCCTCAACGACTTCCTGCAGCTGGAGCCGCCGGCGGCCCTGGTGGAGCGCCTGGAGCCCGCCCCCGGGGCGCACACCCATCCGGTGGTGCGCCTGGCCTTCGGCGGCGACGCCGTCTCCACGCCGCTGATCTCGCGGCTGGCCCGGGAGTGCGGCATCGATGTCAGCATCCTCGAGGCCAAGGTGGAGTCGATCCAGGAACGCACCCTGGGGCTGATGATCGCCGAGCTGATCGGCGGCGCGGAGGAGACGGCGCGGGCCATCGCCTATCTCGAAACCCATGATCTCGACGTGGAGGTGCTCGGCCATGTCCAGCGCGATGCTTGAACTGATTCTCGAGGCGACCCTCGACACCCTCTATATGGTGGGCATCTCCGGAGTGATCGCCGCCCTGCTGGGCGTTCCCCTGGGGGTGCTGCTCTACGTGACCCGCCCGGGGCAGATCCTCGCCCGGCCGCTGCTCAATCAGGTACTGGGCATGGCCACCAATGTCGGTCGCTCGGTGCCCTTTATCATCCTGATGGTGGCGATCATCCCCTTCACCCGAGTGATCGTCGGCACCTCCATCGGCACCAATGCCGCCATCGTCCCGCTGACCGTGGCGGCCATCCCCTTCGTGGCGCGCCTGGTGGAAGGCTCGCTCAACGAGATTCCCCCGGGCCTGGTGGAGGCCGCTCAGTCGATGGGCGCCACCCCCTACCAGATCATCACCAAGGTGCTGCTGCCGGAGGCCAGGGGTGGCATCATCACCGGCCTGACCATCACCGTGGTGACCCTGGTCAGCTACTCCGCCATGGCCGGTGCCGTGGGCGGCGGCGGCCTGGGCGACCTGGGCATCCGCTACGGCTACAATCGCTTCGATCCCCTGGTGATGCTGATCACCGTGGCGATCCTGGTGGTCATGGTGCAGGGCTTCCAGAGCCTCGGCGACGCCCTGGTGCGCCGCGCCAACCACAAGTAATCCCCCGCCGGTCCGCCGGCTTTTCCCTGGCACTCAAGGAGAGACAGACCATGCAAGCATCCCTGACCCGCTGGCTGCGCCCGGCCCTGGCCGGCGCCACCCTGCTCGGCAGCGCCCTGCTGGCCGGCTGCGGCAGCGACGACGCCGAGACCCGCAGCATCAAGGTGGGCACCATGTCCGGCCCGGAATCCGAGGTCATGGAAGTCGCGGTCAACCTGGCCAAGGAGCGCTACGACCTGGACGTGGAGATCATCGAGTTCACCGACTACGTCTCCCCCAACGCCGCCCTGGCCGACGGCAGCCTGGATGCCAACGCCTTCCAGCATGCGCCCTACCTCAACAGCATGATCGAGGACCGCGGCTACGACCTGGCCGTCGCCGGCTACACCTTCGTCTACCCGATCGGCGCCTACTCCGAGAAGCACGACAGCATCGAGGCCCTACCGGAGGGCGCGCTGATCGCCCTGCCCAACGACCCCACCAACGGCGGCCGGGCGATGATCCTGATGCACAACAGCGGCCTGATCACCCTGGACGACCCGGAGAACCTCGAGGCCACCCCGGTCAACGTGGTGGACAACCCCCACGGTTTCGAATTCCGTGAGATCGAGGCGGCACAGCTGCCGCGGGTCCTGCCGGACGTGGACCTGGCCTTTATCAACAACACCTTCGCCCAGCCCGCCGGCCTGCAGTTGGAAGACGCCCTGCTACGCGAGGGCCCGGAATCGCCCTATGTCAACCTGATCGCGGTGCGCGCCGGCGACCAGGAGCGCGAGGAGATTCAACAGCTGGTCTCCGCCTATCAGAGCGACGAGGTGGCCGAGAAGGCCCTGGAGCTGTTCGACGGTGGCGCGGTGCCCGGCTGGGAATAACCCCCACCGCCAGGCGCCCAGGGCCGACCCCAGCGGGGTCGGCCCTGACGTTTCTAGGAGAGAGATGATGAGCGACTATGCCCTGCTGGAGCGCCAGCTGGCCGCCCTGCTCGACGAGCGCGACCCGCTGACCAACTGCGCCCAGACCTGCGCCTTCCTGATGCAGGAAGTCCCCGACCTCAACTGGGCCGGCTTCTACCTGCAGCGCCGCCCCCAGACCCTGGTGCTGGGGCCCTTCCAGGGCAAGCCGGCCTGCACCCCGATCCCCTTCAGCCAGGGTGTCTGTGGCGCCGCGGCGCGCAGCCGCGCGACCCAGCGCATCGACGACGTCCACGCCGTGGCCGATCATATCGCCTGCGACAGCACCTCCCGGGCCGAGCTGGTGGTTCCCATCCTCCACGACGGCGAGGTATGGGGCGTGCTCGACCTGGACAGCCCGCGTCAGGGGCGCTTTACCCCGCAGGACCAGGCGGGGATCGAGGCCCTGGTGGCGATCTTCCAGGCGCAGACCGATCTGGAACGGCTCTAAGGAGCCCACCCCACGAATAACCAAGCAGGGATCGAGGCCCTGGTGGCGATCCTCCAGGCGCATGGCGATCTGGCACGCTTCCAAGCGCCGGCCGATCCTTCGAGGCCGGCGCCTCGCTGAAACGCGCTTCTCTTCGCCCATACGAAAACGCCCCGTAACCGAAGTTACGGGGCGTCGCGATCTGGTAGGACCAAGCGGATTTGAACCGCTGACCTCCACGATGTCAACGTGGCGCTCTAACCAACTGAGCTATGGTCCTGAAACTGGTGAGACACTTGGTAGGACCAAGCGGATTTGAACCGCTGACCTCCACGATGTCAACGTGGCGCTCTAACCAACTGAGCTATGGTCCTACGTCTCGCTGCCGCCGGGGACTTGCCTCGGCAACGGATGCGTATTCTACGCAGTCGCCGATAAAATGCAAGCCCTGGAATAAAAAATCTCTACGATCAGGCAGTTGGGCCCCAAGTGGAGATAACGTCCAGCCAGACACAATCCTCCCCCGCTCACCAATGCCGCCAAGCTTGCTAATATAGTGGCGCCATGCCGCCCACCGACCGACAGCGACGATGCCATGATTCCGCACAAGCGACACGACGCCATCCTGAGCCTGATCAAGCGCCAGGGCTACGCCTCCATCGAGCAGCTGACCCAGGAGTTCGGCGTCACGCCCCAGACGATTCGCCGCGACCTCAATGCCCTGGCCGATGAGGGCCTGGTACGCCGCGTCCACGGTGGTGCCGGCCTGGAGTCGAGCACGGTGAACACCGCCTACCAGACCCGCAAGACCCTCAACCTGGAGGCCAAGCGGCGCATCGCCGCCCTGCTGGCCGGCAAGATCCCCGATCGCGCCTCGCTGTTTATCAATATCGGCACCAGCAACGAGGTGGTGGCCGAGGCCCTGCTCGACCACCAGGGGCTGGAGGTGATCACCAACAACCTCAATGTGGCGGCCATCCTCCAGCACAAGGAGGATTTCAATGTGATCATCGCCGGCGGCCAGGTGCGCTCCCGGGACGGCGGCATCATCGGCGAGGCGACCATCGATTTCATCAACCAGTTCAAGGTGGACTACGGCATCATCGGCATCAGCGGCATCGACGAGGATGGCTCCCTGCTGGAGTTCGACTACCAGGAGGTGCGGGTGGCCCAGGCGATCATCCATAACTCCCGCCAGGTCTACCTGATCGCCGACCACTCCAAGTTCCACCGCAACGCCGTGGTCCGCCAGGGCCGCATCACCCAAATCGACGCCCTCTTCACCGACCGCCGACCGCCCCAGGCCATCTGCCAACTGATGGCCAGCCACGACGTGGCGCTGCATATCGCCGGCGACGAGGAAAGCGACACTACCTCGCCGGCCCTTGCCGGCGAGGCCTGACCCCGAGCTCAGGCCCCGGGCAGCCCTCCGTCGGCCAGCCTGGCCGGATCCAGCAGCCGCTCCAGCTCCTCCCGGGGCAGGTCGGTGGCCTCCTCGGCCACCTCGAGGATGGGCCGCCCTTCCCGGTAAGCCCGCTTGGCGATGGCCGCCGCGGCATCGTAGCCGATCACCGAATTGAGAGCGGTCACCAGAATGGGGTTGCGGGCCAGGGGCTCGGCCAGGCTCGCCTCGCGCACCCGGAAGCCGGCGATGGCCCGCTCGCCGAGCAGGCGGCTGGCGTTGCTCATCAGCTGGATCCCCGACAACAGGTTATTGGCGATCAGCGGCAACATCACATTCAGCTGAAAGTTGCCGCTCTGCCCGGCCAGGGTCACCGCCCCATCCAGGCCGATCACCTGGGCGGCAGCCATGGCGGCGGCCTCGGGAATCACCGGATTGACCTTGCCCGGCATGATCGAGCTGCCCGGCTGCAGGGCCTCGAGCTCGATCTCGCCGAGCCCGGCCAGGGGGCCCGAATTCATCCAGCGCAGGTCATTGCTGATCTTCATCACCACGCAGGCATGGCCCCGCAGCGCGCCGGAGAGCTCCACCGCGGCGTCCTGGGAGGCAAGCGCCGCGAAGTGGCTCTCCGCGGGCCTCAGCGCCAGGCCGGTGGTCTCGGAGAGCGCCCGGGCCACCCGCTCGGCGAACTCGGGGTGGGCATTGATGCCGCTGCCCACCGCGGTGCCGCCCTGGGCCAGGCGGCATAGCCGCGCCTGGGCCCCCTCGAAACGCGCCTCGCTGGCCGCCACCTGGGCCGACCAGGCGCGCAGTTCGTCGCCCATCCGCACCGGCATGGCGTCCATCAGATGGGTACGCCCGGTCTTGATCACCTCGTGCAATTGCCCGGCCTTGGTGTCGATGGTCTCGCGCAGCCCCGCCAGGGCCGGCAGCAGCTCATCGCGGACCCCGAGCGCCGCCGCGAGATGGATCGCCGTGGGAATGACGTCATTGCTGGACTGCCCCATATTGACGTGATCGTTGGGCCCCACCTCCAGGCCATCGCGGCTGGCCAGGTGAGCGATCACCTCGTTGACGTTCATATTGGTGGAGGTGCCGGAGCCGGTCTGATAAACGTCCACCGGAAACTGGTCATCGTGGGCGCCGGCCAGGATCGTCTCGGCGGCCTCACCAATCGCCTCGGCCCGGGGTGCGTCGAGCAGCCCCAGGTCGGCATTGACCCGGGCGCAGGCGGCCTTGATACGCGCCACCGCCCGGATAAAGGCCAGGGGCATGGGCTGACCACTGATCGGGAAGTTATTGATCGCCCGCTGGGTCTGGGCCCCGTAGAGGGCCGACGCCGGCACATGCAACTCGCCCATGCTGTCACGCTCGATACGGGTGCGGCTCATCTCCTCTCCCTCCTACTTTAGCAATAATCGATTCACTCCAGCCTAACGCCTCGCCGAGGGCCGGACCAATCGAGGAAACTTATCAATAGCATAGCCGCCCGGCCTACTCAGCGAGGCCGCGGGCTGCAATACTCGTGACCCACGGAACCCCCCCCCCCCCC
>NZ_BJUK01000067.1 GCF_007989625.1 Bisbaumannia pacifica
GCCTTGTCTGACCTTCGCTCGCCGACTTTTCAGACAATGCCTAAGAGAGCAAGCCACAAGGAGGTTGCATGTCTGCCACGCCCGTTCTGGTCTGGTTCCGTAACGACCTGCGCATTCATGATCACCGCGCCCTGGCCGCGGCGGCCCGCCAAGGCCCCGTGGTGGGCGTCTTCCTGCACTGTCCCGACCAGTGGCGCGCCCACGGCCACGGCGCCAACCGCCTCGACTTCCTGCGCCGCGGCGTCGCCGCCCTGGCCGATGACCTGGCCGGCCTCAATATCCCCCTGCTGCAGCGGGACATCGGCGACTTCGCCGCCGCCCCCGAAGCGCTAGGCGCCATCGCCGAGTCCCTCGGCGCCGGGCGGCTGCACTTCCATCACGACTATCCCCTGGACGAGGCGGGTTGTGACCGTGCCGTCACCCAGGCCCTGGCGGCCCGTGGCGTGGAGGTGACCGGCCACCATGACGGCGTGGCCTTCGCCCCCGGTGAGCTGCTCACCGGCCAGGGGGAGCCCTACAAGGTTTTCACCCCCTTCAGCCGCGCCTGGCACCGCCACCTGGATGCCGAGCGGCTGGCCCTCTCGCCCCCCCCCGAGGTGCAGGCACCACTGGCCATCGACGGCGAGCCCCTGCCGCCATGCCCGGCCATGGATGATCCGCCGGTGGCAAGCAGCCGCTGGCCCGCCGGCAGCCGCGCCGCCGAGGAGCGACTGAGCCGCTTCCTGCGCTATCGCGGGCGCCACTACAAGGCGCAGCGCGACTTCCCCGCGGTGGCCGGCACCAGCGAGCTGTCCCCCTACCTGGCCCTGGGCATGCTCTCCCACCGCCAGTGCCTGCAGGCGGTGCTGACGGAGAACGATGGCCGCCTGACGGAGGGCGATGCGGGCCTCGCGGCCTGGGTCAACGAGCTGGTGTGGCGAGAGTTCTATCGACATATCGCCGCGGCCTTCCCGGCGGTCTGCCGCCACCGCGCCTTCCAGGCGCATACCGAGGCGCTGGCCTGGCGGGACGACGAGGCCGCCTTCCGGGCCTGGTGCGAAGGGCGCACCGGCTACCCCATCGTCGATGCCGCCATGCGTCAGCTGGTCACCAGCGGTTGGATGCACAACCGGCTGCGCATGATCAGCGCCATGTTCCTCAGCAAGCACTTGCTAATCGACTGGCGTCGCGGCGAGGCCTTCTTTATGCGCCACCTGGTGGATGGCGATTTCTGTGCCAACAACGGCGGCTGGCAATGGGCCGCCTCCACCGGTACCGATGCGGCGCCCTACTTCCGCATCTTCAACCCCACGACCCAGTCGAAGCGCTTCGATCCCGACGGCCGCTTTATCGCCGACCTTGTACCGGAGCTGTCCAAGGTCGACCCCAAGCAGCGCCATGATCCTCCCGAGGCGGTACGCCGCGCCCAGGGCTACCCGGCGCCCATCGTCGATCACAAGGCCGCCCGCCAGCGTGCCCTGGATGCCTTCGCCGCCCTGAAGTCCTGATCCCACCGTTGCCCGGAGGCCCGATGACCCCCGACCCCGACCTGGAGGCGTTCTGCGCCTTCTTCAATAAGCTGGACAAAAGCTATACAAAAAACCTGTACAGGATATACACTGATGACGTGGTCTTCACCGACCCCGTGCATCGGGTCGAGGGCCGGGCGGCGCTGGAAGCCTATTTCGCCAGCCTCTACGCCAGGGTCATCGACTGTCGCTTCGACTTCCATGAGCGCCAGCGCCAGGGCGACAACGCCTTCGTGACCTGGCTCATGACCCTGAGGCATCCGCGCCTGGCCGGTGGACGACCCATTCGGGTCGAGGGGTGTTCACACCTGACATTCGCCACCGCCGACCCGGCGCGGGTCTGCCGGCATCGCGACTACTTCGATGCCGGCGCCATGCTCTACGAGCACCTCCCGCTGCTGGGGCCAGGCGTGCGCTGGGTGAAACGCCGCCTCGCCGACTGAATCCACTCGCTGCCCGATTGCGTATCAGCGAGTGACGCTGACACCACGCAGGACGGGGAGCCATGAGCGATTCCAAGACGACACGCCGCATCTGGTTGACCGGGGCCACCTCCGGGATCGGCCTGGCCCTGGCCCGCCAACTGCTCGAGGCGGGCCACCGGGTGGCACTCAGCGCCCGCAATCCCAAGGCCCTGGCCGAGCTGGCCGCCCCCTACCCCCAGGCGCTCTGTCTACCCCTGGACGTGAGCGACCAGGAGGCGGTACGCGAGGCCACTCGCCGCCTCGAATCGGCCTTCGGTGGCCTCGACTGGGCCATCCTCAACGCCGGCACCTGCGAATACCTGGATGCCCGGGCCTTCGACAGCGCCCTGGTCGAGCGGGTCTTCGCGCCCAACCTCTTCGGCGCCATCTACTGCGTGGAGGCGGCCCTGCCCCTGCTGCGTCGGGCCCGCCGCGAGGGTGGCGCCCCCGTGTTGGCCGCCACCTCCAGCGCCGCTGCCTACCTGCCGCTACCCCGCGCCGAGGCCTATGGGGCGTCCAAGGCGGCGCTCAGCCACTTCCTGGAGTCCCTGCGTCTCGACCTGGACGCCGAGGGCATCGACGTCAGCTTGATCCACCCCGGCTTCGTGCGCACGCCGCTCACCGACCGCAACGACTTCCCCATGCCGTGCCGTGTCGAGCCCGAGGCCGCCGCCCGAGTCATCGTCGCCGGCCTGGAGGCGCACCGCCTGGACATCCACTTCCCGCGTCGCTTCACCCTCTGGCTCAAGCTGCTGGGCAGCCTGCCCGTCGGCCTGAGGCATCGGATCGGCAGGCGCCTGAGCCGCGCCCCGGCTCACTCACTGGACTCATCACCGGAGCGTCGCCCATGACCACCCGCTTCGCCCCCGAGGCGCCCCAGCATATCGCCGTGGTCGGCAGCGGCATCGCCGGCATGGCCGCCGCCTGGTACCTCTCCAGCCGCCACCGGGTCACCCTCTTCGAGGCCGACCAGCGCCTCGGCGGCCATACCGCCACCATGGACATCCGCCTCGATGGTCGCGACTACGCCATCGACACCGGCTTTATCGTCTTCAATGACTGGACCTACCCCCACTTCCGGCGCCTGCTGGCCAGCCTGGGGGTGGCCTCCCAGCCCACCGAGATGAGCTTCTCGGTGCATGAGCTCGGCGTCGACTTCGAGTACAACGGCCATACCCTGGGGTCGCTCTTCGCCCAGCGCGGCAACCTGCTGCGGCCGCGCTTCTATCGGCTGCTGGCGCAGATCCTGCGCTTCAATCGCCAGGCGCTGCGAGACCTGGAGCGGGGGGAGCTGCCCGCCGACCTGACCCTGGGCGACTACCTGACGGCCAACGGCTACGGACGCGACTTCCAGCGCCGCTACCTGCTGCCCATGGGCGCCGCCATCTGGTCGGCCAGCCTGGGGGACATGCGCGACTTCCCGCTGGCCTTCTTCCTGCGCTTCTTCCGCAACCATGGCCTGCTGTCGCTCAATGACCGCCCCCAGTGGTACACCCTGGTCGGGGGCTCACGCAGCTATATCCCGGCACTCACCGCCCCCTATGCCGAGCGAATCCGCCTGGCGACCCCGGTAAAGGGCATCCGTCGCCAGGCGGATGGCGTCCAGTTGCGCTCCTCGGCGGGACTCGAGCATTTCGATCAGGTGGTGCTGGCCTGCCATGCCGATCAGACCCTGGCGCTGCTGGAGGACCCCAGCCCCGCGGAGCGCGAGGTACTCTCCGCCCTGCCCTATCAGGACAACGCGGTGGTGTTGCATACCGATACGCGGCTGCTGCCGCGTCGCCGCCGCGCCTGGGCCAGCTGGAACTACCGCCTGGATGGTCGCAGCGAGGCGGCGCGGGTCTCGGTGACCTATGACATGAATATTCTCCAGCGCCTGGAGGCGCCGCACACCTTCTGCGTGACCCTCAACGATACCGCCAGCATTGACCCGACCAAGATCCTTGGTCGCTACCGCTACGCCCACCCCCAGTTCACCCTCGCCGGCGAGGTGGCCAAGGCGCGCCACGCCGAGATCTCGGGGCCCGAGCGCCACACCCATTTCTGCGGCGCCTACTGGCGCAATGGCTTCCACGAGGATGGCGTCTGGAGCGCCCTGCGCGTCGCCGAGGCACTGGGCTGCCAGGAAGCCGACGCCCCCCGGCGCGAGACGTTCGAGGCCCTGGCATGATTCCCGCCGACCGGCTGCGCTCACGCATCTACCGGGGCGAGCTGCGCCATCGCCGCTTCCTGCCCCGTCGCCATGCCTTCACCTATCGGCTGTGGATGGCCTGGCTGGACCTGGCCGAGCTGCCCGAACTCTTCGACGGGGTGCCAGGGTTCAGCGCCCGCGGTCCGGCCCTGGCGCGCTTTCGCCGCGAGGACTACCTGGCCCCCCACGACCTGCCCTTGGCGGAGGCGGTGCGCCGCGCCCTGCGCGAGCAACTGGGCGAGGCCCCCGACGGCCGTATCTGCGTGCTCACCCAGTTGCGCACTCTGGGCAGCGGCTTCAACCCCATCACCCTCTACTACGCCTACGACGCCGCGGACGAGCTGTGCGCCCTACTCGGCGAGGTGAGCAATACCCCCTGGGGCGAGCGCACCACCTATGCCTGCCGGGTAGCGCCGGGGCGTCACCAGCACCGGGCCGAGTTCGCCAAGGCGATGCATGTCTCGCCCTTCAATCCCATGGACATGACCTACCTCTGGCGCTTCAACACCCCCGGGGAGCGCTTACTGATGCATATGGAGAACCACCGGGCGGGGGAGTGTCACTTCGATGCCACCCTGACCCTCAGCGCCCGCCCCGCCACCCGCGGCGCCATGCTGGCCGCCCTGGCCCGTCAGCCGCTGATGAATCTCAAGACCCGGGCCGGCATTCACCTGGAGGCCCTGCGCCTATGGCTCAAGGGCGTCCCGGTGCATGACCATCCCCAGCGCAAGGAGACCTCCCAGTGAACACATGGCGCACCGCCGAAGACCGCCCCGCCCCGAGCCGCGACGACCGCCTGGGGCGCTGGCTGAAGGACCGCCTGCTGCGCCAGCTGGATCGGCTGGAGGGCGGCCAACTGACCCTGGTGGAGGCCGACCGCCGCCGGCTACTGGGGCGCGGTGGCCCGCTCCAGGCCACCCTGGTGATCCGCGATCCACGGGCCTGGCGGCGCCTGGCCCTGGGCGGGACCGTGGGGGCCGCGGAGGCCTATATGGACGGCGACTGGGAGTGCGACGACCTGGTCAGCCTGGTGCGCCTCTTCGCCAGCAACCTGGAGCGGGTCAATGGCGAGATCGAGACCGGCAGCGCGCGGCTGGGGCGCTGGCTGCTCGGCGCCCTGCTCCGGCTGCAGCGCAACAGCCTCGCGGGCTCCCGGCGCAATATCGCCGCCCACTACGACCTGGGCAACGCGCTCTTCGCCACCTTCCTGGACCGGCACCACTGGATGTACTCGAGCGCCGTCTTCCCCCACCCCCAGGCGAGCCTGGAGGAGGCCTCGACCCACAAGCTCGACCTGCTCCTGGAGCGTCTGGACGTGCGCCCCGAACACCACCTGCTCGAGATCGGCACCGGCTGGGGCGGCCTGGCCATCCATGCCGCCAAGACACGCGGCTGCCGGGTCACCACCACCACCATCTCCGAGGAGCAGTACGCGCATGCTGCCAAACGCATCGCCGAGGAGGGACTGGAGAAGCGCATCACCCTGCTCAAGCAGGACTATCGCCAACTGGAGGGACGCTTCGACCGCCTGGTCTCGGTAGAGATGATCGAGGCGGTGGGCCATCAATACCTGGAGACCTACCTGGCGACCCTGGATCGCCTGCTCAGTGACGACGGCCTGGCCATCCTCCAGGCCATCACCATCCGCGATCAGCGCTTCGAGGCCGCCAAGCGCGAGATGGATTTCATCAAGCGCTATATCTTCCCCGGCGGCTTCTTGCCCTCCCATGGCGCCATCCTCGACGCCATGCGCCGCGCCAGCTCCCTGAACGTGCTGGCCCTGGACGAGATCGGCCCCCACTATGCGCGCACCCTGCGTGAGTGGCGCCAGCGCTTCGAGGCCAACCTCAAGCGAGTGCGTGCCCTGGGCTACGACGAGCGCTTTATTCGCATGTGGCGTTACTATCTGTGCTACTGCGAGGGGGGCTTCCTGGAGCGCAGCATCGGCACCTGCCATCTGCTGCTGGCCAAGCCGGGGGCGCGCCCCGCGCCCCTGGTCGGGCAGCCTTGAGGTACCCCGGGATGACCTGGCGAGTGGGGCTGAATCTGGGGCTCTTTCAGGGCGGCTGGTTCGCCTGCGTGCTCGGCGGCAGCCTGGTGGCGCTACCGCTGGTGGCGGCGATCCTGGCGTTGCACCTGCGCTGGCTGGCCCGGCCGGGGGAGTGGCGTTGGCTGGCCGGCTTCGCGGCCCTGGGCCTGGCGGTGGATGGAGGCCTGTACCTGGCCGGCGGCTTCGACTTCGGGAACGACTTCGTCGGGGTGCTGCCGCTCTGGCTGTGGCTGCTCTGGCCGCTGTTCGCCAGCCTGCTGCACCATGGCCTCGCCTGGCTCTGGGCTCACCCCTGGCTGGCCCTACTGGGCGGGGCCATCGGCGCTCCCGGCTCCTACCTGCTGGGCGCACGGCTTGCCGAGGTAACCCTGGCGCCCTGGTTGCTGCCGGCCCAGGCGCTGATCTGGGGCGGGCTCTGCTGGTGGCTCTGCCGACGCCTGGGGCCGAGCTCCACGCCGCACGGCACGACGGGGCGCGCGCGACCCTGATCAGCCGGCCTGGATCGCGCCTGACAGGGTGGCGGAGGCCGGAGGGGCACCGGGCGGAGCGCCGGGCGGCGCCAGCCAGGCCGCCTCCACCTCCGTCGCCGGCAGCGGCCGCGAGAACATAAAGCCCTGCACGATGGGGCAGCCATGACTGGCCAGATACTCCAGCTGCGCCTTCTCCTCGACCCCCTCGGCGACCACCTCCAGGCCCAGGCCCTCGGCCATGGCCAGCACCGCGGCGACGATGGAGGCATCGGCCTGATCCTCCGGCAGGGAGCGCACGAAGGCGCGGTCGAGCTTGAGCTTGTCCACCGGCAGGCGTTTGAGGTAGCTCAGCGAGGAGTAGCCGGTACCGAAATCATCGATGGCGATCTGGTGACCCCGCTCCTGTAACACCGCCAGGCGCGGATAGATATCCCCCGCCCGCTCGTCGAGCAGCACCGACTCGGTCAATTCCAGCCCCAGCAGTCGGGGGGCCACCTTGAACTCGGTCAGGCAGGCGGCCAGTTGCGCCTCCAGGTCCCCCTGGATCAGCTGCAGCGCCGAGATATTGACCCATACCGGGACCGCCGGCATGCCGGCGCGCCGCCAGCTGGCCAGCTGGCCCACCGCCTGCTCGATGACCCAGCGCCCCAGGGACACCATCAGGCCATGGCGCTCCGCCAGGGGGATAAAGTCCGCCGGCGAGACCATGCCCAGCTCCGGGTGACGCCAGCGCAGCAGCGCCTCGAAGCCCACCAGCTCGCCGTTGTCGATGCGATGCTGGGACTGATAGAAGAGCTCTAGTTGGGTGCCGGTGGCCAGGGCGCTGCGCAGGGCATTGACCAGGGCCAGCTGGTGATCCCCCGCCACGTCCAGGGCCGGCCGGAAGCGCTGATGCTGATTGCGGCCATGGCGTTTGGCGGTGTAGAGCGCCGACTCCAGGCGCTGGAACAGCACCCCGGAATCGCGGCCATCCTCCGGGCCCCGACAGCTGCCGATGGTGATCCCCAGGCGCAGGGTCTGCCCCTCCAGCTCGAAGGGCATGCCCAGGTGCTCGCGCAGCTCCTCGACCCAGCGATCATGGTCATCGAAGGTGGTAGTGCGCATTACCAGGAACTCGTCGCCGCCGATCCGCCCCACTACCCCGCCGGCCACCTGGCGCGCCAGGCGCTGGGCGAAGTTGGCCAGCAGGCGGTCGCCCTTGTCGACGCCCAGGGCGTCGTTGACCGACTTGAAGGCATCGATATCGATCAGCGCCATGTCCAGCGTCTCGCCGGCACGCAGGGAGCGCAGTCGTGAGCCCATCAGGTCATGCAAGCGCCGGCGATTGGGCAGGCCGGTCAACGGGTCCTCGAAGCCGATCCGCTGCAGGTCCTGCTCCCGGGCCTTGTGGCGGGAAATGTCGGTGAACAGGGAGACGTAGTGGGTGATGCGCCCCTTGGCGTCGGCCTGCACCTGGACCCGCAGCCATTCCGGGTACTGATCGCCATGCTTGCGGCGACTCCATACCTCACCCTCCCAGCGCCCCTGGCCCTGGAGGGCCTGGCGGAAGCGCTCATCGAAGGCCTTGTCCTGGCGCTCGGAGGCGAGCATCGACATCGGCTTGTTCAGCACCTCATCGACGCTGTACCCGGTGATGCGGGTGAAGGCGGGATTGATGGCGACGATACGGTTATTGGCATCGCAGATCACCACGCCATCGGCGGAGAGCTGGAGGGCACTCTCCAGCAGCCGGCGACGCTGTCCCTCCCGGGTCACCTGGCGCCACAGGTCCATCAGACCCAGCAACATGATGACCATGGCCACCAGACGCAGCCACAGGTTGGGCAACCAGCCGATGGCCGCCATGGCGACCAGGCCGCCCCAGATCAGGGGACGGTCGAGCGTAAAACTAGGCCACATAGGATCGACCCGGAGATTGAAAGAGTGTGATGGCAGGCGCCACCCTTAGGAAAAGCTATCGGCGGTTGATGAGCAAGCTTTAATCTGCTTTCGCCGCAACGTGCAATCACCGCCGCCGGAAAGTAGAATGCCAAGTGCCGTGATGCATGCGGCCTATAAAAACTGCGACTCTCGGAACGACTCTGTGATCAAGCAACACTCCTTCAGCCGCGATGAGCTGCTGGCATGCAGCCAAGGTGAACTCTTCGGCCCGGGCAATGCCCAGCTGCCGGCACCCAATATGCTGATGCTCGACCGTATCACCCATATCCACGAGGAGGGCGGTGAGCACGGCAAAGGCGAGCTGATCGCCGAGCTCGATATCCACCCGGACCTGTGGTTCTTCGATTGCCACTTCCCCGGCGACCCGGTGATGCCCGGCTGCCTGGGCCTGGACGCCATGTGGCAGCTGGTCGGCTTCTACTTGGGCTGGTTGGGTCACCCGGGCCGCGGTCGCGCCCTGGGCTGTGGCGAGGTGAAGTTCACCGGCCAGATCCTGCCGGATGCCCAGAAGGTCACCTACCGCATCAATATCAAGCGCATCATCACCCGGCGCTTGATCCTCGGCATCGCCGACGGCACCGTGTCCGTCGACGGCCGCGATATCTATCAGGCCAACGACCTGCGCGTCGGCCTGTTCACCTCCACCGCGAATTTCTGACCAGGAGGCTCCCATGCGACGAGTGGTAGTCACCGGCTTGGGCATCGTGTCCTGCCTCGGTAACGACCGTCATCAGGTGCTCGAGGCGCTCCAGAGCGGGCGCTCCGGTATTCGCTTCAAGGATGAATACGCCGAACGCGGCTTCCGCAGCCAGGTGGCCGGCGTCGTGGATATCGACCTGGATGCCCTGATCGACCGCAAGCTGCGCCGCTTCATGGGCGACGCGGCCGCCTACGCCTATGTTTCCATGGCCCAGGCCATCGAGGACTCGGGCCTGACCCCGGAGATGGTCTCCAATGAGCGCACCGGCCTGATCGCCGGCTCCGGCGGCGCCTCCAGCGCCAACCAGGTCGAAGCCGCCGACGTGATGCGCGAGAAGGGCCTGCGCCGGGTCGGCCCCTACCGGGTCACCCGTACCATGGGCAGCACCGTCTCCGCGTGCCTGGCGACCCCCTTCAAGATCAAGGGCGTCAACTACTCCATCTCCTCCGCCTGCGCCACCTCGGCCCACTGCATCGGCAATGCCGTGGAGCAGATCCAGTTGGGCAAGCAGGACGTGGTCTTCGCCGGCGGCGGCGAAGAGGAGCACTGGACCCTGTCGTGCCTCTTCGATGCCATGGGCGCCCTCTCCACCCACTACAACGAGAGCCCGGAGAAGGCCTCCCGGCCCTATGACCAGGCCCGCGACGGCTTCGTCATCGCCGGCGGCGGCGGCATGCTGGTGCTCGAGGAGCTGGAGCACGCCAAGGCTCGTGGCGCCACCATCTATGCCGAGGTCGTCGGCTATGGCGCCACCTCCGATGGCCACGACATGGTCGCCCCCTCCGGCGAGGGCGCGGTGCGCTGCATGCGTCAGGCCATGGCCGGCGTGGATGGCCCCATCGACTACATCAATACCCACGGCACCTCCACGCCGGTGGGCGATGTGGCCGAACTCAAGGCGATCCGCGAGGTCTTCGGCGACACCACCCCGGCGATGAGCTCCACCAAGTCGCTGACCGGCCACTCCCTGGGCGCCACCGGCGTGCAGGAGGCGATCTACTCGCTGCTGATGATGGAGAACGATTTCATCGCCGCCTCCGCCAACGTCGAGACCCTCGACGACCAGGCCGACGGCTTCGATATCGTCACCCAGCGTCGCGACGGCGTGGCGGTCAAGCGGGTGCTCTCCAACAGCTTCGGCTTCGGCGGCACCAACGCCTGCCTGGTGCTGGAGAAGTTCGAGGGCTAAGGCCTCTTCGCCCCGACACAAGAACGGCGCCCCCAGGGGCGCCGTTCTTGTTGGTCGCGAGCCGTCTCGCCTAGTCAGTCACTCCTGCACCCTGGCCGCGGACTCGGCTCCCTTTGGGGCGGGCTCCCCCGACTGCGGCCGCGGCACCTCGGAGATCTCCGCCAGGCGCGCCTCGATCCAGGCCTCGGTTTCCACCAGCACCTCCTCGGGCGTACGCCCCTCGGTGGCGATGGGCTCCCCCACCACCAGGCGCAGGGTCCCCGGGTTCTTGACCCAGTGACGCCCCGGCCAGCGCTCCCCGGCGTTATGCGCCACCGGCACCACCGGCATCCCGGCACGGCAGGCGATCACCGCCCCGCTCTTGTTGTAGCGCTTGCGCTGGCCCGGGGCCACCCGGGTGCCCTCGGGGAAGATCAACACCGAGAGCCCTTCCTCCAGGCGCTGCTTACCCTGGCTGAGCACCTGCTTCATGGCCCGGGCCGGCTTGGAGCGATCCAGGGCGATGGGGTGCAGCAGGCGCAGCCCCCAGCCGAAGATCGGAATCCGCAGCAGCTCCCGCTTGAGCACCGTGCAGACCGGCGGCTTGAGGATCTGCAGGTAGATGGTCTCCCACTCGCACTGGTGGTTGGCGAGGATCACGCAGGGACCCGACGGCAGGCGGTCACGCCCCTCGATCTCGTAGCGCACCCCGCAGGCCAGCCGGAACCAGGCCAGGATGAAGTGGTTGTAGAGATTGAGCAGACGATAGCGATCCCGTAACGGCAGCAGCGGGGCCAGCGGCAGGAACAGCACCCCGCTGACCAGCATGGCCAGGAAGTAGCCGGCATAGAAGAGCAGGCTGCGCGCCAGGTTCATGCTTCCACCTCCTGGCGTGCCTTGCACCAGGCATCGAGCATCAACCCCACCTCCAGGCGCCAGGGTTTCTGGTGCACCCCGAAGGCCTCCAGCACCCGGCGGCAGTTGAGTACCCGCCGCAGCGGCTGGTCGTGGTGGTGATTCAGGGCCTTGATGGGCCCCAGCGCCACCGACTCCCCGAGCCCCTCCAGGCGGGTCTCCAACTGAGTACGCACCAGGGAGGCGAAGGTGTAGGCGCTGACCGGCTCGGTCCCCGCCAAGTGATACGCCCCCCAGGCCTCGGCTCCGCAGTGCTGCTGCTGGAGCATGCCGAGCAGGGCCATGGCCGCGGCGTCCGCCGAGGTGGGACAGAAGATCACGTCCTCGGCGGCGCGCACCTCCTCACCGGCCATCAGGCGCTCGAGCAGCTCACCCAGCCAGGCATGGCCGCCATCCAAGGCGAACAAGGGACCCAGGCGCACGATCAGGTGGCGCGGAAAGCCCTCGCGAATACGATCGCCGGTGGTGATCAGGCGACGCAGGCTCTCGTCCCGGGGCGCCGGAATCACATGCTCGTCGATGGCGGTCTCATGGCCGTCCTCATAGAGCTGATCCGAGACGCACCAGACCAGGGGCACCCCCACCTCGATGCAGGCCGACAAGCAGGACTCCACCGCCTCGGCATGGGCCTGCACCGCCGCCGGCTCGGCACTGATCGGCTGCGCCATGGGGGGAATCACCAAGGCGTCCGGGGCCACCTCGGCCAGCCGTCCGGGGCTCAGTTCGAGCCCCGGCTCCATCACCAGCTCGATATCACCGCGCCGGCTGGCCAGGCGCACCAGCGCCAGGCTCAGGCAGTGCCCGGCATCCAGGATCAATAGCTTCACTCAAGCGCCTCCGCTGCCCATCGATGTGCTGCGTTGCTTAGAACGGGATCTCGTCATCGAAGTCATCGAAGTTGCCCGGGTTGGGCGCGCCGTAGTTGTTGCCCTGGCCACCCTGGGCCGGGGGCTGCTGGGCCGGCGGCTGCTGCGGTGCCCGCTGGGGTTGCTGCGGGGGCTGTTGCGGCGGCTGCTGACCGTAGCCCCCCTGCTGGGGTGCGGGCTGAGGAGCCGGCTGCTGGGGGGCATTGCCATAACCGCCGGCCTGACCGCCATAGCCGCCCTGCTGGGGCATGCCGCCACCATAGTTGCCCTGCTGCTGATAGTCGCCGCCCTGGCCGCCACCGCGGCTATCGAGCATCTGCATGTCGTTGGCGACGATCTCGGTGCTGTAGCGGTCCTGGCCGTCCTGGCCC
>NZ_BJUK01000068.1 GCF_007989625.1 Bisbaumannia pacifica
CCGGGTGGTGTTCGGCTGATCCGGCGCTCGCGCCGCTGCCCCGTGGGAGCTCGGCTGTGCCGAGCGATTCGCCGCGCAGCGGCGCAGACATGACTCAACAAGGTTGCCAATGAAACCTATCATCATCACCCTGAGTGCCCTGGCGCTAGGCTTGGCGGCGGGAGCGGTCTCGGCGGACGAGCGCACCCTGACCGTCTACACCTACGGCTCCTTCGTCTCCGAGTGGGGCCCGGGGCCGGGCATCGAGGCGGCCTTCGAGGCTCACTGCGGCGACTGCGACCTCGAGTTCGTCGCCCTCGACGGCGGAGTGGATATCCTCCAGCGCCTGCGCCTGGAAGGCGAGGGCAGCGCCGCCGACCTGGTGCTGGGCCTCGACATGAACCTGATGGCCGAGGCTCGCGAGCTGGGCGTGCTAGCCCCCCATGGGGTCGACACCGCGCCGTTGCGGCTGCCCATCGACTGGCGGGACGACACCTTCCTGCCCTTCGACTGGGGCCACTTCGCCTTCGTCTATGACACCGAGCAGCTCGCCACTCCGCCGGCGAGCTTTGCCGAGCTGCTGGAGGCGCCGGACGATGTTCGGGTCATCATCCAGGATCCCCGCACCAGCACCACCGGTCAGGGCCTGCTGCTGTGGATCAAGCAGGTCTACGGTGACGCGGCCCCCGAGGCCTGGGCGCGCCTCAACGAGCGGGTATTGGCCGTCACCCCGGGCTGGAGCCAGGCCTACTTCTCGCTGTTCATGAACGGCGAGGCGCCCATGGTGCTCTCCTACGCCACCTCGCCCGCTTACCATATGGCGGTGGAGGAGAGCGACCGCTACCAGGCCGCCGAGTTCGCCGAGGGCCACTACCTGCAGGTGGAGACCGCCGCCATGCTGGAGCGCAGCGACGAGCCCGAGCTGGCCCGGGACTTCCTGCGTTTCATGCTGACACCGGACTTCCAGCGTCATATCCCCCTGGGCAACGTGATGAACCCGGCCATCGACCTGGGCGACGAGCTCCCCGAGGCCTTCGAGCGGTTGATCGAGCCGGCGAGCCTCACCTTCACCCCGGAGGAGGTGCGCGACAACCGCCGGGCCTGGATTCGCGAATGGCTTAATGCCAGCAGCCGCTAGCCGGGTCTCGCCGCTGGCCCTGGGCGCTGGTTGGCTGGCCCTGGGCGCGGTGGCCGGGCTGGGGCTGGCCAGCCTGGCGGCGCTGCTCTGGCAGGCGCCGTCGCTGTCGGTCGGCGACCTGTGGCGGGAGCCCTGGCTGGCCGGCATCCTGCGCTTCACCCTCTGGCAGGCGACCCTCTCCACCGGGCTTTCCGTGGGGCTGGCCATCCCGGTGGCCCTGGCCCTGGCCCGGCGGCCGCGCTTCCCCGGGCGGCGCCTGCTGCTGCGGGCCATGGAGCTGTCGCTGGTGATTCCCACCCTGATCGCCCTGTTCGGCCTGGTGGCGGTGCACGGTCGCCAGGGCTGGGCGGCGCCGCTCTGGGAGGGGCTGACCGGGACCCCGGCGGACTACCTCTATGGCCTCTCGGGCATCGTCCTGGCACATGTCTTCTACAACCTGCCGCTGTCGGCGCGGCTGATGCTGCAGGCCCTGGAGACGGCGCCGGCGGCTCACTGGCGGCTCACCGCCCAGTTGGGCCTCTCCCGGGGCGCCATCTGGCGCACCCTCGAGTGGCCGCGGCTGCGCTCCCTGCTGCCGCGCCTGGCCGCCCTGGTCTTCACCCTCTGCTTCACCAGCTTCGCCATCGTCATGACCCTGGGCGGGGGGCCCCGCTCCACGACCCTGGAGGTGGCTCTCTATCAGGCGCTGAAGTTCGACCACGACCTGGCCCTGGCGGCGCTGCTGGCGCTCACCCAACTGGTGCTCTGTCTCAGCCTTTGGTTGGTGGCCCTGACCCGCGGCGGCACGCCGCGGCTGGTGCCCGGCGCCGGCAGCGGCCTGCCCGGTGGGCGCTGGTGGCGCCGCGATGCCCTGGGGCTGTCGCGGGTGCATGACGGACTCTGGCTGCTGGGACTGACCCTGTTGCTGGTCCCGCCGCTGGCGGCGGTGACCCTGGCCGGCCTCTACGGCCTGCCCGAACTGCCGGGGCGGGGGAGCCTGTGGCCGGCGGCGCTGCGCAGCCTGGCCATGGCGCTGGGCGCGGGGGGGCTCTCCCTGCTGCTGGCCCTGGCGCTGCTGGCCGGCGCCGAGGCGCTGCGGCGTCGCGGCTCGCGCCTCGCCGCCCTGGCGATGGAGGGTAGCGGCCAGTTGATCCTGGTGATCCCGGCCCTGGTGCTGGGCACCGGCCTCTTCCTGCTGCTGCGCCCCTCCCTGGGCGCCGGCTGGCACGGCTACGCCCTGGTGGTGCTGGTCAATGGCTTCATGGCGCTGCCCTTCGCCATGCAGGTGCTGCGCGGCGCCATTCCCGGCTTGTCGGCCCCGGAGGAGCGCCTGGCGGAGCAGTTCGGCATCCATGGCCGGGCGCGGCTGTGCTGGCTGGTCTGGCCGCGGCTACGCCGCCCCGCGGCCCTGGCCCTGGCCTATGCCATGACCCTCTCGCTGGGCGACTTCAGCGTGATCGCCCTGTTCGGCAGCCCGGCGGCGCCGACCCTGCCGATGCTGCTCTTCCAGCAACTGGGCGGCTACCGCTGGCAGGGCGCCGCGGCCACCGCCCTGGTGCTGCTGCTGGCGGTGGTGCTGGTCTTCAGCCTGCTCGACGCCCTAAGCCGCCGCCGCCCGCGCTACCCCTTTCGACCCTAAACCCACTTCTCAGACGAAGGGCAGGGCTATCGCTGTGGGAATTGCTGAGGGGCGCTGGGGGCAGGGCGGAGCAAAGCGTCTTTTTCAGGGGTGAGGAGCATTGCTTCGAACGGGTAGGCCATGGATGGCCTACCCCGGCCCTGCAAGCGGAGCAGGATTGCGTAGCGCCGCAGGAAAAAGTCGAGCGTCCATGGATGGATTCACAGCGTCTTTGCGAAGGCCTGCCCCAGGGTAGCCCCGTGCCTCCGTGCTGAGCTGCGATAACCCTACAACGAAGAGTTGCTTGATCGATAAGCTTCACACCACGAGCGATGACATGGGCGCCTATGCTCCACTGCGATGATCTGATCTTTCACTACGACCGCCATGAGCCGGGGGAGACGCCGGACTTCTGCTTCCGCTTCGACTTGGCTCCCGGCGAGTGCCTGGCCCTGGAGGGCCCCTCGGGGGCCGGCAAGAGCACCCTGCTCAACCTGCTGGCGGGCTTCCTGGAGCCCGCCGCCGGCAGCCTGCGCTGGGGCGAGCACGACCTGCTTGGGCGGCCGCCCTGGGAGCGGGGCATCACCACGGTCTTCCAGGAGCACAACCTCTTCGATCACCTGCCGGTGTGGGCCAATATCGGCCTGGGGCTGGTCCCCAGCCTCCGGCTCGACGCCGCCCAGCGCCGGCGCATCCGCGATGGCCTGGCCGAGGTGGGGTTGGCGGGCCTCGAGGAGCGCCTGCCCGGCGAGCTCTCCGGCGGCCAGCGCCAGCGGGTGGCCCTGACCCGGGCGCTGCTGCGCCAGGCGCCGCTGCTGCTCCTGGACGAGCCCTTCACCGGCCTCGATCACGCCAACCGCCAGGGCCTTTGGGCCCTGGTCAAACGCCAGCAGCAGGCGGGGGTGGCGGTGCTGCTGGTCAGCCACGACCGGGAGGATATCGAGGCCCTGGCCCAGCGCCGCCTGGCCCTGGTGGATGGCCGCCTGACGCCCTGGGGCGAATAACGCTTGAGTAGCTGAGGGGCGCTGGCCTGATGGCCAGCCACATGACAAAATCGGCAGGACTGGACACCGATTCGACCGGCCGACCGTCTCTGGGTACGGCCGGCAGCACTATATAGAGGACATCATGCCCGAGTATCGTTCCCGCACCACCACCGCCGGTCGCAATATGGCCGGCGCCCGCGCCCTGTGGCGCGCCACCGGCATGAAGGATGACGACTTCCACAAGCCGATCATCGCCGTGGCCAACTCCTTCACCCAGTTCGTGCCCGGCCATGTGCACCTCAAGGACATGGGCCAACTGGTGGCCCGCGAGATCGAGAAGGCCGGTGGGGTGGCCAAGGAGTTCAACACCATCGCCGTGGACGACGGCATCGCCATGGGCCACGACGGCATGCTCTATTCGCTGCCCAGCCGCGACCTGATCGCCGACAGCGTCGAGTACATGGTCAACGCCCACTGCGCCGACGCCCTGGTGTGCATCTCCAACTGCGACAAGATCACCCCCGGGATGCTGATGGCCGCCATGCGCCTGAATATCCCGGTGATCTTCGTCTCCGGCGGTCCCATGGAGGCCGGCAAGACCAAGCTCCTCGACCACGGCCTCGACCTGGTGGACGCCATGGTGATGGCCGCCGATGACAGCGTCGACGACGAGACCCTGGCCGAAGTCGAGCGCAGCGCCTGCCCCACCTGCGGCAGCTGCTCCGGCATGTTTACCGCCAACTCCATGAACTGCCTGATGGAGGCGCTGGGCCTGGCGCTGCCGGGTAATGGCACCGTGGTGGCCACCCATGCCGACCGCCGCCGCCTCTTCGAGACCGCCGGCCATCGCATCGTCGAGCTGGCCAAGCGCTACTACGAAGGCGACGAGGCGCACCTGCTGCCCCGTGCCATCGGCGCCAAGGCGGCGTTCAAGAACGCCATGACCCTGGATATCGCCATGGGCGGCTCCACCAACACCATCCTGCACCTGCTGGCCGCCGCCCAGGAGGCCGGGGTCGACTTCGATATGACCGATATCGACCGTCTGTCCCGGGAAGTACCGCAGCTGTGCAAGGTGGCGCCCAACACCCAGAAGTACCATATCGAGGACGTGCACCGGGCCGGCGGCATCATGGCCATCCTCGGCGAGCTGGATCGCGCCGGCGTCCTCGATACCCGGGTGCCCACCGTCTATGGCGACTCCATGAAGGCCGCCCTGGACGAGTGGGACATCATGCGTAACCCCAGCCCCGAGGTGGTGGAGTTCTACAAGGCCGGCCCCGGTGGGGTGCCCACCCAGGTGGCCTTCTCCCAGAGCGCCCGCTGGCCGAGCCTCGACGGCGACCGCGCCACCGGCTGCATCCGCGACCTGGGCCACGCCTTCTCCCGGGAGGGTGGCCTGGCGGTGCTCAAGGGCAATATCGCCGTGGACGGCTGCGTGGTGAAGACCGCCGGGGTCGACGACTCCATCCTGGTCTTCGAGGGCCCGGCCCATGTGGTGGAGTCCCAGGACCAGGCGGTGGCGCATATCCTCGAGGGCAAGGTGAAGGAAGGCGATGTTGTCGTCATCCGCTACGAGGGGCCCAAGGGCGGCCCGGGCATGCAGGAGATGCTCTACCCGACCTCCTACCTGAAATCCAAGGGACTGGGCAAGGCCTGTGCACTGCTCACCGACGGGCGCTTCTCCGGCGGCACCTCCGGGCTCTCCATCGGGCACGTCTCGCCGGAGGCGGCGGCGGGGGGCGCCATCGGCCTGGTGGAGCAGGGCGATCTCATTCGCATCGATATCCCCAACCGCAGCATCGACGTCAAGCTCTCCGACGAGGCGCTGGCGGCGCGCCGGGCGGCCATGGAGGCCAAGGGCAGCGATGCCTGGAAGCCGAGCATCCAGCGCGACCGCAAGGTCTCCGCGGCCCTCAAGGCCTATGCGCTGCTGGCCACCTCCGCCGACAAGGGCGCGGTGCGGGATCTCTCCAAGCTGGATTGATTCGCCCCAGCAAAAAGACCCGCGCCTCGGCGCGGGTCTTGCGATTCGGGACTCGCTCGGAATCAGGCAGCGCGGTCCAGGGGCGCCTCGGGGGCCTGGGTTTCGGCCTCAACCTGCAGTTCGCACTCGATGGCGTACCAGAACTCCATCGCTTCCAGGCTTTCCAGTTCACAGCACATCGTTATCCTCCTTGCTCGGATGAGTGGATCTCGGGTGAATGAGCCAGCGCCATTCAGTATGGGTGACTCCCGGGCGAGGTGGATGACCATTCTTTGATCCTTTTATGATATCGATCACGCAAGCGGCGATAAGTCGCCGACAGGAGGAGCGCCTATGACTGAAACGATTCAGGTTGGCCTGGTGGGCTATGGCTTCGCCAGCCAGGTTTTCCATGTGCCGTTGATCCAGGCCACGCCGGGACTGACCCTCGCCGCGGTGGCCTCGAGCGATGCCGCCAAGGTGACCGAGGCCCTGCCGGGGGTGGTGGTGGAGGCCGACCCCGAGGCGCTCTTCGCCCGCCCGGAGATCGACCTGGTGGTGATTCCCACTCCCAACGAGACCCACTACCCCCTGGCTCGCGCCGCCCTGGAGGCGGGCAAGCACGTGGTGGTGGACAAGCCCTTTACCCTGGACCTGACCGAAGCGCGGGCCCTCGAGGCCCTGGCGGAGGCGCAGGGCAAGGGCCTGTCGGTGTTCCATAACCGTCGCTGGGACAGCGATTTCCTGACCCTCGAGGCGCTGCTGGCCGAGGGGAGCCTGGGGCGGGTCACCCGGGTGGAATCGCGCTTCGACCGCTTCCGTCCCGAGGTGCGCGACCGCTGGCGGGAGTCGCCGCGCCCTGGCGGCGGCATCTGGTACGACCTGGGCCCGCACCTTCTGGATCAGGCCCTGGTGCTCTTCGGCAGGCCCCGGGCGATCCTCCTCGACCTGGCGTCACGCCGCGACGGCGCCCGGGTCGATGACGAATTCACCGCCCTGCTCGACTACGAGGGGCTCAGCGTGGAGCTCAAGGCGGGCACCCTGGTGGCGGAGGAGACGCCGCGCTGGCGGCTGCATGGCACCCGCGGCAGCTACGTGAAGTTTGGCCTGGACCCCCAGGAGGAGCGCCTCAAGGCTGGTGACTCGCCGAGCCCGGGATGGGGCCTGGATGCCCCGGGACGACTCTGCCTGGCGGCGGAGGCGAGCGAGCCGGTGTCCCGGGAGCACCCCAGCCTGCCGGGGGATTATCTCGCCTACTACCAGGGGGTGGCCGCGGCGCTACGCGGCGAGGGGCCCATGCCGGTGAGCGTGGAGGAAGCCATCGCGGTGATGGCGCTGCTGGAGGCGGGGCTGACCAGCCATCGCCAGCGGCGCTGGGTCAGCCTGTAACGGGGGGCTACCAGGTAAGCGGGTGGGGCCGCTCGCCGCGCAGTCGCTCCCGGGCGATATAGAGGGCGGCGATGGCCCGGGCCTCGTGGAAGTCTTCCCGGGCCAACAGCGCCGGCAGCTCGTCGATGGCGTGGGTCTCGACGATCAGCGGCTCCGGCTCGTCGCCGGGCAGGCGCTGCGGATAGAGGTCGCTGGCCAGCATCACCTGCATGCGGTGGCGCATGTAGTTGGGGGCCAGGGAGAGCTCCACCAGCGGCTCGATATTGTTGGCCCCGAAGCCGCACTCCTCCATCAGCTCGCGGTTGGCGGCGGTGACGACATCCTCGCCGGGATCCACCAGCCCCTTGGGCAGGGTCAGCACATAGTCCTCGAAGCCGGCGGCGTACTCGCGGATCAAGAGCACATGTTCCGGGTCGGGCATGGCGACGATCATCACCGCCCCCTGGTCGCTGCCCATCAGGCGCTCGAAGTGGCGCTCCTCGCCGTTGCTGAAGCGCAGCTCCAGCTCCTCGACCCGGAACAGTCGGCTGCGGGTGACTTCGCGCTGGGAGAGGATGCGGGGCTTGCTGGGGTACATGGAGACTCCGTGGGGCGGTGCGTGGGGCGGGGGGATTTTGTACAATAGCATCCTATGGAAGCACTGCATAAATGCCTGCGCGGGCGAATCACTGCGTTGCGCGCTGCTCGAAATCCTCACCTAGTACCGCCTAGGCTCCGGTTTCTGCGCTGCGGGCGCCTTGTGCTTCATCCCGCTCGCCGATTTATTCAGCGTTTCCCAATCCCCGAACGTGGAGCTCAAGGCCAATGATCGATTGGCAAGCCATCGATACCGTCCTGCTCGACATGGACGGCACCCTGCTGGACCTGCATTTCGACAGCCACTTCTGGCTGGAGCACCTGCCGCGTCGCTATGGGGAGCTGCACCGCCTGGACGAGGCCAGCCAGCACCAGCTGCGTGAGCGGATCATCGGCGAGCAGGGTACCCTCAACTGGTACAGCCTGGCCTACTGGAGCCGCGAGCTGGGAGTCGATATCGTCGCCCTCAAGCGCGAGGTCCAGCACCTGATCGGCCTGCGCGGCGATGCCCTGGATTTTCTCAAGTGGCTCAAGCGGGCCCACCCCCGGGTGGTGCTGGCCACCAACGCCGACCGTGCCAGCCTCGAGCTCAAGTTGCCGCTGACCGGCCTGGAGGAGTACCTGGATGCCATCGTCTCCTCGGCGGACCTGGGCGTGCCCAAGGAGGCCCAGGAGTTCTGGTTCGAGCTCCAGGAAGTGGAGCCCTTCGACCCGGCTCGGACCCTCTTTATCGACGATAACCCCGCGGTGCTGGAGAGCGCCCGGGAGTTCGGAATCCGCCACCTGCTGGGCATCAAGCAGCCCGACAGTACCAAGCCGGAACGCGAACTGGAGGAGTTTATCGCCCTGGATCGTTTTGCCACCATCCTGCCCGCCGAGCACCCGCCGCAGGCTTAAGGAGGCCCCATGGACAGCGTCAGACTCGACAAATGGCTGTGGGCGGCGCGTTTCTTCAAGACCCGCGCCCTGGCCAAGAAGGCCATTGAAGGCGGCAAGGTGCACTACAACGGTGACCGGGCCAAGACCAGCAAGAGCGTGGAGCTAGGCGCCCTGATCCGCGTGCCCCAGGGCTGGGACGTCTGGGAGGTGGAGGTGCTGGCGCTTTCCGATCAGCGCCGCGGCGCTCCCGAGGCTCGTGCCCTCTACCGCGAGACCGCCGAGAGCGTGTCGCGTCGCGAGCGTGAAAGCGAGGCCCGGCGCCTGACCAATCAGGCCATGCAGCACCCCCTCAAGCGCCCCGACAAGAAGCAGCGCCGCGAGATCCAGCGCTTCCAGCGCCGCCAGGGCGACTGACGCCCTCTCACCGATGTCTATTTTCAGGTTTTTTCCATGACCGATCAGATTCAGCGTTTTCTCTTCGACGATACCCAGGTGCGCGGCGAGATCGTCTCCCTGGAGGCGGCCTATGCCGAGGTGCTCGACAAGCAGGCCTACCCGGCCCCGGTACGCCGCCTGTTGGGCGAGATGCTGGCGGCGGTGGCTCTGCTCACCGATACCGTCAAGCTCGATGGCACCCTGAGCCTGGAGGTGCGCGGCGAGGGGGCCCTGGCCCTGCTGATGGCGGAGTCCAATCCTGGCGGTGAGCTGCGCGCCATCGCCCGCCTGGCCGAGGGGGCCGACCTGCCCGACGCGGCCGCCTACTTCCGCGAGCTGCTGGGGTCGGGGCATATCGTCATCACCCTAGACCCCCGGGAGGGGCGCCGCTACCAGGGTATCGTCGAGCTCAAGGAGGCGAGCCTGGCGGCCTGCCTGGAGGCCTATTTCGCCCAGTCCGAACAGTTGCCCACCCGGTTGTGGCTGGCCGCCGATGGCAAGCGCGCCGCCGGCCTGCTGCTGCAGCAGATGCCCGACGACGGTCGTCCCCATGATGCGGACGCCTGGGAGCGTACCGTGCACCTGGCCGATACCGTGCGCGACGAGGAGCTGCTCGGGCTCGAGCAACATGACCTGCTGCATCGCCTCTACCACGAGGAGACGGTGCGGGTCTTCGAGCCCAAGGCACTGCGCTTCGGCTGTACCTGCTCCCGGGAGCGGATCGCCCAGTCGCTGCTCTCCCTGGGCGCCGAGGAGCTGCGCGAGATCGTCGCCGAGCACCAGGGCATCGAGACCGAGTGTCACTTCTGCCACACCCGCTACCACTTCGGTGCCGCCGAGGTGGAGGGGTTGATCGAGGCGCCGGATGCGCCGCCGCCCACCCTGCATTGAAGGGGGAGTGCCCGCTCGATCGATATCCGAGGCCCCGGCCTTGCGCCGGGGTTTCATATGCCAACAACGGTCGTTATGTAGTAGTAAAACTACATGATAATCGGCGAACGAGATCCTTTGTCCGCGCATTAGTTTTTGTCATAATGAGCGCCCTTTACAGGCGGCCCGATGTCATAAGAGGCGGTACAGCGTCCGGGGCATCGGGCAGGCAGCCCACCTGTCGTAGCTACGACCCACGAGAGAGAACAGGCCGCATGGCCCAGGACACCGACATGACCACCACCCAAGCCGCAAGCGCCGCTTTGTCCGCCACTCCCCGCGTCTTCACCAACCTGAGCAGTGCCGAGCTGATCGAGCGCGCCCTGCTGCGGGGCGAGGGACAGCTGGCCGACAACGGCGCCCTGGTCGTCAAGACGGGGGAGCGTACCGGGCGTTCGCCGGCGGATCGCTTTATCGTCGAGGAGCCGTCCACCCGCGACCAGATCGACTGGGGCAGCGTCAACCGTCCCTTCGACGCCGACAAGTTCGAGGCGCTGTGGCGTCGCGTCGAGGCCTACCTGGGCGAGCGCGAGCACTACCTCTCCGAAGTGCATGTGGGCGCCGACCCCCAGCACTACCTGCCGGTGCGCATGCACACCGAGACCGCCTGGCAGAACCTCTTTGGCCGTACCATGTTCGTGCGCCCCGAGGCCTATAACCCGGCGCGTCGCGACGAGTGGACCATCCTCAACGCCGCCAACTTCGTCTGCGAGCCGCAGCGCGACGGCACCGGCACCGAGGCCTGCGTGATCCTCGATTTCGCCGGGCGCCGGGTGCTGATCGCCGGCATGCGTTACGCCGGCGAGATGAAGAAGGCCATGTTCAGCGTGCAGAACTTCCTGCTGCCGGCCTCCGACGTGCTGCCCATGCACTGCTCCGCCAACGTTGGCGAGGATGGCCAGACCTGCCTGTTTTTCGGCCTCTCCGGCACCGGCAAAACCACCCTCTCCGCCGACCCGGCCCGCTACCTGATCGGTGACGACGAGCACGGCTGGGGCGAGGGCACGGTGTTCAATATCGAGGGCGGCTGCTACGCCAAGTGCATCGACCTCTCCGAGAAGAACGAGCCGGTGATCTGGCGCGCCATCAAGTTCGGCGCCGTGCTGGAGAACGTGGTGCTGGATGACCGCCGCGCGCCCGACTACGCCGACGACAGCCTGACCCAGAACTCCCGGGCCGCCTATCCGCTGGAGCATATCGACAAGCGGGTGCCCGAGAACCGTGCCGGCGAGCCCAACGCCATCATCTTCCTGACCTGCGACATGAGCGGCGTGCTGCCGCCGGTGTCGCTGCTCTCCGAGGAAGCCGCCGCCTACCACTTCCTGTCCGGCTACACCGCCAAGGTGGGGTCCACCGAGATGGGCTCCTCCGCCGGCCTCGAGGCGACCTTCTCCACCTGCTTCGGCGCGCCCTTCTTCCCGCGCCCGGCACGCGAGTACGCCGACCTGCTGATCAAGCGGGTCAAGGCCAACGACGCCCGCGTCTACCTGGTCAACACCGGCTGGACCGGCGGCGCCTACGGCCAGGGCGGCTCGCGCTTCAGCATTCCCACCACCCGCGCCATTATTAGCGCCATCCAGTCCGGCGCCCTGCGCGATGTGGAGACCCGGCGTATCGACGGCCTCAACCTGGAGGTGCCGGTGGCGGTGCCCGGCGTCGATACCCAACTGCTCGACCCGCGCCAGACCTGGGACGACCAGGCCGCCTACCAGGCGCAGATGCAGGCGCTGGTGGCCAAGTTCGTGGCCAACTTCGAGAAGTTCGCCGGCGTCGATCCGGCGATCATCGCCGCCGGCCCGCAGCAGGGCTAAGTCGGCACGCGGCACAGTAACGAACCCCGGCCCAGTGCCGGGGTCTGAGACGGGGAGGGCGTAAGCCTTCCCCGTTTTGCGCTGCATCCGCGTCGAGGTGTCATGCGTACCCTGGGTAACCCTGTCGAAGGAGAGGCACCATGAAACGACGTCATTTTCTGGGCTTCCTGGGCGCCGGCGGCCTGGCGGGTCTCTTCCCCGTCCTGGCCAATGCCCGGCCGCGTCTCGACCTCTCGGCCGCACCGGGCCTCGAGTCCCTGGAGTTGAGCGAGGCCGAGTGGCGGGAGCGGCTGACCCCCGAGCAATTCGAGATCCTTCGCGATCACGGCACCGAGCCGGCTTACTCCAGCCCGCTCGATGGCGAGTGGCGCGACGGCGAATATCGCTGCGCCGGCTGCGACCTGCTGCTCTTTACCAGCGCCATGAAATACGACTCGGGCACCGGCTGGCCGAGCTTCTTCGAGCACGTGGAAGGCCACCTGTTGACCCAGGTGGACTACAAGCTGATCTGGCCGCGCACCGAGTACCACTGCGCCCGCTGTGGCGGCCACCAGGGGCATGTCTTCGAGGATGGTCCCGAGCCGACGGGCCTGCGCTGGTGCAACAACGGCCTGGCCTTGCGCTTCGTTCCCGCCGCGGCCGAGTAGGTTGGATAAGCCGAAGGCGCCTCCGGCGATGCGCGTCTCGCCTGAGGGGCGCTGGGGGCAGGTCGGAGCAAA
>NZ_BJUK01000069.1 GCF_007989625.1 Bisbaumannia pacifica
GGCTTGTCTGGCCTTCGCTCGCTGACTTTTCAGACAAAGCCTAGGTAAGTGACCAGCTTCGGCGGCCCCCGCGTGGAAGTAAAGGCCCGGCGTTAATCGAGCGAGCCGCTTCACACCGAGCCCTTATTCGTCACCATCGCCGAGGCGTCGGACTCCCACTCCTACTGGAGCCCGTGGTCACACTGTGGCCTACCTAGCGGCAAGCCCATTCGCCTTAGGCCTTTCTTAGCCCCTTGGTCCAGCGCTGCTTGGCGTATTTGCGCAGGTTGGCGACGTTATCCGTCTCGTCGACGATATCCTGGCCGAGGATGGTCTCGATCACGTCTTCCAGGGTCATCAGGCCCACCCAGGTGCCCAGGTCGTCGTAGATCACGGTAAGGTGCTGGCGGTCGCGCACCATCATGGTGAAGACCTGCTCGACGCTGTCGTCGACCATCACCGTCTTGACCGGGTGCATCAGCGACTTCAGCGGTGCCTCCTCGGCGGCGTGGTAGGTGTCGGCCTTGTGGATATAGCCCAGCGCCTGCTCGCCGCCGTCCATCACCGGGAAGCGGGTAAAGGGCGAGCGACCCAGGGTCTCGTCGAACTCGGCGACGCTCATCTGCGGCGGCACGATGATCGACACGGTGCGTGGCGTCATCACCTCCTTCACGTGGATATCGTGGAGGTTGAGGATATTGGTGATGACCCGCGCCTCGTCGGCGTCCAGGGCCTCTTCTTCCAGGCCGATCTGTGCCAAGGCCTTGATCTCGCCGCGCATATCGGTGTCCTGGGCATCCTTGCCGATGCGCCGGGTGATCCGCTCCGACAGCCAGATAAAGGGCTTCATGCTCCAGATCATGGCGAACAGGGTCAGCGCCATGGGCGAGGCGAGCTGGCGCCAGTAGGTGGCGCCGATCGTCTTGGGGATGATCTCGGAGAGAAACAGGATCAACAGGGTCATCAGCGCCGAGGCGATGCCCAGCCAGGCCTCGCCGAAGACCACCACGACCTGGGCGCCGACGCCGGTGGCCCCCACGGTATGGGCGATGGTATTGAGGGTGAGGATGGCCGCCAGAGGCTGGTCGATGTTCTGCTTAAGGCGCACCAGGCGAGCATGCAACCTCGGTCGGTCGTCGCGTAGCTGGGCGATATAGCTGGGTGTCATGGAGAGCAGCGAGGCCTCGAGCAGGGAGCAGACGAAGGACACGCCGATGGAGAGGGTGGCAAACAGAGCCAGGAGGATCATGGGGCCTCGTGTGGGTGGCTAAGGAAGTGCCGCCGAGGCGGCGAGTCGATGATTACCGATCCACGCCGGGCTCGCAAGAGTCATCGCATTGACAGGCGCCTCGGCCGACACGAAGATCGGCCTCTTTCCGGTTTCTCCTTTCCTGGGCGTTATCGAACGAGGCGATATGATCGAGACTACGGTTGTGCTGCTGGCCACCGGCCTCGGGCTGGGCTGGCTGCCCTGGGCGCCGGGGACCTTCGGGTCGCTGATCGGCCTGCCGTTGGCCTGGTGGCTGATGGGCCTCTCGCCGCGGCGGCGGGTCGTCACGCTGGCGATACTGCTGACCTTTGCCGTGCCGCTCTGTCACTGGGCGTCGCGGTGGTTGGGGGGCGGAGATCTCTCGCAGATCGTCGCCGACGAGTACCTGGCGTTTCCTGTCGTCGTGCTCGGGCTCGCCGCGGTGCGCCGCCCCTGGGTCCTGGGGGCGGCCTTCGTCCTCTATCGACTGTTCGATATCGCCAAGCTGCCGCCCATCGGCCAGCTCGAGGCCATCGGTGGCGGCCTGGGCATCGTCCTGGACGATCTCGTGGCCGCCCTCTATGCCTGGGCCCTGCTCGCCATCGGCATCGCCCTGTGGCGGCGACGCTGATCGCCACCGCTACCCCCGTATCCTGGCCTATGCCGATACGCGGCACGACAGTGGCATGCGTTTATCGTGTTGACGCGCTATGCCACCACCACGGTATGGCGGCTCCATCTGGTTTCTTGGTGGTGGCGTGGGCGGATAATCCATTGGTCGTATGCGAATCCCGGGTGAGAAGGCGGCATGTGCTGGGCGGGTGGCATCGCCGCCTGGAGGTGGGTGGCATGGAATGGGTGTCGGTAATTTAAGCTGTTGTTTATAAAGAGTGGTTTGCTTCCATGAGAGGGGTGGTGCTCCGCAGCCCGGGTATGTCTCATGACGAAAAAGGTATTGGCCGCTGACTCGCCGGACCGTAACACTCGCCTGCACGGTAATAATTATGCAGGTAACGATCATGACGCAGACCACAGGGACAGCCGCGCCGGCCACCTACACGGAAGTCACCGCCTTCAAGCCAATCTCTCTCGCACTGGGCCTTCTCGTCGGCCTCGGCACCTACTTTCTGTTGCCCGAGTCGTTGGCTATCGAGGCACGCATCGTGGCCGCCATCGCCATGCTGATGGCCACCTGGTGGATGACCGAGGCGATCCCCATTCCGGCCACCTCGTTGTTGCCGCTGGTGCTGTTTCCCTTCTTCGACATCGCCTCGGTCGGGGCGTCGGCGTCGCCTTACGCGCACAGCATCGTCTTCCTGGTGCTAGGCGGGGTGCTGCTGGGCCTGGCGACCCAGCGCTGGAACTTGCATCGCCGCTTCGCCCTGATGACGGTGCTGACGGTGGGGACGAGGCCGGCACAGATCGTCTTCGGGCTGATGTTCGCCAGCTGGTTTATCACCATGTGGGTCAGCAATACCGCGACCGCGGTCATCATGGTGCCGATCGGCGGCTCGATCATCGCGCTGGTCAAGTCACTGGGCAACGGGGAAGACACCCCTAAGTTCTCGGCCGCCGTGCTGCTGGGGATCGCCTACGCCATCACCATCGGCTCCATGGCCACCCTGATCGGTCAGCCGCCCATGGCGCTGATGCGAGCCTACATGGAGAACACCCATGGCCTGAGCATCGGCTTCGGTCACTGGATGCTGATGGGGGTACCGTTCTCCTTCACCATGCTGATGCTGGCCTGGGTTGTCCTCAATAAACTGGTGTTCCGCGCCGAAGTGGACGATATCCGCGGTGGGCGTGAGCTGATCGAGTCCGAACTCAAGGCGATGGGCCGCCTCTCTCCGGAGGAGCGTCGGGTGCTGATGGTCTTCGCCGGGGCCGTGTTCTTCTGGGTATGCGTGCCGCTGATTGCCAGGATTCCTGCCGTGCAGGCCGCATTACCGTGGCTGTCGAATATCAACGACACCAGCATCGCGATCCTCGCGGCGATTTTGATGTTCGTGATTCCGGCCTCCAAGGGGCAGGGCGCCTTGCTGGAGTGGTCGGCCACTCGGGATGTCCCCTGGGGCGTGCTGATCCTGTTCGGTGGAGGCCTGACGCTCTCCGCCCAGTTCACCGCCACCGGCCTAAGTGCCTGGATCGGCGAGAGCGTCTCCGGGCTGGCCGGCCTGCCGCCGATCCTGGTGCTGGCGATCACCGCCATCGTCATCATCCTGCTGACCGAACTGACCAGTAATACTGCCACGGCCGCGGCATTCTTCCCGATCATGGGGGCCATCGCCGTGGGCCTGGGCATCGAGCCCTTCCTGATGACCATCGTGGTCACCTTTGCCGTGAGCTGCGCCTTCATGTTGCCGGTGGCTACGCCGTCCAATGCGGTGGCCTTCGCCACGGGGGATCTACCGATCCAGAACATGATCCGCGCCGGCATCTGGCTCAACCTGATCGGCCTGCTGGTGATCATCGTGGCGCTCTACACTATCGTGCCCCTGGTCTTCGATGTTGCCTTCTGAGCCCCCGCTTTATCGAGGTCCAGGTCATGAGGCCTAGGGCCTCCCTCGCCTTCTCTAACCACAACGGGCCTCTCGTCATGCGAGAGGCCCGTTGTTGTCGCTACGTTATGCCGGCCCGTGTTGAGCCGCTCTTGCTGAGCTGCTCTTGATAGATAGGGCGCTCAGGTCATGCGCCGCAACACAGGCTCGCCGCCGCGGCGGCCATGCAGCAGGGCCATGGCGATATGCCCGACCAGCAGTACCAGCAGGGCCCAGCCCAGGAGACCGTGGAGGGCGCCGCCGAGGGTCGTCATCCACTCGATCTCGCCATCGAATCCCGGCATCAGCGGCACGCCGAAGGGGGCGAAGGCGCGGCCGGAGCCGAATTGACGCAGCAGGGCGAGGGCGGGAATCGCCAGCATCAGCGCGTAGAGGGCCAGGTGGCCGAGCCGGGCGGCGCCATTGAGGGCGTTAGGTCGGCGCGGGCCCTCACAGAGCGCCCAGGCCAGGCGCAGCAGGCCCAGCAGTAACAGCAGGGCGCCCAACGGCTTGTGGGAAGCCCAGAGAAACTCGTCCAGCGGGGAGTCGGGCAGCAGCACCCGGGCGCCCACCGAGGCGAATTGCCAGGCGAAGAGGGCGGCCATGGCCCAGTGCAGGGTACGGCTGAGTCGTCCATAACGGGCGTGAGACATTTCCATATCGGCGTTCCTGTGGTGGGAGAAAGCGCACCTACCTTAGCAACCGACGATGGAGAAATGATGAAAACTGGCCGGGGCGTTGATGCCGTGCGTCTATCGCGGGTGAACGGTGGCATTCGGGCTACGCTGGGTAAGGCAAGGGACATATATGCAGAGGGGACACCAAGGGAGGACGAGCCATGATGGCGGGGAGAGCGCGCGGACATGTCGATGGCAGCGCCATTCGGCTCCTGATCATCGTCTTGCTGGGGGTGGCGGCCATCGCCGTGCCCTGGCTGACCCATAACCAGTTGGTGGAGCGTCGCGAGGCGGTGGCCGCCGCCTGGGCCGATGTGGAGAGCAACCTACAGCGGCGCGCCGAGCTGGTGCCCAACCTGGTGCGCAGCCTGCAGGCGCATATGGACTACGAGGGCGAGACCTTGACGCAACTGGTGCGCGAGCGGGCCCAGGGGCTGCGCGAGGCGCTGAACGAGGCCCGCGGTGACCCGGCGCGCCTCGCCAGGTTGGAGGCGGCCTTGACCCACGACCTGGGGCGCCTGATGAGCCGGGCCGGTGAGCATCCCGAGCTGCGTTCGGGGGACCAGTTCCTGCGCTTCCAGGCACAGCTCGAGGGTAGCGATAACCGCATCAATGTGGCGCGGATGCGTTACAACGCCGCGGTGCGCGACTACAACGCCAGCCTGGAGGGGTTCTTCGGGCGCTGGGTGGCGGATGCCATGGGGCTCCTGCCCGGCGATTATTTCGAGGCGCCGGCCGGCGCCCACGAGCCTCTGGTCGTGGAGTTCTAGATGCGTCGGCGCGGCGTTATCCCGCTGGCCATCCTGTCAGCCGTCCTGTTGCTCGGTCTGACGGTCCTGGGCTGGCAGCGACGGGCCGTCGAGCCGGCCCTGGTGGAGGATCGTGTCGGCTTGCTCAGCGACGCGGCCCGCCGGCGCCTGGTCGAGACGAATCGATTGCTGCGCCAGGATCACGCCATCGATTACCGGGTGGTGATCGACCACGACCTGGGCGACCTGGATCGCCATGCCGCGACCGAGTTCCGCCGCTTGGGGCTGGGGGGCGAGTCGGGGCGCGGCCTGCTGCTGGTGCTCGATGTGGCCGCCAACGAGGTGCGCTTGGAGGTGGGGCATGGCCTGGAAGGGATCTTCGTCGATGCCTTTATCGCCTACCTGGAGGCGCGCCAGATGACCGAGTTCTTCGCCGTGGGGCGCGTGGCCGACGGTATCCTGGCCACCACCGAGCTGCTGGTCGCCCAGGTGCAAGGGGCCGACCCGTTGCGCGAGGCGATCGGCCTGGCGGGTAGTGGCGGGGCGGGGGCGCGCCTTCCGGCCAGGCTGGGGGAGGGGGCGCGGCGTTATGGAAGTACCCCCCTGGCCGGTGAGGTGGACGATACGCCCGAGGCGGTGCTGGCGGCGTATCGACAGGCCATGGCGGGGCGCAACGACAATCCGACCCTGGCGATCTATAGCCGCGAGACCCAGGCCATGCTGGCCAACTGGGTGGTGACCCCGGCGCAGATGGACGCCATGGCGCGAAGCCTGGCGGACTGCCCGGTAGCACTGCGCCGCAGCGAGGGCGTGCGGGCGGTACTGAGGCCCCCGACGGGTCGCGGCGCCTGTCCGCCCTATTTCTTCGTGCGAGAGCAGGGGCGCTGGCGGTTGGACCTGGTGGCCATGCAGGCGGCGATCCGCTTCGGGCGCAACAATCGCTGGCGCCTGGAGACCACCGAGCTGGGGGCTTACGCCTTCGCCTTCGATGATCTCGCCCTGGATGCCAATGGCTATCCCCGTTAGGGCTGTCGGCACTCGGCGACAGTCGATGGCAAGAGTGTGACCCTCACCACCGTCGCCTGGCCAGGCCGCGTCGACTGACCCATAGTCAACCCAGAGGCCTTCGGCCCCACCATCTCTTGTGTGAGTCGCCATCGGTGTGGCGACCCTGGGAGGAGCCATGAAATCCACCATCACCTATTACACCCTGCTGGGATTCGGTGGCCTGCTGCTGGCGGCCGGCTCGGCCTGGGCCCAGCCCGACAACTCTGGTCAGGGGCGCGGCGGCCCGCCGGAATTCGTCCAGGAGCGGGGCGGGCCGCACATGGATGAGCGCCGCCGGGGCAATGATCCGCAGTGGAGTCGCCAGCGTGAGCAGGACCGCAACCGCTGGGAGCGCGGCGACGGCGAGCGGGAGTGGCGCAGCCGCGAAGGGGAGTATCGCGAGCGCCGTCATGGCGGCCATGAAGAGGGCCAGGAGTGGCGCAGCCGCGAGGGGGAGTATCGCGACCGCCGTCATGGCGGCCATGAAGATGGCCACGAGTGGCGTAGTCGCGAGCGCGACCGAGACCGTGAATACTGGCGCCGGGAGTATGGCCGCGAGGCCCCTCGGGAGTGGCGCTATCGCGACGGCCCGCGTATCGAGGAGCGCCTGATTCGCGAGATCTTCCGGGATCACCGAGATCTGTGGCGCCACGATCGAGGCGCGGCCCTGCCGCCGGGGATTCGCATGAACCTGGAGCGGGGCAAGCCCCTGCCTCCCGGCATCGCCCGCCGCTTCGATGACCGCCTCTACCGCCAGTTGCCCCGCTACGACGGCTACGAATGGCGCCGCATCGGCGCGGACGTGGTGCTGGTGGAGGTCGCCACCGATATCGTTTACGAGGTGCTGCGGGATATCTTTATCGACTGATCCCGGCAGGTTCGCGGAAAAATCATCGCGTGGCAGCTTCTTTCCGGGGCTGCCGCTTTCTTGATCTGGGCCATTGGGTGGCCCTCTGCGCCATGCTAGCCTTCGTGACTTTATGTAATGCGATGGTGGGCATTGAGGATGGAAGCGAGGCTTGGAGCGAATCGGCAGCGCGGCGCGGCGCTGATCATCAGCCTGGTATTGCTGAGCGTGGCCCTAATGTTGGGAATCTCCGCCATGCAGTCGTCGTTGCTCGACGAGCGCATGGCGGGGAATCATCGCTTCGCCACTCAGGCACGCATGGCCGCCGAGGCGGCGACCGCGGAACTGGCGGGTTGGCTCGGCGAGCGTCCGTCTCGGCCCTGGAGCGCCTCCCTGGCCGCGCAGCTCGATACCCCTTTGGATGAGTGGCCGGCATGTGGTGGCAATGCGCGCGACGGCGTGCGTCTGGAGGTGGCGGACAACGCCTGGGCCTGGCTGCTGGCCTGCCGCGAGGATGGCGAGCGTATGATGCAGGTGCAGGGCGAGGCCGGCGCCGTGGAGCATGCCGCCCGTTATCCGGGGCGGGTCCCGCTGCGGTTGGCGGGTTACTCGGGGCTGGCGACCGCTACCTTTATCGGGGGGCTGACGCGAGATGCCGATATCCAGTGGCCCACCTCGGAGGCGTCGCGACTCTCTGGTGAGGACCAAGCCGGCCTGCATGACGCTATTCCTGCGGTTCTCGTGGAATATCGCTCCGGCGACGATGAGACCTATAGCGCCTCGGGGCTGCATGCCACCGTGAATAGCGAGGCGAAGGTACTGGAGGGCCGTATCGTGGAGAGCGAGCCCTCGTCGCAGAGCCTGGCGCTGTTGCGGGCCATCCATGACACCTGCTTCGAGGCCGGTGGCCGGCAGGGGCGCGGAAAGGGGCGAGGCAACGGCAACAACCAGGACGGTGGCAGCCAGCTCTGCGATCACCTGCTGATCGTGCCGCCGGGAGGCGAGGACCCCCTGAAGGGGAGCCGGCGCTTCGATGGCCTCTACATCAACCTGAATGGTGAGCTGGATATTCGCGGCAATGCCACCGTGCATGGTGCCGCCATCGTCGCCAATATCACCGTCGACGAGGATGGCGTCTGGCAATCCGCCCCCAATGAGACCATCAAGCTGGCCGGCGGCGGCAATAGCGGCTCGGTATGGTTCGACTCGTTCAATGCCAATGCCGCCATCAATGAGCTCAAGGCGTCGTCTGGTGGTTCCGCCTTCGCCGAACTCTCCCTGGAAAACTTCTTCGGCCAGTCTTCGGGCGAGGGGGCGGGGCTGCGCCTGGATGGGTGGTTGCGATAGGTGCCTAACGACGCGGCCGCCGAGATCTCGGCGGCCGCATTGGCATGGCTGGAGGCCGGGGCTTACTCCTCGTTCAGCTTGGCCTCGATCCGGCGGCGCTCCTCCTCCTCGTCGGCCAGGCTCTGGCGCGGCAGAATCAGGTTGAGGGTAAAGGCCACCAGGGCGGCGATGACGATGGGTGACCCCCCCAGCACCAGGCGCAGGGTCTCGGGGAACTGGCTGATGGCGTCGGGCACCGCATAGACGCCCATGCTCAGCGCCAGGGCCAGGCTGACGATGGTCATGTTGCGGGCCGACATCTCGTCCTTGGTGATCAACTGGATACCGGTCATGGTGATCATGCCGAACACCAGGATGGTGGCCCCGCCCAGCACCGGGTAGGGGATGGTGGTCATCAGGGCACCGAACTTGGGCAGCAGGCCGGCGACCACCATGAAGACGGCGGCGATGGCCAGCACATAGCGGCTGATCACCTTGGTCATGGCCACGATGCCGACGTTCTGGCTATAGGTGGAGGTGGGCAGGGCGCCGAAGAAGGAGCCGATCAGGGTGGTGAAGCCATTGCCCAGCAGGCCGCCGAACAGCTCCTTCTTTTCCAGCTCGCGGTTCATGCCGCCCACGGTGGTCGCCGAGAGGTCGCCGATGGTCTGCACCGAGTTGATCACGCAGATGATCACCATGGAGATAATGGCGGCGGGATAGAACTCGATGCCGAAGGCCAGCGGCCGGGGCACGCTGAGCCAGGGCGCCTCGCGCACGGCATCGAAGTTGACCAGGCCCAGGGCCATGGAGATGGCGTAGCCGGCCAGCAGGCCGCAGATGATCGAGGCCAGCTTGAGGAAGCCGCTGGCGAACTGGGAGACCCCCAGCACCACCAGCAGGGTGACGCCGCCGATGGCCCAGTACTTGATGTCGCCATAGTCGGGGGCGCCGACGCCGCCGGCCAGGTAGTTGATGGCGATATCGTAGAGCGACAGGCCGATCACCAGCACCACGGTGCCCGCCACCACGGGGGGGAAGAGGTGGCGAATGCGCTGGATAAAGAGCCCGGTGACCATCATGGCCACGCCGCCGACCACCTGGGCGCCGAGGATGCCCTCGAGGCCGTACTGGGCGCCGATGGCGGTCAGGGTCGGCACATAGGCGAAGCCCACGCCGAAGATGGTGGGCAGCTTGGCGCCGAGGCGTCCCAGGGCGTAGAGCTGCAGCAGGGTGGCCAGGCCGGAGAAGACCAGGGAGATCTGGATCAGCAGCATCTTCTCTTCGAGGCTGGCGCCCACCGCCCCGACCACGATGATGGGCACGGTGACGGTGCCCATGATCATCGCCAGGATATGCTGCAGCGATAGCGGCAGGGCCTTGGCCAGCGGGGGCTTGCCATAGAAGTCGAAGAAGGAGGTGCTTCTCGGGGTAGTCGAATGCCGTGTCGCTGTCGTCGTGGTTGTCATAGGGATGCCTAACGCTCGCGATTTTTGTATACAGAGTTATTGGCGCCTAGACTAAGCGGACAACAAATCGATTAGCAACACTCGCTGTATACAAAATATGCCCTATCAGTGATTCCACTATTTGCCTGTCTAATAAGGGCCTTTTTCGACCCATTCGAAGACATTATGGCAATTAGACCTTGGTGGGATGCTAGTGGCTTAATGCCTAGGTATACTGCCGCCCGCGTCGTCGCCGGCCCGCAGAGGCCCCCGCTAACAGACGACCGCCGGGAACGAAGGGGATAACACTCAACCGTTTATCCTCGAGAGGCATGCATGACACGACTGACCCTGGTCCTGATCGCCGCCGCGCTGCTGGCGGGCTGTAGCTATACCCCGGCCCGCATTACCCCCGAACCCCTGATCGAGATCGATACCTACGGCGGTGGCCATCACCACCGTAGCCATCGCGGTGGCTTCTGCCCGCCGGGCCTGGCCAGGCAGGGGCGCTGCTAGACGAGTCTCCCCCCTGAATCGCCCCCTGTCGTGAGCCCTCCGCCGCCCGGCCCAGTGTCGGGCGGCGGCGTCGGTAGACAAGAGTGCGTTGAAAAATTGGCACCAAACCATTCCATCGGGTCATGCTGCCTAGCCCGTCGCCGCCAAGCTCGAGGTCAGGAGGCATGGCATTCCTAAAAGGAATCTATAGGCCGCTTTTTTTCGTTTGAAGCCCCGCTCTTTCGTCTGATTTCATGGCCAGCAATCCCCTCTGGCATGAAAAGGCGGCAGGCAGCGCATGGAACTTCCCCATATCAGTCGTTCACTCGGCATCGTTCATCCCCTGTGCATCGAGCGTGGTCGCAACGCCGAGGTCTGGGACGAAAGCGGACGGCGTTATATCGACTTTATCGGTGGTATCGGCGTGCTCAACCTGGGCCACGGCCACCCCGCCGTGGTGGAGGCGGTCAAGGCGCAGGTGGAGACGCTGATGCACTCGGCCTTCAATGCCTTGCCGCACCGGGGCTATCTGGCGGTGGCCGAGGCCCTGGACCGTTTCGTGCCGGTCTCCTATCCGCTCTCCTGCATGCTGACCAACAGCGGCGCCGAGGCCACCGAGAATGCCCTGAAGGTGGCGCGGGGAGCCACCGGTCGCCAGGCGGTGATCGCCTTCGACGATGGCTTCCATGGCCGCACCCTGGCGGCGCTCAACCTCAACGGCAAGGTCAAGCCCTACAAGGTCGGCCTGGGCAGCCTGCCCGGGCCGGTCTATCACCTGCCGTTTCCCAGTCGCGATAGCGAGGTCGGCGCCGAGGCGGCCCTCCAGGCCCTGGCCCGGCTGTTCGAGGTGGAGGTCGCCGCCGAGGAGGTGGCCTGCATCATCGTCGAGCCGGTGCAGGGGGAGGGCGGCTTTCGCCTGCTCTGTCCCGACTTCGCCCGGGCCCTGCGCGAGCTCTGCGATCGCCACGGCATCCTGTTGATCTGTGACGAGATCCAGTCCGGTTTCGGGCGTACCGGCACACCCTTCGCCTTTACCCACCTGGGCATCGAGCCGGACCTCTTGCTGATGGGCAAGAGCATGGCGGCGGGGCTGCCCCTGGCGGCCGTGGCCGGGCGTGCCGAGGTCATGGACAGCCTGCCCAAGGGCGGCCTGGGGGGAACCTATTCGGGTAACGCGGTGGCCTGCGCCGCGGCCCTGGCGGTCATCGACACGATGCAGGAAGCGCGCCTCTCGGCCTGGGCCGAGCGCCAGGAAGCGCAAATCGTCGCGGCCCATCGGCGCTGGCAGGAGAGTGGGCGCTTTCCCATGTTGGGCGCCCTGACCGGGATCGGCGCCATGCGCGGCCTGGTCTTCGAGGACACGGCCACGGCCAGTGGGGCCGAGCACCTGGCGGCCCTGCTCGAGGCCGGACGCGAGGCCGGCGTGCTACTGATGCCCAGCGGTCGCAAGCGCAATGTGTTGCGTCTGCTGCCGCCGCTGACCGCCGAGCCGGCCATCATGGAAGAGGGGCTGGCGCTGATCGAGCGAGCCCTGGAGACCCTGCAGGCATGATCGCGCGGCTGGACGG
>NZ_BJUK01000070.1 GCF_007989625.1 Bisbaumannia pacifica
CGGACCGATGGTTGCCGTCGGCGATGCCTCTGGCACCTATTCGGAGTCGGAGGATCCGGCCAAGGCTACCGGCACCTTCGTCGATGGCCCCGGGGCCGATGGGTTCGCCGATCTGGCGATCACCTTCGATTCGTATGAGATCGACGACAACGGTCTCATTCAGACATCGAGTCCGGGTGCCAGCGTGACCTTTATGGAGTCGGTCACCGATACGACCTGGACGGGGACCATTACCGATGACTTTAACGGGGACGGCGAGTCCGAAACGGTCGAGTTCACCCTGGATGTCGATCTCGACAATGACACTTATATGGTCACCCTCGATACCCCGCCGGCACAAAAGATCGAGCTGTCGACGGCGGATGGCTCGCTGGATGCCGGCGGCCCCGACCCGGTGCGGACGCTGACCCTGCTGGATTCCAGCCAGGTCGTGTTCTCCGCGGTGGATCCCACGGCCTCACCGGGCGATATCTCACTGTTCCTCAACCAATCGGAGGCCAACATCGAAGCGGGCGCCACCTACCTGAGCGATGACGAGATGAACGTCAGTACCGCCGGGATCGGGAACGGCAACAACAACTTCAACGGCAACGCGGATTCGGGCATCGACGGCAATGTGACGCAGGGTGGCAAGGTCGACGAGAGCTTCGTCGTCGACCCGACCGGCTTCAACGTGAGCAGCGTCAAGGTCTTCATCGACAACTCGGTGGGGGGCTATGACAACCCTCCGGAAGAACTCTACTACCGAGTCTATTACGCGGACGGAACGGTGGGGGCGGAGACGTTGGTCACGGAGGGGGATCTCGCGGCGGAAGCGGGCGGTCAGGTCAGCTTCACGATCGGTGACCCCGAGGGCCCCAACGATATCGATGCGGTGCAACTGTTCATGGGTAGTGGGACCATCAAGATCCCGGTGATCGAGTTCACCACCTCGGAGCAGTTCGACCCGGACTCCCTCGAGTTGAATTTCACCGCGACGCTCGAGGAGGGCGACCAAGACACCGCGACGGACACCTTCTCCGTGGACTTCGATGAAGCCGCCGCGATGGAGATGAGCACCTCCTCCGTGGACTCCGACGCCTTGCTCTAAGCCAAGACGCGGGCCTGCCATCCGGTGGGCCCGCCCCATTCACCATCTCAGGCCGACCCGCATCGCGCGGGTCGGCCCGTTGCGTCTACCTTGGTCATCCACCGGCGCACAAGGGGCACATACGTACCGATAAGGCATTCGGCAAGTGTAGCTTCGCGCGCGGCGCTGTCTCCTATGGTTCCTTGGCTGGCTGCGACGCTGCGCCACATCTCGATAAATTCATTTTTGGTCTATGGTTATTCCATTGCTTTTTAAAAGGAGTTCCCCATGACCAAGCCCTTGTCGCGCTGGTTTGCCGGCTCCCTGCTGACGGCCTCCTTGACCCTGACCGCCGGGCTGGGAGTCGCCCATGCCGAAGACAAGGTCCCGGCCTATCGCGAGACGCGGTTGGGGCTCTATGTGTCGGCGAGTGAGGCCTATTACCTGCTGCAGGGTGACCCGCGGGCGGTGCTGATCGATGTTCGCGACCCGGTGGAGATCAAGTTCACCGGTTTCGCCGAGCCGACCGATATTCACGTGCCCTGGGTGATCGCCGACGGCCGACACTTCGATACCGAGGCACGCACCTGGCCGATGGTGAGGAACCCGAATTTCACCGCAGAGGTGAGCGAGCGCCTGGAAGCGCTGGGAGTCGGTGAGGACGATCCGGTGATCGTGATGTGCCGTTCCGGGGCGACCCGCAGCGCTCCGGCCGCCGATGTCATCACCGAGCTCGGCTACGATCGGGTCTATTCGGTGAACGATGGCTTCGAGGGCGGCAAACTCGCGGAGGGGGACTCCCGGGGCGTACGCGCCGTCAATGGTTGGCGCAATTCCGGCTTGCCCTGGAGCTACGAGATCGATCCGGCCGTGGCCTGGCAGCCCGCCGATTGAGCATTGCCTCCGCCTCGTCGCCGACGGGGCAGGAATCCTTCACCACGGGAGACTCTCTTATGTTGTCACGCACGTTCCTCGCCCTGGCTGCGGCCATTCCTGTCTTCGGCCTCGCCGGCCCTGCCATGGCCGAGGGTCATGAGCATACCGAGGCCGACCGCGCCCTGATGATCCTGACCAGCGACTCCCTCCATACTCAGGGCATGGCCATGATCCTCTCCAGTGCCATGCAGCAGCAGGGCACCGACCTGCATATCCTGCTCTGCGATGGCGCCGGCGAGCTGGCCGTCGAGGGCTACGCCAGTCCTGAGGCGATCGCCACGCCGCCGGCCAACCCCGCAGGTGAAGTGGTGCCCGAGGCCCTGCTCGGCCGGTTGATGGGCAACGGCGCCAAGGTCGATGTCTGCGCCATCTTCCTGCCCAATACCGCTCATGACGCGGGCGATCTGAAAGCAGGGGTCGGCGTCGCCAGCCCCGGGCCGATCGCCGAGATGATGCGCGACCCGGCAATCCCGGTGTACAGCTTCTAACCTCGCTACGACCTGCGTTGCGCAGGAGAAGCCTCCACCTTGCCGAGCCCGGGTACTCCCGTGGCTCGGTTTTTTTATATTTAAAACAATGATTTGTGAAATCTATCCGCAGGATAGGGAATGGCGATTGGTGGAATATGTTTTTTTGGAATAAATTTATAACTGTAATTACAGGGGCAGACGCCCACCTTCGTCACCTCGGTTATCACCGGAGATTGCTATGGAAAACCAAGCGCAAGCCAGCCTGACCATGCCTCAGCTCAACATGCCGGCACCGGCCTTCACCGCCAAGACCACCCAGGGCGAGAAGTCGCTGAGTGACTACAAGGGCAAGTGGCTGGTGCTCTTCGCCCATCCGGCCGACTTTACGCCGGTGTGCACCACCGAATTCATGGCCTTCGCGCGTCGCGCTGAGGAGTTCAAGGCCGTGGATACCGAGCTGCTGGGCCTCTCCATCGATGGCATCCATGCGCATATCGCCTGGACGCGCAGCATCAAGGAGAACTTCGGCGTCGAGATTTCCTTCCCGATCATCGCCGACCTGAACATGAAAGTGGCCAATGCCTACGGCATGGTGCAGCCCGGGGCCAGCGACACCTCGGCGGTGCGCGCCACCTTCGTGATCGATCCCCAGGGCATCCTGCGGGCGATGATCTATTACCCCATGAGCAATGGTCGCTCCATCGATGAGGTGCTGCGTCTGGTCAAGTCGCTGCAGACCAGCGATGCCCATGGGGTCGCCACGCCAGAGGCCTGGCAGCCGGGCGAGCCGGTGATCGTGCCGCCGCCGGCCACCGATGCCGAGGCCGAGGCGCGTCAGGGGCAAGGCTACGACTACACCGACTGGTACTTCAGCAAGAAGACGCTGTAAGCGTCGATCAGGATCCGGGTGGCCAGGGACGGCCTGGCCACCGACCCTTCAGGGAATCGGGGTGCTGTCGTGAGTATCCCCCGCCAGGGATGGCCTTCCTGAGGCCAAGCGGTGAGACGTCTGAGGATATATTTTTTATGAAATTATAGAATATGCTTAAAACTTAAAATCTGTTAGTCTGGCGATACGGCGCAAGACAAAACGAGGTGCTTCCATGCGCAATCCCATTGTCACCCCCTTCTTCGACGAGCCCACCAATACCTTCAGCTATGTGGTGCAGGATCCGGACGGTCCGGCCTGTGCGATCCTCGACTCGGTGCTCGATTTCGACTATGCCGCCGGCCATACCGACGTGCGCTCCGCCGACGAGATCATCGCCTTCGTGCGGGACCAGGGGCTGAGGGTCGAGTGGATTCTCGAGACCCATGTGCATGCCGACCATCTGTCGGCGGCGCCCTACCTCCACGAGCGGCTTGGCGGCCAGACCGGCATCGGCGCGCGCATCACCGAGGTGCAGGAGATCTTCGGCAAGGCCTTCAATGCCGGCACCGAGTTCGCCCGCGACGGCAGCCAGTTCAATCGCCTCTTCGAGGAGGGCGACACCTTTGCCATCGGCCGGCTCGAGGGGCGCGTCCTGCATACCCCGGGGCATACCCCGGCCTGCCTCACTTATGTGATCGGCGATGCCGCCTTCGTCGGCGACACCCTCTTCATGCCCGATTACGGCACCGCCCGCTGTGACTTCCCCGGTGGCGATGCCCGCACCCTCTATCGCTCCATCCAGAAGGTGCTGGCCTTGCCCGAAGAGACGCGCCTGTTCCTCTGCCATGACTACAAGGCACCGGGGCGCGAGGAGTATCAGCATCAGACCACGGTGGCCGAGCAGCGCGCCCACAACGTCCACGTCCACCAGGGCGTCGGCGAGGAGGAGTTCGTGCGCATGCGTACCGAGCGGGATGCCACCCTGGGCATGCCACGACTGATCATCCCCTCGGTGCAGGTCAATATGCGCGCCGGCGAGATGCCGCCCGCCGAGGACAATGGCCAGGTCTATCTCAAGGTACCCATCAACCGCTTCTAGGAGAGTCCGATGCAGCTACATGAACTGGAACCCGGCCTCTGGGTGGCCCCGGCGCTGTCGGTCAGCGACCTGGATGACCTGGCGAAGCGTGGTGTCAAGGCGCTGATCTGCAACCGTCGCCCCGGAGAGGCCGAGGATCATGATGCCCAGGCCCTGGCCGCCCGGGCCGCCATTCTCGGCATGCGCTGGCGCGCCATTCCGGTGGCGCCAGGGGAGTACGACGAGGAGGATGTCGCCGCCTTCGCCGAGGCTCTGCGGGAGCTGCCGCGCCCCCTGGTGGCCTTCTGCCGGACCGGCCGGCGGGCAGTACACCTGTGGGCACAGGCGCAGAGCCACGAGCCGGATTGCGACCTGCCGGCACTGCTGGCGGCGGCGCGTGCCGCTGGCCACGACCCGGAGCCGATTCGCGCGCTGATCGACCGTTAGCCGTGCGGCCTCTCCCATAACCACAAGACACCCGGAGCCTCGCCATGACCCATGCCGCTTCCCCGGACGCGTCCCGCCATCGAGTCCTGATCATCGGGGGCGGTGCCGGCGGCATCGCCGTCGCCGCCAGCCTGCGCAAGCGCCGGCGTGACCTGGATATCGCCATCATCGAACCCGCCGAGATGCATAGTTATCAGCCCGGCTGGACCCTGGTGGGCGGCGGCGTCTTCGCCCCCGAGGTCACCCGCCGGCCGATGGCCGAGGTGATGCCCTCGGGGGTGACCTGGCACCATGCCCGGGGCGCGGGGGTCGATGCCGCGCGCCGGTTGGTGCGGCTGGAGGATGGACGCGAGCTGGGCTACGAGCGACTGGTGGTGGCCCCGGGGCTGGTGCTCGATTGGGGTGCCATCGAGGGCCTGGAGGCGACCCTGGGAAGGCATGGGGTGACCTCCAACTATCGCTATGACCTGGCGCCTTATACCTGGTCGCTGGTGCAGTCCCTGGGCCAGGGAAAGGCGCTCTTCACCCAGCCGCCGATGCCCATCAAGTGTGCCGGAGCGCCCCAGAAGGCCATGTACCTGGCCTGCGATCACTGGCGTCGCCAGGGTCGCCTGGCGAGGATCGACGTGACCTTCTGCAATGCCGGCGAGGTGCTCTTCGGAGTCGCCGACTATGTGCCGGCCCTCGAACACTACGTGGCCCGCTATGGCATCGAGACCGCCTTCAAGGAGCGCCTGGTGGGCGTCGACGGACCGTCGCGCACCGCCTGCTTCGCGGTCGCCGAGGACGATGGCGAGCGTCAGGTGGAGCGCCCCTTCGACCTGCTGCATGTGGTGCCGCCGCAACGGGCCCCGGCCTTTATCGCCGCCTCGTCCCTGGCCAACGACGCCGGCTGGCTGGAGCTGGACCCCGAGACCCTGCAGCACCTTCGTCATCCCGAGGTATTCGGCCTGGGAGATGCCAGCGGCACCCCCAATGCCAAGACGGCGGCGGCGGTACGCAAGCAGGCCCCGGTGGTCGCCGAGAACCTGCTCGCCTCCCTGGCGGGCCAGCCGCTGCCGGCGGCCTACCTGGGGTACGGTTCTTGTCCACTGACCGTCGAGCGTGGACGCATCGTGCTGGCCGAGTTCGGTTATGGCGGCAAGCTGCAGCCGAGCTTCCCGACCTGGGTCAATGATGGCACCCGGGCGACGCGTGGTGCCTGGTGGTTGAAGGCCAAGCAGCTGCCCTGGCTCTACTGGAACGGCATGCTCAAGGGCCGCGAGTGGCTGGCCAAGCCGGCCCCGCGTGCCGCCGAGCGCCCCTAACCCCCGAACGAGAGCGAGACCTCCGCATGATCCCTTCGCGCTGGATTCCCCTGATCGGCTGGCTGCATGGCTATCGAGGCGAGGTGCTGGCCCGCGATCTGCTGGCGGCGGTCATCGTGACCCTGATGCTGGTGCCCCAGGCGCTGGCCTATGCGCTGTTGGCCGGCCTGCCGCCGGAGGTCGGCCTCTATGCCAGCATGCTGCCGCTGGTGCTCTACGCGCTCTTCGGGACCAGTGCCACCCTGGCGGTGGGACCGGTGGCCGTGGCCTCGCTGATGACCGCCTCGGCCCTCTCGGGCATCGCCATGCCGGGCAGCGCCGAGTATGTGGGGGCCGCCCTGGTACTGGCCGCCCTGTCGGGGTTGGTGCTGCTGGCCATGGGGGCGCTGCGCCTGGGCTTCCTGGCCAATTTCCTGAGTCATCCGGTGATCTCCGGCTTCGTCACCGCCTCGGGCATCCTGATCGCTGCCAGCCAGCTGCGCCATCTGCTGGGCGTCGAGGGGGGCGGGCATAACCTGCTCGAGATGCTCGGCGCCCTGGTGGCCCAGTGGCGAGTCATCGACCCGCTGACCCTGCTGCTCGGCGGCGGCGTCTGGGCCTATCTCTGGCTGTGCCGGGGCCATCTCAAGGCCGGCCTGGTGCGCCTCGGGACCACCGCTACCCTGGCCGACCTGATCGCCAAGGCGGCGCCGGTCTCGGCGGTGATCGTGACCACCCTGCTGGCTTGGGGACTGGATCTGGGCGGGCGGGGACTGGCCCTGGTCGGAGAGGTGCCGGCGGGGCTGCCCGACCTGGCGCTGCCCGGCCTCGACGCGGCCCTCTGGTCGAGCCTGTTGCCGGCCGCCATCCTGATCAGCCTGGTGGGCTTCGTGGAGTCGGTCTCGGTGGCCCAGACCCTGGCCGCCAAGCGCCGCCAGCGCATCGACCCCAACCAGGAGCTGATCGCCCTGGGCCTGGCCAACCTGGGGGCCGGGGTCAGCGGTGGCTCGCCGGTCTCCGGCGGCTTCTCCCGCTCTGTGGTCAACTTCGAGGCCGGTGCGGCCACTCCGCTAGCCGGGGCCTTCACGGCCCTGGGCATCGCCATCGCCACCCTGACCCTGACCGCGCCTCTGGCCTACCTGCCCAAGGCGACCCTGGCGGCGACCATTATCGTGGCGGTGGCCACTCTGATCGACCTGCCGGCCATCAAGCGGACCTGGGCCTACTCCCGAGCCGATGGGGTCGCCATGCTCGCGACCCTGATCCTGACCCTGGTGCATGGGGTGGAGAGCGGCATCTTGGTAGGGGTGGGTCTCTCCCTGGGCCTACACCTCTATCGCACCAGTCGCCCCCATAGCGCCGTGGTGGGACGGGTGCCGGGCAGCGAACATTTTCGCAACGTGCGCCGGCACCGGGTCGAGACCGACGAGCGGCTGGCGATCCTGCGGGTCGACGAGAGCCTCTACTTCGCCAATGCCCGCTATCTCGAGGATACCGTGATGGCGCTAGTGGCTCGCCAGCCGGGGCTTGCGCATATCGTCCTGGCCTGTCAGGCGGTGAACCTGATCGACGCCTCGGCGCTGGAGAGCCTGGAGGCGATCAACGGCCGCCTCAGGGATGCCGGCGTCAGCCTGCACCTGGCCGAGGTCAAGGGGCCGGTGATGGATCGCCTGGCGCATACCGAGTTCTTCCACGAGCTCACCGGCCAGATCTTTCTCAGTACCTATGACGCCTGGCGGGCGCTGCATGGCGATGGCATCGATCCGACCTTCGCCTGCCCCGCTCGGGCCTCCAACGAGCCCTGAGTACTTGACGACACAAGCGCATTCCTACGCCCCTAGTGGGGCATTACCGACGATGAGGAGGACTACCGTGGAGTGGAGCGCAAGCCTGCATGGGCTGGCGGGGGGCGTGTTGATTGGTCTCTCCGCGACCTGGTTGATGGGCAGCCTGGGGCGGATCGCCGGCATCAGCGGCATTCTCTCCAGCCTGGTGTTCGAGCGTCCCAGGGGCGATAGCGCCTGGCGCCTGACCTTCCTGCTGGGGCTGATCAGTGGCCCCCTGCTGGTCATGGCATTGGGCGGTGGGCTCGGCAATGTGGCGGGGCAGGGCGCCGGTGCGGTGATCGGTGACCCGGCCGGTGGCGTGGGCCTGATGGTCGTCGCCGGCCTATTGGTGGGGCTGGGAACCGGGATCGGTAGCGGCTGTACCAGCGGCCACGGGGTCTGTGGCCTGTCGCGACTCTCGCCGCGTTCGCTGATGGCGACCCTGACCTTCCTGATCATGGCCATGGTCACCGTTTATGTGGTCCGACATCTGCTGGGAGGTGGCGCATGAAGGCGGCGATGGGCTATCTGGCCGGGCTGCTGTTCGGCCTGGGGCTGGCGATTTCCGGGATGACCGACCCGGCCCGTGTACTGGGCTTCCTGGATATCGCCGGGGCCTGGGATCCGACCCTGATGTTCGTGTTGGGCGGTGCCGTGGTCACTACCTTTATCGGCTATCGGCTGGTGTGGCGACGCGGCGCGCCACTGGTGGGCAAGGCGTTTCAGTTGCCCAGTCGGCGCGATATCGATGCTCGGCTGCTCGGCGGCGCGGCGTTATTCGGTATCGGCTGGGGGCTCTCCGGCTATTGTCCGGGGCCGGCCTTCGCCTCCATCGGCGGCTTGAGCGCGCCGCTGGCGGCCATGCTGGTGGCCATGCTGGCGGGCTGGTACCTGGCTCGGCGGTGGTAGATCGGGTAGGCGAGCGCCCCCGGCGACAGGTGGTGACGCTTTATCGGAGGTGCTCGCCGGTGGCGCCGCTATTCGATCGGCGGACGCGGTGACCCCATCACCGTCTCCATGGCCTGCTCATCGGGCAGGCCCTGGGCCAGCTCCACCAGCTCGCCCTGGCGGTAGAGGATGCCGGGGGTGGCCATGATGCCGAGGCCATGCATCAGCTGCTGGTTGGCATAGATGGCCTCTTCCAGTTCCCGGGGCAGCCGCTCCAGGGGCGCGATCTCGCCGCCGGCCTGGTGATCGGCCAGGGCGGCGGCGGGGTCGTCGCTGGCCAGCAGGGCGACGGCCTCCCGCGGGCTCTGACTGCTCAATACCCCCACCATGATATGTCGCAGTTGCACTCGGCCGGCCTCGACCCAGGGGCGGGCCGCCGCCCAGAAGGCGTCGCAGTAGGGGCAACGAGTGTCGGTAAAGACATAGACGACGCGTTCGGCCGCGTCGTCGCCATCGGCGATCCAGGCACTCTGTTCGAGTTCGGCCCAGGTCTCGGCATCCTGGGGTGCGCGCACCAGGCGCTCCAGGGGGGCGGCGCTCAGGTCGTTGCCCGCGGCGTCCTGCAGGGTGCCGACGATCACATGCTCGCCATCCGCCAGCAGGTAGGCGGCCAGTTCTCGACCCTGATAGCTGCCGGCGTAACCGGTCAGGCCGCCGGGGGCCTCGAAGCTGTCGTGAATGCTCAGCCCCTGGCGCTCCAGGGCGGCGATGGGGGCGGGCAGGGGCTCGGCCCCGGTGGGCAGGGCGATGGTGGTCAGGGCGGCGCCGAGCAGCAAGGCACGAGGGATCATGGTGTCTCCGGGGATAGTGGCTGGGCGAGGTATCGGCGAATCGCTACAATAGGACGCAATCCAGCCAACAGTAAATCCCGGAACCGATTCATGCATTGTCCCTTCTGCGGTGCCCATGACACCAAGGTCACCGACTCCCGCCTGGTGGTGGACGGCGATCAGGTGCGCCGTCGCCGCCAGTGCGCGGCCTGCGGCGAGCGCTTCACGACCTACGAGACCGCCGAGCTGGTGATGCCCCGGGTGATCAAGGCGGACGGCTCCCGGGAGAGCTTCGACGAGGCCAAGCTGCGCGCCGGTATGCTGCGGGCGCTGGAGAAACGCCCGGTTAGCGCCGAGTCCATGGAGGCCGCCGTAGAACGAATTCGTCAGCGGCTGCGTGCCCGCGGCGAGCGGGAGATCCAGGCCCGCGATATCGGCGAGGAGGTGATGCAGGCCCTCAAGCGCCTCGATCAGGTAGCCTATATTCGCTTCGCCTCGGTCTATCGGCGCTTCCAGGACCTGGACGAATTCCGCGCCGAGATCGATCGCCTGGCCCAGGAACCGCAATTCTCGCCCCACGACGACTGAAACTCCGAGGAGCCCCATGGCCATGCCGACCCCCGAGCAGTGGATGGCGCGCGCCCTGACCCTGGCGCGTCGCGGTCGCTACACCACCCATCCCAACCCCCGGGTCGGCTGCGTGCTGGTCAAGGAGGGGCGCCTGGTGGGAGAGGGCTTCCATCGCCGCGCCGGCGAGCCCCATGCCGAGATCCTGGCGCTGCGGGCGGCCGGCACGGCGGCGCGGGGCGCCACCGCCTATGTGACCCTCGAGCCCTGTGCCCACCAGGGCCGCACCGGCCCCTGCGCCCGTGCCCTGGTGGACGCCGGGGTGGCGCGGGTGGTGGCCGCCATGCAGGACCCCAACCCCCGGGTGGCCGGCCAGGGCTTCACCATCCTCCGCGAGGCCGGCATCGAGGTGGCCTGCGGCCTGCTGGAGGCCGAGGCTCGGGCGCTCAATCCCGGCTTTATCCGGCGCATGAGCGAGGGGCGTCCCTTCGTGTGCCTGAAGATGGCCATGAGCCTGGATGGTCGCACCGCCATGCGCTCCGGCGAGTCGCAATGGATCACCGGTCCCCAGGCCCGCTCCGCGGTGCAGCGGCTGCGCGCCGAGTGCGGCGCGGTGATGACCGGGGTGGAGTCGATCATCTTCGATAACTCGCGGTTGACGGTGCGTGCCGACCAACTGGGGCTCGCGGACGCCGAAACGATTGCCCGGCGCCAGCCGCTGCGGGTGGTGGTGGATTCGCGGCTGCGGATGCCCGAGGCCGCGGCCTGCCTGCGCGAGCCGGGGCGAACCCTGGTAGCGACCCGCAGTGAGGATGGCGAGCGGCGCGCGCGCCTGGAGGCCGCCGGCGCCGAGGTGGTAGTCGTGCCGGCAGGGGAGGGCGGCCGGGTCGACCTCTCGGCGCTGCTGGCACACCTGGCCGCCGAGGAAGAGGTGAACGAAGTGCTGCTGGAGACCGGGGCGACCCTGGCCGGGGCCATGCTCGACGCCGGCCTTATCGACGAATTGCAGCTCTTTATGGCGCCGACCCTGCTGGGCGGCGAGGCGCGACCGTTGTTCCAGCTGCCGGGCCTCGAGCGCATGACCCAGCAGCGCCCCCTGGAGATCCTCGATATCCGCGCCATCGGCCAGGATTGGCGGATTACCGCCCGGCCAAGGGTTGCCGCGGGAGACTAGGAGGCGGCGTCAGCAGCGGGTGGTTATCGGGGTGGTAGGAGCCTGCTTCAGCAGGCGATAGGGAAAGGCCGGCGATGGTGGAATCACATCGCCGATTAAAGCCGGCTCCTACGGGGCGGTCGGCCTTGGACTAGCGCCTGACGTTCGACCCGAGAGTCCCTGAACGCCATAGGCGCTTTGGCAGATGGCCTGATACAGGCCGGCATGGGTGGCCAACCACTAGCGCCTGGCGTTCGACCAGAGAGTTCCTGAGCGCCATAGGCGCTTTGGCAGATGGCCTGATACAGGCCGGCATGGGTGGCCAACCACTAGC
>NZ_BJUK01000071.1 GCF_007989625.1 Bisbaumannia pacifica
GCCTTGTCTGGACATCGCTCGCCGACTTTTCAGACAAAGCCTTAGGCGCGTACACCAATCGCAGAAACGCCAGGGGCCCGGCAGTCATGCCGGGCCCCTGGCGTTCTGGTGTTGAGGGTGAGGGGCGGGCGGTGCCCGCCCCTCGGGCTTACTTCTCGGGGTTGGCCGGTTCCGCCGCGGCGGCGGTCTCGTCGGCCTCGGCGAGCTCGCGCTTGGGCTTGCCGGGCAGAATGGCATCCAGCAGCAGGGCCGCCAGGGCCGCCGGCACCAGGCCGGACTTGAGCAGCAAGCCGAGCTGGCCGGGCATGGTCTCGGCGATCTCCTTCACCGCCGGCAGGCCGATGCCCAGGCTCAGGGAGACGGCGATGATCAGCATGGCGCGCTGGTTCAGGTCGCACTCCTTGATGATCTTCAGGCCGGCGGAGGCGATCATGCCGAACATCACCACGCCGGCGCCGCCCAGAACGGCATGCGGCATGGCGGCGACCAGGCCGCCCAGTTTCGGGAACAGGCCCATGCAGATCAGCAGGATGCCGCCGATGGTCACCACGTGACGGCTGACCACGCCGGTCAGGGTGATCAGGCCCACGTTCTGGGCATAGGCGGTGTTGGGCAGGGTGTTGAAGATGGCCGCGAAGGAGGTCGCCACGCCGTCGGCCATGACGCCGCCGGAGAGCTCGCGATCCTTGGCCATGCGGCCGGCGCCACCGATGGTGATGGCGGAGATATTACCGATGGTCTCCAGGCCCACCACGAACATGATCAGGGCCATGCCGATGATGGCGGTCAGGTGGAACTCCAGGCCGTACTGGAAGGGCTTGGGGAAGGAGAACCAGGCGGCGTCGGCGACGCTGGAGAAGTCCACCATGCCGAGGGCGATGGCGACCAGGTAGCCGCTGACCAGGCCCACCAGGATGGAGGCCGCCTTGAGGAAGCCGCGGCCGAATTGGTGCACGGCGATGGTTACCACCAGCACGAACAGCGCCAGGCCCAGGTTGGTGGGGGAGGCGAAGTCGGGGCTGCCCACGCCGCCGGCGGCATACTTGAGGCCCACCGGCATCAGGGTGATGCCGATCAACAGCACCACGATGCCGGTGACCACCGGCGAGAACCAGTGACGAATCTTCTTCAGGAAGGCCCCCAGCACCACCTGCAACAGGCCGGCGATCAACGAGGCGCCGAGCACCGCGGCGAGGCCGAAGCTGCCGGCCAGCGGCAGGGCCACCGGCAGGAAGCCGAAGCTGGTGCCCTGGACGATGGGCAGGCGGGCGCCGATCGGGCCCATGCCGATGGTCTGGACCAGGGTGGCGATACCGGCCACGAAGAGGGCGACCTGGATCAGGAAGATCTGCTCGCCGGTGGTGGCGCCGATCACCCCGGCGATGATGATCGGCGGGGTCACGTTACCGGCGAACATCGCCATGATGTGCTGGATGCCCAGGGGGATCGCCTTGCCCAGCGGGGGCATGGCATCGGGGTCCTGATTGACGGTGCGGGATGGCCGGGGCTCGGCCTGGGTGGTGGCTTCTGTCATCTTGTGCCTCTCACGCGGTTGTTGTTGTACACACTCATTCCCTAGGGGATGGATACTTTTTTATGTAGTTGTTGTACACAAAATAGTCATAAGCCGACCCAGGGTCTATCCCCGATTGGTCTGCTGATAGGCACTATTTCATTGCCGGCATAGCGTCGCAGGCGCCTCGTCGTCAGGGGGCGCCTATCGACGCCGCTCATGCGACAATAGCCGGACGAGAATCCGGGAGTCGAGGAGGCGGCGATGCGGGCCGAGGTGCTGATCGTGGGAGGAGGCATGGTGGGGGCCACCCTGGCCGCCCTGCTGGGGGAGGCCGGCGTCGCCGTGACGGTGCTGGATGCCCGCCCCGCCCCCTTGGCAAAGAGCGACCTGGCCGGCATGCCGCCGGGACGCCGGGTCAGCGCCATCACCCCGGTCTCCCAGCGGTTGCTGACCGGGCTCGGGGCCTGGGAGGCGATCCAGGCCTGCCGCGTGACCCCCTACACCGAGATGCGGGTCTGGGATGCTCAGGGCAGCGGCGAGATCGCCTTCGAGGCGGCCCAGGCCGGGGTGGCGGCGCTGGGACATATCGTCGAGAACGACGTCGTCCTGGCGGCCCTGGAAGCGCGCCTGGCGACCCTGCCCAGCGTGACCCAGCGTTTCGGGGCGGTGATCGAGGGACTGCAGACCGAGGCCGGCGGCGCCGCTCACTTGACCCTGGAAGGCGGCGAGACGCTCTCCGCGCCCCTGGTGGTGGCCGCCGATGGGGCGCGCTCGCGCCTGCGGACGCTGGCCGGTATCGACGCCGCCCCCCATGACACCGGCCAGGTGGCGGTGGTGACCACGGTGCGCACCGCCCTGCCTCATGGTGGCGTGGCCCGTCAGGTATTCCTGCCCACCGGGCCCCTGGCCTTCCTGCCCCTGACCCTGGCGGGCGAGCCCCGCTACTGTTCCATCGTCTGGTCGACCTCGCCCGAGGAGGCCGAGCGGCTGGTCGCCCTGCCGCGGGCCGCCCTGGGCGAGGCCCTGGAGGCGGCCTTCGAGGGGCGCCTGGGCGAGGTGGACGTCATCGATGATGCCCTCGCTGTGCCCCTGGTGCAGCGCCATGCCGAACGCTATGTACGGCCCGGCCTGGCGCTGATCGGCGATGCCGCCCATAGCATTCACCCCCTGGCGGGCCAGGGGGTGAATCTGGGGTTGATGGATGCGGCGGTGCTGGCGGAGGAGCTATTGGCCGCCCGGCGGCGCGGTATCGCCCCGGGCAACGCGCGGATCCTGGCGCGCTATGCGCGGCGGCGCCGCGGCGACAACGCCGCCATGCTGGCGCTGATGGACGGCTTCCGGCTGCTGTTCGGGGCGACGCACCCGGCCCTGACCCTGGCCCGTAACCTGGGGCTCTCCGGGGTCGACCGGGCCACCCCGCTCAAGCGCCTGCTGATGCGCCAGGCGATCGGCGAGCGCGGCCGCCTGCCCCTGAGCTGCCGCTAAGGCGTTAATCGCCTACGGGGTGAGAGCTGTCACCGGGGTGCTAGGAGCCTGCTTTAGCAGGCGATGTTGAGGCCATCGCCGAAACGTCGGGCCGCGGCTAAAGCCAGCTCCTATTTTTATTTTATCCAGCCTACCCCGCGGCGGCGGGGCGCTGACCGATCACCTTGAGGGCCTTGAGCAGGTTCAGGGCCTCGGCCAACTGGTAATCCTCTTGCAGCCGCTCGCTCATCGCCTCGCTGCGTTCCCGGGCCTCGCCGCGTCGACCCAGGTGTCCCTCCAGATCCGCCTCGCGCAGCTGGCGGCTGCCCTCCGCCAGCTCCAGGCGGCCCCGGGCCACCGCCACGTCGGGGCTGATGCCCAGGGCCTGAATGGAGCGCCCGCTAGGGGTGTAGTAGAGGGCGGTGGTCAGCTTGAGGCCCTCGCCGTTACCCAGCGGCATGATCTGCTGCACCGACCCCTTGCCGAAGCTCTCGGTGCCCATCACCACGGCGCGGCGCTGATCCTGCAGGGCGCCGGCGACGATCTCCGCCGCCGAGGCGCTGCCGCCGTTGATCAGCACCACCAGGGGCACCTCGGCGGCGTGCTGGCGGGGGGTGGCATTGAAGCGCAGCTCGCTGTTCGGCAGGCGTCCCTCGGTGTAGACGATCAGCCCCTCTTCCAGGAAGGCGTCCGCCACCGCCACCGCGGCCTGCAGCACGCCGCCGGGGTTGTTGCGCAGGTCCAGCACCAGCCCGTCCAGGGGGCCCTCGGCCTCCAGCTCGCTCAGCGCCGCCTCCAGCTGTTCGCCGGTGCGACTCTGGAACTGACTGATGCGCAGGTAGCCGTAGCCGGGCTCCAGCAGGTCGCTGCGCACGCTTTCGGTACGGATGATCTCCCGGGTCAGGATGACGGTGCGCGGCGTCTCCTCGCCGCGACGCAGCAGCGTCAGCTCCAGGTCGGTGCCCGGCTCGCCACGCATCAGGTTGACCGCCTCCTGCAGCGACAGGCCCTCGGTGGCGGTTTCCTCGATGCGCAGGATGGCATCCCTGGGCTGCAGGCCGGCGCGGGCCGCGGGGGTGTCGTCGATGGGGGCGATCACCGTCAGTTGGCCGTTCTCCTGTCCCACCTCGATGCCGATGCCGCCGAACTCCCCCTGGGTCGATTCCTGGAGGCTGTCGAAGGCCTCCTCGTCCAGATAGGTGGAGTGGGGGTCGAGCTCGCCGAGCATGCCGCGCATGGCATTGCGCAGCAGGGTGGCGTCGTCCACCTCCTCCACATAGGCGCGCTTGATGCGCTCGAAGACCTCGGCGAAGGTCTGGATCTCGTCCAGGGGCAGGGTCTCCGCGGGCTCCTGTGCCGGGGCCGACAGCGGCAGGGTCGCCAGGGCCAGGGAAGCGAGGCCGACGCCCAGGGGGCGGGGAAGGGTGATGGACATGCAGTCTCCCGTGGGGGGCTAATTGAGTGACCGGCTGAGCTTCAGGATAGCGCCGAGGTGGGGCCCGGCGCCATAGGCGGCGTCAGCGCCGGGCGATCCAGCCCTGGGGGTCGATGGGGGCGCCGCCGCGGCGCACCTCGAAATAGAGCGCCGGCTGGCCGCGTCCGCCGCTGGCGCCCACCGCGCCGATGCGGGTGCCGCGCTCCACGGCGGCGCCCACGCCGACATCGAAGCGTTGCAGGTGGGCATGCAGGGTCATGATCTGGTCGCCGTGATCGATGATCAGCAGGTTGCCGAAGCCACGCATCCAGTCGGCGAAGACCACCCGTCCCGCATGCACCGCCTCCACCGGGGTGCCCTCGGCGGCCTGGATCAGGATGCCGTCGCGGTGGACCCCCTCGCCGCGGCCGAAGCGCGAGGCGATGGCGCCCTGTGCCGGCCAGGGTAGGTCGCCGCGGGTCTGGGCGATGGCGGTGGAGGGTGGCGGTCGCTGCAGTCGTGCCAGCTCCTCCTGCACCTGGCGCAGCACCCGTTCGGCATGGGCGCGATCCTGGTTGAGGTCCGCCAGGCGCGCCTGCTCGCTGGCGTAGCGGGCGTCGAGCTCGGCCACCAGGGCCTGGCGCTCGCGGCCCTGTGCGACCAGCTCGGCGCCGCGCGTCTCCAGGGCGGCCTGGTTGGCGGCCAGGGCACTGGCGCGCTCGTCCAGGGCGTGGCGGTTGGCGGCCAGGCGCGCATTCAATTCGGCCAGCTCGTCCAGGCGGGCGTTGCGCGCCCGGGTCAGGTGATTGAGGTAGGTCTGCAGGCGATCCAGGCGCGCCGGTTCCTCCTGGTTGAGCAGCAGCTTGAGCTGGGGCGTTCGACCGAGGCGATAGAGGGCGTCGAGCTGGGTGGCCAGGGCCGCCTCCAGCTCGGTGCGCTCCGCCTCCAGAGCCTCGCGCTGGCGCTCCAGGTCATAGACCTCGTCGTCGAGGCGCCGTCGCTCGGCCTGGAGCTCGTCCAGGCGGCGGTGGGTCTCGGCGAGGTCGGTCTCTACCCGGCGCAGGGCCTGGTCGGCGTCGTCCCGGGCGCTGCGGGTGCCTTCCAGGCGCCGGTTCAGCGCCTGGATCTCGCCGCCGATGGCGTCCAGGCGCTCTCGAGCCTGGCGCTCGTCGGGCTGGGCCGCCAGGGGCGCGGCCCAGCCCAGCAGCAGGGCGAGACTCAGGGCGCCGCCCAGCGCGCCGGCGAGGCGATGCCTCACGGGAGGTCGATCAGCACCCGGCCGGTCATCTCCGGCGGGATCGCCTCGCCCATCATGGTCAGCAGGGTCGGGGCGATATCGCACAGCCGGCCGCCGTCGCGCAGCCGGGCCTGGCGGTGGGTGACGTAGACCAGCGGCACGGCGAAGGTGGTGTGGGCGGTCTGGGGGGCACCGGTGTCGGGGTTGGTCATCTGCTCGGCGTTGCCGTGGTCGGCGGTGATCAGGCACTCGCCGCCGGCCCGCTCGATGGCCTCCACCACCCGGCCGACGCAGGCGTCCACCGCCTCGATGGCCTGGACCGCGGCGTCGAACTTGCCGGTGTGGCCGACCATGTCGCCGTTGGCGTAGTTGCAGACGATCAGGTCGTAGGCGCCGGAGTCGATGGCCTCCACCAGCCGGTCGGTGACTTCCGGGGCACTCATTTCCGGCTTCTCATCGTAGGTCTTCACCTCCTGAGGGGAGGGCACCAGCACCCGGGTCTCGCCGGGATACTCCGCCTCCTCGCCACCGGAGAAGAAGAAGGTCACGTGGGCGTACTTCTCGGTCTCGGCGATGCGCAGCTGGGTCTTGCCGCGGCTGGCCATCACTTCGCCCAGGGTGTTGCGCAGCTCCTCCGGGGGGAAGGCGGCGGGGGCGGGGATGTCGGCGGCATACTGGGTCAGCATCACCAGGCCGTCGGCGGCCAGCCGCGGGTGGGCGCGGCGCGCGAAGCCGGCGAAATCGGGCTCGACGAAGGCGCGAGTCAGCTCCCGGGCGCGGTCGGCGCGGAAGTTCATGAAGATGGCCGCGTCGCCGTCTTGCATGGCGATGGCCTGCCCCGCCGGGCGCACGCTGGTGGCGGCCACGAATTCATCGCTCTCGCCGCGCTCGTAGGCGGCGGCCAGGCCGGCCTCGGCGCTGTCCACCACCTGCTCGCCCTCGGCCTCGGTGATCAGGCGATAGGCCTTCTCGACCCGGTCCCAGCGGTTGTCGCGGTCCATGGCGTAGTAGCGGCCGATCAGCGAGGCGATAAAGCCGTGGTCGGCGCCCACCAGCTCGGCGAGGCGGGCATTGGTGCGCTCGATGGAGGGGCCGGCGCTCTTGGGCGGCATGTCGCGGCCATCGAGGAAGGCATGCACATAGATGCGCTCGACGCCGCGCTCGGCGGCCAGGGCGGCCATGGCCAGGATATGCTCCTCATGGCTGTGCACGCCCCCCGGGGAGAGCAGGCCCAGCAGGTGCAGCGCCTTGCCGGCCTTGGCGGCGGCATCGATGGGCGCGGTCAGCACCGGGTTGGCGGCCAGCTCGCCGTCCTCGATGGCCTTGGTGATGCGGGTGAAGTCCTGGTAGACGATGCGTCCGGCCCCCAGGTTCATGTGCCCCACCTCGGAGTTGCCCATCTGGCCCTCCGGCAGGCCCACGAACTTGCCGTCGGTGTGGATCAGCGCATGGGGGTAGTCGCGTTGCAGGCGGTCCATCACCGGGGTCTTGGCGGCGGCGATGGCGTTGTCCTGGGCGTCGTCGTTATGGCCGTAGCCATCGAGAATGATCAGCGCCACCGGGCGCGGGGCGGCTGCATTGGCATCAGACATGAAGATTGGCCTCGTTGTGTCAGCGTCGAAGACTCCGCCGGCGGCGGGGTCGCGACTCACGGCTCCTTGGGGCATCATATCGCACCGCCCACCGGGCCGTCAGCTTGGGGCGTGCGGCCTGCCCCGGGGCAGCGACGGTCGCGGCGGGCCAGACGCTCGCCGGTGGCTTGTGTATACTGTGCCGGCTCGGCGGCGTGGTGCAGCCACGGTGCCTGCACCATACCTCGGAGTCACCCAACGAGAGCTACCGGAAGCCATGATCGACCAGCTGTTTGAATTCGTCGCTAATCACCCGCTGCTGGTGGGTGCCTTCGTCCTGGTACTGTTGGCCTGGATCGCCTACGAGATCCGCAACAGCAGTGCGGGTGGCGTCACCTCCAGTCAGGCCACCCAGCTGATCAATCGCGAGGACGCGGTGGTGGTCGATATTCGCGAGGCGGGAGAGTTCAAGGCCGGCCATATCGCCGGGGCCCGCAACATTCCCCAGAGCAAGCTCGAATCGCGCCTCAATGAGCTGGAGAAGCTCAAGGAGACGCCGGTCATCGTGGTCTGCAAGCATGGCCAGGCCGCCGGCCTCGCCGTGGCCAAGCTGACCAAGGCCGGTTTCACCCGTCCCCTCAAGCTCAAGGGCGGCATGCTCCAGTGGCAGAGCGACGGCCTGCCGGTGGTCAAGAAGTAACCCACGACCCTCTTTTTTATCCCAACGTCGGCAAGGAATCCCAGCATGGCGGAAGACAACAACCAGAGCACAGGCGGCAACGACCAGGCCGCCGGCCAGCAGAACCAGCAGCAGCTGCAGTTCGCCCTGCAGCGCATCTACGTCAAGGACATCTCCTTCGAGGCCCCCAACTCTCCGGCGGTGTTCCAGCAGCCCTTCAAGCCCAAGGTCAGCCTAGACCTCAACACCTCCAACCAGCAGGTGGGCGACGGCCTCTATGAGGTGGTGGTCAAGGTCACCGCCCAGGTCGCGCACGCCGAGAACGGCAATACCTCCTTCCTGGTGGAAGTGGAGCAGGCCGGCCTGTTCCGCATCGGCGGTATCGAGGGCGAGCGCCTGGAGCACACCCTGGGCGCCTTCTGCCCCAATGTGCTCTTCCCCTACGCCCGGGAGTGCATCGACAACCTGGTCAATCGTGGCGGCTTCCCGCCGCTGATGCTGGCCCCGGTCAACTTCGAGGCGCTCTATCTGCAGAAGAAGCAGCGCGCCGCCGAAGGGGCCGCCCAGCAGAGCGGCGAGACCACCCAGTAAGCCATGGCCCAGCCGCGCATTCATGTCGCCGCCGGGTTCGCCCCCGGCGGCGACCTCGTTCTGCCGGAGGGGCCGGCGCGCCACCTGGCCCTGGTGCTGCGCCTGCGCGAAGGCGCCGCCGTGACCCTCTTCGACGGCCAGGGCCGGGAGGCCGAGGCGCGGATCGTCGAGGCCGGCCGCAAGCGGGTCGTGGTGCGTATCGAGGCGGTCGCCGAGGGGCGCGGCGAGTCGCCCCTGGCGGTTCACCTGGGGCAGGCGATCTCCAAGGGCGAGCGCATGGACTACGCCATCCAGAAGGCGGTGGAGCTGGGGGTGGCGGCCATTACCCCGCTCTATACCGAGCACGGCGACGTGCGCCTCAAGGGCGACCGGGCCGCCAAGAAGCTCGCCCACTGGCAGGCGGTGGCCGCCAGCGCCTGCGAGCAGTGCGGCCGCGCCGTGGTGCCGCCGGTGCATCCGCCGCTGGCCCTGGCCGACTGGCTGGCCGGGCGCGACGAGGCCCTGCGCCTGGTGCTGCACCCCGCCACCTCGGGGGCCCTGGAGGCGCGTGAGGCCCCCGCCGACGCGGCCCTGCTGATCGGCCCCGAGGGCGGGCTCGCCGAGGCGGAGGTCGCCGCCGCCCGGGAGGCCGGCTTCCTGCCGCTCTCGCTCGGCCCGCGTATCCTGCGCACCGAGACCGCGCCGGTGGTGGCGCTATCCTTGTTGCAGTACCGCTTCGGCGATTTCGCCTGATCCCTCACCGTCATCCTGGAAGCCACCATGTCCCGATCTCCGCAAGCCACCCCCCCCGCTCATGTCGGCGAGGTCGCCTACCTTCGGGTGGCGGCGGTCAACGCCACCGGCGCCTTCCTCGACTGGGGCCAGCCCAAGGAACTGCTGCTGCCCTACCCGGAGCAGCGCTTTCGCCCCGAGGTGGGCAAGCGGGTGCTGGTGTGCATCTACGAGGATGATCGGGGGCGGCCGGTGGCCTCCCAGCGCCTCGACAAGCATCTCCAGGACGAGGCCCGGGGCCTGGCCGCCGGCGACGAGGTGACCCTGGTGATCGCCGATCGCACCGACCTGGGCTTCAAGGTGGCGGTGAATCACCGCTTCTGGGGCCTGCTCTACCAGGATGAGGTGAGCCGGCCGCTGCGCCGCGGCCAGCGCCTCACCGGCTATATCAAGCGGGTCCGCGAGGATGGTCGCCTGGACCTCTCGCTGTTGCCGCCGGGGCCGGCGCGCCTCGACGTGGTCGGCGAGCAGGTGCTCGCCGCCCTGCGCCAGGCCGGCGGCTACCTGATGCTCTCCGACAAGAGCGACCCCGCCGAAATCAGGGCGCGGCTGGGGATCAGCAAGAACGCCTACAAGCAGGCCATCGGCCGCCTCTACAAGCAGCGTCGCATCCTGATCGAGGAGGGCGGCATTCGCCTGCTGCCCGAGGGCGATAGCGCCGAGCGCTAAGCCTACCCCCAGGTCAGCCCCGAGCCTCCGGCACAGGGCGCCCCTTCGGCCGGTGACGATACCCCCGCCTTGGTCTTCCCCGGGCCGCTGCGGCATACTGCGCTCATCACTCCGCGTCCAGGACACCCGACTCGATGAGCGCACTCCGCATTGGCGTGGTGATGGATCCCATCGCCGAACTCACCTTCAAGAAAGACACCACCCTGGCCATGCTGTGGGCCGCCCAGGCGCGAGGCGCCTCGCTCTTCTACCTCGAGCAGGAGGACCTCTTCCTGCGCGAAGGGCGCGCCTTCGGCCGCCTGCGCCCGCTGACCGCCCATCGCGACCCCGAGCACTGGTACGACCTGGGCGAGGTCGAGGCCCGGCCCCTGGCGGAGCTCGATGTGATCCTGATGCGCAAGGACCCGCCGGTGGACGCCCACTTCCTCAACGCCGTGCACCTGCTGGGGTTCGCCGAGCGCGAGGGCGTGCTGGTGGTCAACCCCACCCGGGCCCTGCTGGAGTGCAACGAGAAGCTCTTCGCCCAGCAGTTCCCCCAGTGCTGCACGCCGACCCTGGTCTCCTGCAACGAGGCCGAGCTGCGCGCCTTCCACGCCGAGCACCGGGACGTGATCCTCAAGCCCCTGGATGGCATGGGCGGCAGCGGCATCTTCCATGTGCAGCCCGAGGGTCGCAACCTGGGCGCCATCATCGAGATGCTCACCGAGCGGGGCCGCCAGCAGATCATGGCCCAGCGCTATATCCCCGAGATCCGTGACGGCGACACCCGCATCCTGCTGGTGGACGGCGAGCCGGTGCCCTATGGCCTGGCCCGGGTGCCCATGGCCGGCGAGACCCGCGGCAACCTGGCCGCCGGCGGCACCGGCGTCAGCCGCGAGCTGACCGAGCGCGATCACTGGCTGATCCAGCAGGTGCAGCCCATGATTCGTGACAAGGGGCTGATGTTCGTGGGGCTCGACGTGATCGGCGACTACATCACCGAGATCAATGTCACCAGCCCCACCTGCGTGCGCGAGATCGACGACCAGCGCGGCACCGATATCGCCGGCCTGCTGATGGATGCCATCGAGCGTCGCCTGGCCAACCGCGACTAGCCCGCCCGTCCGAGGCCCCGGGAGGGGAGCATGGCGCAGCCGATCAACGACGCCCTCGTCTATGCCCCGGTCACCCACCCCTATCGGCGCTGGGTGGCCTGGGCCCTGGCGATCCTGCTGCACCTGGCGCTGATCGGCGCCGTGGCCAGCTGGCGCCTGGCGCCAACGCCCGCGGAGGCCCCGCCCCACCCCAGCCTCGATGTGGTGCTGATGGGCGTGGCCGGCGAGGCGCCGGAAGAGGCCGAGGCCATCGCCGCGGCGGCCCAGCAGGCGAGGGGGCGCGATGCCGAGCCCGCCCCCCGGGCCCGGGCCGAGGCCGCCGCAGCCAGCGCCAGCGCCGG
>NZ_BJUK01000072.1 GCF_007989625.1 Bisbaumannia pacifica
TGGCGGCGGGCAGGGCCGGCTCGGCCAGCGCCAGGGGCGCGGCCAACCAGAGGCTCAGTGCTACTAGCAGAGGGCGCGAAAGAAAGCGGGACATCGGCGAGCTTACCTTAGCTTGAATTCCAGGCCATGGATGGTGGCAGCGAGCGGCGCCGGTTGCGCCGAGGACACGACAAGAGAGCAGGACATCGACTTGCTTACCTTAGCTGGAATTCCAGGCCATGGATGGTGGCAGCGAGCGGCGCCGGTTGCACCGGAGGCACGAACAGAGAGCGGGACATCGGCGTGTTTACCTTAGCTGGAATTCCAGGCGCTGCTGGGCACGGCGCAGCCCCTCGGCCGGTGCGAAGCGCCAGCGGGCCACCGCCTGCCGGGCGGCGCGATCGAAGACATTGCGCGGCCGGGCCGAGATCACCTGGATGGAGTCCGTATCGACGCTACCGTCGGCGCGAATCAGGAAGCGCAGCTCCACATGGCCCTCGATGCCGCGGCGCTGAGCGCGACTGGGGTAGTCCGGCGGCACCCGGCTGGTGGGGGCCAAGGCGCCCACTTCCACCGGCGCCTCACTGACTTCCCCCGAGGCCGGGGCGCCGGCGGGCTCGCTGGCCTCGGCGGTGTCGGCCGGCGCCTCGCTGGGTGAGGGGCTCGGCTCCGGCGCGGGCTCGGGGGAAGGCTCGGGGACGGGCGGCAGCTCGGGACGCGCCTCGACCAACTCGGGCAGCGGCTCGTCGAACTCCACCGGCTCGAGCTCCCGGGGCGGCAGTTCCGGCTCCGGCAGGCTCACCGGGCTCGCCTGGGGCGGCGCCGGCTCGGGCAGCGGCGGAGGCGGCGGCGCCGCCTGGGGTGGCGCCGCCTCGGCGACGCTCGGCTCCGGCACCGCCTCGGGGGCCTCCACCAGGTTCATGCTCATGGGCGCATCGAGCACCTCGATCTCCGCCTCCGGCGGGGCCACCAGCAGCGCCAGCAGCCAGAACAGCAGCAGCGCCAGGGCGACGCCGCCCAGCGCCGAGAAAGGCACCCGGGTCATGAACCGCTCCGGGTGGCGGCCACCGCCACCTGCGCCACGCCGGCCTCGCGGATGCGATCCATCACCTCGATCAGCACCCCGGTGGGGGCCTCGCGATCGGCCTGAATCACCACCGCGCCCTCGCCGCTGACTAGGTTAGCCACGCTGTCGCCGACCCGATGACGGTCCACCGGGTCGCCATCCACCCAGACTGCCCCCTCGGCGGTAATCGCCACCATCACCTGGGCCTCCGCCTGGGGCGTGGCGGCGCTCGACTCGGGGCGCTCGATCTCCACCCCGCTCTCCTTGATAAAGCTGGTGGTGACGATGAAGAAGATCAACATGATAAAGACCACGTCTAGCATCGGGGTCAGGTTGACTTCATTGGCGTCGCCGCCATCGGCGACGAGACGGCGCCTACGCATGACGTTCCTCCACGGCCCGGGCCAGGCGATCGTGCAGACGCTGGTCCTCGCGGCGAATGATATGTTCCAGGCGGCTGGTGAAGAGCAGGCCCACCACCGCCACGGCCATGCCGGTCAGGGTCGGCAGGGTGGCCCGGGCCACCCCGTCGGCCATGGCCCGCGCCTGGCCGCTGTCGCTCAGCGCCAGGCTATCGAAGACGCTGATCATGCCGGTGACGGTGCCCAGCAGCCCCAGCAGCGGACAGAGCCCCACCAGCAAGCGGAGCCAGGGCAGCGGGCGGCGCAGGCGCCGCAGCAGGGCCTGGGTCCAGGCCTCGCGCAGGGTCAGGGCGCTCCAGCTGGCGTGATCGGCCCGCGCCACCCAGTGGCCAATCAGCTCGCGGCGGGCGCGGCGATAGGTGACGCGGAAATACCAGACCCGCTCCAGGGCCATGGCGAAGAGCAGCATGGCCACCAGGGCGATCCCCACCAGCACCGCGCCCCCCGCCTCCACCAGGCGTTCCAGGGGTTCAAGCCAGAGCGGCATCACGACGCGCGCGCTCCTCGTCACGGCTTGCGGTCGGGCCGCGCCCTTCCAGGTGCTCGGCCAGGGCCGCGCTGGCCAGCCCCTCCACCACGCCGGCCAGTTGCCGACTGCGGGCGCTCAGGGCGGTATGGGCGAAGAGCAGCGGCACCGCAGTGATCAGACCCAGCACGGTGGTGACCAGGGCCTGGCTGATGCCGCCGGCCATCAACTGGGGATCGCCGGTGCCGAAGACGGTGATCGCCTGGAAGGTGACGATCATGCCGGTGACGGTACCCAGCAGCCCCAGCAGCGGAGCCACCGCGGCCAGCAGCTTGACCAGTGGCTGGCCGCGCTCCAGGCGCGGCAACTCGGCCAGCACCGCCTCGTCGAGGCGCGCCTCTAGGGCCTCGGGCACCGGATGCCCCTCGCCGGAGAGGGCGCGGAAGCGCGCCAGCACCCGCCCCAGGGGGTTATCGTCGCGCAGCGCCTTCAGGTCGCGGCGCTGGCGGCGCACCGCCAGGCTGACTCGCAGCAGGTAGGCGTACTGCAGCAGCGCCACCAGCATGCCGGCGGCGCCGAGCGCCACCACCACATAGCCCACGGCACCGCCCTGCCGGAAGCGCTCCCAGAGGCTCGGCTGCTGGGCCAGGGCCGCCAGCACCTGGCCATGAGTGGGATCGATGGCCAGGGCCCGCGACGCCCCGGCATGGAAGGCGGCCAGGTCATCGGCCAGTGCCTCGGGGGTGCCTTCGGCCACCGCCAGGGTCGCGTCGTCGGCGCCGAGACGCAGCAGCGCCTCGGGGGTAAAGGCGGCGAAATCCCCCAGGCGCACCACCGGGCGTTCGCGGATCTCGCCGTCGACGCCGGCCACCGGCGCCATGAAGCGCACCACCCGGCCGGTCTCGGCGGTCAGCGCCATCAGGCCATCGGCGAAGGCCTCCAGGTCGGCCAGGGTCAGCACCTCTTGGCCATCCAGTCGTGGCGGCAGCTCGGCGCCATGGGTGGTGAGCCAGCTCTCGGCCAGGGCATCGCGCAGCTCGCCGCCATGGCGTGCCAGGCTGGCGAGAATCGACGCCAGTCCGTCGTCCTGCTCGCTGCGGCGTGCGGCCAGGGCCTCGCGGCGCTCATCCAGCACCGCCTCACGCTCGACGAGTTCCCGGTGACGGGCCTCGGCCTCCGCATGGGCCGCACGAGCCTCTTCCAGGGCGCTCTCCAGGGCCTGGCGATCGCCGAGCAAGGCCTCGAGACGCGCCAGGTCGCGGGCCTCGGCGGCCTGACGCTCGGCGCGCAGGCCGGCCGGCGAGGCCGCCTGGGGCTCGGCGCTTAGCGGGGCGACGACGAACCAGCCAAGCAACAGCACGGTCAGGCGTGACATCAGCCTCATGCGTCATCCTCCAGGGGCTGGGAAACCGGCAGGCGCAGCAGTTCCGGCGCCCGTTGATCGCGGGCCATGCGCAGGCCCTGACGCACCTGGCGACGCTGGGCGTCATCTAGGGCATCCCAGCGTCCCGGCTCCGCCAGCCAGACGCCGCCCTGACGCCCGTCCGGGGTCAGGTAGTAGAGGCCGACGCGGCCCAGGCGCAGGAAGTCCACCTCGCGGCGCGCCTCCCCCGCGTCCAGGGTGCCGCGCCAGGCATCCATCTCGCGACCATAGTCGAGCTCGGCACGCCAGGCCGCCAGGATGCGCTCCAGGCGCTCGGCGTCGTCCAGGTCGGGGTCGGTGAGGCTCGCGCGCAGGGCCTCGACCCGTCCCCGGCGTTGCTCGACCAGGAACGGCAGGTCGGCGTCGACCCAGGCGGCGAGACGCTCGATCAGCGCCTGTTGCAATTCGGGCAGGGCCTGGCGGGTATCGGCCAGGGCCTCGAGGGCCGCCTCGCGGCGATCGAGGCGCTCGGCGCGGGTCTCCAGGCCCGGCGCCAGGCGTTGGTTTTCCAGCCTCAGGCGGCGGGTCTCCCCCTCCAGGCGGCGCAGCTCCTCGAGCATGGCACGGCTCTCGTCGTCGGCGGCATCGATACGTTCCTGCAACGCCGCCTGGGCCTGCTGCGCCTCCAGATGTGTGTCCAAGGGCGTCGTGGCCAGGACGGGAAGGCTCAGGGCCAGCCCCATGAGTCCTGCCAACCCGCGGATGCGCCACGCTGCGATGGCGGTTCGATTCACTCTCGCCTCCCGGAAATGGTCATGATGCGATGCGCTACGCTAAACCAAACAATAATAATTATCAATTATAAAGATCACCGAAGTCGCCGCCCCGCCGACCAGCAATCGCAACGCGCCGTTACGGATACCGCAACACCCAGCACGCCTTCACCCAGAGTGATTCCCGGCACCGGCCGAAGCCGCTTTCTAGCATGGGCCGAGCGCGGCATGGGACCGCCTTAGGCGAGTCGTAACAGCACGTCATGGATCAGCCGTAGCTGGTTATAGGGGCCGGCCTGGGACTCTTCCTGGTCCAGGCGGAAGGCACGCTGCTCGGCCCGCGGCAGGCCGCGGTATTCGGCGATCACCTGGAACAGCCAGAGCTCCTCGCCCCATGCCAGTTCGCCCGCCGCCAGGTACGCCAGGGCACTGAGGGGCTCGCCGCCACGATCCACCACCGCCAGGTAGTAGGCCTCCACGTCCTCCTTGAGGGCCTGCTGGCGAGCGGCGACCAGGGTCTCCTCGGGCGCCTGGGCGACGCCAGCGGCGGTCACCGGCTCGGGGCGCGAGGCGGGTCGGGGCAGCTGGTGGAGCAGCTCGGTCAGGGTGCGGACATCGGGATCCTGGTCCAGGGCGGCGGCCCCCGCGGCGCTCAGGGGCGCGGCACGATTGACCAGCCCCGGCACCTCGCTGCGCCTGGCGTAATTACCGGGCACGAAGTCCGGGTGTTCACGCAGGAAGCCGACCATGCCGGCCACCAGGCGGCTGCGCGACTGCTGCTGGCGAAAGCGTGCCATCAGCTCGATCAGCCGCCGCTGCACCTCGCGCAGGCTGGTGAAGTGCTGGGTGAGCTGCTGTTGCAACTGACTGACCAGCAGCTTGCGCAGGGCGCCGTCGCTGCCCACCAGGGCGATCAGCTCGTCGAAGTCGATCAGCGCCAGGCCATCGAGCAGGCGCACGATCTGCTTCTGGGCACGGGCGTTCTCGCGAATCTTGTCGGCCAGCCGGCTGACGAAGCCGAAGTCGCCGTTGAGGCGCCGCCACAGGCTGTCGATGGCATCGGCGAAGCGGCCGTTGAGGTCATCCACCTCCTGGCGCAGGCGCAGCAGCTGCTGCTCCTGGCGCCAGTACTCCCCGGCATCGCGAGCCTCCCGGTAGCTCTGCACCAGGCCGCGCATCAGCTCCAGGGTCTCGGCGACGTCAGCATTGACGTGGCGACGCGTCTCGTCGGCGAGCATCTCGGCGATCAGCTCGCGCACCTTGGGAGCGAGCTTCACCCCACCCTGCTCGTCGGGACGCCACAGGATGCGCGCCGCCAGCAATCGATTCAGGGCGGTGGTGCTGAGCCCCTCCAGGGGCACCTCATCGCGGGCATAGCCGGCCATCAACGCCTCGGCATGCTTGCCCAGCAGCGCCAGGCGCTCGACGCCGGTGGTGACCAGGCGACTCTCCAGGGCCTGAGCGTCGCCGCCACTCACAGCAGGCGCTCCTGGCCGGCCGACACCTGGTCGTCCACCGGCAACTGCTCCTCGTCGCGGATCAGGCGCACCAGCTCGATCAGGTAATCGATCTTGGCGGTGACCACGAAGTACTGACGATCGGCGTGGGGCTGGAGCAGGTAACCATGCTCCTTGAGGCGCTTGAAGACCTGCTTGAGCTGGGCATCGAGCTGGTCGCTCTGAGAGCCGAAGAAGGGGTCGGTGGCCAGCCGTTCGAGGCGCTCGCGCAGGCCCTGATTATCCTCGCAGCGGGAACTGAAGTCGGCGGGCTTGAGCACATCGCCGGGGGCGGTCAGGCCGTCGCGCCCCAACGCCTCCTGCACCAGCTGCAACCACTCCAGCAGCGGCAGCAGGCTGGTCACGGTGTCATTGAGCTGACGCGAGAGCTGATCGCGGGCGGCCTCGTCGAGTCGATGCCAGGCGAGGAAATAGACGCTGCCCTCCGCATTGGTCGCCAGGCGCCGGTTGAGCGGGCGCAGGTAGGCATCGATCCGCTCGCGGGTCGCCTCGTCCTGCAGATGCCGGAAGGCGCTCTCGTCGCTGACCGCGCAGACGAAGTCGCCGGCCAGCAGGCGCTCGAGCAGGGGCCCCAATGCCACCATGCAGGGTTCCACCACTGAGGACTCGCTCATGAGGCGACCTCCTCGGCATGCGCCTGCAGGCGCTGGGCCAGGCGCGAGAGGCGCGGCTCGATGCGTTTGAGGCGACGCTTGCCGGGGTCGGTCGCGTCGCGATCGATCAGGTAACGGTGATGGAATAGCAGCAGCACGTCCGACTCCGGATTGGGGAAGGCACCGACGATCTGGATGCGGTTGTTATCGCAGGCGTCGAAGAGCTTCTCGACGTTGTGGTAGGCCAGGGTACCGATCTCGTCGATGGGCCAGTGAATCGCCACCCGGGCCTCGCCGCGCAGCAGCCGGGTAAAGGCGAGCAGGAACTTGCACAGGATCAGGTAGGCCATGCCGTGGCTGGAGGACTCCAGCAGCTGACGGTCGTTGCGGATCACCAGGTCGGTGCCGCCCTCGTTGAGGTGCAGCTCCAGGCGCAGCAGGCTCTCGAAGTCATAGCGCTGATCGCTGCGCAGCAGCTCCACCACGTCGGCCAGGGCATCGAGATAGTCGTCGCCGGGCAGCGGCTGCCCGGAGTCGCGCCACTCGTGGTAGCGCTTCGCGAAGCGCTTGAGCGGCTCCCAGAAACCCAGCTCGTCGATGGTCGACTGGATCTTGACCTCGGCGCGGCCGATGCCTTCCAGGCGCAGGTCGTCGGCGACCTCGTCGGAGAGGCGCCGGCTCTGGGCATTGATGCGCCGATTGAGATCGCGGAACACGGTGAAGAACTTGTCGAGGTCATCGGAGAGGTTGCGGCCCTCCTGCAACAGCTGCTGCTGTTGCCCCTCGAGCAGCTGCAGCATGCCCCGCAGCACGGCCAGCAGTTGACGGGGGCCGGCCTCCTCGAGCCGGGCGCGCTCGGCCTCCAGGGTCGCCTGAAAATCGGCGCTGGCGCCCTTGATCAGGTCGGCCTCGATCTTCTCGCCGCCGCGACGCAGCTCGTCGAGCGCCCGGGCGTGATCGGCCAGCGCCTGGCGGGTGCGCTCGATACGCTCCTCGGCATCCCCCGGCGCCTCGCCGCGGGGCGTCGTGTCGGGGTCGAGGCTCAGGGCCTCGAGCCGGGCGAGCAGCGGCGCCAGGGTCTCGAGCAGCTGCTGCTCGGCGCCGCGCCGGGCCTTGAGCTCGCTGACCGCCGCCTGATGCTCGCGCCGGTCGGCCTGGAAGGCCACCTTCAGGGCCTCGCGCTCGCGCTCGGCGGCCTGACGCTCGCGGGAGAGCCGCGCCTCCTTCTCCACCAGTTGCGGCTTGCGCTCGCCCCACTCCACGCGCATGAAACGGGCATAGTCGTCCAGCTCGTCGCGACGCTCGGCCGTCTGGCGGATGCGCTGCCCCAGGGTCTCGAGGCGCGAACGGGTCTCGCGCAGGCTCGCCGTATCGACGCCCCGTTCCGCCAGCTCACGGTCATAGGCGGCCTGCAGTTCCTCCCGCTGGCGGCGGTTTTCCGCCTTGTGTTCGTCCCACTGGCGGCGATGCCGGGCCACCTGCTGATCGAAGGCGGTCAATCGCCCCTGGAAGTCGGCGGTCAACTCCAGGCGCTGGCCGCGGTGCCCATCGTCCAGCGCCTCCAGGGCCTGGCGGCGCTCCTCGTCGAGCGCCTGCTGCCGGGCCTCCTGCTCTTCCAGGGCCTCGCGGGCGGCGGCCTGGCGGGCCCGGCGGGCGGTGGCGTGACGCTCCTGACACTGGCCGCGGGCCTGGAGGGCGTAGTCGACCTCCTCGGCGGCGCGACGCTGGTCGGCGCGGGCCCGATCGAGTCGGGCCGCGAGCGCTTGCACCGCCTCGTGGCTAGCCTTCAGGGCTTTCTCGGCGGCCCCTTCGGCCTCCTGGGCGGCGGCCAGCGAGCGCTCGGCGGTGTCGATATCGGCCAGCAGGGTGGCCTCGTCCCGGGCATACTCGGGCAGGGCGATGGCGGCGAGGTCCAGGACCAGCCCGAAGAGGTCATCGCTGGCCTCTTCATTGAACTGCGGGGCCAGGTCGCGGCGCTCGAGCAGTGGCGGGGCGATGACCTTGCCCAGGACCTGCTCCCAGCCCGGCCGGTGGTGACGCAGGAAGTGACGCAGGCTGCCCTGGGCGGGGTCGCGCTGGACCCGCAGCGCCTCGAGGTGGGCCTCGGCCCGGGAACGCTGGGCCCGTGCCAGCTCCAGGTCGCGCTCGGCCTGGCCCCGGGCCTGCTTGCCGGCATCGAGCTCGGCACGCAGGCCATCGAGGGTCGCCGCCGCGGCGCTCTGCCCCGCCTGGGCCTGATCGACCCGGGCCTGGGCCCGTTCCGCCTCGCGGCCCTCCTCCGGCGTCTGGGCATGATGGGCCAGCTGTGCCTTGAGCTCGGAGAGCCGGGCGGTGCCCTGCGCCAATCGAGCGCGGTAGTCGTCATCCAGGGCCTGACGCCGGGCCTGATAGTCGGCGTCCAGGCGACGCTCCTCGGCGTTCTGGGTCTCGCGGCAGGCCTCCTTCTCCTCGCCCAGGGCATCGATCAGCGCCTGGATCTCCTCGCCGTGCCGGCTCAGCAGGTCGCCGAGCTCGACGAGTCGCGCATCGAGGCGCGCCTTGCTCTCGCTAGCGGCCTGCTGCATCAGCTCGAGGTGGTCGCGGAGTTGCTGTTGCTGCTCGCGCCACTGGGGCAACGCCTTGAGGTCGCGCTCGAGCACGGCCATATCGGCCTCCTCATAGGCCTCGAACTGGCGCTGCAGGTCATCGAGCACCCGGCGCGTCTGATCCAGCTCGCTGTCGAGCTCGCTGAGGCGCTCGTTGAGCTCGCTGCGCGCTTCCTCGAAGGCCTGTTCCCGAGCCTGGAAGTCGCGCTGGCGGGCACCGAGCTGGGCCTCGAGATCGGCGCTGGCGCGCTCGGCCCGGTGACGGTCGGCCTCGAGCTGGGGCCGGAGCTGCCATAGTGCGGCCTCGAGGTCGGCGATCTCGCGATCGAGGCGCTCCAGCGCCTCCAGCGAACGCTGCAGGGGGGCGAGCCGCATGGATTGACGCATGCGGGCGATCCACTCCCGGGCCTTGGTGTTGCGAATCCGGGTCACCGGCAGTTCGACGCCATCTTCCTCGAAGATCGCCGCCAGCATGGTCTTGAGGGTGTCCATCTTGCCCTCCTTGGCGTGCACCGCCGAGACCAGCTTCTCCATATGGCGCAGCCGCTGGCCAGGGCGCACCAGGCTGAAGCGGGCGGCCAACTGGCGCAGCCGCAACCCCTCCCGGCGGCTGCCCGGCCCGGCGCCCTGCTGGGTGAAGTCGTTCTGGATCACGCTGCGATACTCGGAGGTGGCGCCCAGCTTGTGGGAGGTGTCGATGCCCTGGCGGCGCAGGCCGGCGAGCCACTGGGCGTAGTCCAGGGCGGTGACGCCGCCCTCGCTGTGCACCAGGTAGTCCTCGGGACGGTAGGGCGCGCCGACGAAGCGGTACTCCACCCCCCCCTCGCTCTTGCGGGTCAGCACCGCCTGGCAGAGCTCCCCCTCCTCGCGGCGATACTCGTAGACCAGGTAGCTGTTGCGATGCGGCAGGTAGAAGGCGTCGAACTTGAGACGCGTCTTGGGGACGACCCGGTTGGGCAGTTCGCCAAAGAAGACCGGTACCAGCCGTTGCAGGGTGGTCTTCCCCGAGGCATTGGTGCCGCAGATATTGGTGTGCCCCTCGAGGCTCAGCTCCACCACGCCCTCGAGATGGCCGTGAATCATCACGATACGTAATAGCTGTGCCATGCGAATCCCTTGCGCTTCCAAAGCGCCTATCTTGCCAGAGCCGGCGCCGAGATGCCGCCCATGCCAGCGCTCGGCGACTCACTTTTGGCTCCGAACGACACGAGCCGACCCCCGGGGGGATCGGCTCGTCTATGCGCGGCCTGGAAGGTCCGATCTTGC
>NZ_BJUK01000073.1 GCF_007989625.1 Bisbaumannia pacifica
GTCCTCGACTCGAATTCGGCGATGAGCCGATCCGGGGTCAAGCCTCGGCGCTCATCGCCCTCGCCGCATTCTCCTAGGAGAGCCATGTTATGACCCATCTCGAGATCCATCCCGGCAAGATGACCCTGGCCCAGGCGCGCCAGGTCTATGAGGCGCCGCTGTCGGTCGGCCTGCCGGCCAGCGCCGATGCGGCCATCCAGCAGGGCGTCGACTGCGTCAATCGCGTCGTCGCCGAGGATCGCACCGTCTACGGCATCAACACCGGCTTCGGGCTGCTGGCCCAGACCCGCATCGAGAAGCACAACCTGGAGGCCCTGCAGCGCTCCCTGGTGCTCTCGCATGCCACCGGCGTCGGCGAGCCCATGGAGGACGCCCTGGTGCGCCTGATCATGGTGCTCAAGGTCAACAGCCTGGCCCGGGGCTTCTCCGGTATTCGCCGCGAGGTGCTCGACGCCCTGGTGGCGCTGATCAACGCCGAGGTCTACCCGCATATCCCCCTCAAGGGCTCGGTGGGCGCCTCCGGCGACCTGGCGCCGCTGGCGCATATGAGCGTGGTACTGCTCGGCGAGGGCCAGGCCCGCCACCGGGGCGAATGGCTGCCGGCCACCGAGGCCCTCAAGGTGGCCGGCCTCGAGCCGCTGAGCCTGGCCCCCAAGGAGGGCCTGGCGCTGCTTAACGGCACCCAGGTCTCCACCGCCTACGCCCTGCGCGGCCTCTTCGAGGCGGAAGACCTCTACGCCGCCGCCACCGTCTGCGGTTCGCTCACCGTGGAGGCGACCCTGAGCTCGCGTTCGCCCTTCGATCCGCGGATTCATGAGGTGCGTGGCCAGCAGGGCCAGATCGACGCCGCCGCCGCCTACCGCCACCTGCTGGGCAGCCGCAGCGCCATCAGCGACACCCATGCGCACTGCGACAAGGTGCAGGACCCCTACTCCCTGCGCTGCCAGCCCCAGGTCATGGGCGCCGCCCTGACCCAGCTGCGCCAGGCCGCCGAGGTGCTGGCCGTCGAGCTCAACGCGGTCTCCGACAACCCCCTGGTGTTCGCCGCGGAGGGCGATATCATCTCCGGCGGCAACTTCCACGCCGAGCCGGTGGCCATGGCCGCGGACAACCTGGCGCTGGCCATCGCCGAGATCGGCTCGCTCACCGAGCGGCGTATCTCGCTGATGATGGACAAGCACATGTCCGGGCTGCCGCCCTTCCTGGTCGAGAACGGCGGGGTCAATTCCGGGTTCATGATCGCCCAGGTCACGGCGGCCGCCCTGGCCAGCGAGAACAAGGCCCTGGCCCACCCGCATAGCGTCGACAGCCTGCCCACCTCCGCCAACCAGGAAGACCATGTCTCCATGGCCCCGGCCGCCGGCAAGCGCCTCTGGGAGATGGCCGCCAACGTGCGTGGCATCCTGGCCATCGAGTGGCTGGCCGCCTGCCAGGGCCTGGACTTCCGCCGGGACGATCAAGACCGGCCGCTGGTCACCACCGCGGCCCTGGAGCAGGCCCGTCATACCCTGCGTGAGCGGGTCGGCTACTACGATAAGGACCGCTTCTTCGCCCCGGATATCGAGGCCGCCACCGCGCTGCTGGCCAGCCGCGCCTTGAGCCCCCTGGTACCCGCCGGTATGCTGCCCAGCTGCCACTGAGCCGCCCGGCGTTTCCCGTGTTCCCACGGCGCCTGCCGTGGGGATATCAGTGCATTCGTTCCCAACGATAAGAGCCCATCATGAATGCTATCGTTCTTGCCATCCTGGTGATGGTCGGCCTGAGCCTGGCTCGGGTCTCCGTGGTCTTCGCCCTGATCGTCGCCACCCTGGTGGGGGGCCTCTATGCGGGCATGCCCATCGGGGAGATCCTCGACGCCTTCAACGACGGCCTCGGCAACGGCGCCACCATCGCCCTCTCCTATGCGGTGCTGGGGGCCTTCGCGGTGGCCCTGTCGCGCTCGGGGATCACCGAGCTGCTGGCCAACCGCGCCATCGCCGGGCTCGACCTGGACACCCCGAGCGACAACCATCGCCTGGTCACCTATACCCTGCTGGCGGCCCTGCTGGCGGCGGCGGTGAGTTCGCAGAACCTGATTCCGGTGCATATCGCCTTTATTCCGGTGCTGGTGCCGCCGCTGCTCAAGCTGATGAACCACCTGCGCCTCGACCGGCGCCTGGTAGCCTGCGTGATCACCTTCGGCATCACCGCGCCCTATATGCTGCTACCGGTGGGCTTCGGCGCCATCTTCCTCAACGACATCCTGCTCACCAACCTCAACGAGAGCGGTGCCGAACTGGGGCTGGAAGTCACCCGCCAGATGGTGCCCCTGGCCATGGTCATCCCCATCGGCGGCATGGCGCTGGGGCTGGCGGTGGCGGCGCTGTTCAGCTACCGCAAGGGACGCGACTACGAGGACCGCGACCTGGCCCATGGCGACGAGACCCCGGCCCAGGCGGCGCGCCACCTGGCCGGCTGGCAGAAGGCGGTGCTGGGCATCGCCCTGGTGGGCACCGTGGTGGTGCAGCTCACCACCGGTTCCATGGTGCTGGGGGGGATCTTCGGCTTCGCCCTGCTGTCGCTGAGCGGCGTCTTCCACTGGCACGAGCAGGACGGCATCTTCACCGAGGGCATGCGCATGATGGCCCTGGTGGGCTTTATCATGATCTCGGCGGCGGGCTTCGCCGGCGTGATGCAGGCCAGCGGCGAGGTGCAGGGCCTGGTCGAGGGCTCCGCCGAGCTGATCGGCGACAACAAGGGGCTGGCGGCACTGATCATGCTGCTGGTGGGCCTGTTTATCACCATGGGCATCGGCTCTTCCTTTTCGACCATCCCCATCATCGCCTCCCTCTACGTGCCCCTGGCGCTGAGCTTCGGCTTCTCGCCGATGGCCACCGTGGCCCTGGTCGGCACCGCCGCGGCCCTGGGCGACGCCGGCTCGCCGGCCTCCGACTCGACGCTGGGGCCCACCGCCGGCCTCAATGCCGACGGCCAGCATGACCATATCTGGGACAGCGTGGTGCCGACCTTCCTGCACTACAATATCCCGCTGATCGCCTTCGGCTGGATCGCCGCCATGATCCTCTGAGGCCTTTACCAGCCATTGCCTACCGCCAACGGGCCGGGAATGTTTCCCGGCCCGTTTTTCGTTGTCGGCCTCCCCCGGCCCGAGCGGCGATACCGACACCACGACAAACTTATTCAAATTATATTTGATGTATAACTTCTGTATCGATATGCTCTCGTCGAACCCACTGGTGCGAGACCGGCGATGCTATCCCTGCTTCAGCGACTCACTGTTTCTCTCTCTCCCGCCTCCTCCCGGGCAGCGGACTCCGCGCACGGCGCCCCTTTTCGAGACGCCTTCGAGGCACTGCCGATCGCGGCCCTGCTGCTGGATCGGCGCGGTGAGATCATCGAGAGCAATGCGGCCGCACGCCGCCTCTGGGGCAGCGACGCCCTGCGAGGGGCGCACTGTCGCACGCTCTTGCCCAGCCTGAGCCCGTCCTCCCCGGACCAGGAACGGCGCCTCGAGGGGCGGGATGGAAGCGGCGCCCCCTTCCTCGCCGACGTGACCCTGGGGCGGCACGGCGAGGCGCGGGTGGTCAGCGTGCGTCCCGTCGCGGCGCCGGCGACGAATCATGCCGACCAGGCCCTGGAACAGGCCCTGGACGCGGTGGTCACCATCGACACCGAGAATCGCATCACCTTCTTCAATGCCGCCGCCGAGCGCCTGTGGGGCTATCGTCGCGAGGAGGTGCTGGACCAGAACGTCAAGCTGCTGGTGCCGGAGACCTATCGCCACCAGCATGATGGGTTTATCCAGCGTCATCGCCGCAGCGGACAGAATCGTATCGTCGGCAGCAGCCGCGACGTGCAGATGCAGCGCCGCAACGGCGAGACGCTCTGGGTCAACCTCTCGCTCTCCCGGGTCGAGGTCGACGGCGAGACCTGCTACACCGCCTTCGCCAAGGACATCAGCGCCCAGCGTCAGCTTCAGGAGCGGCTCAATCAAACCCTGGAGCAGGCCCTGGACGCGGTGGTCACCATCGATCACCACAACCGGGTCACCTTCTTCAATGCGGCGGCGGAGAAGCTCTGGGGCTATGCCCGCGAGGAGGTACTGGGGCAGAACGTCAAGATGCTGGTGCCGGCGGCGATCCAGGACCACCACGACGGCTATGTCGATGCCAATCGCCAGGGGGGAGAAAACAAGATCGTCGGCTTTACCCGGGAAGTCCCGGTGCCGCGCAAGGATGGCGAGACTCGCTGGGGCAGCGTCACCCTCTCCAAGGTCGAGCTGGGCGACGAGACGCACTACACCGCCTTCTTCCGCGATGTGACCGGCGATGTGACGCTGCGCCGCGAGATGGACGAGAAGATGACCAAGGTGGAGGAGGCGAGCCAGCAGATCAGCGCCCTGGTGGAGTCGATCGACGGCATCGCCAGCCAGACCAACCTGCTGTCACTGAATGCCGCCATCGAGGCCGCCCGGGCCGGAGACGCCGGGCGTGGCTTCGCCGTGGTGGCCCAGGAGGTGCGCCATCTCGCCGAGCGCTCCTCCGGCGCCGCGGGCGGGGTGCGCGACGGGGTCGAGCTGACCCGCGGCCTGCTCGGCGAGCTCAAGGAGACCCTGGGGCGCCTGGCGGAGAAGCGTTAACGGCCAGCGCCCGCCTCTCAGGCCACCCCGCAACAGGCCTTGAACTTGCGCCCGCTCCCGCACGGGCAGGGGTCGTTGCGTCCCGGTTTGAGGCGCTGCCAGGACGCCTCGCCATCCCGGTAGTACCAATGTCCCGCCTCGCGCAGGAAGCGGGAATCCTCTTCCAATACCGCCCAGCGCCGCCCCTCCCGGAAGGTGGCGCGAAAGTGGACCCGCCCCTGGTCGCCCGCCGCCTGGCTCTCCAGTATCTCCAGGCGCACCCAGTGTGTGTTGTCGTCCGCCGCCAGGCTGGCGGGGCGAGTCGCGGCATGCCAGCTGGCCAGCAAATAGTCGGTCCGATTCAGGGCGAAGGCGCTGTAGCGGGAGCGCATCAGCGCCTCCGGGCTAGGCGCCGGCGCCCCCTGGTGATAGGGGCCACAGCAGTCGGCGTAGGCGGCCCCGCTGCCGCAGGGACAGGCTCGCTGGTTCATCGCTTTGCTCCTCGTGATCGGCGCGCCAGTGTGCCACGACCCTCGCCGGCTGTCCGCGACCTTGACCGGGATCACTGCACTGCAGCAAAGGCTATGCTACAGCTGTAGGCTGGCCCACCGGCGAGGAGCGACCCGCTATGCACGATCCCGACAAGGCATGGCACGCCCTGGAGACCACGGAGGTCCTGGCACGACTCGACACGCCGCGGGACGGGCTCAGCGAGGCGCAAGCCGCACGGCGCCTTGCCGAGCATGGCCCCAATCACCTGCGTCGGGCCAAGCCGCGCCCCGCCTGGCAACGCCTGCTGGCCCAGTTCAATAACCTGCTGATGGGCATCCTGGTAGTGGCGGCCCTGGCCAGCCTGATGCTGGGCCATCGGCTGGATGCGGCGGCGATCCTCGGCGTGGTCGTGATCATCGCACTGATCGGCTTTATCCAGGAGGGTAAGGCCGAGCAGGCCCTGGAGAGCATTCGCCAGATGCTCTCGCCCCAGGCCCGGGCGATCCGGGACGGCCGCCGCCAGACCCTGGACGCCGGCACGCTGGTGCCCGGCGATCTAGTGTGGGTGGAGAGCGGCGACCGGGTCCCCGCCGACCTGCGCCTGCTGGAGACCAAGCGCCTGCGCACCCAGGAGGCCGCCCTGACCGGCGAGTCCACGGCGGTGGACAAGGCGACCTCGCCGGTGGCCGAGGAGGCGGAGCTGGGCGATCGCAGCGACATGGCCTTCGCCGGCACCCTGGTGGTCCAGGGCACCGGCCTGGGGGTGGTAGTGGCCACCGCGGCCCAGACCGAGCTGGGGCGTATCTCCGAACTGCTGCGGGAAGTGGACAAGCTCAAGACACCACTGCTGCAACAGCTCGACCGGGCCGGCCGGGTCCTGGCGCTGGTGATCCTGATGGCCGCCGCCCTCACCGCCGCTTTCGGCGTCCTCGTCCATGACCAGCCCCTGGGCGAGATGTTCATGGCCGCGGTGGGCCTGGCGGTGGCGGCGATTCCCGAGGGCCTGCCCGCGGTGGTCACCATCGCCCTGGCGCTGGGGGTGCAGGGCATGGCCCATCGCCGCGCCATTATCCGCCGCCTGCCGGCGGTGGAAACCCTGGGCGCGATCTCCACCATCTTCTCCGACAAGACCGGCACCCTGACCCGCAACGAGATGACCGCCCAGGCGCTCTGGCTTCCCGAGGGGGAGTACCGCATCGAGGGCATCGGCTTTGCCCCCCGGGGCGACTTCCACGCCGTCGACGCCGAGGGCCAGGCCCGAGTGGCGCATCTCGCCGACCACCCTGCCCTGCTCCACTTCCTCAAGGTGGGGGTGTTGTGCAACGACGCCGAACTGGCCGAGGTCGAGGGCCAGTGGCAGATCCATGGCGACCCCACCGAGGGAGCCCTGGTGGTGGCCGCCGCCAAGGCGGGACTCGCCGCCGGCGAGCTGCGCGACGACCACGATCGGCGGGATGCCATCCCCTTCGAGTCCGAACGCAAGTACATGGCCACCCTGCATGAACTGGAGGGCCTGCCACGCCTGCTGGTCAAGGGTGCCCCGGACCGTCTGCTGGAGATGTGTCACCTCGAGCGCACCGCGGACGGCGGCGAGGCGCCACTCGACGCCGAGGCCTGGGAAGAGCGCATCCATGCCCTCTCCTCTCGAGGCCTGCGGGTGCTGGCCCTGGCCGAGAAGCCCGTGCATGGCATCGAGGAACTCCGCGACGAGCACGCCGAGGAGGGCCTGGTGCTGCTGGGGCTGGTGGGTCTGCTCGACCCGCCCCGGGAGGAGGCCATCGCCGCGGTGGCCCAGTGCCTGGATGCCGGCATTCGTCCGGTGATGGTCACCGGCGATCACGCCGTCACCGCCCTGGCCATCGCCCGGGAGCTGGGCTTCGCGCATACCGAGCGCGCCCTCACCGGCCGCGAGGTGGAGGCGATGTCGGACGCCGAGCTGGCGCGGGTGATCCTCGAGGTCGACGTCTACGCCCGGGCCGCCCCGGAGCACAAGCTGCGCCTGGTCCAGGCGATGCAGGCCCGGGGCGGTATCTGCGCCATGACCGGCGACGGTGTCAACGATGGCCCGGCGCTGAAGCGCGCCGACGTCGGCGTGGCCATGGGCATCCAGGGCACCGAGGCGGCCAAGGAGGCCGCCGAGATGGTGCTGGCGGACGACAACTTCGCCACCATCGCCGCCGCCATCGAGGAGGGTCGCAGGGTCTATGACAATATCCGCAAGACCATCACCTTCCTGCTGCCCACCAATGGCGGCCAGGGGCTGGCCATCCTGCTGGCGGTACTGGCCGGCAGCCTGCTGCCGGTAACCCCGCTCCAAGCGCTGTGGGTAAACATGGTGGTAGCGGTGACCCTGGGCCTGGCGCTGGCCTTCGAAGCGGCGGAGCCGGGGATCATGGCGCGCCCGCCCCGGGATCCACAGGCACCGCTGCTGGATCTCTTCCTGCTATGGCGGGTGGTATTCGTGTCGCTGCTGCTGCTGGCGGGAGTCTTCGGCGTCTTCGCCTGGATCCTCAATGGTCAGGATGGCAGCGAGGCGCTGGCCCGGGCCGGGGCGGTCAATATGCTGGTGATGGGCAGCGCCGCCTACCTGATCAATAGCCGCTTCCTCACCGCCAGCGCCCTCTCCTGGCGGGGCATCTTTGGTAGCCGTCCGGTCTGGTTGGCCATTGGCCTGGTCACGGCCCTGCAACTGGCCTGGACCTACCTGCCGCCGCTGCAGCTGGTGTTCGGCAGTGACGCCCTGGGCCTCGGCCACTGGGCGGTGATCCTCGCCGCCAGCCTGGGGCTCTTCCTGGTGGTGGAACTTGAGAAGTGGCTGTGGCGCCGTCGCCCGCCCCGGCGCAGCGCCACGCCCAGGCTGACGCCCGAGCGAACTCAGCGTCGCCGACGACCCTCGCCGTAGACCACCACCCGGTCACGGCCCCGCTCCTTGGCCAGGTACATGGCCTGGTCGGCATAGTGGGCCAGGGCCTGGCTCTCCTCGGCATGTTCGGGGCATAGCGCCAGGCCGATGCTCGCGGAAACGCCGAGGGTCAGGTGATCCACCGCGAAGGGCTCGCGCAGGGCCTCGCACAGGGTCACGGCCACGCCATGGGCATCGTCGCGACCACTGATCAAAGGCAGCAGCACCACGAACTCGTCGCCGCCGATGCGGCCGATGATATCCGAGGCGCGCAGCCGCGCCTCCATGCGTCTCGCCACGGCGATCAACAGGCGGTCGCCGACCCCATGGCCATGGGTGTCGTTGACCGGCTTGAACTTGTCCAGGTCGATAAACATCAGCGCCAGCGGTTGACGCTGACGCAGGGCCAGTTGGATAGCCTTGTCCAGGTGGGAGAAGAACAGCGCCCGGTTGGGCAGTTCGGTCAACGGATCGTGCTGGGCCATATGGCGGATCTTCTCCTCCATGGCCTTGCGTTCGGTGATGTCCCGGGCAATGCCCATGCAGGTGGTCAGGCTACCGCCCTCGTCGAACATCGGCGAGGCATTGGAGGTGTGCCAGCGCCAGTCGCCATCACCATGGCGCATCCGGTACTCCACCCCCTGCTGTTTGGTGCCGGAATCGAACAGCGCCCCCAGGAAGGCCGCCACCGCGGGACGATCCTCGGGATGCACGAAATCGATCAAGGGTTGCCCCAGGGCCGCCTCGGCGTCCAGGCCCAGCATCTCCGACCAGTTGGGGGAGACATACTCCAGGCGTCCCTCCCGGGTCAGGGAATAGATGATGTCGTTGGCGTTCTCCACCAGCAGCTGGAAGCGTCGGTCATTGACCGCATTGCGCTCTTCGAGCCGCTTCTGAGCGGTGATGTCATTGACATAGCCGGTCCAAACCAGGCTGCCATTCTCGAGCCGCTGGGCGATATCGTTGGCCTCCAGCCACAGCAGCCGGCCATCCCGGTGATACATGCGAAACTCGCTATGCCAGGGCGCCAGGCGCTCGGCGCACTCCAGGCTCTCGCCGATGACCCGCTCGCGGTCGTCCGGGTGGATCAAGCCGATCAGCGCCTCGGCGTCGGCCTCCGCCTCGGCGACGCTGACCCCGAACATCTCCTCGACCCGTTTACCCACATAGGAATAGGACCAATGGCCGTCGGCGTCGCGACGCAACTGATAGATAAAGCCCGGCAGGGCATCGGCCACCGATACCAGGGTCTGGGTAAAGTCGCGCAGCTCGGTGATATCCCGGGCGGTACCCAGGATCAGCGACACCTCGCCGGACTCGTCAAACAGGGGGGTCAAACGGGTCTGCCAGCAGCGCTGGCCGGCGGGGAGTGGGAAGTGCTGTTCATAGAGGCGCGTCTGGCGGGCCCGCAGGCAGAGTCGGTACTGATCCTCGATCAGCGGCGCCAGCGCCGTCGGCAGCGCCTCGGCGGGGGTATGCCCTTCCATCACCGAGCGCGGGATGCCGGTGCCCTTGACCAGGGCATCATTGACCCGGAGGTAGCGAAAGCGCTCGCCCCCCGCCTCCACCGCCACCACGAACTGAGCATCCGCCGAGGCCTCGAAGAGGCGATGATAGAGGGCCTCGACCACGCAGTCCTGGCCCGGTAGGCACCGATCACCCGGCTCTCCCATTCGCTATGTCCCCCCGCGTCGAGCCGAGTCCCTGGCGACATTTTTTACCTTCTTATCTAACCATATTGGCACAGCCGGGGGCCCGCCCGCTTCAACGCTGTCGAGAGTAAGTCCTTCTGCTACATATTC
>NZ_BJUK01000074.1 GCF_007989625.1 Bisbaumannia pacifica
CCGTGACAGCTGTGATGTAACAGCTGTCACGGCCCGGTCAGGTGTCACGCCTCGCCTCGAGACGCGAGGGGGCGATCAGGCGCCAGGCTTCCCGGGCGCCTAATCCTCGGTCTTCCACTTGATATTGCAACCCAGGGAGGGGCGCTGGTCGGGATTCGGTGCTTCTCCCGCCAGCACCGCCTCGATGGCGGCGCGCAGGTCGGCGCCGCTCACCGGCGTCGCCTGGCCCGGGCGACTGGCATCGAACTGGCCGCGGTAGGCCAGGCGATGCTCGGCATCGAAGAGGAAGAAGTCCGGGGTACAGGCGGCCTGGAAGGCCCGGGCCACCGCCTGGGTGTCGTCCACCAGGTAGGGGAAATCATAGCCTCGGGCGCGGGCCTCCTCACGCATCGATTCGGGGTCGTCATCCGGGTAGGCGTGGGAGTCGTTGCTATTGATGGCTACCACGCCCAGCCCCCGGGCCCGGTACTCCCGGGCGAGCTCGGCGAAGGCGTCGGCGATATGCTTGACGAAGGGGCAGTGGTTGCAGATAAAGGCCACCAGCAGGGGACGGCCGAGGAAATCCTCGCGTGCGGTGATTTCGCCCTCGGGGTCGGCGAGGCGGAAGGCGGGCAGGGCGCTGCCCAGGTCGATCATGCGGGAGGCGGTCTTGGCCATGGTCTCGCTCCTGATAAAGAGGAACCTGCATTGATAGAATATCTGCAGCCTATCAGATCGCTCGAGCTTGATGCCGACCGCCAAGGTAGCGATGCTGGTGATGCCACTTGCTAGAAGAGGTTCCTGCCATGCCCTTTGCCCTCTCATCCCTGACCCTGAGCAGTCCCGCCTTCGGCCCCGGCCAGGCGATTCCCCGCAAACATAGCGGCGAGGGCGAGGACGTCTCGCCCGCCCTGCTATGGGAAGACGTCCCCAAGGGCACTCGCGCCTTCGCCGTCTTCTGCCACGATCCGGACGCGCCCCTGGTGCAGCATGGTGGCTATGGCTTCGTGCATTGGGTGCTCTATAACCTGCCGGCGGAGACCACCCATCTGGCGGAAGGCAGCACGGCGGGCACGCCTGGCGTCAATGACTTCGGCCTGCCGGGCTATGGCGGCCCCATGCCGCCGGAGGGGCATGGGGAGCATGGCTATTACTTCTGGGTGCTGGCCCTGGACGTGGACCTGGACCTACCGGCGGGACTGCGCCTGGATGAACTGCTGGCACGGATCGAGCCCCACCTCTTGGGCATGAATCGCCTGATGGGGCGCTATCGCCGGGGGTGAGGCGACTCGCTCAGAAGCTTAGCTCGCCTCGGGCGCGCCGCTCCTGAGGCAGCAGGGCGGCATGAATCGCCGCGTTGATCGGCGTGGCGATGCCGGTGGCGCGGCCCAGCCGCACCACGGCGCCGTTCTGGGCGTCGAGCTCGGAGGGCCTGCCGTCGATGATATCCCGCTGCATCGAGGCGGTGCTGCTCTCCGGCAGGCTGTCGATAAACTTCATGGCACGTGTCACCGCCGCATCGGGCAGGCGCACGCCGCGGGCCCGGGCCACGGCGCAGATCTCCTCCATCACGCCTTCCAGCATCCGCCGGGTCTCCGGCTGGGTCCGGCTGATGCCGATGGGCGCCCGGGTAATCGCGCCCACGCCGCTCATGGCACAGATAAACAGGAACTTGCTCCAGATGGCCGTGTGGATATCGTCGGGGATCTCGGCGGTGACGCCCGGCGCCGCGTCGAATACCGCCTTGAGGCGCTGGGTGCGCTCGCTCCGACGGTTGTCCAGCTCGCCGAAGCGCAAGAAAGGATCGACGCCAGCGTGACGGATGACCCCGGGCGCCTCGCGGTAGGCGAGGATGCCACAGAGACCGCCGAGCACCCGTTCGCGTCCCCAGCGTTCGGCGAGATGGTCGCTCGCTTCCACGCCGTTCTCCAGGGGCAGCAGCAGGGTCTCGGGGCCTAGCAGGGGCCCCAGGCCATCGGCGACCTCGGCCACCTGCCAGGCCTTGACCGCCACCAATACGTAGTCCACGGGGCCGATCTCGGCCGGATCATCGCTGGCCTGGGCCGAGGTGATCCGGCAGTCGCCCTGGGGGCTGCGTACCCTAAGGCCATCTCGGCGAATGGCATCCAGATGCTCGCCCCGGGCGATAAAGCCGACTTCCTCGCCGGCCTCGGCGAGGCGCGCGCCAAAGTAGCCGCCGACGCCACCGCTGCCGTAGATCGCAAAACGCATCCTGTGTCCTCGCCGCTTAGTAGAGGGCCTGCTCTTCGTTGATCACTTCCTTGAGCAGCTCCAGGTAGAGCTTGTCCGCTTCCGAGTGCTCGCTGGGGTCTTCGGGGATATGCACGCTGGTGGTATCGGAAATCTCGTTGGCGATGCGCGCCATCACTTCCTTGTCATTGCCTTCGCTGAGGTGCTTGCGGGCCACCACCAGGGATTGCTCGAGGATCTTGGGGTCCTCCAGCAGTTTCTTGATAAAGCTGCGTAGCTCGTTGATGACTCGAGTCTTTTGAATTTCAGAGGCCGACATGGGCGTACGCTCCTTAAGCGCAGGAAAACCCTCTAACCATACCATGGCGCACCCATGGCGTCAGGGGTGGGGTGCATTCCTGGCCTGGCCAGGTGTTGACAAAGGCGCGTGCAATTTCTTGGCGGCTCCGAAGGGCTTTGACTAGAGTGCAAGGAGAATTACGTTCGTTTACAAAAAGGGGCGTCTCCCGAACCTAGTGTCAGGGAGACGCGACGCATCACGATTCCATCAGTGACGATGCATTGATGCACGAGGGGCGATCATGAAGAGCTTCATGTCGATTCAAGGGGTTCCGATCAAACGCCTGGTGCTGGCCGTCGGGGCGGCTTGCCTGAGCGGCGTGACCACGACCGCGCTGGCGCAGAGCATGGCGGGCAATCTCACCGAGGCGGCGCAGCGGGCCATCAATACCAACCCCGAGGTCCAAGCCAGTTGGCATGGCTTCCAGGCGGCCATCGACGAGGTCGGGGTGGCGCGGGGCAATTACTTCCCCAGCGTCGATCTGGTGGGGGGCATTGGTCGCGAGGCCCGCGAAGGGGATGGCCGGGGCAGTTTCTCCTCGGATTTCGTCGAGATCTCCCTGACCCAGATGCTCTATGACGGCTTCGCCACGCGCAGCGCCGTGGAAGAGCTCGACCGCGCCAAGCTGGTGCGCTATTACGAGTTGCTGGGGGCCAGCGAGGAAGTGGCCCTGGAGACGACGCGGGCTTATCTGGACGTGTTGCGTTTCCGCGAGCTGGTCGCCCTGGCCCAGGACAACTACGGCGAGCATCTGCGTGTCTTCAACCAGATCGAGGAGCGGGTACGTACCGGCGCCGGGCGTGGGGTCGACTTGGAGCAGATCAGCGGTCGCCTGGCACTCGCCGAATCCAACCTGCTCACCGAGGCCTCCAATCTGCATGACGTCAGCGCCCGCTACCTGCGACTCGTCGGCGAGTTACCGGCGGAGAACCTGGCGCCGGCGCCGAGCATGGATGATCGCATGCCGCCCTCGGTAGCCGAGGCGGTTCGCATGGCCTACGAAGGCAATCCGGACTTCCATGCCGCCATCGAGAATATCGCCGCGTCGCGGGCTGAGCGTGAGGGGGCGCGTTCCGCCTTCCATCCACGCCTCGACTTCCGGGCGCGTCATGGCACCAATAACCTGGATGACGTGGCGGGGCGTCGCGACCACTCGGTGGTGGAGCTGGTGGCTAGCGTCAACCTCTTCAACGGGGGGAGCGACCTGGCGGAGTTCCGGCGCACCAGCGACCTGCTCGAGCAGTCCATGGACCTGCGTGACCTGGAGTGCACCAATGTGCGCCAGACCACCCAGATCGCCTATAACGATACCCGTCGCCTGCGCGAGCAGATGAACCACCTCAATCAGCATCGCCAGTCCATCGATCGCGTCAGGGGCGCCTACCAGCAACAGTTCGATATCGGTCAGCGTACCCTGCTCGACGTGCTGGATTCCGAGAACGAGTACTTCGAGGCCAGCCGCGCCTATGCCAACGCCCAGTATGACTTGGCACTGGCACAGGCCCGCACCCTGGCGTCGATGGGTGGCCTGCTACCGGCCCTGGGCATTACTCGCGAGGGCCTGCCGACCCTGGCCGACCTGGGGAGCGACGGCGTCAGCCTGAGTCCCGAGGATATCTGTCCGGATCTCGCCCCCACCAGTTACAGCCTGGATGACCTGGTGGCGGGCATGAACATGCCGGCACCGACGCGGGCCCCGGATATCACGCTCTCGGCGGATACCCTTTTCGCCATCAACAGCGCCGAACTGAGCCCGGCGGCGCGCGGCGAGTTGGATCGCCTGGCAGAGCAAATTCGTGGGCGCAATGACCTGCGCCGGATCTTTATCGCCGGCCATGCGGATATCACCGGCAACGATGCCATTAACGATCCGCTCTCCCAGCGGCGTGCCGACAGCGTGGCCGGCTACCTGGCCAGCCAGGGGGTATCCGCCGGCCTGATGGAGACCCGCGGCTATGGCTCCCGTCAGCCGGTGGCCAGCAATGCCACGGTGGAGGGGCGTCGCGCCAATCGCCGTGTCGAGATCACCCTGGAACGACTGGATGAGTAGCCGGTCGACCGCCCGCAGGGAAGGCCGTTGCTATATGCAAAGGGCCATGCGAATGGTCGATGCGAAGGAGTTGCCGTGACCAGTGACGAGAAGTGGTTCCGCTTCGTGGGAGGCGACCTGGCCGAGTGCCTCAGGGTCGTGGCCCGAGCCCATGACCACGAGGTCGTCACCGAGGCCCTGGTGGCCGGCTTGCCGTTGGAGAATGGCGAGCTGACCCCTGGGGTCTTCCCGCGGGCGGCCAGGCGAGCGGGGCTGGCGGCGCGCCAGACCCGCTGTGCCCTGGTGCGTCTCAATCCGTCGCTCTTTCCCGTGATTCTGCTGCTGGAGCCCCACCGGGCCTGTGTATTGGTCTCCCTGGATGTCGCGGCGCGGCGTGCCGAGGTGATCTTCCCTGAGCTGGGGGAGGCCGCCACGGCGATCGGGCTCGATGAGCTGGAGGCGCGCTACAGCGGGCGGGCCTTCTATGCGCGGCCCAGCTTCCGCTTCGATGTCCGGGGCCCCGAAATCAAGCGCCTGCGCGCTCGCCACTGGTTCTGGGGTGTGATCGCCGAGAATCGTCGCCTCTATCGGGACGTGCTGGTGGGCTCGGTTTTGATCAACCTCTTCGCCGTGGCCATGCCGCTGTTCGTGCTCAATGTCTATGACCGGGTGGTGCCCAACCAGGCCACCGAGACCCTCTGGGCCCTGGGTATCGGGGTCTTGGTGGTGCTCTGCTTCGACCTGGCGCTGCGCCTGATGCGTAGCGCCTTCGTCGACCTGGCCGCCAGCCGCGCCGATGTCAAGGTCTCCAGCCATATCATGGAGCGGGTCCTGGGCATGCGCATGGAGGCGCGACCAGCCTCCACCGGCTCCTTCGCCGCGACCCTGCACTCTTTCGAGGCGGTGCGTGGCTTTATCGGTTCCGCCACCGTGGTGGCCCTGGTGGACCTGCCCTTCGTGCTGCTGTTTGCCGGCATCATAGCGATTATCGGTGTGCCGCTGGTGATTCCCATCGTGGTCGGGGCGCTCTTCGTGCTGCTTTATGCCCTGGCCGCCCAGAGCCGCATGCATGAGCTCTCCGAGACCACCTGGCGGGTCAGTGCCCAGCGCAATGCCAGCCTGGTGGAATCGGTGGCCAACCTGGAAACCGTCAAGGCGCTGCGCGCCGAAGGGCGTACTCAGGGGGTATGGGAGAAGACCACCGCCTTCCTGTCGCGGACCTCGGCCCAGTTGCGACTGCTGAGCGGTTCGGTGTCCAGCATCGCCCTGTGGGCACAGCATACGGTGGCGGTAGCGGTAATCATCATCGGGGTCTACCTGATCATCGCCGGCGAGCTGAGTCAGGGCGGGCTGATCGCCGCCTACCTGCTCTCTTCCCGGGCCATGGCGCCGATCAGCCAGGCCGCGGCACTGCTGGCGCAGTACCATCAGTCCGCCACCGCCCTGGCCGGCCTCGATCAGGTGATGGCCAAGCCTCAGGAGCGCGAGGCGGGACGTCACTTAATCAGTCGCCCGGTGATTCGTGGCGAGATCGCCTTCGATAAGGTGAGTTTCCGTTACCCGGAGGAGGCGCAGGACGCGCTACGCGATGTCTCGCTGAAGATCACCGCCGGCGAGAAGGTGGCCCTGCTGGGGCGGATCGGCTCCGGCAAGTCCACCCTGGACAAGCTGATCCTGGGGCTCTACCAGCCCACGGCGGGAGCGGTAAGCGTGGATGGTGTGGATATCCGCCAATGGGATCCCATGGACCTGCGCCGGCATATCGGTTACGTGCCCCAGGATATCAGCCTCTTCTTCGGCAGCCTGCGCGATAACATCATCGCCGGGGCCGGCAGCGAAGGCATCAGCGACGAGACGCTACAGCAGGCCCTGGAGGTGGCGGGGCTGACCGAGCTGGTCAATCGCCATCCGCTGGGCCTGGACATGCCGGTGGGCGAGCGCGGCGAATCGCTCTCCGGTGGCCAGCGCCAGAGCGTAGCCATCGCTCGGGCCCTGGTACTCGATCCGACGATCCTGCTGCTGGATGAGCCCACCAGTGCCATGGACCATGCCAGCGAGGAGGCCTTCAAGGCACGTCTCGCCGCCCTGGCCGAGCATAAGACGCTGATCGTGGTCACCCATCGCACCTCGCTGTTGGCGCTGGTGGAGCGGATTATCGTGGTCGATGCCGGCAAGGTGGTGGCCGACGGGCCCAAGGAGAAGGTGGTGACCGCCCTGCGCAGTGGGCAGATCGGGAGGGCACGCTGATGGCCGAGCAGAAGCCAACCCTGGAGCAGCGCGGCTTCGAGCGCATCGGGCGGCTCAGCGAGGGAGGCAGCAGACCCTTCCGGCCGCTGATCGACCGCCTCTTTTCGCGCTGGGTCTCCTCGGCCCATCTCGATCGCGACTGGGCCAGCGATGCCGACTGGGCGCGCATGCAGCAGGAGCCGCTACGCGCTCGAGCCTTTCTCTACCTGGTGGTCATGGCGCTGGTGGGGCTGGTGATCTGGGCGAGCCTGGCGCAGATCGACGAGGTCACCAAGGGCGCCGGGCGCATTATCCCCTCGTCTCAGCTGCAGCGGGTGCAGTCCTACGATGGCGGCGTGGTCCAGGAGATCCTGGTCGCGGAGGGGCAACGGGTGGAGGCCGGACAACTGCTGATGAGCATCGATCCGACCCGTTATGCTTCGAGCTTCCGCGAGAACCAGGCTCGGGTCTGGGCCCTGCAGGCCCGGGCGGAACGCCTGCGCGCCCTGGTCACCGACGAGCTCTTTCGTCCCTCCCCAGAACTCGTGGCCCAGGCCCCCGATCTGGTGGATCGTGAGCGGGAGCTTTATGAAGGCTTGCGTGCCGAGTTGCGTGAGCAGGAGAGCATCGTTCGCGAGCGTTTGACCCAGCGCCGCGAGGAACTCAACGAGGCGCGTGCCCGCTTCAATGCGGCCTCCCGGGACCTGGGGCTGGCCAGCCAGGAACTCAATATGACGCGGCCGTTGCTGCAAAGCGGCGCGGTATCCGAGGTGGAGGTGATTCGTCTGCGTCGTGAGGTCTCTCGGGCTAGCGGCGAGCGTAGCCAGGCCAGTGCTCAGGTCTCGCGTCTCGAAGCCGCCGTGGAGGAGGGCGAGGCTCAACTGCGCGAGGTCACCCTGGAGCGTCGCGCCGAGTGGCGAAACGAGCTGGCGCAGACCATTGGCGAGCTCTCGGCCCTGGAAGAGAGCAGCACCGGATTGGAGGATCGGGTACGCCTGGCCGAGTTGCGGGCGCCGGTGGCAGGCATCGTCCAGCGTCTGCATATCACCACCCTGGGGGGCGTGGTCCAGCCCGGCCAGGACGTGGTGGAGATCGTGCCCATCGATGACCAGTTGCTGGTGGAGGCGCGTATCGCACCCCAGGATATCGCCTTCCTGCGCCCCGGCCAGGAGGCCTTTATCAAGCTGACCGCCTATGACTTCTCGATCTACGGCGGGCTCGAAGCCGAGCTGGAACATATCAGTGCCGATACCATCACCGATGATGAGGGCAATAGCTTCTATCTGGTGAGGGTGCGCACCCAGGAGGCGACCCTGGCACCGGAGATGCCGATCATTCCCGGCATGACCGCCCAGGTGGATATCCGCACCGGGCAGCGCACCATCATGGAGTACCTGCTCAAGCCGGTGCTGCGCGGCATGGGCAATGCGATGACGGAGCGCTGACCATGCGCCATGTGCTGGTGGTTTCCGAGCGAGTGACGCTGCCGCGCTGGAGCAACGCCTTCCCCGATGGCTGGACGCTTTCGGCCCGCGAGGCTCCGAGTCGTCTGGGGCGGGACGATCACGCCTGGGTGCTCAGCGATAACGACGCCTGGCCCCAATTGATCGAGACCCTGGTGAATCAGCAGGTGGTCTGCGTGGCACTCTCCTGGCTGCCCCGCAAGGAAGAGGCCTTCTTGGCCCTGGGTGCCGGTGCGCGGGGCTATGCCCATGCACTGAGCTCCGTGGAACTGTTGCACGAGGTGGCCTTGGTCACCATGCATCACGGCCTCTGGGTGGGGCCCGAGCTGCTCAGCGACGTGGTGGGGTCCACTTTTCGTGCCCTGGGGGGCGGCCTGGCCCATCAGGCCGGCGTGCTCACGGAGCTGACGGCTCGGGAGCGTGACGTGGTACTGGCGGTGGCCGCTGGGCATACCAACAAGGAGGTGGCCAGGGCCCTCGAAATCACCGAGCGTACCGTCAAGGCGCACCTGGGGGCCGCCTATCGCAAGCTTGGTGTGCGAGATCGCATGCAGCTGATTCTCAAGCTATCCGGCCACCTGGAGACCACCTTGAGATAGCCACTCCGTCTGAATATACATTTGGATACGTTTGCTTACCCTGTACCACGGTCCAATAGTTCGCCCGTCTTCCCTCTCCTAGCTTTGAGATAAGTGCCGACCGTCGTCGGCTCGCCCCGTAAGGCCTTTTCGGCTCCGGGCAAGAATCTATGGCTAATGCAGGGGGCCCCGCCATGAGCATTGCAGTCGTTCTCTCGATTACCGGACAAGCCTGGGCGCGTGATGCCGAGGGTAACCTTCGCGAATTGCGACCCGGCGATGTCGTCGAGGAAGGCGAGGTGGTCGTTACCTCGGCCGATGGCAGCGTCGAGCTCGATTTCGGCGGCGGCGAGGCGGGTCTGGTCGTCATCGAGCCTGGCCAGGAAGTGCTGATGCAGCCCGAGCTGGCCCCGGATGCCGAGGTCGATCCCGAGCAGGCCAGCGTCCAGGACGAGGAGGTCGAGGCCTTGCTGGCGGCACTCGAGGACGATGACGGCGATCTCTTCGATCTTCTCGAGGATCCCGCCGCCGGTGCCGCAGGGGGTGGCGGGGCCGAAGGCGGCCATGGCTTCGTGCGCCTGGCACGAATCACCGAAGGCGTCGACCCGCTGAGCTATCAGTTTGGTGTCGTCCTGACGGGTGGCCCCGAGGGTGGGCTTGGTGAACCGCAGCTGCTGGAGGAGGAGTCCTTCCCGGCGATCTCGGTGGTGGAT
>NZ_BJUK01000075.1 GCF_007989625.1 Bisbaumannia pacifica
CCGGGTGTCGTTACGGCGCCGCTTGGTCGTCGTGGCAGATCGCCCGATAGAGCGGGGCCTGTTCGCTTAGCCGGCGCATCGCCTCGACCCGCGGGCGGCGGGACTCGCCCTCCAGTGGCAGGGTCTCGCGGGTGGCACAGTTCATCAGCCAGGCCTGATGGCTGACCCGGTCCTGAACCTGCTTCTCGAAACGATAGAGCAGGAATTCGACGCGCCGCCCCTCGTCTCCCTCCTGGGCCACCAGGCTCTGCGCATCGACCACGCTGAAGGCGGTGGCCATGGGGAAGAGGTAGGTCCAGGGGCGCCAGAACATGGCGTCGTACTCCACCTGCACGACCTGGGCCGTTTCCGGCAGCTGGGCGCGCTTGTGATCGAACCAGCGGTACTCGGTATGGATCTGATAGCCCAGCATGCCCAGGCCGGCGCACACCGGCACCAGCCAGCGGGGCAGCCGCTTGCCGCTGGCCAGGCGCAGCAGCTGGCCGAGGCCCGCGGCCCCGAGGCCGGCGAAGATGGCGGCGATCAAGTGCCAAATCATCGGAGTTCCTTGCGTAAAGCGCTCGGGCTTCCCATGGGAAGCCCGAGCGGTGGGAATCGACTGGCCCGGCATGCCGGGCCAGGGGGCCATTATGGCCCAGAAGGTACCGGGACGTCAGTGGCCGGTGGCGACACCCGCGCCTTTGGGATAGCGGACGCTCTCCACCAGGTCCTGGATTTCCTGGGGCGGTTCCGCGGTGGCCCGGGAGACCGTGAAGGCGACCGCGAAGTTGATGATCGCCCCCACCGCGCCGAAGGAGAGCGGCGAGATGCCCAGGATCCAGTTATCCGGGGTGTTGGCCAGCGAGTTGGTGCCGGGGATAAAGAACCAGCCCAGGTAGGTGAAGATATACAGCAGGGTGGCGATCAGGCCCGCCAGCATGCCGGCGACCGCACCCTTGTTGTTCACCCGCTTGGAGAAGATCCCCATCATCAGCGCCGGGAACAGCGAGGCGCCGGCGATACCGAAGGCCAGGGCCACCGTCTGGGCGGCGAAGCCCGGGGGGTTGAGGCCCAGGTAAGTGGCCAGCAGGATGGCCCCGGCCATGGAGATCCGCGCCGCCAGCATCTCGCCCTTCTCGCTGATATTGGGGTTGATCATGCTGCGGATCAGGTCGTGGCTGATCGCCGAGGAGATGGCCAGCAGCAGGCCCGCCGCGGTGGACAGCGCCGCGGCGATACCGCCGGCGGCGATCAGGCCAACGACCCAGGGGGGCAGGTTGGCGATCTCCGGGTTGGCCAGCACCAGGATATCGTTGTTGACGGTCAGCTCGCTGCCTTCCCAGCCACGTGCCTCGGCGGTGGCGGCGAAGTCGGGGTTGGCGTCGTTATAGAACTGGATGCGACCGTCGGCGTTCTTGTCCTCGAAGGTGATCAGGCCGGTCTCCTCCCAGGTACGTACCCAATCGGGACGCTCCGCATAGAGGATCGCCTCGCCGGCGGCGCTATCGTAGTCCTCCACCTGGCCGGTCATCTCCGGATAGACGGTGGTCATCAGGTTGAGGCGTGCCATGGAGCCCACCGCCGGTGCGGTGAGGTAGAGCAGGGCGATAAACACCAGGGCCCAGCCGGCGGACCAGCGGGCATCGGCCACCTTGGGCACGGTGAAGAAGCGGATGATGACGTGGGGCAGGCCCGCGGTACCCACCATCAGCGACAGGGTGAACAGTACCATGTTGAGCTTGTTGTCCACGTCGGCGGTGTAGTCGCGGAAGCCCAGGGCATTGACCACCTCGTCGAGCTTGGTCAGCAGCGACACGCCGGACTCGGTGTGGGTGCTGAACATGCCGAACATGGGGATGGGGTTGCCGGTCAGTTGCAGGGCGATGAACACCGCCGGGATGGTGTAGGCGATGATCAGCACGATGTACTGGGCCACCTGAGTGTAGGTGATGCCCTTCATGCCGCCGAACACGGCGTAGAGGAAGACGATGGCCGCGGCGATCCAGATGCCCGCGGTGTTGGGCACCTCGAGGAAGCGTGAGAAGGCCACGCCGGCGCCGGTCATCTGACCGATGACATAGGTCACCGAGGCGACGATCAGGCAGATCACCGCCACCAGGCGTGCCGTCTTGCTGTAGAAGCGGTCACCGATAAAGTCCGGCACGGTGAACTTGCCGAACTTGCGCAGGTAGGGCGCCAGCAGCATCGCCAGGATGACGTAGCCGCCGGTCCAGCCCATCAGGAAGGTGGAGTTGGCGTAACCGCCGGAGGCCAGCAGGCCGGCCATGGAGATAAAGGAGGCGGCGGACATCCAGTCGGCGGCGGTGGCCATACCGTTGGTCACCGGATGGACGCCGCCGCCCGCCACATAGAAGTCCTTGGTGGAACCGGCCCTCGCCCAGATGGCGATGCCGATATAGAGGGCGAAGGAGGCCCCCACGAACAGCAGGTTGATGGCAAATTGGCTCATAGTCGGCTTACTCCCCCAGGCCAAACTTCTTGTCGAGTTTGTTCATCTTCCAGGCGTAGAAGAAGATGATGCCGATAAAGGTCAGGATGGATCCCTGCTGGGCGAACCAGAAGCCCAGGTCGGTGCCGCCCACGGGGATACCGGCCAGCAACGGGCGCAGCAGGATGGCGCAGCCGTAGGAGACCAGGGCCCAGACGATCAGGCAGCCGGTGATCAGGCGGACGTTCGCCGACCAGTAGGCCGAGGCATTGGATTTCTCATCTGCCATAGTGATGCTCTCCGTTTGTTCTTGGGTTAAGGGAGATCGAGAGTGGTTTCGGTGGGTTAGTCGGCCGAAATGTGCCTGATTGATAGTGGTCAAAGGTCGGCAAAAAGAAATCCCAGACTTTGGTATCACGACTTTTTACTTAATGCCTTCTTATTTAAAAATCCATTTATTTTCAGTGGCTTGTGTCGTTGTTGGTGGTGTTGGTGCCGGGTGGGTGAAGGAGGCATTGGACGATGGTATAGGCGCGGATCGGGGGTAAAAGGCCAGGACAAAAGTCGATGCCAAAAAGCGACTTGAACCATGGTCTAACGTCGCGAATGTGACTATGGTCGAAGGCGGCGTTCCTGGCCCTCGAGGTAGGACATTGGTCTAGCAGTTAGTGGGTCGATGGCTTTGCTACTCTGCAAGGACTCTCCTCTCGTCCCGAGGCGCCCCATGGTCGATGTCGATCTCTCCCAGCCCCCTTTCACCCTGCTCGACGAGGCGGGACGGGAGCGCGTGCGAGCCGGCGTCGACCTGGCCTACTTCGACAGGGATGAGGTGATTCTCGATGCGGGACAGCCCGGTGAATACGTCTACCTGATCCATAAGGGCGAGGTGGCGGAACTCGATCCGACCCTGCCCAGCGCCACCTCGCGGATCGGTCACTACACCGCCGGCGACCTGTTCGGTGCCATCAGCATTCTCAATGGCAAGAGCCGCTACCGTTTCAAGGCGGAGCAGGAGAGCCTCTGTTATCTGCTGCCCAAGGCGCTGTTCCGCGAACTCGGCGAGCACTACCCACCCTTCGCCGAATTCTTCCGCCAGAGCCTCTCCCACAAGGCACGCCTGCTGACCGAGCGGCGCGCCGAGGGGGGCGTGACCATGGCCGGCTTTATGCTGGCGCGCATCGAGGAGTGCATGCGTGAGCCCCTGCGCCTGGGCGGCGAGACCAGCATCGCCGAGGCGGTGGCGGCCCTGAACGAGCGTCGCGCCGATAGCCTGCTGGTGCAGGAGGGCGAGCGCTTCGGCATGTTGACCAAGACCGACCTGCTCAATGCCCTGGTCGAACAGGGGCTGAGCGCCGCCAGCCCGGTGGCGGGCATCGCCCACTTCGCCCTGATCACCGCCACGCCCGGCCAGTACCTCTTCCAGGCCCTGGTGGAAATGACCCGCCATGAGGTGGCGCGAGTGGTGGTGGTCGAGGGGGGGCGGCCGGTGGGGGTGGTGGAGCTCACCGATGTGCTCAGCTATTTTTCCAGCCGCAGCTATGTGGTGAGCCTGCAGGTGGAGCAGGCCGACAGCCTGGAGGAACTGGTGCGGGCCAGCGCCCGGACCCCGGAGCTGGTCCAGGCGCTGATGGCCCAGGGGGTCAAGCTGCGCTTCGCCATGGACCTGTTGGCGGCGCTGAATGGGCGCATCATCAGCAAGGCCTGGACCTTTATGGTGGACGAGCGCTACCGCGCCGATAGCTGCCTGATGGTGATGGGCAGCGAGGGGCGCGGCGAGCAGATCCTCAAGACCGACCAGGACAACGGCCTGATCCTCGCCGATGACCTGGACTGGCCGGGATTGGGCGAGCAGATGAATGCCTTTACCGAGACCCTGATTCGCCTCGGTTATCCGCCCTGTCCCGGCAATATCATGGTCTCCAACCCGGCCTGGGTGGCCAGCCTCTCGAGCTGGAAGCAGCGCCTGGGGGGCTGGGCCGAGGCCCGCGATGGCGACAGCCTGATGAAGCTGGCCATCCTGCTGGACGCCCATGGCGTGGCCGGCAACCCGGCCCTGCTGGATGCCCTGCGCGACGAACTCTTCGCCCGCTGCTCCCGGGACGAGATCCTGCTCTCCTATTTCGCCCGTACCGCCCTGCGCTTCTCCACGCCGCTGACCCTGTTCGGCTCGCTGAAGAAGCCCCAGCACGGTATCGATATCAAGAAGGGCGGCATCTTCCCCATCGTTCACGGGGTGCGCACCCTGGCACTGGAGCGAGGCATTCGCCCCACCTCGACCCTGGCGCGCCTGGAGGCGCTGGCCGCGGACGGGCGCCTGGAGGCGCGCTTCGCCGAAGACCTGGGCGAGGCCCTGGCGCTGTGCACCGAGCTGCGCCTCAAGCAACAACTGGCGCGGCTGCATGGCGAGCACGAGGGCGAGGACACCAATCGGGTGGTGGTGCAGCGCTTGTCGTCCCTGGAACGGGACCTGCTGCGCGAGGCGCTGCATATGGTCAAGGACTTCAAGCAGCGCCTCTCCCAGCGCTATCACCTGGAATATTCATGAGCATAACAAGGACAAGGAAACTGCCATGTTGAGGGCCCTGCGTCGTGTCAGCGACCGCCGCCGCCAGGCGAATGGCGAGTATGGCTGGCTGTTCAACCCCTACACCGGCGACGAGATGGTGGCCATCGACTGCGAGACCACCGGCCTGGATACCCGCCGGGCGGAGCTGGTCTCCCTGGCGGCGGTGCGCCTCAAGGGCGACCGGGTGCTGACCAGCCAGTCGCTGGATCTGCGCCTGGCCCGCCCCGCCTCGCTCTCCGGCGACTCGATCCGCATCCATCGCCTGCGCGGCATCGACCTGGAGGGGGGCGACTCCATCGAGGCGGCCCTGGCCAAGTTCCTCGATTTCGTCGGCAACCGCCCCCTGGTGGGCTGGTGCCTGGAATTCGACCTGGCGATCCTCAACCGCTACCTGCGCGCCCACCTGGGCTTCGAGCTGCCCAATGCCCGGGTCGAGGTCTCCCAGGCCTATGCCAAGGCGCTGCGCCGCAGCCGACCGGAGCTGATTCCCAACCTGCGCTTCGAGGCGGTGGCCGAGGCCCTGGAGGTGCCGGTGATGGGGCGTCATACCGCCCTGGGCGACGCGGTGACCACGGCGCTGATGTACACTCGCGTGCAGCGGGGGCTGGTGGGGTAGCGACCCTTTCGGCTAGGTAGGCGCCGGATTCGCCAGTGAAGCGACGTCGCTGCGCCGGTTGGCGGCATAGGCAGTCTCGGGGCGGGGTGCTAGAATATTGCCCCATTTTCTCCAACCCCGGTGTGACCATGTCGACCCTGACGGATGCCCGCCCCCACGATGCCGAACCGGCGTCGGAGGCCGCGACCCTGGCCAAGCAGAAGCGCGAGTTCAACAAGCTGCAGAAGCGGCTGCGTCGCCAGGTGGGCAACGCCATCATCGATTATGGGATGATCCAGGAAGGCGACAAGGTGATGGTCTGCCTGTCCGGTGGCAAGGACAGCTACACCATGCTGGAGATCCTGCGCAACCTGCAGCGCAACGCCCCGGTGAACTTCTCCCTGGTGGCCGTCAACCTGGACCAGAAGCAGCCCGGTTTCCCCGAGCATGTGCTGCCGGCGTACCTGGACCAGTTGGGCGTCGACTACCATATCCTCGAGAAGGACACCTACTCGGTGGTCAAGGAGAAGACCCCCGAGGGCAAGACCACCTGTGCGCTTTGCTCGCGGCTGCGGCGCGGCTCCCTCTACGGCTTCGCCGAGGAGATCGGTGCCACCAAGATCGCCCTGGGTCACCATCGCGAGGATATCCTCGAGACCCTCTTCCTCAATATGTTCTTCGGCGGCAGCCTCAAGGCGATGCCCCCCAAGCTGCTCTCCGACGACGGCAAGAATATCGTCATCCGCCCCCTGGCCTACTGCCGGGAGGCGGATATCGCCGAGTTCTCGCGGCTGATGGAATTCCCCATCATTCCCTGCAACCTCTGCGGCTCCCAGCCCAACCTGCAGCGCCAGGTGGTCAAGGAGATGCTCGCCGAGTGGGAGGCCAAGCACCCGGGGCGCCTGGAGAACATGTTCAAGGCGGTCACCAATGTGGCGCCTTCCCAGCTGGCCGATCGGGAACTCTTCGACTTCGCCGGCCTGGAGGCGAAGCAGGCCAGGATGCAGGCCGACCGCATCGACCTCTTTCAGGAGCTGTAAGCCCCCCGGACTGCGTTCGGAGCTCGAAGCCCTAAGCCGGAAGAAACATCGCCCCCATGGCCTTGCCATGGGGGCGATTCATATTAGGTCGCGATCCCGCTTGCGGGGCTAGATGCAGCCTTCGCCTTCGGCGAGCTGGGCCAGGGTATCGAGGTCGAGGATATTGACCTCTCGCCCGGAAACCGCCACCAGGCCCTGGCTCTGGAAGCGCCCCAGGATGCGGCTCACCGTCTCCACCGCCAAACCCAGATGGTTGCCGATATCGGCCCGGGACATCGAGAGACGGAAGCTGTAGGCGGAGTAGCCGCGGCGGCGGAAGCGCTCGGAGAGGCCGGTGAGGAAGCTGGCCAGTCGTTCGTCGGCGGTCTTGCGGGAGAGCAGGCGGATCATGCGACGATCGTCGCGCATCTCCTTGCTCATGCTGCGGTAGAGCTGCAGGCGCAGCTCCGGCAGGTCCTCGGCCAGGCTGTTGAGGCGGTCGAAGGGAATCTCGCACACCGTGGTGGTCTCCAGGGCCACCATGCTGCCCGGATAGCTGGATTCGTCGATGCCGTCCAGGCCCACCAGCTCGCTGGGCAGATAGAAGTTGGTCAGTTGCTCTTCGCCGCCGACGCTGGTCACCTGCTTGAGGCTGCCGGATCGGACCGCGAAGACGCTGGTGAAGGCATCTCCCTGGCGGAACAGCATCTCGCCCTTCTTGAGGGGCGCGCGGCGGCGAATGATCGCATCGAACTGATCCAGGTCCTCCAGCTGCAGCGCCAGGGGCAGGCACAGCGACGCCAGGCTGCAGGTCTGACAGTGAGGCTGCTGCAGACGGGCGCGGCGGCGTTCCAGGGCGGTATGCGGCATGGGTCTCTCCGTGACGGGACTACACCCCCCATTATGGAGAACCTTGGACGGTGGGCAAAGCGAGTTCATCGGTTATCTCGTCACTTCCTGTCTCGCACTTTGGCATGATGCCGGCACCCCAAGCGCAGCACCTTGGACGCTGGGCAAGGCGAGCCTGACGTTATCGGCGGTTATCTGGTCACTTCCTGTCTCGCACTTTGGCATGATGCCGGCGCCCCAAGTGCAGCACCTTGGACGCTGGGCAAGGCGAGCCTGACGTTCGGCGGTTATCTCGTCACTTCCTGTCTCGCACTTTGGCATGATGCCGGCGCCCCAAGTGCAGCACCTTGGACGCTGGGCAAGGCGAGCCTGACGTTATCTTCTCGCCTCCCTTATAGCACCCGGGAATAGCGGCTCCCTCCTTGACCGGGGAGATGGGCATCGAAGGCCATGGCCAGGTGGCGGATCAGCAGGCGCCCCGCCGCCGTTACCTCCAGGCGCGGGCCGCGACGAATGATCAGGCCATCGGCCAGGGCGGGCGCCAGGCGCGCCAGGGCATCGCTCAGGTAGGCCTCGGCGTCCACTCCGAAGGCCTCGCCCAGGGCTCCCAGGTCCAGGGCCATGTCGCACATCAAGCGTTCGATGGCGTGGCGCCGCAGGCGATCATCGAAGCTCAGGCGCAGCCCCTTGACGGTGGCCAGGTGACCCGCATCCAGGGCCGCCTCGTAGTCGCCCAGGGCGGTGGGGTTCTGGGCATAGACGTCGTCGACGCGGCTGATGGCGGAGACGCCGAGGCCCACCAGGTCGCTGTCGGCGTGGCTGGAGTAGCCCTGGAAATTGCGCTGCAGGCTGCCCTGGCGCTGGGCCACGGCCAGGCTGTCCTCGGGGCGGGCGAAGTGATCCATGCCGATATGCACATAGCCGGCGTCCTGGAGGCGTTCGATGGTGTCCTGCAGGATGCCGAGTTTCTCCTCGGCGCCGGGCAGGTCGGCGGCGGCGATGCGCCGCTGCGGGGCGAAGCGTTCCGGCAGATGGGCATAGTTGAAGATGGAGAGCCGTGCCGGGGCCAGCTCGATCACCTGCTCCAGGGTCGCGGCGAAGCTCGCCCGGGTCTGCAACGGCAGGCCATAGATCAGGTCCAGGTTCAGGGAGTGAAAGCCCAGGCGCGCCGCCTCGTCGATCAGGCTCTCGGTCAGCACTCGGGGCTGGACCCGGTTGATCGCCTTCTGCACCCGGGGATCCAGATCCTGTACCCCCAGGCTCAGGCGGTTGAAGCCCAGCGCCTGAAGGTGGCGCAGGGTCAGCACGTCCGCCTCCCGGGGATCGATCTCGATGGCGTAGTCGCGGTCGCGGTCGCCGGAGAGGCCGAAGCGGGCATCCAGGCGATCGATCAGCTCGCTCATCTGATCCAGGGTCAGGAAGGTGGGGGTGCCGCCGCCCCAGTGCAGCTGACTGACCGGCCGCGAGGTGTCCAGGTGGCGGCTGGTCAGCGCCATCTCCCGGTCGAGGCGCGTCAGGTAGGGCCGTGCCAGGTCGGTGTTCTTGGTGGCGATCTTGTTGCAGGCGCAGTAGAAGCAGATGCGCCGGCAGAAGGGAATATGCACATAGAGCGACAGCGGGCGTCGCGAGGCATTGCCGCGCTCCAGGGCGGTGGTGAACTCCTCGGGGCCGAACTCCGCGAAGGAGAGCGCCGTGGGGTAGGAGGTATAACGGGGCCCGCTGACGTCATAGCGACGAATCAGCTCGGCGTCCCAGGCCGTGGAGGGCGGTAGCGGATAGGGCAAGGACATGATGGGGCTCTCCGGCCGAAGCGATAGTCCTATGCTAGCGGCTGGGGCCCGCGCCGCCCTTGAGCTGAGTCAAGGGCGCGACGATCAGTGTAAGTGGTCACTCGGCGCTGGCGGATGAGTGGCATGGGCATCGACCTGGGGTAGCAGGCTCCACAGCTGCCAGAGGACGAAGGCGATAATCGACAGCGCCGCCAGGGTTCGGGGGTAGTGCA
>NZ_BJUK01000076.1 GCF_007989625.1 Bisbaumannia pacifica
TTTTCGATCATCCTACCGCGTCGAGGAGTGGCGTCCCATAGGGGGTTCGAACCCCTGTTACCGCCGTGAAAGGGCGGTGTCCTAGACCACTAGACGAATGGGACGCTGCTTGCCTCGTCGAGGTGGCGCGTATATTACTGAGCGACCGAGATGGTGTCAAGCCTATGGTTAAGCGCCAATTTTTGCTCTCGAGAAGCTACCCTATAGATGGGGCGATCGGCCGCCCCCGACCCTGCCGCCCCACGGCGGCGACCGGCAGCAGCCAGAGAGGACGCCATGCGCAAGAAGATCGAGAAGAGTGACGCCGAATGGCGCAGCCAACTCACCCCCGAGCAGTTCCATGTGACCCGCGAGAAGGGCACCGAGGCCCCCTTCAGCGGCGACTACCGGGTCAATGATGCCCAGGGCATCTACCACTGTGTCTGTTGTCATGCCCCGCTGTTCGAGAATGAGCACAAGTTCGATGCCGGCTGTGGCTGGCCGAGCTTCGACCGCCCCCTCGGCAAGTCATCGGTGGAGGAGCATGCGGACACTTCCCATGGCATGGTGCGCACCGAGGTGGTCTGCGCCCACTGCGATGCCCACCTGGGGCACGTCTTCGAGGACGGTCCCGCCGAGACCACCGGCCTGCGCTACTGCATCAACTCCCTGGCCATCAATTTCCACGAAGGCGAATAGTCGCCGCGAGCCCCAGTTGAAGCAGCGCCGACGGCCGTTCATCTGCTAAGATGAACGGCCGTTTTTTCTGCCCAGGAGACACGCATCATGCTCGGCTGGTACCCGGGACACATGCACAAGGCACGCCGCCAGATCACCGAGGCCCTGCCCGAGATCGATGTGGTACTGGAAGTGCTCGATGCCCGCCTGCCCTACTCCAGCGCCAACCCCATGCTGGCCGAACTGACCCAGCACAAGCCGGTGCTCAAGCTGCTGTCCCGGGCCGACTTGGCCGACCCGGTGCGCACCCAGGAGTGGGTCGACCATTTCGATGCTCTGCCGGACACCCGCGCCCTGGCGGTGACCACCACCCAGGCCCGGGAGCTCAAGGGCATCCCCAAGCTATGCCATGCCCTGGCCGGCCAGGTCCGTGCCGACCGCGATGTGCGGGTCATGGTGATGGGCATTCCCAACGTGGGAAAGTCGACCTTGATCAATGGTTTGGCGGGCCGCAAGATCGCCAAGACCGGTAACGAGCCGGCGGTCACCAAGCGCCAGCAGAAGGTACGCCTCGATGGCCGGGTGGCGCTGATCGACACCCCGGGGGTGCTGTGGCCGAAGATCGAGGATCAGGCCAGCGCCTTCCGCCTGGCTGCCAGCGGCGCCATTCGCGATACCGCCATCGACTATGTGGAGGTGGCCATCGTCACCGCGGCGGAGCTGGCCAAGCGCTATCCCGAGGCCCTGACGAGCCGCTACAAGCTCAAGGCCCTGCCCGCCTATGCCGCCAACCCGGAGGCCGAGGCGGTGGATGCCGATGGCCCCCGTCGCCTCGACCTGCTGGCCCTGGCCGGTTTCGATGGCCACGCCATCCTCACCGAGATCGCCGCCAAGCGCGGCGGCCTGCGCCCCGGCGGCGAGGTGGACCTGCACCGCGGCGCCGAGGTGCTGCTGCATGAGCTACGCGCCGGCAAGCTGGGTCGCCTGACCCTGGAGACCCCGGCGGACATTCCCCCGGAGCCGGCCGTCGAGGACGAGACGCCGGACTCGCCGACAGATTCCTAGATGACAACCCCGGGGGCGCCACGCCCCCGACTGGACAGCGGATTCCCAACGCCCATGGACACCCCGATCAAGAAGTCACACAAGCTGCATAACGTCTGCTACGACATCCGTGGCCCGGTGCTCGACCACGCCAAGCGCCTGGAAGAGGAAGGCCAGCGGGTACTCAAGCTGAATATCGGCAACCCCGCCCCCTTCGGCTTCGAGGCCCCGGAGGAGATCCTCCAGGACGTGATGCGCAACCTGCCCACCGCCCAGGGCTACTGCGACTCCAAGGGACTCTATTCGGCGCGCAAGGCGATCATGCAGGAGTGCCAGCGCAAGCAGATTCCGCATGTCGGCATCGAGGACGTCTATATCGGCAACGGCGTCTCCGAGCTGATCGTGATGGCCATGCAGGCACTGCTCAACGATGGCGACGAGGTGCTGATCCCGGCCCCTGACTATCCCCTGTGGACCGCCGCCGCCAACCTGGCCGGCGGTCGCGCCGTGCACTACCTGTGCGACGAGCAGGCGGACTGGGCCCCGGACCTGGAGGATATCCGCGCCAAGGTGACCGGCCATACCCGGGCCATCGTGATCATCAACCCCAATAACCCTACCGGCGCCGTCTACCCACCGGAGGTGGTCAAGGAGATCCTGGAGATCGCCCGGGAGCACGACCTGATCGTGTTCTCCGACGAGATCTACGACAAGATCCTCTACGACGGGGTGGAGCACGTATCCACCGGCGCCCTGGCCGGCGACGACCAACTGGTGGTGACCCTCAACGGCCTCTCCAAGAGCTACCGCTGCGCCGGCTTCCGCTCCGGCTGGATGATCCTCTCCGGCCAGGTGGCCATGCAGCGTGCCGCCGACTTTATCCAGGGCATCAATATGCTGGCGTCGATGCGCCTGTGCGCCAATGTGCCGGCCCAGCACGCCATCCAGACGGCGCTGGGCGGCTACCAGTCGATCAACGACCTGGTGCTGCCCGGCGGGCGCCTGCTGGCGCAGCGCGATATCACCGTGGAGAAGCTCAACGCCATCCCCGGGGTCAGCTGCGTCAAGCCCAAGGGCGCCCTCTACGCCTTCCCGCGCCTGGACCCCGCGGTCTACCCCATCGCCGACGACGAGAAGCTGGTGCTGGACCTGCTGCTGCAGGAGAAGATCCTGCTGGTGCAGGGCACCGCCTTCAACTGGCCGACGCCGGACCATGTGCGCATCGTCACCCTGCCCTGGGCCGACCAGCTGGGCGACGCCCTGGATCGCTTCGCGCGCTTCCTGGAGCGCTACCGCAAGGGGCTCTAACAAGGGACTCTAGCAACGGGCTCTGATTCGGCGAGCTAACGGTTTGAAAGGACGCTTGAAACCCGACGCCAAAGGCCGTATCTAATCGTCATGATTTTTCCGGGCGGCGCGGACCGCCGCCCTCTGAGGTTGCCACTCCTACGGAGATTCCCCCGATGATGAGAATCCTGCTCTTCCTGGGCACCAACCTGGCGGTGATCGTCGTCGCCAGCATTACCCTGCGGCTGCTGGGCGTCGAGCCCTACCTCAATGCCCAGGGCATCAACTTCAACAGCCTGCTGATCTTCTGCTTTATCTTCGGCATGGCCGGCTCCTTGGTGTCGCTGTTTATCTCCAAGTGGATGGCCAAGCGCGGCACCGGCACCGTGATCATCGAGACGCCTTCCAACGCCACCGAGAAATGGCTGCTGGATACCGTCGAGGAGCTTTCCCGGGAGGCCGGCATCAAGACGCCCGAGGTGGGCATCTTCCCCGCCCAGCAGTCCAACGCCTTCGCCACCGGCTGGAATAAGAACGACGCCCTGGTGGCGGTCTCCGCCGGCCTGCTCAACCGCATGCGTCCCGAAGAGGTCCGCGCGGTGCTGGCCCACGAGATCGGCCACGTGGCCAACGGCGATATGGTCACCCTGGCGCTGATCCAGGGGGTAGTGAACACCTTCGTGATGTTCTTCGCCCGGGTCGTTGCCCACCTGGTGGATCAGTTCCTGAAGAGCCGCACCGATGGCGAGGGGCTCGGCTTCATGGGCTACTTCGCGGTGGTGATCGTCGCCGAGATCGTCTTCGGCATCATCGCCTCGGCGGTAGTGGCCTGGTTCTCGCGCTTCCGGGAGTACCGCGCCGACGCGGCGGGGGCCCGGCTGGCCGGCTCCGGGGCCATGATCAATGCCCTGGCCCGTCTCAAGGCCGAGACCGAGCTACCCGACCAGATGCCGGACACCCTGACCGCCTTCGCCATTACCACCGGCCGGACCCGCAAGATCATGGAGCGACTCTTCGCCAGCCACCCGCCGCTGGATGATCGTATCCGCGCGCTTAAGGAAGCCGCCTATCGGCAGTAACGATAAGATGAGACGCGGCGGGTCACCCTCCGCCGCTCTCTGCATCGGCCGTATCCGGGCCCTGAAAGAAGCCGCCTATCGGCAGTAGCTACCAACCGGGGCGGATCCCTGGCTATCGCCACCCGCCCCTTTCCACAGGCCCGATCGTATCCGCGCGCTCAAGGAAGCCACCTATCGGCAGTAAGCGCGTTTTTTGATCGCCTGAAGGCAATCGGGCCCGCCATTGGCGGGCTCGATACGTTTAGCGGTGCTCGACGCGAAAGCCGGCGCCTTCGAGCCAGGGGGCCAGGTCGGCGGCGCCCTCCCGAAGCTCGACCGTCAGGGTGGCGAACTCGCGGCGCAAGGGATAAGCGGCCCGGTAGCCATCGAAGCCACGGGCCATACCCCGCTCGCGGGCGAAGCGCGCCAGCCCCAGGGCATCGCGTCGCGGGTCATGGCAGGCGCGGATACAGAGCCGCAGGGCGTCCCAGGGACTCAGGCCGGCGTCCAGGGTCAGGCGAGGCAGGGCCGGTGACGGCAGCAGGCTCGCCAGCTTGCGCCGAGCCGGTAGGCCGAAATGATGCATGGCGGCGCCGTAGACCTGGTGGGTGCCACGCAGCTTGCCATCCAGGCTATAGCCCGCCACATGGGGGGTGGCCAGGTCGGCCGCCCGCCACAAGACTTCGTCGATGGCGGGCTCGTTTTCCCAGACATCCAGCAGGGTGAGCAGGTCGCCCCGCGCCGCCAGGCGGGCCTTCAGGGCCTCGCCATCCAGGCAGTCGCCCCGCCCGGCGTTGAGCAGCCAGGTGCCCGGGCGCAGGGCCGCCAAGCGCCGCGCATCGAGCAGGTGGTGGGTGGCATGGGACCCACCCCGCACCAGGGGCGTATGCAGGCAGAGCACGTCGCACCGCTCGATCAGGGTCTCCAGGTCGTGGAAGCCCTCGCTGCCTTCCGCCTCGGCCCGGGGCGGGTCGCAGCACAGCGTCTCGATGCCCAGGGCCGCCAGGCGCGCGGCTAAGCGCCCGCCCACCTGGCCGACCCCGACGATCCCCACCCGGCGTTCCTCGAGCTCCTGGCCTTCCCGCTCCGCCGCCCAGGTCAGGGCCCCCAGCACATGGTCCACCACCGCCTCAGCGTTGCAGCCCGGGGCGCTGCTGAAGCCGATACCGCGCTCGGCCAACGCCTGCCGATCGATATGGTCGGTGCCGATGGTGCAGGTGCCCACGAAACGCAGCCGCGGCGCCTGGTCCAGCAACGCCCGGTCGACCCGGGTAATGGAGCGGGTGATCAGCACCTCGGCCTCGGCCAGCGCCTCGGGGGGAAGCTGGCGACCGGGCAGGCGCCGGACCTCGCCCAGCTCGCCGAAGCAGGCCTCGGCGGCGGGAATATTGGCGTCCACGATGATCCGTCGGGGGGCAGGCATGCATGACTCCTGGGGATGGCTTGTTCATGGGAGGCAGGTCGCTACAATAGCAGCTTCGCCCCGCCGGGGCCCCTTGCCGCCACCAGGAGTCGCCGTGATCGTCCGCTGGGAAAGTGACCATGACTATGTGCTGATCCATATCCACCAGGACATGTTCGGTGACTGGATCTTCAGCCGTGCCTGGGGGCAGATCGGCACCCAGTTCGGCGGCCTCAAGCACCAACTGGCCGAGGATCACGATCAGGCGATGATGTGGCTCGACGACGAGGCCACCATCCAGCGCTCCCGGGGCCTGCACAAGGTCCTCGAGGTGCAGGCCGACTCCCCCGAGGGCCAGGACGCCGTGCGCCAGCTCTCGCTGCTGGATAACGCCTAAGGGCAAGCTGGAAGCGGGATAGCAACCTAGTGTGAATCGCCCCCATGGATTGGCCATGGGGGCGATATTTTTCTGCCAGCTTCAGGCTCCTGCGATCAGCCCAAGTAACGCCGGCCATGGCGGATCTTTGCTTCGACGGGCTCGGCCGATGGGGCCGGGGCCTGCAACTGGCGCCAGGCGGCCTCGTCGAGCCAGCCCCTGGCATCCAGCCAGGCCGCCAGCCGCGATGCCTCGAAGCCGCGATCCAGCGTCTCGCCCTCCTCCGCCTCCAGCACCGGAATCCGCACCCCGTAGCGTGTCACCAGGGCATCATCCTCGCTGATCTCGACCCGCTCGAGGGCGTACTCCACCAAGCAGAGCCTCGCCAGCAACGCCTCGAGCGTCTCGCAGAGATGACAGCCCAGGGTGGTATAGAGCCGCAGTCGGATCATGCCGTTGGCTCTCCCCGATGGCGAATCAGGAAGACGTGGTGCAGGTCGGGGTTTCTCTTGAAATCCGGATCGAAGGTCTTCGCCGAGATTTCCTCTACCCGATACTGCTCCGCCAGGTCGGCATCCAGCGCGAAGCGCCGCTGATTGTTAGAGAAGACCAGGGTGCCGTCCTCGGCCAGGCGCGCCATGGCCAGGCGAATCAGCCGCCCATGGTCGCGCTGAATATCCAGGGTCGCCTCCATCTTCTTGGAGTTGGAGAAGGTCGGCGGATCCATGAAGATCAGGTCGAACTCCGCCTTGGCGGTCTCCAGCCAGCGCAGGCAGTCGTCGCGGACCACCCGGTGATGGGCCGGGTCGAGGCCATTGAGGGCGAAGTTGTCCCGGGCCCAGCTCAGGTAGGTATTGGAAAGATCGACACTGATGGTGTCGCTGGCGCCCCCTGCCTTTTCGGTGCCCAGCGCCGCCTGCACGGTGGCGGTGGCGGTGTAGCAGAAGAGGTTGAGGAAGCGCTTGCCGGCGGCCATCTCGGCGAGCCGCCGACGCACCGGGCGGTGGTCGAGGAAGAGCCCAGTATCCAGGTAGTCGCGCAGGTTGACCCAGAGCCGCGCCCGTCCCTCGCGCACCTCGAAGCGCTCGCCATGGCTGCCCTGCTTCTGGTACTGGGCGCGGCCACTCTGGCGCTCGCGGCGCTTGATCACCACCCGGCTGGGGGATACCTCCAGCACCTCGGGGATCACCCCCAGGGCATCGAAGAGGCGCTTCTGGGCCTGGGCCGCATCCACCGACTTGGGCGGCGCATACTCCTGCACGTGCACCCAGTCACCGTAGACATCGATGGCCAGGGCGAACTCCGGCATGTCGGCGTCATAGAGGCGATAGCAGGACTCGCCGGACTGTTTGAGCCACTTCTTGAGACGCTTGCGATTCTTGAGCAACCGGTTGGCGAACATCTGCGCATTCTCGGAACGCGCCGGCGCCTCGGGCCTGGCGTCGCTGCCCGCCTCGCCGCTCGCCTCGGGAATAGCGATCAGCAACAGGCGCGCCTCCAGGGGCCCGTTGCGGAAGGCGTAGTGCTTGTGGGCGCGCATCCCCAGGCGGTGGCCCAGGTCGGGGTTACCGGTGAACAGCGCCAGGTTCCAGCCGGGGAAGGCCTCACGCAGCCGCTCGCCCAACTGACGATAGAGGGTCACCAGCTCCGGCAGCTCGCCGATGCGCTCGCCATAGGGCGGGTTGGTGATCACTAGCCCCCTGGCCTCGGGACTCAGGCTCTCGGGGCGCTTCAGCTCGGCCACCGAGGCGCCCTGGAAGTGGATCAGCGCCGGGATGCCGGCGCGCATGGCATTGGCCTTGGCGGCGGCGATGGCCTGGGGGCTCTGGTCGCTGCCGAACAGCCGCGCCTTGCAGCGCTTGCGGCCCAGGCTGGCCCGGGCCTCGGCCTCCCGCCTGAGTTCCCGCCACAGCTCACGATCATGACCCGCCCAGGCCTCCAGGCCGAAGCGCGCCCGATTCAGGTTGGGGGCGATATCCGCCGCCATCAGCGCCGCCTCGATCACCAGGGTGCCGGAGCCGCACAGCGGATCCACCAGGGCCTCACCGGCCTTGGCCCGGGCCGGCCAGTCGGCACGCATCAGCAGGGCCGCGGCCAGGTTCTCCTTGAGGGGTGCATGCCCCAGCTCGCGGCGGTAGCCGCGCCGGTGCAGGCTCTCGCCGCTGAAATCGATGCCCAGGGTCAGGCGCCCCCGGTGCAGGTGGGCATAGAGGCGCAGGTCGGGGTCCCGGGGCTCGACCGTCGGCCGTTCGCGACCGGCCCGGGCCATGGCGGTGACCACCCCATCCTTGACGGTCTGGGCACCGAACCGAGTATGGCGGATCGTCGCCGACTGGCCATGGAAGTCCACCGCCAGGCTGCGCCCCGGCACCAGGTGTTCCGCCCAGGCCACCCGGGCCGCGGCGTCCGCCAGCTGCTCCGGGCTCTCGACGCCCTCCTCCCGGATCAGGCAGAGGATGATGCGGTTGGCCAGGCGCGACCAGAGGCAGGCCCGATAGGCCACCGCCAGCTCGCCACGGAAATGCACCCCGGCCACCGTGGTCTTCTCCACCTGGGCTCCCAGGGCCGTCAGCTCCTCGCCCAACAGGGTCTCGAGCCCGCGCGGGCAGGCGGCAAAAAAGGCTGGAAGATTCGTCACTTGCATATCACTCATGGTGTGCTGTGGAGATTCGCTAGGGCAGTTGGTGAGGCGCTTGGCCTCGGGGCCCGGGCGCCGGGGACGGACGTCATATTCCCGTCATGCCGATATGCTTGGCCTCTTATGCCAAAATACCGGTCGACAACCGGTCCCGTCATGGTCTAAATGTATAAGCGTAGCTACGAAATAACGCATGCGTTGCTTGCCGCAGATGCTGGATAACTACGGCCGAGTGAATGAATCGCTCGGGGCCGATAAGGAGTCTCGTGTACTGCAAACGTCACAAAGTCTAACGGTTCTGAAGAGGCCATCCGATGAAACGACAGAAACGTGATCGCTTCCAGCGTGCTTATGTTCATGGCTACAAGGCGGGACTCAGTGGTCGTTCCAGAGATGAGTGTCCCAGCCAAGATGTGGATCTTCGAGAATACTGGATGAGCGGTTGGCGTGAAGGTCGTGGGGACCAGTGGGCTGGCATGACGGGAGTCGCCGGCATCCATAAAAACCCCATGGTAATGTGACGTCTTCTCTAGCCACTATCAGACACTACCCATTCCCAAGGCCCGCACTCGCGGGCCTTTCTATTGCTCGCCCTTGTTGCCATCCTTGTTGTTGCCATCCTTGTTGTTGCCGCCCTTGTTGCTGTCATCCTT
>NZ_BJUK01000077.1 GCF_007989625.1 Bisbaumannia pacifica
CAGGCAGGCAGGCGATGGGGTGGGTTAAGCAGCGGCCGGCTTCAGCTCGGCGTGCATGGCGTCGATGGCGCAGCCAACGGAGTAGCTCGGGTTGGTCACCGCGCCGGTGCGGATGCGATAGATGGTCGAGGCGTCGCAACCAGCACGCTTCGCCACGGATTTATAGGTGGCCCCGGATGCCAGAATGGCCTCCAGCTTTGCGGCCAAATCGTTGTCTTTCATGGCCATCCCTCCTGTTTGAGCCATATGCATAGAGTATGCGTCAATGCATAGAAGTCAAGCGCAAATGCATTTGCCTTATGCATCGAGCGGCGGAATCATTGCACTCATGCAAAAGGACAGAACCCGAGACGTCTTGCAGCGCCTGATCAAGGCCACTGGAAAGCGCCCAACGGAGATCGCCCGCGAGTCGGACGTCTCCCAATCGACGCTGTCCCGAATTCTTCAGGGCAAGATCGAAAGCCCGAGCGACCGCCAGGTAGCCAAGCTGGCGAGCTACTTTGGGCTGTCCAGCGATCAGATCCGTGGACGAGAAGAGATTGGTGACCAGGTGCCCGAGCGCAGCCCTGGGCACAACGAGGTGGAGTTCTTCGGTCATCTGGAACCCTGGGACGACGACACCCCGCTCGAGGCCGACGAGGTCGAGCTACCGCTATTCCGCGAGGTGGAGATTGCCGCCGGCAGCGGCCGCACTCAGGTCATCGAGAACCACGGCGCCAAGCTGCGCTTCGCCCGCCGCACCCTGCGCAAGGCCGGGGTGATGAAGGAGCACGCCGCCTGTGCCTACGTCAGTGGCGACAGCATGGAGCCGGTGCTGCCCGACGGCACCACCGTGGGCGTCAACACCGCCGATACCCGAGTGATGGACGGCAAGTTGTACGTGATCGACCACGATGGCCTATTGCGGGTCAAGCAGCTGCACCGCCTGCCCGGCGGCGGCCTGCGCATCCGCAGCTTCAACCAGGCCGAGTTCCCCGACGAAGACCTAGGCCCCGACTGGCCCGAGCAAGTGCGCATCAAGGGCAAGGTCTTCTGGTCCAGCACCATGTGGTGATAGGAGGCAGCGCATGGCAGGAAACAAGGCCATACAAAGAGAATTCCAGGATACTCGCCCCCGAACATACATCGCGCTGCAAAAGCTTGTGATTGCGATGGCTAAGGTGGTCCCAAGCCAAGGCAAACGCACCTGGCTTGGGCGAGATAAGGGTGTGGCGGCGCTACAGACTTTCTTCGACCGCCTCTCGGATACCATTACCGCAATGCATCTAGAGGGGCGAATTCATCCGGATGAAGACTCGCTTTGCATCCAGGCAGCGATTGACTGCGAGCTCATAGATTTCGAGAAAGCCCACCCCAACTGGCAGGACGCATATCATTTCTTTGCTTTCTTCACTGACCCAGACGATCCAACCTTCGACAGCGAAGCCGTCATACAGCGAGCCCGCCGCTTTTAACACTTGCCTTCGGCGCTCGCTATGCAGCACCGAACGCTGCTGCACAGGAGTTCCAGCTATCAAAGGACTGACCATGCGCAAACTGATCGCCAGCCTTCTCGCTACCACCGCCCTGGGCCTTGCCAGCCAGGTTGCCGCCAACTGCAACACCATTGGCAGCACCACCTCCTGCTACGACAGCCAATCCGGCAACCGCTACAGCATCCAGCAGTACGGCAACCAGACGCATATGCGCGGCAGCAACTCGCGCACCGGGTCGCGCTGGAGCCAAGACAGCAGCACCTATGGCAATACCACCCATCACCGTGGCCGCGATGCCAATGGCAATACCTGGCGCAGCACCACCCAGGGCAGCCGCGGCAATGGCAACCTGGTCGGCCCTGGCAGCTGCGGCATCGCGGGGTGTCAGTGATGCGTGGCAAGCTGGGCTTATTGGCCATCGCGGTCATCGTCGCCGGCTTCGGCATCAAGTCGCAGGTGCGCTGCGGCCAAGCCACCTATGTGGATACCTATGCCATCGTCGCCCTGGCGGACAGAGTGGTCCCGGGCTTCGACGTCTGCGACTGATGGCATAAGCGCCCCTCCTAAGTAAGGCCCGCCCACCGTGGCGGGCTTTTTCATGCCTATGCAAAAAAATATGCATTGATGCATTGACAGAATATGCGCTGATGCATAGATTTAAAGCCACGAACACGGCGCAGCCGGTTCCGGCCCCCAGGGCCTGGCTCTTTCACAACGCGAGATCCCCGGACCTGCCGGGCTACCAACAGGCACCTACCGCAACAGCGGGATGGTGAGCACGGCCAACCCAAGAGGGGCCATCCAGCAGCGAGCGGGGAAGTGGCGCACTGGATGGTAGGCAAGCACCCACGTCACACAGATTGCGCTGGTCATCGTGGGGATGAGCTGCCGCCGAGAGACCGATCGGCAGTCGTGCGAGAAACGGACAGCCCCTTGCCTGCACAGCAGGGGGCGTCCGAAAGCAGGTTCGACGAGCCTGTTTTCGGATTACGGCACGGGAGATTTGGCTATGTGGCCATTCCAGAGGAGGAAGCGCATGAGCGGCCAGAGAGAACGTTGCGCCGAGGCGGACGAGGATAGCCGTAAGAAGTACCCAGCGGCCCATCGTATCGCCGATGCGCTGCGCCACCACGATGACTGGGATGCCGACGAGTTCTGCCTCATCCATCGCCCAACCGGCTTCCAGCTATGGATAGCCAATGACAGGTACAACCTGGCCGAACGCGTGAGAAGGCGCAGTGGTGGCGAGACGAATCTGCGCTACTCAAAGGAGGAGGCGGCGATCATTTGGCCAGCCGCCCAGCAATGTCTCCACGAAGTTACCCAGCGCCTCAAGTCGCAAATGTTGATGACCGTCCCGAGGGCTCGGGTGTGGCAGATGGATGGCTTTTGGTGCTGCCAAGACCTCGATAAGCGGCATCGCTGGGTGGGCCTAGGGAAAACGCCAAACCAAGCATACGAAGCCTGGCGATGCCTGATCAGTTACGAGCATCACAGAAAGCTGCCAGATGGAGCGCTGGTTGCAGGGCGTGTCTTTTACATCGACCAGTAGGAGGAATCGCCATGAGCGAAGCACAGCAAGAATCGCGCCTGAAGATCAGCGTGGATAGCAGCGAGTTCAGCAAGGTGCTGGCGGATCGGCTGGAGGAGATGGCCGACGCCGGCGTGAACCTGGGGCCGGACGACCTGCGCGAATGGGCCGCCCGGCTGAGGGGTGAGACTACCGAGTCTTGAAGCCTCCGCGGGAGTTGTTGCCGAAGCCTCCCAGCAGGTCGTCGCCGAGCTTCTGGGCAGCCTGATCCAGGTCATTCAGGCATTGGCGCTTGGTGCCCATCTCGGAGCCACAGCCAGTGCATACCACCTGCTCATCGTCGTGATCCGGTATGGCAAAGCTGTCGTTGCCACAGTCCGGGCAGCGAGCGCTGATCGTATCCGACATCGGGTTTTCCTTATGTTGCGACGTGGAAATCACAGCATAAGGGATGTGCGCCACCTGCGCAGTGGTGGGGCAGCCGGGGCAGACCGGCATCCATTATCCGAGAGCGCACCAGGGTGTGCTGCCGGATGACAACGGACAGGAGAGAGCGATGTCAGCCCAGGCCGACCTGACTCGGATGATGATCGCCGGGTATCACGACGACCGCCAGGCGTTTACGCGCCTGCTGATCGAAACCCGAGCAAAACGAGAACGCTGCAATGAGGCGTGGGAGGCGGGCATGGCACGGCGCAAATCTGGCGTGCCATGCAGCTGTCCGCGATGCAGCAAGGAGGATTGATATGGCCGCCACACCACTGCACTTGGTGCACGAGACAGCGCTAGTCAATCCGGCGCGACATAGAGGCAATCAAGAGCCTGCCGGGATTCGCGGCGGCGTGAGGCCCGCCCCTGAGCCTATCAGGGGCCATCGAGATGGGCATGGCCCGTGGGGCTAGCTCTCCCAGAGCGCCTTGAGCCAGGCGCGACGGCAACCGTGTCCATCTCGATGTGGCGGCAAGCTGACGGGCCTCGCCTGTACCTGGAGTTGCGCCCAGGCGCCGCATCTCAGACCAGGCCGATAGCCAAGGCCGCGTTAAGGTCCGGCGAACGCTGTAACCGCCCGTGATCCGCTACGTGAGTGCGGCGCAGAGCCCCGCCGGCGGCTGACAGTAGCCGGCCCCTATTACCTGCCATGGGTACCCATTGCCGCTCCTCTCGGGCGGCTTTTTTATGCCCGCGAGCTGGCCCTGGCCGGCTGCGCACTCGATACGGAGGTCGCCATGCAAACCCTTCTGCCTAAGACCCTGAGAGAGCAAGAGCGCGAGATCGATGACGCTATCGCGGCCAAAAGCCGGCGCATCGAGCTGGATCACTGGCTGGACGAGAAACGTCTGGATCAGAAGCTGCGCGAGGTGTGGGAGCTGGACGGATGAGCTGTCGCTACATCATTCGGCACCGCGGCACGCCCCGCTGCGACTTGCCGGGCAGTCCCTACCCCAGCCGCATCGCTGCCAAGCGAGCGGCGGATCAGGCCGGCCTGGCGCCGGTGGAGATCGTCACAGTTAAGCGGAGGTCGGCATGAGCCAGACGCACACCATCGTCGTTCAGTTCCCCGATGGAATGTCGCCGGAGTACAGCCCCGCCACCGAGATTCAGGGCGGAAGGTTGGTTGCGGTGAGCTTCGACGGCAATCGCCTGACGGTAGAGCAGGAGCTGGAGGAGGCCCTGAGAGAGCTGGTCTTCCTGTGCGAGCAAGAGTTAGCAGACCCCGAAGATGTGACGGAAATGTCTCGTGCCCGGGCCGCTTTAGCCAGGGCTCAAGGAGTTGAGCCATGAGCATCGACCCCGGGCAGATCATCGCCCTCAAGTGGGTGGCAATCGTGGCGGTCGGCATGGTCGCCGCCGGCGCCATCGAGCAGCTACTGATCAACCGATTGAACCGGAGGCGCCGTGAACGCCCTGAGTGAAGAAATCCGCGCCCAGCGCCGCGCTCGCGGCGTGATCATCGGCAACGTCGAGCGCCCGATCATCGGCGCCCGGGCCAGCGAGCCGAAGGACCCCGTCAACGCCCGGCGCCTGGCCGACTACCACGCCCGCCGCGCCGGCCAGGCATCAGCGGTGATCCAGCTATGGCGATGACCGACCCCGAAACCCTGGCGCAGGCCGTGCGCCACCTCATGCGCCACAACGGCAACGACATCGTGTCCGCCGACGGCGCCATCTACGAGATCACCGCCCGCCGGCTCGACGCCGAGTCGTTACAGCGGGCCCTGGCTGAGATTGAGGAGAGAGACCATGACCCCTCAGCAGAGTGAGCTACTGGCCGATATCCAGCGCCTGGCCCTGGCCGGGGCCAAGCAGACCGGCCTGCGCGTCATGCACAGCGTGAGAAGCGATACCTACATCGGCAACGGGCAGGTATTCGTCGTCAGCGAGATCCGCATCCTCGACCGCAACCTGGCCGAGCTGCACAAGACCTCCGTGCAGATCGACGCCGACGGCTACGACCAGCCGCCGACCTATCTCTACCTGCCGGATGGCGCCGACTACGGCGAGCGCACCCTGGTCCAGCAGCGCGACGAGCTAACCGAGTTCATCGCCACCCACCGCAAACAGGAGGCCGCATGAGCGCCAAAAAGTTTGATGTTGATTTCGAGAAGACGATGAAGGTGGAGCTGGAGAACCCCAGCGCAGTGGAGGCCTATTTCATCAGCGGTGATTGGAGGGAGTCTTTCTGGACCCTTGATGACCTTGATGATTTTGTCCGCAGCCTCAGCCATGCATTCGAATGCCACCCGGAGCACTACGACAGGGAGAGAGGCGGGTTCTCTCGAGATGTCGAGGGGTTTGGCACCTACCACAGGGCGGCAGGGAGTAACGAGTACCGCCTAGTTGACGAGGCGGTAGAGGAAATCGGTAGCCACATCAGCATTACCGATGAAGACCTAGAGGCCGTGTTTGTTACCGAGCGAGCCGGAGGTGATCTATGAGCGCAGCTATCGACATCACGAATCAGCCGGTGCGCTACCGGCAATTCGACGCCGACCGCCCGATCACGCCCGCCGAGGCCTGGCAAGACGGCGACGAGGCCGCATCCACGGCATTCGCCGAGTGGCTGGCAAGCGACGAGCAGCGCCAGGCGCTGGAGGATCTGATCAGCCTGCACAGTGACGATGAGGCCGTCCGGGCGCTGGTGGAGCGCTGGGCGAAGGGGGCGGCATGAGCATGAGTGAGTGGCAACCAATCGAGACGGCGCCGAAGGATGGCACAGGGGTGCTCGGGTGGCGTGAGGATTGCGGCATCATCCTGATGCGCTACGCGGCCCCGATGGATTTCCTCACTGACGAGGAGGCGGAGGGGCTGGATGAGTATTCGGCCGAGGCCGAGGACTGGTTTGCGGCTGACCTCATCGCGGGGTGCCGTATGGATGGTAACGATGAGCCAACCCATTGGATGCCACTCCCCGAGCCGCCGAAATGAGAAAGCCCCGCCCAGGTGGAGCTGGGCGGGGCCGGATGATCCACGCGAAATGAATCACTGAGGAGCTTATCACATGACCGCGCTGACGCGACAAACCGGCAGCGGCTTTGCCCTGCAGCCCAACAGCATGGGCGAGGCCATGCAGATGGCCGAGATGCTATCCAACAGCCAGATGGTCCCGAAGAACTACCAGAACCGGCCCCAGGACACCCTGGTGGCCATGATGATGGGCTCCGAGCTGGGCCTGAACCCGATCCAGGCACTGCAGAACATCGCAGTGATCAACGGCAAGCCGGCGATTTACGGCGACGCCCTGCTCGCCCTGGTGCAGAGCCATCCCCGGTTCGGCGGGCACGAGGAGTCATTCGACGACGCCGCCATGATCGCCACCTGCACCGTATGGCGCAAAGGGGACCCCACCAAGCACACCGTCAAGTTCAGCCAGGAAGACGCCCAGAAGGCCGGGCTTTGGGGCAAGTCGGGACCCTGGCAGAGCTACCCCAAGCGGATGCTGATGTGGCGTGCCCGGGGTTATGCGCTTCGCGACAAGTTCGCCGACGCCCTGGGCGGCCTGATCACCGTCGAGGAGGCACGGGATATCCCCCCGGAGCAGGACATCACCCCGCCCCGTGCCGAGCCGGCGGAGCTGCCCCATTACCCCGCCGAATCCTTCGACCAGAACCTGCCCAAGTGGCACTCCGCCATCAAGAATGGCAAGGCCACGCCCGAGCAGATCATCGCCAAGGTTGAGAGCAAGGCGCCGCTGACTGACGAGCAGAAGCAAGCGATCAAGAGCATCGCCGAGGAGGCCGCATGAAGATCCACACAGTTCGCCAAGGCACCCAGGAGTGGCACGCCCTGCGCGCCAACCACTACACCGCCAGCGAGGCCCCGGCGATGGCCGGGGCCAGCAAATACCAGAGCCGCGCCGAGCTGCTCAAGCAGAAGTACACCGGCGAGATCCCCGAGGTAAGCGACGCCCAGCAACGCCTGTTCGACAAGGGGCACGCTGCCGAGGCCGCGGCCCGGCCTATTGCCGAGGAGATCATCGGCGAGGAACTCTACCCCGTCACCGGCACCAGCGAGGAGCATCCCCACCTGCTGGCCAGCCTGGACGGCTGCACCCTGCTCGAGGATGTCATCTGGGAGTGCAAGCTCTGGAACCAGGAGTTGGCCGCCGCGGTGCGCGCCGAGGAGCTGCCCGAGCACTACCTGGTGCAGATGGATCAGCAACTGCTGGTCAGCGGCGCCGAGAAGTGCCTGTTCATGTGCACCGACGGCACGCCGGAAAACACCGTGTTCTGCTGGCACTACCCGGACGAGGCCCGCTTCCAGCGCTTGCTCGCCGGCTGGCAGCAGTTCCGCCAGGACCTCGCCGACTACCAACCCCGGGCGCAGCAGGTCGCCGCCCAGGGCGAGGCGCCCGAGGCCCTGCCGGCGCTGAGCATCGACCTCACCGGCGCCGTCCAGGCCAGCAACCTGCCGGACTTCAAGCAGCGCGCCCTGGCGATGATCGAGGGCATCAAGACCGAGCTCACCACCGACAAGGACTTCGCCGACGCCGAGTCCACGGTCAAGTTCCTGCAGAGGGGCGAGAAACAGCTCAAGGCCTCGAAGCAGGCGGCGCTCAAGCAGACCGCCACCATCGCCGAGTTGTTCGACACCATCGACGAGCTGGCCGAGACCATGCGCCAGAAGCGCCTGCAGCTCGACAATCTGGTGAAGGCCGAGAAGGACAACCGTCGGCTCGATATTCAGCGCGGCGCCGAGCAGGCCTACAGCGCTCACATCGGCAACATCGAGAAGGAGCTTGAGGCTGCCTGCAGCTGGCCGATCACCTTCCGGGCGCCCGATGCCGGTATCGCTGCGGCGATGAAGGGAAAGCGCACCATGACCAGCCTGCAGGATGCCGCCGACACCGCGGTCGCCAACGCCAAGATCCAGGCCGACGAGGCGGCCCGTCAGGTGCGGGCCAGCATCGACGCGCTCAAGCAGGAGGCCGAAGGCTTCGAGGCCCTGTTCGCCGATGGCGGCCAGCTCGTGTGCGACAAGGCGCCCGACGATCTGCGCAACTTGGCCCGGTCACGCATCGCTGAGCACAAGGAGGCGGAAGCCAGGCGCCAGGAAGCCGAGCGGGAGCGCATCCGCCAGGAGGAGGAAGCCAAGGCGAAGGCCGCGGCAGAGCAGGAGGCGCCCGCGCCGGCCGAAGACGAACCGGCCATCCAGACTCACAGCCCAAGCCCTGGCGAGCCCGGTTACCGTCAGCCTCTGGACACCAGCCGCATCACCCAGGCCGCCGACCACTTCCAGCGTGGCAGCGAGATCGCCCGGCCTGAGATGGTCGAGATCCCCCGCAAGGAGTACGACGCCCTGCTCGAGGCCCGCGCCAAGCTCGACGCCCTCGAGGCCGCCGGCGTGGACAACTGGAGCGGCTACCCAGACGCCATGGCCTCTCTTGAGGCGGCATAACCCACCCGGGGCCCTACGGGGCCCC
>NZ_BJUK01000078.1 GCF_007989625.1 Bisbaumannia pacifica
CAGCGGCTGGTCCGGGTCGCCCTCGAGGAAGGAGACGATCACCTCGTGGCCGATGCGCGGGATGGCCATGGCGCCGTAGCCGCCACCGGCCCAGCCCTGGCTGACCCGCAGCCAGGCGCTCGCCGTCTCGTTGGGCTCGGCGTAGCGATCCCAGGGGAACTGCACCTTGACCCGGCCGTGTTCGTCGCAATGAATCTCCTCGCCCTCGGGGCCCACCACGACGGCCACCTGAGGGCCGTCGACCCGGGGCCGGACGGGGGGCTCGGGGCGCCAGGCGCGGTCGGCGGGGGCCAGCACCAGCTCATTGAAATAGCGGGTGCGGCCATCGGCGCCGACGGCATCTTCTTCCAGGGCCTGGGGCTGCTCGCCATGGTGCACCACCGCCACCACCTGCCAGTCGCGATTGAGGGCATCGATATCGTGATCGGTGAGGGTGAAGCAGATGCCGGGGGCCAGCTCCGGCAGGTCGCTCTCGGCCTCGGCGGTCAGTGCCTGGCGGCGCAGGGCCTCGAGGCGGATGCGGGTAAAGGCGCTGCCGGAGGCGTCCGCCTTGTAGCGCCCCGGGTAGTCGTAGTGCTCGTAGTCGTCGCGCTGGGCGTGCTCACCGAGGTCCGGCGCCGGGTGCTCGTGTAACTGGTCGTAGGCCGGGTTCCGGAAGGTGTAGTCCTTGAGCGTCACTGCCGCCGGGCGCACCCGCGAGACCTGGGTGAGCTTGCGCACATGGCGGCGCGGCGGGGTGCCGCCGGCGCGGCCATGATAAGTGCGCTCGCCCACGTTGGGCAGTACCTGGGAGGCATCGACGAACACCAGGCGGTGGGCACCGCCTTCGGCATTCTCGAACTCATGGAGGTAGACGAGCCCCTCCTCGGCGGCCAGGCGCTCGACGAAGGCCAGGTCGGTCTCGCGGTACTGCACGCAGTACTCGCGCTCGGCGGGCTCGCGGGTCAGGGCGAAGGCCACGTCCGTCAGGCCGCGCTCGGCGCACAGGGTGGCGAGGATGTCCTGGGGCAGCACGTCCTGGAAGATGCGCGAGTTGTGGCGCAGGTCGAGGCGCCACAGAGCCGGGCGGATGACCAGGGTGTAGCAGGTGCGGCGGTGGCCGCGATCACCGCGGCCGAACTCGCTGACCATGCCGTGGACACGACGCAGCGGCTCGCCATCTTCCCAGACCGTTAGAGTGGCCTGGTGGTCCAGGACATCGGCGGGGGAAATATCCGGGGACTGACTGGCCAGGGTCACCCCGAGCTCGAAGGGCGCCGAGAGGGCCTCGCGATGGGTAAAATCGATGACCGCCACGTCCTCCCCGCCGGGCAGGCTCAGGGTGAACTGCAGTCCGCTTGCGTGGGCCATACGGCGTCTTCCCTCCTGGAAGTCGAGTGACAGAGCTTAACGCCTCGGCGCGACGATGGCCGCCCGCAGGCGGCCATCCCGGGGCTTACGCCTCCAGCGGCGCGCGCCAGTCGTCGGACCCGGAGGTGCCGGCCACGGTATGCTCCCAGTCGATCTTGCGATAGGCCAGGGAGACATCCATCAGCTGGGTGAACTCGGACTGGGTGGCGTCCTGGGCATGCGGCATGCGCAGGTTGATGTCGACGATGGTGGCGTCGGTCAGGGAGGTGGTGAAGAAGTGCTCCTGGCGGCCCTCCACGGAGGTGCGGTACCACTTCAGCTCGACGGTCGGCAGCATCTCGCCGGAGGCCAGGGCGTTGTACATTAGCGGCACGGCCTTGTTGAGGGCCACGGTGAAGATGAACGGCTTGTGGGCGCGCTGGCCGGCGGGCTGGCCGGACTGTGGGTCGGTGGGCACGGTGACGATGTGCTTGAACTCCTGCACCAGCATCTCGTCTTCGTGGCCTTCCACGTAGATGTTGCCCACGGAATCCGGGGTGAAAGCGCCGGCGGTGATATGGCCCTGGGTCTGACCGTGGATGCTGATATAGCAAGGTGTCGGCATGAGTCTGCTCCTTGACGGTATGAGAAAATGTCCTGGGGGACGTCAGTTATAAAGCAGAGGTCATGCCATAAACAAAAAAGTCATTTATAATCAATTTATTATAGAAATCACCTCTGCCAGAACGTCCCGAACGGGCAAGAAGTGGCCTGAAAATCGGGTCATTTCTTGCCTGCGGGCAAGAAATGACCCGATGATCTGTTGTTGCTGTTATGGGGGCGCGTCCCTCCTCTCGATGCTCGGCTCGCGGGCAGGGCGTCGTACCGGCGAATCTAACGATAGGTGGGCCGGAGTCGGCAACAGGGAAGGCTCCTCGCACGCTTCGCGGGCTGGACGGGGCGCCCAAGGGTCTGCTACCAATAGTCTCTTTTCCTCTCTCGCTTCACTCCGTGCGGCAATCAGGCCGCGCGTCTTGGGATATCAGGATGCTCGAAGATACAGTCAAGAAGATTCTCCAGGCCCGGGTCTACGAGGCGGCCCGGGAAACGCCGATCTCTCCGGCATCCTTCCTCTCGCGGCGGCTCAACAACCAGATTCTGATCAAGCGGGAGGACCTGCAGCCGGTCTACTCCTTCAAGATTCGTGGCGCCTACAACAAGATGGCCCAGCTCAGCGACGAGCAGAAGGCCAAGGGCGTGATCGCCGCCTCGGCGGGCAACCACGCCCAGGGCCTGGCCCTGGCCGCCCGGCTGATGGGGGTCAAGGCGGTGATCGTGATGCCCCGGATCACCCCGGAGATCAAGGTGGCCGCGGTGCGCGCCCGGGGCGCCAAGGTGGTGCTCAAGGGCGATGCTTTCGCCGCCGCCGCCGAGCATGCCCAGACGCTGATCGAGGAGTACGGCTACACCTATATTCCCCCCTTCGATGATATCGACGTGGTGGCCGGTCAGGGCACCATCGGCATGGAGATCCTCCATCAGCACAGCGGCCCGCTGGACGCCATCTTCGTGCCGGTGGGCGGCGGCGGCCTGATCGCTGGCGTGGCGGCCTACGTGAAGTACCTGCGTCCCGAGATCAAGATCATCGGCGTGGAGTCTGAGGACAGCGCCTGCCTCAAGGCGGCCCTGGAGGCAGGCGAGCGGGTGGTGCTCGATCAGGTAGGCGTCTTCGCCGAGGGGGTCGCCGTGGCCCAGATCGGCGAGGTGCCCTTCTCCATCGTCCGCGACCTGGTGGACGAGGTGATCACCGTCAATACCGACGAGATGTGCGCCGCGGTCAAGGACATCTTCGAGGATACCCGGGCCGTCTCCGAGACCTCCGGGGCCCTGTCGCTGGCCGGGCTCAAGAAGTATATCCAGCAGACCGGCGCCGAGGGCGAGACCCTGCTGTGCATCAACTCCGGGGCCAACACCAATTTCGATCGCTTGCAGCATATCGCCGAGCGCACCGAACTGGGCGAGCAGCGCGAGGCGATCCTCGCCGTGACCATTCCCGAGAAGCCCGGCAGCTTCAAGAAGTTCTGCAAGACCATCGGCAAGCGCATGGTCACCGAGTTCAACTACCGCTATGCCGACCCGGAGCAGGCGCATATCTTCGTCGGCGTGCAGGTCAAGCCCGGTGGCGAGGATCGTCAGGCGGTGATCGACAAGCTGCGCGAGGCGGGCTACCCGGTGGAGGATCTCACCGACAACGAGCTGGCCAAGCTGCATATTCGCCACCTGGGCGGCGGTCGGCCCAAGGAGCATTTCGAGGAAGAGGTCTATCGCTTCGAGTTCCCCGAGCGTCCCGGCGCCCTGGTGAACTTCCTGACCCACCTGCCACACGACTGGAACATCTCGCTGTTCCATTACCGTAACCATGGCGCCGCCTATGGTCGGGTGCTGGTGGGCATGCAGGTGCCCAACGGCGATCGCACCCATGTGGAGGAGTATTTCGACGCCATCGGTTACCGCTATTGGAAGGAGTCGGAGAACCCCGCCTACCGCCTCTTTATGGCCTAATCGCCCGGGAGGGTGAGGCTTCTATAGCGAAGGCCTGTGGGGTGAGTGCTAACTCACTGCTCAGGCCTTGAAAGAACAGCGTTTCCTTACATTTTTTGACGCTTTGCCCGGTTGTTATCCGGCTCCCATGGGCCTATAGTCGTGGCTGTCGCCCGTAGGGGCGATCAATAACAATTTGCACCACCCAACGACCATCGAATCCATGGAGTAGGTATGAAGCGCAAGCCCGATCTGGTCATGGCACTGGTACTGGCCTTTGGCATTGGCGTCGTCGCCACCGGTTATGCCCAAGCCCTGGTCGGCAGTTGACCCCAGGCACGCACCAGTGCCATGACCAGAAGAGTCCCATGGAACCGGCAGCCCAGGCTGCCGGTTTTTTCGTATCTGGGAGATGGGGTCAGCGACGAATCACGTCTCGATCGCTGACGATGGCATCCAAAGGGACATCCCAGCTGGCGCTGGGCAGAGCCGCTACCCGCTGGCAATCATGCGCCACGCCGATCAGCCGCGGGCGGGGTCCCGGGCCGCGGGTAAAGGCGAAGCTGCGGTCGTAGAAGCCGCCGCCCATGCCCAGGCGCTCGCCTCGGGGATCGAAGCCCACCAGGGGCAGCAGCACCAGGTCCAGGGCCCAGGCCGGCAGGCGACGGGCGCGATGGGCGCCGTGACGGGTATCCGGCTCCGGAATGCCGAAGCGATTCTTCACCATGGGCGTGCCCGCGTGGTAGCGCACGAACCACAGGCAGTTCTCCGCCAGGGGGCGCAGCACGGGGAGATAGAGGCGACAGCCGCGGCGGCGTAGCCAGGAAATCAGGGGGGTGGGGTCGATCTCGCCGTCGTTGGGCAGATAGAGGGCCAGGCGGCGCGCACGCTGCACCTCGGGCAAGGCACGCAGGCGACGACACAGGGCCTCGCTGGCCCGTTGCTGCTCGCGAGGCGTCAGGGTGCGGCGGCGACGGCGCAGCTCGCGACGCAGGGCATGGCGCTCGGCGGGGGATGCCGCTAGGGCCTCGAAGCGAGAAGTGTCTTCCATAAGCGGTAAGGTGTTCCCCAGAATGCCGCTGTCGTTCTGGCCCTTGAACCCAGCGGTTCAAGGTGGGTGGCCGCAGACGAGCCGTCAGGCTTTCCGACGCACGGACATGCACACGGGCCCGTCTAGCTGGTGGCCCCCTGGGTATTGCTCATAGGCTCGAGGGACTATAACGACTGGCGCACACCCCAGGGAACCTCTTTATCCTATCAGAGAGGGGGCACCCTCCCAAGGCGCGAATCGGTTTCCCGGCCTATTTCTCGTCGACCGGGCCCAGGGCCTGTTCCAGGCGGGCGTGTAGCTGGCTCAGGCCGCGCTCCTGATCCTTGCGCTCCTCCAGCACCTGGAGCAGCTCGTGGGTGATATTGAGCGCCGCCATCACGGCGATCTTCTCGTTACCCAGGGTCTTGGCCTGGGCATGGATACCATGCATGGCCCGATCGAGGTAGCGGGCCGAGCGCAGCAGCGACTCCTGCTCGTCCGGGGGGCAGGCGATGACATAGCTGCGACCCAGCAGGGTGATCTCGGTGGTCGGGCGGGAGGCATCGGTCATGGGGGCTCCGGGGCAGGCCAGGGGGAGGCGCGATGCGTTACTATGAGTCAAGCCGCCACTATAAGAGAGCCCTTCGCAAGGGGTCAATGAACCCGGCTCGATGGCGGCCCCACCCACCATGACCCGGAATCTCTGGCATGTCCCTGATCAACGATCGTCTCGATTTCTCCACCGTCGCCGACCTCTTCCTGCTGCACGACAGCCTGCAGTCGCCGGCCTTCCTGGATGGCCGCCTGGCCGCGGCCCTGGCCTTGCATGACCTCGGCGCCGAGGCCTGGCTCGAAGAGGTGTGTCTGGCCCTGAGCGTGGAGCAGCCCCGGGACCCCGAGAGCGCCGAGCAGTTCCTGGCCTGGCGGCGCCAGGCCCTGGAGGCGCTGAGTGCCGCCGGTCTCGACTATGCGCCCCTGCTGCCCGACGAGCTCTTCTCCCTGGCCGAGCAGGCCCGGGGGCTCAAGGAGTGGACCCAGGGCTTCCTGGAAGTGTTGGCGGAGGTCGATGCCGACAAGCGACAGGCCTGGTCCGACAACCTCAAGGAGGCGCTGGCCGACCTGGAAGTGCTGGCCGGGATGGATGCCGAGCTGGAGGAGAGCGCGGACAACGAGAACGACCTCTTCGCCCTCACAGAGCATGCCCGCATGGCCGCCATGCTGCTCTATACCGAGCAGCATCCGGGGCAGCCGCGGGTCGAACAGCCGCCCCAAGCGCACTGATTTCCGAACCTTCAGGAGTCATCATGAGTCGAGAGAGACTGCCCCGCCCGGCCCCCATCGGCCTGGAAGAGTATCGCGCCCGGCGCCGCGCCCTGATGGACGCCCTGCCCCCGCGCAGTGCCGTGCTGCTGCCCGCCGCCGCGCTGGTGACTCGCAGCCGCGACAGCGACTTTCCCTTCCGCCAGGACAGCGATTTCCACTACCTGACCGGCTTCCCCGAACCGGACGCCCTGCTGCTGCTCCTGCCCGGGCGCGCCGAGGGCGAGTGCGTGCTCTTCTGCCAGGACCGCGATCCCACCATGGAGGCCTGGACCGGACTCCGCCTGGGGGCCGAGGGCGCCGTGAGCCGCTACGGTATCGAACAGGCCTTCGAGAATGGCGAGCGGGAGGAGCGCCTGGCCGCCCTGCTGGACGGTCGCGAGACCCTCTACCTGCCGCTGGACGATGAAGCCGCCCTGGCCCTGGCCGAGTCCCTGCGCGGCGAGCTGCTGGCCAAGCAGCGCCAGGGGGCCGTGGCGCCACGCGCCTTCGCCGACGTCAGTGCCCTGATTCACGAGCGGCGCCTGATCAAGAGCGAGGCGGAGCTGGCGCTGCTGCGCCATGCCGCCGAGATCTCGGCCCGGGCCCACCGCCGGGCCATGGCCCTGGCCGCCCCGGGATTGGCCGAATACCACCTCCAGGCGGAGCTGGAGCACGAGTTCCTGTGGCAGGGTGCCAGCGGACCCGCCTATGCCTCCATCGTCGGCGGTGGCGCCAACGCCTGCGTGCTGCACTATATCGAGAACCGCGCCCCGCTTCGCGATGGCGATTTGGTGTTGATCGACGCCGGCGCCGAGTTCGATCTCTATGCCGGCGATATCACCCGTACCTTCCCGGTCAACGGGCGTTTCTCGGCGCCCCAGCGGGCCCTCTATGAGGTGGTGCTGCGCGCCCAGGAGCGGGCCGTGGCGGCAGTGCGTCCCGGCGTCACTCTGGTGGAGATCCACGACGGCGTGGTGCGCGACCTGACGGCGGGGCTGATCGCGCTGGGCCTGCTGGAAGGCGACCTGGACGCCTGTATCGCCGAGCAGCGCTATCGTCGCTTCTATCTCCACTCCACCTCCCACTGGCTGGGGCTGGATGTCCATGACGTGGGCACCTATCGCCGCGAGGGGCAGGCGCGCCCCCTGGAGCCGGGCATGGTGATCACCGTGGAGCCGGGCCTCTACCTGCCCGACGAGGACGATATCCCCGAGGCCTATCGCGGCATCGGCATTCGTATCGAGGACGACGTGGCGGTGACCGCCGAGGGGCATGAGGTGCTCTCCGCCGGCGTGCCCAAGCGGGTCGAGGAAATCGAGGCCTTGATGGTCGGTTCTTGATCAGTGGAGAGGCTAGGCTTTCTTAGTTACGTAATTACGTTATGACGAGTCGCGGTCATCATGGCCGCTTCCATAGAGAGAGGCACGATGGAGACGCCCAGCCACAGCATAGACCAGGAGACGGGACGCCCCGTGGATATCGCCATCATCGGTGGTGGCCTGGTGGGAGCCAGCCTGGCCTGCGCCCTGGCCCCCCTGATTCGCCGCCATGACCTCCGGGTGGCGGTAATCGAGGCGGCCCCCCTGCCCTTGGCCGGCGAGCCGGAGTGGCAGCCCAGTTTCGACGCCCGGGCCAGTGCCATCGCCCAGGGCTCGCGGCTGCACTTCGAGCGGCTGGGCCTGTGGCAGGCCATGGCTCGGGAGGCGGAGCCGATTCGCCGTATCCATATCAGTGAGCGGGGCCGCCTGGGGGTGACGCGTCTCGCCGCCGAGGAGCTCTCGGAGGAAGCCCTGGGCTATGTGCTGCCCAATGCCTGGATGGGACGGGTGCTGCACCGGCGCCTGGCGGAGCTGCCGCTGACCTGGCACTGCCCGGCGCGGGTCGAGACGATAACGCCGAGCGCCACTGGCCATCGCCTGACCCTCGACGATGGCCAGTGCCTGGAGGCGGGGCTGACCGTGCTGGCGGATGGGGGACGCTCCGGGCTCAAGGAGCGCCTGGGCATCGACAGTCGCGCCACCCCCTATGACCAGGTGGCCCTGATCGCCAACCTGGAGATGAGTCGCCCCCATGGCGGCACCGCCTATGAGCGTTTCACCCCCCAGGGGCCCCTGGCCCTGCTGCCCCTCAAGGGCGGCCGCATGGAGCTGGTCTGGACCCATGCCGCGGGCAGCGAAGCCGAGACCCTGGCGCTCTCCGATCACGACTTCCTGTGGCGGCTGCAGCGCGCCTTCGGCGATCGGGCGGGACGCTTCCGGCGGGTCGGAAAGCGTCACAGCTACCCGCTCTCGCTGGTCACCGCCCGAGAGACGGTGCGCCCAGGCCTGGCGGTGCTGGGCAATGCCGCCCACGCCCTGCATCCGGTGGCCGGCCAGGGGTTCAACCTGGCGTTGCGCGGGGTGATCGACCTGGTGGAGGCGCTGGACGCCGGCCTGCCTCGGGGAGAGTCACCGGGCAGCATGACGGTGCTCGGCGACTTCGAGTCGCGCCGCGACCGCGATCGGCATAATGTCATTCGCTTCAGCGATGGCCTGGTGCGGCTCTTCGGCATCGATCACCCGCTGCTCTCCCATGCCCGGGCGGCGGGGTTGATCGGCCTCAACCTGGTGGGGCCGCTACGGCGTGCCCTGGCACGGCGGGCCATGGGCCTGGAGCGCTGAGCTTTGTCTGAAAACTGCCTGCGCTCG
>NZ_BJUK01000079.1 GCF_007989625.1 Bisbaumannia pacifica
CAGGCAGGCGATGGGGTGGATTAGGCGGCAGCCGAGCTGGTGAATAAGTCTGCTATGGAGACATTCACACCGCGCTTCTGAACCACCTCAATGATCTTCTGGGCCACCTCGAGACTCGGCGTGCGGATGCCAGCCTCGTAGTTGCCGATTGTTGATTGGCCAAGGCCGCAGGCTTCGCCCAGCTCTTTCTGGGTCATGCCTGCCTTGACTCTGAGAAAACGAATGTCCACGACATCACCTCGCTGCGTTTTAGAACACAATATCACGTTTTGTGGTTTATTCAATCACAAAACGTCGAGTGCCTCTAACACGCTCCGTGTTGATAATGCAGATCAAGTGACACAAGTCGTGTCACCGGCTAGCCCGAGCCGGCCGGATTCATGACTAGAGAGGTTCAGGTGGCAGGACCAACGATCGGCGACCGCATCAAAGAAGCCAGGCTGCAGGCTGAGATGACGCAGCCCGAGCTGGCAAGAGCATGCAAATGGGCTTCCCAGGGGCGCGTTTCCAACTACGAGCGCGGGATCCGGGAGCCCAAAAGTGGCGATGTGGCTCTATTGGCCAAGGCCCTGGGCGTCAGCGAAGCGTGGCTATGGACCGGTGAGGAAAGCGCCAGTACAAGTAACGTCACCAGCTTACAGTCGCGCCGCCATGCACCAGACGGCAACGCCGATCTCATGGATGCCGAGTTGATCGAGGGCGATGAACCGCTGCGACCTGACGAGGTATGGCTTCCGGTATTTCGCGAGGTGGAGTTTTCCGCTGGTGACGGTGCGACCCAGGTCATAGAGAACCACGGCGTCCAGGAACGCTTCAGCCTGCCGCGCCTATCCCGCTATGGCGTCCAACCAGAGAACGCTGCCCTGGCAACGGCGCGGGGTGACTCGATGGTTCCCGCCATCACCGACGGCGCAACCATTGGCATTGACAAAGGGTGCCGCCATATCGAGGACGGCAGGATCTACGCCCTTGACCACGCTGGCATGCTGAGGGTCAAGCGCCTCTACCGCCTTCCCCTGGGCCGGGTGCGCGTGGTCAGCGAAAACGCAGACGAATACCCCGAAGAGGTCTACAGCCTGGCCGACCCAGACGCACCTAGGATCCTGGGCCGTGTGTTCATGGCCGAGAATCCGCTGTGATGCCTGGGTATCATCTGCTAGGCGACCTGGCACGGTGAGGGTCAGGTCTGCATCAAGGGCTAGGTCTTCTGGTCCAGCACCATGTGGTAGCGACACTTTCCGGCAGGAGTGGCTTTGATGGACAGAATCGATGAGCTGGAGCGGCGTATGGAGGCGCTCGAACGCAAGAGCACGCGCAATGAAATGGTATCCATGTACTTGATGGATGCCACGCTGGAGCTATCTCGCGCGATTCAGAAAGGCGGCAGCGCCAGCGATAGCGCGCACGCTGCCCTGGCAACAGAATCGGTGAAACAGGCACTAGAAATGCTCAAAGACCCATCCGGTCACGAGGGAGCCAGCCGTGGAGAATAGGCAGCTTCTCGACATGCTCGAGCTGAAGATGATCGAGGATGAGGCGGAAAAGCGCCTGGGTGGCCTTTCACGTTATAATGAAGCGGAAGCCCATTATGGAGCCGATGCCTTGAGTCAACAGGATCGCTATCTCGACGCCCGCCTTGAAGGGATCGAGAGCAAGCTCGACGCCCGCATGGAGGCTATGCAGCGGTTTCAGGAGCAGGCTGAAGCGCGCTTCCAGAAAGCTGAAGATCGCTTTTATCAAGCAGAAGAACGCTTCAGCGGGGAGGTAGCTGCTCTCCACCAGACGATCAACACTCGCTTTGATGAAGCGCGCCGCCACTCCACGCACGTAGCTATCGCAACTGTAGCAGGGGTGGTCGCTGCCGTGGGTCTTTCCTTGGCCGTTGCCGTTGGCTGGATCAGCGAACAAGGCAGCTACGCCCAGTCCTATGGCGAGACTCAGGTGGAGATTCAGCGTGCCGCCGAGGAGCGGGCCGAGTTCCGCGAGGCAGTACAGGCGATCCAAGGTACCCAGCAGTCGATTCTTGAGCGCTTGCCACCATCCGAGGCACAGTAACCCTCCCTCGATGCCCGCCACTAGGGCGAGCTTTCGCTACCCCTGCTATTCTGAAGTGGCCTTAGCCCGGAACAAGCAGGGGATCATCATGATGGATCGACTTCTGGCCATGCTGGCCGCCCTCCTCCTCTCCTTCGGCGCAATCGCTGCCGAGCCGGCCGCCGAGACCACCGACCCAAGCCCACCCGCCGTCTACTTCGCTGATCTTGAAGCGTCTGTAGCCTGCGATCCAGTCACACTGGACGCTATGCCAGACGAGGTCATCCTGGCACAGGGTTGTTGCCGGGTATGCCGTACCGGCAAGGCTTGCGGCAACTCCTGTATCAACCGCTCCTATACCTGCCACCAGCCGCCAGGATGCGCTTGCAATGGGTAGCGCGTCCCGCTGGGCCACACTCTCCTTGGTCGCGATCCTCGCGCTTCTCGCCTGCGCTCATGCAGCCGCCGCGGACTGGGATGGCTACGATTGGGAGACCGACGCCAGCATGCGCATGGAGGCACAGCCAGGCATCCAGCCTGGCGCCCGCATCGAGCTATACGACGCTGGCTCCGATAGCACTCACCTCGCCACCGTGGAGACGGTGATCCCTTTCGACGAGTCGCTGCTGATCCTCGAGCTCTACGACCACACGCTAGAGAAGCTGCGGACTATCGAGTTCTACCTATAGCCCACCAGCCTCCAAGCCCGCCCACCGTGGCGGGCTTTTTTATTTCTTCAATCTCAGACACTTAGGTTTATTCATGTCAAATAATCACAAAACGTGGTTGACGTATAAATCACATTTTGTGATATTTAATCACGTCTGCAGGCAGAGCCTACCGAACGGAGGCTGACCGCCACAGCCGCTCTTTAACAACATGCGATCCCCTCCCCCTGGGGCCACAAGGGGGCATCCACCGCCGCGGCGTCAGGCCAGTAGCAGGACGCGGCGGCCAACGGCAACAGCAGGTGGATGGGCACGGTCAACCCGAGCGGGGCGCCTGGCGATTGAGGGCCAAGGCGTTGGGTAGGCAACCCGGGCAGAGAACGATGCCCAGCCGTGTCACAGCAGTACGCGATCCGCTGCGCAGTGCGGCCAAGCGCCCCGCCCCGGGGCTGAGAATACCGGGGCCATCGATAAGTCGCCTGCCCTGCCACGCCATGGGACCAGGGAGACCAGGCGGCTTATCGATGCGGTGAATGCGTAGCCCTTGGGTAGCGCACGTTAACTGAGAGCCTGGTGGCGGCAATGCCATAGGCATCTGCATTGTGCGGGCCGGCGCGGCCACCGCGTAGCCGGCCTGTCGGACATGAGTTCAGACCACTGCATCGCTCTATCGAATCCCTGCCAGCCCCACCAGGGGCGATCCCATTGCCCGCCACCTCGGCGGGCTTTTTTACACCTGCGGGCTCGCGATCAGCGGGCCGCGCCGCGACACGGAGGCCGCATGCAGCCGATCACCAAGCAGGAGAGCCGCCAGCGCAATGACCGGCAGGCCTCCGCCAGTCTCTACCGCCGCCGTCGGATCATCGACCAGCGCCTCAGCGATAGGCAGCTGGAACGCCAGTTGAAGGAGGTGTGGGAATGATCAACAACCCCGTGCTTATCGAGCACCGCGCCCAACAGCGGGCCCAGGGCGTGGTGATCGCCGGACCTCAGCGACCCATCATCGCCAGCCGACCGTTCGACCCCGAGCGCGCCCGCGATGCCCAGGGCCTGGCCAATGCCCGGCGCTGGGCGGATTACCACGCCCGCCGCGCCGGCCAAGCCGCGGCGCTGATCCAGCTCTGGAGGTGACCCATGAAGACCGTGGCCCCACCACCCATGACCCGGGTCGAGGCCCAGGTCGCTCTGGTGCGGCAGATGCTCACCGAGCATGGCCGCACCCGCGCTGATTGGCTGGCCATCGTCGATGACTGGCCCTACCGCATCCACATCGAAGCCGTGCCGGCCGACGAGGTTCCTGAGTCGGCGCGCCAGTTTCTCGACAAGGAGCCCCGCCATGACCCCGCAACAGAGTGAGCTACTGGCCGGCATCCAGGCCCTGGCCATCGCCGCCCGCGAGCAGACCGGCATTCCCACCGCCTACTCGTCCTATTCCACGCTGATCGACGACCACCCGCTGATCATCAACGCCAGCGTCACCATCATGCCGGCAGGCGCCGCCCCCTGGAGCATGAAGGGCACGACATACCGGCTCCGCGACCCTGGCGAGAACGACCTCGCCGGACTGCGCGACGAGCTGGCCCAGTGGGTCGCCAGCAACCGCAAGCAGGAGGCCGCATGACTAACGCAGATTTACCGGCGATGCCCGTGCCTGGGCTGAGCCACGACGACGACTTCAACGGACTCACCAAGCGCGAGCGCTTCTGCATCGCCATGGGCGTGCCTGCCACTGGCGATGCTGAGCTTGACAAGATCATACGTGCTGGCGTCAGGCAGCAACATGCCGCCCTGGCAATGCAGGGAATGCTGGCGAGTGGCAACTGGCAGCCTGGGGCTTTCTCAGCCTCGGCAGTGAGGAGTGCAGATGAGTTGCTAGAGGAGTTAGAGCGCACCGGAGGTGAGCTATGAGCGCAGCTATCGACATTACCTGCCAGCCGGTGCACTACCGGCAGTTCGACCCCGATCAGCCGCAAACGCCGGCCGAGGCCTGGCGAGACGGCGACGCCGCGGCATCCACGGCATTCGCCGAGTGGCTGGCGAGCGACGAGCAGCGCCAGGCCCTGGAGGAGCTAATCAGCCTGCACAGCGACGACGAGACCGTCCAGGCGCTGGTGGAGCAGTGGGCAAAGGAGGCGGCATGAGCAACGAGACGAAGTGGGCGCCGGGGCCCTGGCGTTGCGACCAGAGGCAGATCATTGCGCCCCGTAGCGAGGAAAGCCGAGGCGGGCTGGTGGCGACGTGCCGAGGCTCGGGCCACACGCGGAGCATCGCCAATGCCAACGCCCGCCTGATCGCCGCCGCGCCGGAGCTTTATGACTGCCTCCAGGCCTTCCCGGGCTTCAACGCCGATCCCGAGCAGATAGTCGCTTGGACAAAGTGCTGCCTAGAAGTTGAGGCCAAGGCCCGCGGCGAGAACTGAAAAGCCCCGTCCAGGTGGAGCTGGGCGGGGCCGGTGATTCGCACAGAATCGAGAGGAGCATACACCATGAGTGACCATGACAACCAGCACCTGGCGCTATGGCACCAGGTGGAGAAAACACCCACCACGGCCACCAAGCAGGCCAACGTCAACGGCCAGACCATCACGGCCATCGACACAATCCACATGGTCAAGCTGGCCACCAAGGTTTTCGGGCCCCAGGGCATTGGCTGGGGTTACCGCATCGACGTTGACCGTTTCGACCAGGGCGCCCCGGTGCTGCTCAAGGAGCAAGTCATCGGCCACGAGCTGACGCATACCTGCCAGCTAACCCTCTGGTATGAGTGGGGCGGCAAGCGCGGCGAGGTGAGCCATTTCGGCCACACCCGGGCCGTCTATATGACCAACAAAGGCAAATTCATCACCGATGGCGAGGCGCCCAAGAAGTCGGTCACCGACGCCATGAAGAAGTGCCTCAGCCAGCTTGGCTTTGCTGCCGACATCTTCGGCGGCTTGTTCGACGACACGGGTTACCGCCAGCTCCGCGAGGCCGAAACGCGCCTCGAGCAGGCCGAGGACTTCGACGCCGAGCTGACCAAGTGCCGCGACGAGTATGCCGACTGGCTCAAGCGCGAGTGCGACACCCTGCGCACCAAGATCCCGCACCCTCGCAGCATCCAGATTGCCGCCGAGACCATGCTCCAGCGCATCAACGACCGGGCCAGCGTTGCCCGGGTCGATCCCGCCAAGGGTATCGCCATGATCCACAAGGCTCGAGACGAGGGTATTGCCCGCGTCCAACAGGCCCGCGAGAAACAGCAGGAGACCGCCGCCAATGAGTAACGCCGCCGAGAACCTCGCTCCCCAGCCCTACGCCGCCGAACTGATCGAGCTCAACAACGTCGAGAAGCAGCTCGGTGAGCTACGCGCCAAGTACGGCACCGTGCCCGACTACGCCACCAAGGAGGGTTATGCCGCCGGCAAAAAGGCCATCCAGGCGCTGACCAAGATGCGCACCGGCACCGACAAGGCCCGCCTGGCAATCACCCAGCCCCACCGCGACTTCGTGGCCCAGGTGAATGAGCGCGCCAAGGGGTTGATCGCCGAGGTCGAGAAGCTGGAGAAACCCCACCGCAACGCCAAGCAGGCGGTGGACGAGGCGGAGGAGCGCAAGCGCCAGGAGCGCATCGCCAGCCTGCGCGAGAAGCTGTCCAAGGAGGTCACCAGCTACCTGGATACCGCCGCCGGCCTCGGCTCCACCGCCCTGGCCGACCTGATCGATGCCGCCGAGGGTATCGACACCGAGGGCTATTACGACATCACCTCCGAGGCCGAGGACGAGAAAGCCCGGGTGCTCCGGCAGCTTCGCGATATGCATGCCCAGGCCCTGCAGCGGGAACAGCTGGCCGCCCAGCAGGAAGAGATCGAACGTCAAAAGGCCGAGATGGCCCGGATGCAGGCGGCGATGGCTCCTGCCGCACCGGCTGAGCCCGCTGAGCCTACCGTCCCCGCCGAGCCAGCCAAGCCCCGGGAAGTGGTCACCGCCGGCGGCACCGTCTTCGGGTTCGACGACGAGAGCCCCTGGGACGAGGCGCTCGCCGACCTGATCGGCCTGGGCATCGATGTCTCCGCCGCCGAGTGCGTGCTCGAGGCTATCAGCAATGGCGACGTGCGCCACGTCACCCTCAACGCCACTACCGGAGAGTGACCATGCAAGGCCTCACCCCGATCTGCCCGTACTGCGGGCAGTTCTCCCGCCAGGTCGGTGGCGATGCCATCTACCCGCACCGCCCCGATCTCTATCACAAGACCTTCTACCAGTGCGCTCCCTGCGATGCTCACGTTGGCACCCACCCCGGCACCGATAAGCCCCTGGGCCGGCTGGCCAATGCCGAGCTGCGCGAATGGAAGCAGCGCACCCATGCGGCATTCGATCCCATCTGGAAGGACCGATACCTGAGGAAGTCAGCCGCCGACCCCGACTACAAGAAGGGGATGGCCCGGGGCGGGCGGTACAAGCGCCTTGCCGAGCTGATGGGGATCGACAAAGAAGACTGCCATATCGGCATGTTCGATGTCGCCGCCTGCCAGCTGGCCATTCAGATCTGCGAGAGCGGCGCCCTTCACGACTGATCACCACCCGGGGCCGGCGGGCCCCTCACCCACCACCCGAGAGGGAAATCCCATGAGTCACCCCACCGACGTGACCAGGTTCATCGAGGACCTGGATGGCGGCGTCCTGGCTGAGCGCCTGGGCGTCATCCTCAGCCACGCCGCGGCAGCGGCCACCGACAACCCTAAGAAGAAGGCCAAGGTCAGCATTGACCTGGAGATCAGCAACATCGGCTCCGGCGGCCGGGTCGGCATCATCCATAAGCTGGCCTTCAAGATCCCGCATGAACACGGCACCCAGGCCGAGGACCACACCACGGAAACGGTGATGTACGTCAACCAGGGTGGCGAGATGACCCTGGAGCCCAAGAGCCAGATCGACATGATCGGCCACTCCCACCGCCAGAAGAAGGAAACTGACGCATGATGACCAAGGACGCCCTGCAGCATATCGAGTCCAGCCACAAGACCGGCACCGAGGTGGCCGAGGGCCAAGCCCTGATCCTGGGCAGCGAGTTCAAGCTCGCCGACCTGGAGAAATACCAGGGCCACCGCCGCCGCTTCCGCGGCCAATTCGAGACCCAGGGCCTGGAGGCCTTCCTGGCCTATGTCGCCGCCCGGACCACTAGCAGCGTACCGGTCTTCATCGACCAAGATCGCATGGCCGCCGACTGCTACCTCGATATCGGAGAGATCGCGCTGGCCGGGCACTGCGACCACCGTGCCACCCTCACCCTGCCCAAGACGCCGGAATTCCGCGCCTTCCACCAGGCCAATGGCCGTACCTATGACCAGGAGGGCATAGTCGAGCTGCTCGAGGACTGGGGCCACCTGATGGAGTTCGCTAACAGCGAGGGCGAGGCCCTGGACTATCGCAAGGTGCTGCACGCCTTCCGAAAGGTGTCGATCGACGACCTGACCAGCATCGACAGCGAGAAGCAGGAGCACTCCAGCCAGGTCGGCGTCATGAACAAGGTCACCGTGAAGAACGCCGAGCGGCTGCCGGTGGTGATCACCTGGCGCTTCGCTCCCTATGACGGCCTGACCGAGCGCGACTTCGCCATGCGCGTGGCCAGCTTGACCAAAGGCGGGCCCAGCTTCCGGCTCCGCGCCGTGAGCCTGGAAGCCGCCGAGAAGGAGATCGCCGAGGAGTTCGCCGGCAAGATCACCGAGACCCTGGCCGACTGCGAGTGCCTGTTGGGCCAGTTCACCCCCTGACCAACGCGGGGCCCTACGGGGCCCT
>NZ_BJUK01000080.1 GCF_007989625.1 Bisbaumannia pacifica
CGAGCGCAGACAGTTTTCGGTTAGGGCGTAGGAGCGGTGATGCGGCGAAGGGCAATACGCGTCCTCAAGATCGGTCTGATGGCGCTGGGAGGGGGGCTCCTCCTGGCGCTTTTGCTGTTGGTGGCGGGTAATGCCTGGGTGCTGCAGCAGACGCGGCAACAGATCGAACCCGAGCTGTCTCGGTGCCTGGCCGCCCCGGTGGGCATCGTCTTCGGCACCTCCCGCTGGACCCGCAGCGGTCACCCCAATCCGCATTTCGCGGCGCGCATGAACGCCGCCGCCCGGATGGTGCGCCTGGAGCGGGTGGAGCACCTGCTGATCTCCGGCGATAACCGGACTCGCTTCTACAACGAACCCCAGGCCATGTGGCAGGCGCTAAATGCCCGCCAGGTGCCGGCCGAGGCCATGACCATGGATTTCGCCGGCTTCAGCACCTATGACACCCTGGCCCGGGCACGGGACGTCTTCGGCGTCGAGCGGGCCGTGCTGATCACCCAGGACTGGCACCTGCCCCGGGCCCTGTTGATCGCCGATGCCCTGGGGCTTGAGGCGTGGGGGTGCGTGGCACCGACCCGCCCGGTGGATGGGCTCTGGCGGCTACGGCTGCGCGAGTGGCTGGCTCGCCTGGGCACCCTGGGGGATCTCTATGTGTGGGGACGGGACCCTCATTTTCTGGGCCCCCTGGAGCCCCTGCCGGTGACACCGCAGGGAGAAGCGTCGATCGAGGAAGTGGAATCGACCGAGGAAGAGAGCCCCTCCTCTAGTCTGCCGGGTTCCCTTGTGCCGGTGACGCCGCAGGGAGAAGCGTCGATCGAAGAAGTGGAATCGACCGAGGAAGAGAGCCCCTCCTCTAGCCTGCCGGGTCCCCTGGAGCCGGTGACGCCTCAGGGGCAAGGGGAGTAAGTCATAAGGAGAGCGACGAAGGGGCGCTTAAACAGCAGGCCCGCCATGGTTGGCGGGCCTGCGTCGTCTTCGGCTCGATGGGCCCCTAGCGGCGCTGTTTCTGCAGCCGGTAGAGTTCGCGGATCAGCGCGCGGCAGCCCTTGAGGCAGCGCTCGATCAGCGGTTCGATGGCGTCCGGCAGGGGGTGAGTGTAGAGGGTCGCCAGGGACTGCATCAGGCCCCGCTCCTGCTCCAGCAGCTCGTTGATCAGCACCTGACAGTCGTTGCCCACGAAGCTCTTCAGGCGACTCCACAGCCACAGGTAGTCGTCCCGTTCCACGTCGGCGTCCCGCGGCAGGATGCGCAGGTACTTGCGGGCCATCTCCCGCAGCTCCTTGAGGTCCGTGTGGCGCTGCTCATAGTGGGGCTTGAGTTTATCGCGCAGGGTCGGGCGCAGGCGCTCCTGATTGTCCTGGAAGTAGTCGAGACTATCGGCCAGCGCTTCCAGCACGCTGTCCATCGCCACCTGGCGATTATCGAGAAACATGAGCAGTCACCTCCTCCGGTGACGCAGATTGTGCGGGGGGAAACACTGTTTTTCTACCCCCCTGGGACAATATTTTGTGCTTTATGCACCTTTGGTATCGGCCACCGCCCCGCGGCCTTGAGATACGGCAACAAATCGCTACTTTTTGACGCCTGTCGCTCATCCCTTGGGCTTGGGCGGCGCCTTGCGAGCCGGGGCGGCGTGCTTCTCCAGGTGTTCGATGATCAGCCCGGCGATATCCTTGCCGGTGGCCGACTCGATGCCCTGCAGGCCCGGCGAGGAATTGACCTCCATGATGACCGGCCCATGGTTGGAGCGTAGCAGGTCGACCCCCGCGACCCGAAGCCCCATGGCCTTGGCGGCACGAATCGCCGTGGAGCGCTCTTCCGGGGTGATGCGGATCACGCTGGCGGTCCCGCCGCGATGCAGGTTGGAGCGGAACTCGCCCTCGGCGGCCTGGCGCTTCATGGAGGCCACCACCTTGTCGCCGATCACCAGGCAGCGGATATCGGCGCCCTTGGCCTCCTTGATGTACTCCTGGACCATGATATTGGTCTTCATGCCCATAAAGGCCTGGATCACCGATTCGGCGGCCTGGTTGGTCTCCGCCAGCACCACGCCGATGCCCTGGGTCCCCTCCAGCAGCTTGATCACCAGGGGGGCGCCCTTGACCATGGTGATCAGGTCGGGGATATCGTCAGGCGAATGCGCGAAGCCGGTAATCGGTAGGCCCAGCCCCTTGCGGGAGAGCAACTGCAGGGAGCGCAGCTTATCCCGGGAGCGGGTGATGGCCACCGAGTCATTGAGCACATAGGTTCCCATCATCTCGAACTGGCGTAGCACCGCACAGCCGTAGAAGGTCACCGAGGCGCCGATACGCGGGATCACCGCATCGAAGGGCTCGATCTCTTCGCCCTTGTAGTGAATCGACGGGCGGTGCGAGGCGATGTTCATGTAGCAACGCAGGGTGTCCACCACCCGGGCCGTGTGGCCACGTTGCTCGGCCGCTTCCATCAAGCGACGGGTGGAGTAGAGGTTGCGATTGCGCGACAGCAGGGCGATATGCATCGAGAGTCTCCGTGCCCGTCAGGGCTCACCGTGGAGGAAAGTGGCGCCGGGGGCGACCAGCAGGCCACGCATGGCGCGGCGCCCCAGCAGCATGGGGTGGCGCATGTTGCCGCGATGGGTCAGGGTCAGCTGCACGGGAAATTCCAGCTCGCCCAGGCGCATGGGGGTGCGGATCACATAGCGCCACTCGGCCTGGCCGTTGGAGCTGGTCACCTGGCGGCGATCATGGAGGTGCAGCTTGAACGGGTGCGCCGGGCTCGTGGGGCCGCCGGCCCGGGTGGTAAAGCTGACCCAGACGTGGCCGTCCTCCTCGAAGGATTCGATATCCTCGGCATGCAGCGAGGAGGTGCGCGCCCCGGTATCGACCTTGCAGCAGAAGCTTAGCCCCAGCTGGGGCAGGGTGACCATCTCGCGGCGGCCGATCACCGCCTTGACCGCGTAGGGTAGCTCTTTCATCGCCGTCTCCTTGCCGGGCTCAATGATCGCGTCGCAGGCCACCCAGGCGGGCGGCGATGGGCGACTCGGGAGGCGCCTGGCGCAGGGTCATCAGCACCGGCAGGCGCAGCCGAGGAATCAACGCCAGATCCCGCGCCAGGGCGGTGAAGTCGGCCTGGGGCGACTCCGCCAGTCGGGCCAGGTAGCGCGGCAGGCGCTGACCGTCCTCCAGGGCCTCCCAGCCCCGGGCCGCCATGGCCGCCAGCAGGTCGGGACCGCAGGCATGCGGGTCCGCCAGCAGGGCGTCGTACCAGGCCGCTACCGGCTCCGCCGGGCCGCGGCTCTGGGCGCGCAGGCAGTCACACAGGGTCTCCAGGTCACCGGCCTCGGCGGCTCGTTCACCGCGTTCACGCAGGGCCAATGCCAGCTCGGCCGTGATCGCCACATGTTCTAGACACTGGCACAGGGGACGCAAGACCTCCACCGGTAGCCGGGGCAGACGCGATGCCAGGTGCCGGGCCTGGGCATCGTCGTGGCGTACCGCGAAGTCCGCCAGGCCCTGCAGTCCCAGGGACTGCCAGTGGCCGGCCTGCTCGCCGGCCAGGTAATCCTCCACCAGTTCCAGGTGCTGGCTGGCGGGGCGCTCCAGGTCCTGGCTGGCGCGGGCATGGAGCAGGGCCTGGAAGGGCAGGGAGGGCGTAAAGGCCAGGGGGTTGTCGCGCATCAGGTGATCGGCCTCGTCGCGGGCCTCGCCGAGTCGCTGCACATTGCGCCCCAGGGTCTCCAGCAGGCGCTGGATAAAGGCGTCCCTGGGCGCCGGCGACAGTAGCCCCTGTTCGTCCAGGGGCAGGGCCAGGAACCAGATCAATGGCTCCGGGGCATCGCCCAGGGTGAAGACGCAGGCCAGCCTGGCCTGACCCTGCCAGGGCTCGGCCCAGGGCGCCTCTAACGCCTCGAAGCGGGCCAGTTCCGCCATGGTCAGGGGAGTCACCCGGCGCCCCAGATGGTAAAGGCGCACCTCGGCACCGCTGCGGGTGAAGAAATCGTGCAGGCTGTGAATCGGCGTCATGGTGGCTCCTCCCCGTCTGAGTCGCGCACTGTACCGCGGGTGGGGAGCCTTGTCAGCCGGGGGGCGCGAGGAAATTCACGGCGCGCGACGCCGCGTGGATGATCAAGAATTGATCGCTTGGCGGGGAGCGGCGTGGCGGCTCGCGATACGCGCCTTGTCCAGGGGTTATCCACAGGCTGACTCAGGGCTTCTGTGGGTTTTCCCCGTGGGGCAGGGCGGCGATGAGTCGGCGGGGCATTTTTCTGAGAGGCATAAGCTATTATAATTTTTATTACTTAAAATTATTTCCTTGCCAGGAGATTCCCATGTTGCGTTCGCTGACTCTCGCTACCCTGCTCGGTGCCGGCCTGGCCGTCGGTGGCCTGGCCCAGGCCCAGGACAGCGCCGATGAACTGCGTGTCGGCATGTCCGGCGGCTATTTTCCCTTCACCTTCGTGCGCCAGGACGTCCTGCAGGGCTTCGAGGTGGATGTCATGGAGGCCGTGGCCGAGGTGCTGGACGTCGAGGTGAATTTCGTGACCGCCAACTTCTCCGGCCTGTTCGGCATGCTGGAGTCGGGGCGGATCGATACCATCGCCAACCAGATCACCATCACCGAAGAGCGGGAAGCCAAGTACCTGTTTACCGCCCCCTACGTCTATGACGGGGCCCAGGTGGTGACACGCCGTGGCAACGACGAGGTGAGCGGCGTCGAGGACCTGCGCGGCAAGCAGGTGGCGGTCAACCTGGGCTCCAATTACGAGCAGCTGCTGCGCGAGCTGCCCTTCGCCGATGAGATCGATATCCGCACCTACGAGAGCAATATCGAGCAGGACACCGCCCTGGGGCGGGTGGATGCCTTCGTGATGGATCGGGTCAGTGCCAGCCAGGTGATCCAGGAGACGCCGCTGCCGTTGCAGCTGGCCGGCCAGCCCTTCTCCGAGATTCGCAACGCCCTGCCATTCCGCGATGACGAGGCTGGTCGCGAGTGGCGCGAACGGGTCGACGCCGCCCTGGCGACGCTGCGCGAGCAGGGGCGGCTGGCGGAGATCTCCGAGCGCTGGTTCGGTACCGATATCACCCGTCCCTAAGCGGAGGGCCCCATGGCCATTCTTGACGTCGGCTATATGGTCGAGCTGCTGCCGATCCTGCTGCGCTATCTGCCCCTGACCCTGCAGATGGCGGCACTCGGTATGGTATTGGCGCTGGCGCTGGCCTGTGCCCTGGCGGTGGTGCGGGTGCTGAGGATCCCTGGGCTGAACGGCGCGACCCTGCTGTTTATCTCTTTCTTTCGCGGCACGCCGCTGCTGGTGCAGCTGTTCCTCTTCTACTATGGCCTGCCGCAGATCTTCAGTGCCCTGACCCAGATCAACGGCATCACCGCCGCCATCATGGGCCTGACCCTGCACTTTGCCGCCTATATGGCGGAGTCGATCCGCGCCGCCATCGTCGGCGTCGATCGCAGCCAGACGGAGGCGGCGTTGGCCATCGGCATGACCCGCGGGCAACTGATGCGGCGTATCGTGCTGCCCCAGGCGACCCGGGTGGCGGTGCCCACCCTGATGAACTACTTCATCGACATGATCAAGGCCACCTCCCTGGCCTTTACCCTGGGGGTCACCGAACTGATGGGGGCCACCCAGAAGGAGGCGGCGGGGAGTTTTCTCTATTTCGAGGCCTTTATCACCGTGGCGCTGCTCTACTGGGGCATCGTCGAACTCCTGGCCTGGCTGCAGCGACGGCTCGAGGCGCGACTCAACGAGGCCTATCAGCGATGATTCGAGTACAGGGACTCACCAAGCGCTTCGGCGACAGCCTGGTGCTGGACGCCATCGACCTGGAGATCCAGCAGGGCGAGATCATCGTGGTGATCGGGCCCTCGGGCACCGGCAAATCGACCCTGCTGCGCTGCCTCAACTTCCTGGAGCGCCCGGACGCGGGGTACCTGGAAGTCGGCGAGCTGCGCCTCGATACCCAGAAGGTCAGCCGCCGGGAGATCCTGGCCCTGCGCCGCTGCACCGCCTTCGTGTTCCAGAACTATGCGCTGTTCGCCAACAAGACCGCCCTGGAGAACATCGCCGAAGGCCTGATCGTGGTCAACCGCTGGCCCAAGGCCAAGGCCCATGCCCGGGCCCGGGAGATCCTCGAGCGCATCGGCCTGGCGGACAAGGCCGATGCCTACCCTGCCTCCCTCTCCGGGGGGCAGCAGCAGCGGGTGGGGATCGGCCGCGCCATGGCCGCCCAGGCCGAGGTGATCCTCTTCGATGAGCCTACCTCGGCGCTGGACCCGGAGTGGGTGGAGGAGGTGCTGGGACTGATGAAGCAGCTGGCCGCCGAGCGCCAGACCATGCTAGTGGTCAGTCACGAGATGGGCTTCGCCCGCGACGTGGCGGATCGGGTGATCTTTATGGAGGGCGGGCGCATCGTCGAGCAGGGGCCGCCGGCGCGGCTGTTCAGCGAGCCCCGGGACCCGCGCACCCGGGAGTTTTTGCGCAAGGTGCTGGCCGCCCAGCAGGCCGCCGTACCCTAGGCGCCAGCCCTGATTTCCTCCCAAGCCCCATGGCCATGCCGGCCGTGCCAGCCTGCCGCGGTGGGGCGCGGGATGGCCAGGGGCCGTCATGGCTGGGATAATAAGGCAATAGCCCAAGCGCGGAGACATCATGACGGTTTATCAGGAGCTCGATCACGCCCTGGAACGCCTCGAAGCGACCCTCAAGGCCGCCGACCTCTGGTCGGCGAGTCGCCCCCCCGCCTCGGCCTTCGACAGCCGGCAGCCGTTCTGCGTCGATACCATGGAGCTGCCCCAGTGGCTGCGTTATGTGTTTATCGCTCGGCTCTCCGCGGTGGTCGAGGCCGAAGGGTCCTTGCCGCCCAACTGTGAGGTGGCCCCCGCCGCCGAGGTCTATCTCAAGCAGTCCGGCGTCAGGGCCAGCAACCTGCTGCTGGTGGTCAAGGCTATCGAAGAGGTGGACCGGGTGATCAACGAGGCCGACTGAATGCCTTACTACTTTGCCTACGGCAGCAATATGAACGTCGCCCGGGTGGCGGCGCGGATCGGGGCGACGCGGCGCGCCCTGGCCGGAGTATTGCGGGACTACCGGCTGACCTTCGACAAGGCGTCCCGCGTGCCGGGCATCGCCCATGCCAATGTGGTGGTGACACCGGGAAGCCGCGTGGAGGGGGCGCTGTTCGAGCTGATGTCGCCGGCCCAGATCGAGGCCATGGATCCCTTCGAGGGACATCCCCACGAGTATCTGCGGCGGCGCCTGCCGATCCACACCGCGGAGGGGCTCCGTGACGCCTGGGTCTATCTGGCGGCTCCGGGGACCACCGCCGAGCGCCTACGACCGGCGCGCGAGTACCTGGAGCACCTGCTGGCCGGCGAGCCCTTCCTGAGCCCGGACTACCATGCCGAGCTGGCGCGGGTGGAAGCGGTGGCCGATCTGGACGAGATGACCCTGGCGCAGTTGGGGTTATCCCGGCATAGCCCGCGGTAATCCACCGCTTAGCACACGACAACGACTCGGGCCCGCCATCT
>NZ_BJUK01000081.1 GCF_007989625.1 Bisbaumannia pacifica
ATCATGGCCACGACGACCATAACGACCACGGTCACGATGACCATGGCCACGACGACCATAACGACCACGGTCACGATGCTCATGCCAATGACGGCCACGACGCTCATGCCCATGGCGACGATGACCCCCATGCCTGGCAGGACCTGGCCAGGGCCAGGGGCTATGTGGGCAATATCCTCGACGGCCTGATCGAGAGCGACCCGGCCAACGAGTCGGCCTACCGCGCCAATGCCGAGCGCTATATCAACGAGATCGAGGCCACCGACGCCGAGATCCGCGAGCTGCTGGGCGAGATCCCCGCCGCCAGCAGCGTGATCACCGGCCACGACTCCTTCGGCTACTTCGCCAACGCCTACGGGCTGCGCTTCCTGTCGCCGGTGGGCCTCTCCACCGAGGCCGAACCCTCCGCCGCCGACATGGCCCGGTTGATCGATGTGATCCGCGAGCAGGACGTGCGCGCCCTCTTCCACGAGAACATGACCAGTCCGGCGGTGATCAACCAGCTCGCCGAAGAGACCGGCCTGCCCATCGCCGGCACCCTCTATGCCGATGCCCTCACCGCGGAGGGCGAGGCCAGCACCTACCTGGGCATGATGCGCCATAACGCCGCGACCCTGCATGCCGCCCTGGCCGAGCCGGGGCATAACGATCACGGCCATGAAGACCATGACCATGACCATGACCATGACCATGACCATGACCATGACCATGACCATCATGAGGATCATGGCCATAGCCACTGATCGGCAACGCGTTTGGCTGGATTGGGCGCTGCTTCGGCAGCGCCTTTTTTTGCACTCGACCCGCCAGATTATTTACCAAAAAGAAACAATAACATTCCTTTCTTGGTGATTATCAACAAAAAGAAAGCAAGTAGACTGCAGGCATTCCCTGACAACTTCCAAGAGGAAACCGCCATGCAAGCCTATGCCACCACCCTGTTGCGTCTCTCCCTCGGCGTCATGACCCTGGCCCACGGCCTGTTGAAGATCTTCGTCTTCACCATTCCCGGCACCGTGGCCTTCTTCGACTCCCTGGGACTGCCGGCCATCTTCGCCTACCTGACCATCCTCGCCGAGGTGGGTGGCGGCCTGGCCCTGATCCTGGGCATCTACACCCGCTGGGTGAGCCTGGCCCTGGTGCCGCTGCTGATCGGTGCCACCGTGCCCCATCTGGCCAACGGCTGGTTGTTCTCCAACCCGGGTGGCGGCTGGGAGTTCCCGCTGTTCTGGACCCTGGCCCTGCTGGTACAGGCCGGCCTCGGCGGCGGCAAGGCGGTACTCCACCCGCGCTTCGCCTAAACGGCCCAGCCATACAAACCACCAACACGACGGCGCCGCCCCAGTGGGCGGCGCCGTTGTTTGCGTTATCGGCAGGAAGAGGCTCAGGCGCCCAACTTGGCCAGGCGGGCCGCCTCCACAACCTCGATCCAGTAGCCGTCCACGTCTTTGACGAAGACCACGTCCTTCATCTTGCCCTGGTCGGAGCGCTTGACGAACTCCACGCCATTGGCGTCGAACCAGGCCTCGGCGGCATCCAGGTCCGGCACCGAGAAGCAGATATGCCCGAAGCCCTGGGGCTCGGCGTTGCCGTCATGATAGGCGAAGTCCGCCTGATCCTCGGTGCCCCAATTGTGGGTCAGCTCCAGCAGGCCCTTCTGGGAGAAGGTCCAGACGGTGCGCTCGCCGGTGTCCTCCGGCACCGCGTCGTCCGCCTCGAGGCGCGCCAGGAAGTAGAGGGAGAACCGCAGCTCCTCGAAGTCGAGGCGGCGCAGGACCCGCATGCCGAAGACCCGGGAGTAGAAGGCCAGGGCCCGCTCCGGGTCCTTGACGCGGAGCATGGTGTGGTTGAGCCGGAAGCCGTCGGTCTCCGGGGTCGGCGCCTGGACGCCGGGATGCTGCTCGCCGCTAAAGCTCATGGGAGTCTCCCTGTGGTTTAATCGGGTGATTCTAAAACAGATGCGTTTGGCTAGACTGATTTTCAACCCCGCCAAGGAAGGACAGGCCATGCCCCTCGCCCCGCCACGCGCCTTCGCCCTGATAACGCTCCTGCTGTGCCTGACCCTGCTGAGCGGCTGTGCAGGCCGCGACCTGGCCCTGCGTGACGCCGCCCCCGCGCTCTCCCTGGAACGCGCCCTGATCCTCGCCAGCGCCCGCCAGGCCCTGGGCACCCCCTACCGCTTCGGCGGCAATACGCCCCGGGGGCTGGACTGCTCCGGCCTGGTACAACTCAGTTACCGCGCCGCCGGCATCCCGGTGCCGCGCACCGCCGACGACCAGTACCGCCGACTGCCCGCGGTCGACGAGGCGCGCCCCGGCGATCTACTGTTCTTCGGCGACCGCCGCAAGGCCACCCATGTGGGCATCTATGTGGGTCGCGGCCAGATGATCCATGCCCCGGGCCGCGGTCGCGCGGTCACCCAGGTGCCGCTGGAGATCGCCTACTGGCAGGAGCGCTTCCTGGGCGCCGCCGGCCCGGCGCCCTGAGGCGCCGTTAAGGTTGCCATAAGCCGGGTGACCGACACTTCCCCGCCGCGCCTCCCGGCCCCGCTGCCTGAGGTATCCTGGCCCGAAGTGCCTCGGCGTACCGGCGCCAGCGGCCCCGACAGGAGGTAATCGACAACCCCATGCGTATTCTGCTGGTCGAGGATGACCCCAGCTTGGCCTCGGGCATCCGCCTGGCCCTCAAGCCGGAACACTATACCGTCGATCACCTGGCCGACGGGGCCCAAGCGTTGAGTGCCCTGCAGGGCGACGAACCCTTCGCCGCGGTCATCCTCGACCTGGGGCTGCCGGGACTGGACGGCATGCGGGTACTGGAGGCCATCCGCCGGCACGGCAATCCGCTGCCGGTGCTGGTACTCACCGCCCGGGATGCCGTCGACGACCGTATCGCCAGCCTCGACGCCGGCGCCGACGACTACCTGATCAAGCCCTTCGAGGTGGCCGAGCTCAAGGCCCGTCTGCGGGCCCTGCTGCGGCGTAGCCAGGGCCAGGCCAGCCCGGTCCTGGAGTGCCGCGGCATCCGCCTCGATCCCGCCACCCTCGGCGTCAGTCGGCATGGCGAGGCGGTCCGACTATCGCGCCGGGAATTCGCCCTGTTGCAGGAGCTCATGGGGCATCCCGGGCGGGTCTTCACCCGCGATACCCTGACCCGACGCGTCTACGGCTGGGAGGAGGACGTGGAGAGCAACGCCATCGAGGTGCATATCCATCACCTGCGCCGCAAGCTGTTCCCCGAGCTGATCCGCACGGTACGCGGCATCGGCTACGTGCTGGACCCGGCGCCCCGGGACGGCGCCCCATGACCTCGATCCGCCGCCGCACCCTGGGCCTGGTGCTGCTGGTCTTCGGCGTCAGCATGCTGATCATCGGCCTGGTCAGCTACCGCTATGCCGCCCATGAGATCGAGGAGCTCTATGATGCCAACCTGGCCCAGAGTGCTCGCCTGCTGGAGGGGCTGATCCAGGCACCGCTGCCCCCCGAACGGCGGGCCGCCCTGTTGGCCAGCCTGGAAGACGCCCTGCTGCGCGCCGACCAGTCGGACAAGCGCCTGGCCGGGCACCGGTACGAGAGCAAGCTGGCCTTCCAGCTATGGGAGGCGGAACGGCTGGTCCTGCGCTCCGCCAGCGCGCCCTCGGCGCCCCTCGCCACGGGGCCAGCGGGGTACACCACCGCCCGGGTGGCGGGTCACGAGTGGCGCGTCTATGTGCTGGACATGGCCGAGTCGTCACGGCGCGTGATGGTGGCGGAGCGCAGCGATGTGCGCGGCGAGCTGATCCGCGCGGTGGCGCTGCGCACCCTGCTCCCCGACCTGCTCGGCCTGCCGCTGCTGATGCTATTGCTGTGGTGGGCCACCGGCCGGGGGTTGCGGCCGCTGTCGCGCCTGGCCGCGGCGATCCGCCAGCGCGACCCGCACAACCTGCAGCCGTTGACCCTACGGCCGCTGCCCCGTGAGCTGGACACCATCGTCGGCGCCCTCAACCGCCTGCTGGAGCGCCTGCGCAACCTGCGGGTGCGCGAGAAGCGCTTTATCGCCGACGCCGCCCACGAGCTGCGCACGCCCCTGGCGGTACTCGACCTGCATGCCCAGAACGCCCTGGCCGCAGCCAGCCCAAGCGACCGCCGCGAGGCGCTGGAGGAACTGCGCGGCGGGGTGGCCCGCGCCACCCGGCTGGTCTCCCAGCTGCTGACCCTGGCGCGTCTGGACCCGGATGAGGTCAGCCCCGTACGGCCGACCCAGGACCTGCTGCTCGAGGTACGCGAGGCACTGGCCGAGCTCGCGCCGCTGGCCGCCGAGCGCGAGCAGACGCTGGACCTGCACGCCGACCATACCGCGGATTGGCGACTGCCCACCGAGCCCGGCACCCTCGCCACCCTGGTGCATAACCTGGTCGGCAACGCCCTGCGCCATTCGCCGCCGGGCGGCCTCGTCAGGGTGCAGCTGATCGCCGAGCCCGAGCAGCTGATCCTGCGCGTGGACGATTCGGGCCCCGGCATCCCCGCCGAGGAGCGCGAGCGGGTCCTCGAGCGCTTCCATCGCGCCGGCCCCGGCGCCGGTGCCGGCCTGGGACTGTCCATCGTCGAACGCCTGCTCGACCGCCACGGCGGGCGGCTGCTGCTGAGAGAGGCCCCCGAGGGAGGGCTGCGCGCCGAGGCACGACTGCCGCGGCGGTAACGCAACGGTCACGCGCCCTTAAGCCGCCGTTAAGAGAGCGCCCCTAGGCTGGGGATCATGCCCCAACCGCCTAGGAGAGATGACCATGATGCCGCTGACCGCCGCCCTGCCGCTCCCGTCCCTGTACCGCACTGGCCTGCTGGTGATCGCCGGCCTGGGGTTACTGGCCCTGGGTAGCCTCGTCAGCGGCTGGCCGCCGGTGGAGATGCCGCTGGGACTGGTCAGCCTGGGGGCCGTCGCCGCCACCCTGCTGGGCCCCTGCCGCTGGCGAGAGGGCGAGACCCTGGAAGCCCTCGGCGACCTGAGCCTGGCCAGCCTGGTCGTCTTCGCCGGCTTTCACCTGCTGGCCTGAAGGCGGCGGGTCCGCGTCAGGAGCTCGGCCGGCGCTTGAGGCTGGTGCGGCGCTCATGGAAGGCGATCGCCAGGCCACTGCCGATGATCAGGGCCGAGCCGGCGAAGACCCAGGCGTCGGGAATCTCGCCCCAGATCCACCAGCCCAGCAGCACCGCCCAGAGCATGCCGGTGTAGTCGAAGGGCGCCGCCAGGGCCGCCGGCGCATGTCGAAAGGCCAGGGTGATGCAGGCCATGGCGCCGATCCCGAAGATCCCGGCACCGAGAAAGCCCAGCCAGTGCAGCGGGGCCGGCACCTGCCACACCCAGGGCAACAGGACCCCGGTGACCACCAGGGGCACCAGGGTCACGTAGAAGACCATGGCCCAGAGGTACTCGCGGACCCCGTAACGCCGCGCGGTGATCATCAGCATCGCATAGCAGAGCGCCGCCCCCACCACCACCAGGCCGCCGACCTCGAAGCCGGCGCCGCCGGGGCGCACCACCACCAGCACCCCGAGGAAGCCCACCAGGGCCGCCACCAGCGGCAGGCGCCCCACCTTCTCGCCCAGCAGGGGCACCGAGAGCAGGGTCACGAACAGCGGGGCGGCGAAGGCGATGGCGGTGGTCTCGGCCAGAGGCAGCAGCGTCAGGCCGAAGACGAAGCAGAGCATGGTGCCGGTGGCGAAGAGGCCACGCACCAGGTGCACCCCGGGGCGCCGGGTCGTCAGCTTGCGCAGGCCACCGTAGAAACGCGCGATCAGGGCGATCAGCGGCAGCGACACCAGGGTACGGAAGAAGATGATCTGCACCGGCGAGTGCACCTCACCCAACCACTTGGAGATGGCGTCCCCCACCGAGAGACAGAAGACCCCGGCACACATCCACAGGATGCCCTTCAAGGACGCTGACATCGCCGCTCCTCCTTACCCCAGTTGTTGAATAATTAACACACCGACTCTACCCGACTCTCGCCCGCGGGGCGATGCCTCCCAGGCCTCGAGCGGCGGCCGGGCTTGCCAGCCCCCACGAAAGCAATGTTATATAGTTGCTTTTTCATCCCGAGAGACGAGGTCCCCATGTCCCTGCCGGCCACCACGCTCGCCGCCTCGCCGCCCCAGGCCGCCTTCGGCGACACCATCGAGATCCTGCCGAAGATCTTCCAAGACGACACCAACCTGGCGGTGATGCGCCGCCGACTGGACCCTTCACTTGCGGCCGGCGTGGCGGCCCAGCTCGAGGAAGCGCGACGCCTGGACTGGCGCTGGCGGGGCGGCGTCGGCGATGCCCTGGCCGAGGACCTGCTCGGCCACCTGCCACGGCCGGAGCGGGCCGGGCCCCTGGTGGAGGACATCGCCCTGATCTGCGAGGCCATGGCCTACCTCTTCGATACCGAGACCATCGGCGTGCGCCTGCAGCGCCTGGAGGGTGCCATGTGCCCGCGCTTCCATGTGGATAACCTGGCGGTGCGGCTGGTCAGCACCTATGCCGGGCCCGGCAGCGAGTGGCTGCCGGAGTCGGCGGTCGAGCGAGCCGGCCTGGGGGCGCCGCGCCCCGACAAGCCCGATCCCCTGCGCGATGCCCAATCGATTCGCCGCCTGGGGTGCGGCGATATCGCCCTGCTCAAGGGCGAGGGGTGGATCGGCAACGAGGGCCGCGGCCTGGTGCACCGTAGCCCCCAGCCGGCGCCCGGCGAGCCGCGGCTGCTGCTGGCCCTGGACCCGGGATAGATCTATACAATACCGATACAAAAAGTCTGGATGTCGTACAAAGCCTCGGAATGGCGCGGAAATCTCCTAGACAGGGCCATGCGATATTCTACCCTTATTGTACAAGGCCAACCTTTCCCACGAGGTAGCAGATGAGCACCATCGACTTGACCGACTGCCGCAAGCTGACCTACAAGCAGCTTGGCCAGGCCCTGCACCAGGGCTTTTCCCCCATCGTCGAGGTGGAGTCCCTGGATGGCATCTACACCGTGCATTTCCACCATGCCCACGGCGTCGCCGACCTGGTAGACGAGCACGGCAAGGTGCGCACCTTTATGGGCACCGGCGAGATCCGCGACCTGCTCGGCGACCTGGGCCTGACCCATGGGGTGCTGACCTGCGCCGACCAGTGCGGCGACGAGATGATCGGCGTACCGGGCAAGCCGATCACGCCGGACGAGATGCTCACCTACGGCACCCGCATCGCCTTCCGTTAGGTTTTTTCAACGCCTCGACGAGCGGCGCCCGCCGATCCGGCCGGATCGGCGGG
>NZ_BJUK01000082.1 GCF_007989625.1 Bisbaumannia pacifica
CGGGAGGCGTCTTCGCCTCCCGCCACGGGCTTACTCGACGGTCGCCGCTCGGCGTGGCGCGGTGCGCCCCGCGTCCTGAGCCTCGGCGTGGTAGGCCAGGTACTTGCGCTGGGTGGCGATGTGATCGGCGATATGCTTGGCGTCGTGCCATACCCCCCAGATAAAGCTGGAGCCGCGCCGCGACAACCAGGGCAGGCCGACGAAGTAGACACCGGGCTCACGGGAGACGCCGCGCTGGTGCTGGGGCTTGCCGTTGTCGTCGAAGGCGTCCACCCTCAGCCAGCGGTAGTCCACCGTGAAGCCGGTGGCCCAGACGATGGTGGAGATCCCGGCCTCGGCCAGGTCGAGCTCGAGCAGCGGCTCACGCACACACGCCGGGTCGGCGGGGATGCGCCGCGCCTCGGGCTCCTCCGGCAGCTCGAGGCCATTGCGGCGCGCATAGTCGTCGGCGGCATCCAGCATCGCCAGGTAGTTGGCGTCGCCGGCGGCCAGGTTGTCGGCCAGGTCGGACTCGAAGGTGACCTTGCCGTCGGCGAAGGCGCGAGTGCGTCCGACCAGGGTCATGCCCTGATGGGCCAGCTCGCGGAAGTCGATGGTCTTGCCGCCACCGGCGCCGCTCACCGCGATGGTGACGTGCTCGGTGCCGGGCTTCATCATCTCGGCGTCCCACTCGCCGAGCACCCCCAGCCACCAGCAGAAGTCGCGTCCCCGGTAGGCCCGGGGCGGACGATCGTGGGGCCCCACCGAGAGGTAGACTTGCCGGCCGGAGCGGCGCAGCTCCTCGGCGATCTGCACCCCGGAGGAGCCGGCCCCCACCACCAGCACCGCCCCTTCCGGCAGCTGCCCGGGGTTACGATACTCGGCGGAGTGAAGCTGGGTCAGGGAGGCGTCCTCGGGGGCAATGGGCGGAATCACCGGCGTCTGGAAGGGGCCGGTGGCGGCCACCACCCGATTGGCCTCGATCACCCCCTCGGAGGTCTCGATGGTAAAGCCCGGCCGGCCGACGTTGCGCTCCACCGACCTGACCTCGACCCCGGTACGGATGGGGGCCTGGATCTTCTCGGCATAGGCCTCGAAATAGGCCGCCACCCGTTCCTTGTCGGCGAAGGCATCCGGGTCCAGGCCATCGAACTCGAGCCCCGGGAAGCGGTCATGCCAGGCCGGGCCATTGGCCACCAGGGAGTCCCAGCGGCGGGTGCGCCAGGCCTCGGCGATGCGATGACGCTCCAGTACCAGGTGGGGTACGCCCTGGTTGCTCAGGTGTTCGCTCATGGCCACGCCGGCCTGACCGCCGCCCACCACCAGGGTATCGATCGTTTCTACTGTCATGCTGCGTCCTCCGGATGAAGTCGTTATGTCCCCACCTTAGGCGCGCCCCATGATTAGATAAAATATAGTTATTCTAGCTTTTGCATCAAAAAAACAGATGCTGATAACGGCGGGGCCGTCATCGAGAATGGCTATTGGCCATTATTCCCAAAATATATATAAAACAGGATTGTCATTACTTATGGGCTAGTTTAGCCTGCTATCCAACATCCTAAATTTCGTGCGGAGCCCATGACCATGTTCAAGCCTTCCTGGATTCGTCGCGGCATCCTGGCCGCCGCCCTCGGCAGTAGCGTCGTCGTCGCCACCCCGGCCCTGGCCCAGGAGCGCGAGCTGCTCAACTCCTCCTACGACATCGCCCGGGAGCTATTCTCCGCCATCAACCCGGACTTTATCGCCCACTGGGAGGCCGAACACGGCGAGAGCGTCGGCGTGCAGCAGTCCCACGGCGGCTCCTCCGCCCAGGCCCGGGCCATTATGCAGGGCCTGCGTGCCGACGTGGTGACCTACAACCAGGTCACCGACGTCCAGGTGCTGGCCGACGCCGGCCTGGTGGCGGAAGAGTGGCAGAGCCAATTGCCCAACAACGCCTCCCCCTACTATTCCACCACCGCCTTCCTGGTGCGCGCCGGCAACCCCAAGGGCATCGAGAGCTGGGACGACCTGGCGCGGGAGGACGTGAGCATCGTCTTCCCCAACCCCAAGACCTCCGGCAACGGCCGCTATACCTACCTGGCCGCCTGGGGCTTCGCCGAGCAGGCCTTCGACGGCGACGAAGAGCAGATTCATGACTTTATGCGCACCTTCCTGCGCAACGTAGCGGTCTTCGACACCGGCGGCCGCGGCGCCACCACCAGCTTTATCGAGCGCGGCCTGGGTGACGTGCTAATCAGCTTCGAGTCCGAGGTCAACAACATCCGCGGCGAGTACGGCAGCGACGACTACGAGGTAATCGTGCCGCCGGTGAGCATCCTCGCCGAATTCCCGGTGGCCGTGGTGGAAGACAACGCCGAGCGCAACGGCACCGAGGACCTGGCCCGGGGCTACCTGGACTACCTCTATAGCGAGGCAGGCCAGCGCACCCTGGCCGGCTTCAACTACCGGGTCCACCACGAGGCGGTGGTGGAAGAGTTCGCCGAACAGTTCCCCGCCACCGAGCTGCTGCGCGTCGAGGAGGTCTTCGGCGGCTGGGAGCAGGCCATGGAGGACCACTTCGCCGGCGGCGCCCTGCTCGATCAACTGCAGCGTCGCTAAGCCATCATGAGCCTCGCCCTTCCCCGCCTCACGGGCCGTCGCCGGGTGCTGCCCGGCTTCGGCCTGTCGCTGGGCATCAGCCTGATGTTCGTCTCGCTGGTGCTGTTGCTGCCCATGACCAGCCTGGTGGGGCAGCTCTCCGGCATCAGCCTGGCCGAGTACTGGGCCATCATCAGCGATGGCCGGGTGGTGGCCAGCTACACCGTGACCATCGGCGCCGCCGCCCTGGCGGCGCTGGTCAACGCCGCCTTCGGCCTGCTGCTGGCCTGGGTGCTGGTGCGCTACGAGTTTCCCGGCAAGCGCCTGCTCGACGCCCTGATGGACCTGCCCTTCGCCCTGCCTACGGCGGTGGCCGGCATCACCCTGGCCACCCTCTACGCCGGCAGCGGCTGGATGGGACGGCTCCTCGAGCCGCTGGGGCTGCAAGTGGCCTACACCTGGGTGGGCATCGCCCTGGCCATGGCCTTTACCAGCATCCCCTTCGTGGTGCGCACCGTGCAGCCGGTGCTGGAGGACCTGCCCCAGGAGGTGGACGAGGCGGCCCTGACCCTGGGCGCCAGTGACGCCACCGCCTTCCGCCGGGTGATCCTGCCGCACCTGTGGCCGGCGCTGGTCACCGGCACGGGACTGGCCTTCGTGCGCTCGCTGGGCGAGTTCGGCGCAATCATCTTTATCGCCGGCAATATGCCCTATGAGACCGAGATCACCGCCCTGATGATCTTCGTCAAGCTCCAGGAGTACGACTACGTGGGCGCCTCGGCCATCGCCTCGGTGGTGCTGATGGTGTCGCTGGCGCTGCTGCTGGCGATCAATATCTGGCAGGGGCACTTTATCAAGCGCCTGCATGGAGGACGCGGCTGATGCAACGGATCGGTGATGCCCCGGCGGTGCGCCGGGGCCTGATTGGCGCCGCCGTGGCCCTCTCGGCGCTCTTCTTGCTGCTGCCCCTGGTGGCGATCTTCGCCCAGGCCTTCGCCCAGGGCGTGGGCGTCTTCTGGGCCAATGTCAGCGACCACTACACCCTGGCCGCCATCGGCCTGACGCTCTTTATCACCGTGCTGACGATTCCCGTCTGCCTGGTATTCGGGGTGGCCCTGGCCTGGCTGGTGACCCGCTTCAGCTTTCCGGGGCGGCGCCTGCTGCAGACCCTGATCGATATCCCCTTCGCCGTCTCGCCGGTGGTGGCGGGACTGATCTATCTGCTGCTCTACGGCCGCAACGGCTGGATCGGCGGCTGGCTCGACGCCCAGGATATCCAGCTGATGTTCGCCTGGCCGGGCATCCTGATGGTGACCATCTTCGTCACCTGCCCCTTCGTGGCCCGGGAGCTGATCCCGCTGATGCAGGCCCAGGGCTCCCGGGAAGAGGAGGCGGCGGTGACCCTGGGCGCCTCCGGCGGGACCATCTTCCGCCGGGTGACGCTGCCCAATATCCGCTGGGCGCTGCTCTACGGGGTGATCCTCACCAATGCCCGGGCGGTGGGCGAGTTCGGCGCCGTCTCGGTGGTCTCCGGGGCCATCCGCGGCCAGACCAACACCCTGCCGCTGCACCTGGAGCAGCTCTACCAGGACTATAACACCGTGGGCGCCTTCGCCAGTGCTGCGCTACTGGCCCTGATCGCCCTGTTCACGCTGGCCGCCAAGGCCGGCCTGGAATGGCGCGCCGCGCGCCGGGAGGCTTGATCATGGGCATTCGCCTGAGCCAAATCGCCAAGACCTACGGCCGTCCGGGCACGCCCCGGGCCCTGGAGCCCATCGACCTGGAGATCGCCAGCGGCGAGCTGGTGGGCCTGCTGGGCCCCTCCGGCTCCGGCAAGACCACCCTGCTGCGGATCATCGCCGGCCTCGAGCAGGCCGACCGCGACCCGGCCGGGACCATCCACTTCGGCAGCCGCGACGTCACCGAGGTGCATGTGCGGGACCGGCGCATCGGCTTCGTCTTCCAGCACTATGCGCTGTTCAAGCATATGACGGTGTTCGACAACGTGGCCTTCGGCCTCACCGTCCAGCCACGCGGCCAACGCCCCTCCAGCGGCGAGATCCGCGCCCGGGTGCATCAGTTGCTGGAGATGGTGCAACTGGAGCGCTTCGCCCAGCGCTACCCGGCGGAGCTCTCCGGCGGCCAGCAGCAGCGGGTCTCCCTGGCCCGGGCCCTGGCCCTGCGCCCCGAGGTGCTGCTGCTCGACGAGCCCTTCGGCGCCCTGGACGCCAAGGTGCGTCAGGACCTGCGCCGCTGGCTGCGTCACCTGCACGACGAGCTGAACTTCACCAGCGTCTTCGTGACCCACGACCAGGAAGAGGCCCTGGAGCTCTCCGACCGGGTGGTGGTGATGAGCGATGGCCGCATCGAGCAGATCGATGCGCCCGCGGCCCTCTACCGGGCCCCGGCCAACCGCTTCGTCTTCGAGTTCCTGGGCGACGTCAATCGCCTGGAGGGCGAGGTGCGCGACGGCGCGCTGACCTGTGGCGAGGCCCGCCTGGCGGTCGACTTGCCCGAAGGGCCCCAGGAGCTGCTGCTGCGCCCCCACGAGCTGAGCCTGGAGGCCGCCCCCAGTGCCGCGGCGCACCTGCCGATGACGGTCACCGCCGTGGTGCCGGTGGGCGCCGAGGTGCGCGTCGAGCTGGCCGCCGACTGGCTCGCCGAGCCGTGGCTGGCCACCATCGGCCATGGCGATTTCGAGCGCCTCGACGTCAGGCGCGGCCAGCGCCTCTATGCCCTGCCCCAGCGCTGGCACCGCTTCGCCGCCGAGGGCCGGCCGGCGACCCAGCCCAGCCTGGCCTGAGTCGATATCGCCCGGCCTGGAAAGGCTCGGGGCTTGCTTCAGGTCACCACCGTGGAAGCTATTCAGCGTAAGGCTTCTGCCCCTATACTCGCCTCGGCATCCCGCCGAGGCGTTATTATTGGAGACCCGTCCTATGCCCTGCCCCATGCCCAGTTTTAAGCCTAACCCCATGCTCCGACGCCAGGCCCTGGCTCTCGTGCTCCTCGCCCTGCTGCTGGCGGGCTGCAGTAGCCCCCACTACCTGCAGGTGGATCCCCGCCTCAGCGCCGAGCTGCCGCGCAGCGGCCAGGGCCAGGCGGTGGCGGTGCATGTGGTGGATGGTCGCGACAGCGACGTCCTGGGCACTCGCAGCGGCGCCGAGATGTCCACCGCCACCATTACCGTGCAGGCCCATGAGCTGGTGCCCAAGCTACAGGCCCAGGCCGAGGAGGCGGTGCGCCGCATGGGCTTTCGCCCCACCCGGGAGGTCGACACCACCCCGCGCCTGACCCTGACCCTGAGGCGCCTGGACTATGCCCGCGGGGACGGCGTGCCGGTACTCGGCGAGGCGGTGCTGGAGGCGGTCTTCCAGGCCGAGGCGGTCAACGCCGGCACCACCTACACCGGTACCTACACCTCGCGACGCAGCCAGAGCTACGCGCTGCGCCCCAGCCAAGAGGCCAATACCCGGATGGTCAACGAGCTGCTCAGCGACGGCCTCAACCGCAGCTTCCGGGACCCGGAGCTGGGGGCCCTGCTGGCCCGCTGACCCCGGCCCTAACACCGCTACCAACGCCGCACCCACCAACGCCAAGGGGCGCCTATAGAGGCGCCCCTTGGCGTTGGTGGTCCGTATCGAGTCACGCTTGGCGGAGGGCCTGGATCTCTTGGCGCAGGGCCTCCGCCTCCTCGGTAAGACGCGCATTGGCGCGCATGTCGCCGTTGCGCGAGGCCTCCATGGCCTCGGTCAACTTGCGCTCATACGCCTTGAACAGCCGCTTGGACGGGTCGCGCTTGAAGAGTCCGAACATGGTATTGCCTCCCGGGTTGACCATTGTTGTACAAAATATCGCAAAAACTTGTACAGTGAAAGCCATGGCCGGGAAAAGCTATACAAGACCTGGACTCAATAAGGCCCCCGACGCTTCAACGACCAGACACTCTCCCGGAAGCCATTGGGCTCCGGCTCGGCGTCGTCCAGGTGCACCAGCTCGAAGTTGGCGCCGAACAACCGCTCCACCTCGGCTGCCTCGACGCTGAAAGGCGGCCCGGCGTTATCCGGCCGGGTCAGGCTGACCAGCAGACCGCGGCTGCCCGGGGCCATCAGCTGGGCGAGGTGGAAGGCGTAGCGCTGGCGGGTCGCCTCGGGCAGGGCGATCAGGGCGGCGCGGTCATAGAAGGCCCCCACCTCGGCGGCCTGGGGCAGATGAAAGTGGAAGAAGTCACCACACCACAGCTCCACGCTGCCCTGCCGGGTCACCTCGAAATCGCCCTGGCGATAGCGGGACGCCGGCGCCTCGCCCTCGGCCACGAACTGGGCGATCGCCTGGCTGGCCAGCTCGATCCCCAGCACCGGATGCCCCCGCTCGGCCAGCCAGCGCATATCCAGGCTCTTGCCGCACAGCGGCACCAGCACCTTGGTATCGCCGGGCACGCCGAGCCTCGGCCAGTAGCGCACCAGCGCCGGATGCGCCGCCTCGCGGTGAAAGCCGATCCGACCTTCCCGCCAGCGCATCAGCCACTCGTTTTCATGAACGCTATCCATTGGTCCTCAACCTCTTTGAATCTCTGGTCAAACTAGCAAAACCAGAGTCACGGAGGGGCACTGGGAGCAGGCCTT
>NZ_BJUK01000083.1 GCF_007989625.1 Bisbaumannia pacifica
ATCTTTACGGTCATGGTCTGGCCTCTCTCTTTGTCATTGTGCCGCTTGTTCGGGGTACCGCGCTTACCGAGCCCGGTGAGGCGCCGGAAAACTACACTTTTCAATCATTCTGAAATACTCCCCCGCCCCCAGCCAATACCCTTTGGTCGCACAGCCATACCCCTAGAGGTATGATCAAACCACCCACCAATGACGAAATAATCACCAGGAAAACCGCAAGAAAACCAATAAATAGCACCATGACAAAAGCTACAACTCAGTCTTTTTATCTAACAAAATTCCTGTTTACCTTGTCATGCTCAGCGTAGAGACGCCCGCCTCACCGCCGATAAAAAGGGCCCTGCCGGGCCGACGCCCCCACAGGACCCTCTCCTCGTCACGCCACTGACTACGACGAAAGAAGCGGCTCAGGACTCCCTGATCCGCCGCCCCCTCGAGACCCCGAAGCGACCATACAGCAGCCAGTAGGCCAGGCCACCGGCTACCACGCCCCAGAAGGCCGAGCCCAGGCCCAGGAAGTCGACTCCCGAGGCGGTGGCGATAAAGGTGATCACCGAGGCCTCCAGGTGATCCTTCTGGGCCGCGAAGGCGCTGAGGTTGCTGGTGATGGCACCGATCAGCGCCAGCCCCGCCAGCACCGCCACGAACTCCCCGGGCAGCGAGGTGAAGAGCGCCACGATGGTGCCGGCGAAGAGGCCGCCCAGCAGGTAGAAGCCGCCGTTGGCGACCCCGGCCACATAGCGCTTGGCGGGGTCGGGATGCGCCTCCTTGCCGGTGCACAGGGCGGCGGTGATCGCCGCCACCACGGTGGTAATGCCGCCGAAGGGCGCCGTGGCCAGCGACGTCAGGCCGGTCACCGCGAGGATCGGCCGGGCCGAGGCGTCATAGCCGGCGCCGCGCAGGATCGCCATGCCGGGCAGGAACTGGCCGGTGAGGCTGACCAGCACCAGCGGCAGGGCCAGGCTCAGGGTAGCGTGCCAGCTCCACTCCGGGCGGATGAACTGCGGCTCGGCCAGTTGCAGGGAGATGCCCTGCAGGCTGGCGCCCTCCAGCCCCACCGCCAGCGCGATGCCCACCAGCAGCAGGATGATCAGCCCATAGCGGGGCGTCAGGCGCCGCGCCACCAGGTAGGTGATCAGCATGCCGATGGCCAGCCCCGGCGCCGCCTCCAGGGAGAGGAAGACGCCGACCCCGAACTGGAAGAGGATACCGGCCATCATGGCGCCGGCGATGCCCGGCGGGATCGCCCTGACGATGCGGTCGAAGGAGCCGCTGACGCCGATCACGATCAGCAGCAGCGCCGCCGTCAGATAGGCCCCCACCGCCTCGTTCAGAGACAAGCCCGGAAACAGGGTCACCAACAAGGCCGTGCCCGGTGCCGACCAGGCGGTGATCACCGGCACCCTGAGCCACAGGCTGAGCACGATCCCCGAGACGGCGGCGCCCAGCGAGATGGCCCATACCCAGGAGGTCATCATGGCCTCGGAGATCCCGGCGCCCTGAGCCGCCTGGAAGAAGATCGCCAGGGGCCCCGAGTAGGAGATCAGCACCGCCACGAAGCCGGCGGTGATGGCGGGCAGCGAGACATCCTCGAGTCGCGACATGGTCAAAGTCCCTCTGGACGACAAAGGAAAAAGCCCGAGCCGACAGGGCCCGAGCCAAGGGGAATGACGAGACTATCAGGAAGCGGGCTTGCCGGGCCGCTCGCGTCGCGTCAGCAGGAACTCGAAGTCCTTGGTCTCGAAGAGCATCGAGATCAGCACGCCCAGCACCAGGGCCCAGAAGGAGGCGCCGATGCCGAGGATCTGCAGGCCGGAGGCGGCGATCAGGAAGGCGAAGAGGCCGCCCATCTCGTGCTTGCCGGAGAAGGCCATGTGCATCGCCGAGGTGATCACCCGCAGCAGCGCCAGGCCGGCGATGATGGCGATGAAATAGCCCGGCATCGCCTCGATCAGGCTGACCACGAAGCCGTAGAAGGGCGCGGCGATCACGAAGATGGCCCCGGTCACCACCGCCGCCACCCAGCGTTTGTCGCGCTCACCGGCCTCCGGCGAGGAGCAGATGCCGGTCATCGGCGCGGCGATGCAGGTGCTGTGCAGGTTGAAGAAGGCCGAGAGCATGGTGCCCACGCCGCCCACCGCGGTGATGGCGTTGGCCGGCACGTCCTTGTAGCCCATGCCCTTGATCAGCCCCACCCCGGCGGGGGTCTCCATGCCCACCAGGATCAGCGCCAGCGGCAGGCCATAGGCGAGGAAGGCGTTCAGGGTGAACTCCGGCACGATGAACTCGGGGAAGGTCACCGAGAAGGTCACCGCGGAGAAGTCGACGCCGCTATAGGCCATGTAGGCGATACCGGCCAGCATGGCGACGATCAGCGGCGGCACCCGGCGCAGCAGGCGGGCCGAGAAGAAGAAGGCCAGGATCATGATCGCCGCCGGCAGCATGGCGTTCTCCAGCGGCGCCACCATATTGAGGCCGAACTTGAGCAGCACCCCGGCCACCATGCCCATGACGATGGGCATGGGAATCAGCTTCATGACGATGCCCATGACCCCGGCCAGGCCGGCGACCAGGGAGATGGCCCCGGCGATCAGGGTCGCCCCCAGGGCGGCCTCCAGGCCCACCACGGGGATGATGGCGGCGAACAGCAGGGCCCCGGGGATGGAGTTGGCCATGGGCATGGGCAGCCGGTAGTAGGCCGGCATCACCAGGCCGAAGAGGCCGTTGATCATCAGGTAGCTGATCACCCAGATCATGATGAAGTGGGAGTCGAGGCCGGCGGCGGTGCCGGCACTGATATGGATGATCCCGGCGCTGAGGCCGAAGATGCCGGCGACCACGCCGGCACTGAGGTTGTCGACGTTGAGGTCGCGGAGGAAGTCCCTGGGCGCGGACCTGAGGCCTACGCCCTTCTCGAGATGTTTCATGGTGTGCTCCAGGGGAATTATTGTCGTTGGAATCCTGCCGGGCCCGTTCGCCGGGCCCTGTCGTCCGATCCGATCATCCGATCCGGCCATCGGCTAGCCGAGGTCACCGCCGGCCACCGGCAGCACGCTGCCGGTGACATAGCTGGCCTCGTCCGAGGCGAGGAAGAGGATCGGCGCGACCATCTCGTCCAGGGTGCCGTAGCGGTGCATCAGGCAGCTCTGCTTGGTCTGGTCGATATGCGCCTGGAACCAGGCCTGCTCGGTGGCGTTGCGCGGCTCGGGGGTGCCCCGGGAGATGCGCCGCGGCGGTGCCTCGGTGCCGCCGGGGGCGGTGGCCACCACGCGGATGCCGTGCTCGGCGACCTCGAAGGCCAGCGAGGCGGTCAGGGCGTTGACGCCGCCCTTGGCCGCCGAGTAGGGAATCCGATGGATGCCGCGGGTGGCCGCCGAGGAGACGTTGACGATGACGCCACCGCCCTGCGCCACCATGCTGGGCAGCACCGCCCGACAGCACCACAGGGTGGGCATCAGCGAGCGGGTGATCTCGGCGGCGATCTCGCGGTCGCTGAACTCGGTGAACGGCTTGAAGTTGATCGCCCCGCCCACGTTATTGATCAGGATATCGAGGCGTCCGAAGCGCTCGACGCTCTTCGCCATTACCTCGGCGGCGCCTTCCCAGGTCTCCAGGTCGGCCTGCAGGGCGATGGCCTCGATGCCCTGCTCGGTCAACTCGGCCACCACCTCGTGGATCAGCTCGGCGCGATCCACCAGGGCCAGGCGGGCGCCCTCGGCGCCGGCCCGCTCGGCGACCCGCCGGCCGATGCCCTGGGCGGCCCCGGTGATCACCATCACCTTGCCTTCGAATCGAGTACGGCTCATGCGGCCTCCCCCGCCGCATTGGGCGTGAACTTCTCGTAATGGAAGCTCTGCGGCACGATGCCCTCGGCGTCGAAGTGCTTGAGCACGGCGTCGACCATGGGCGGCGGCCCACAGAGGTAGACGTCCACGTCGCCGTCATGCATGACGCCGGCGTCCATATGGTGGGTGACGTAGCCCTTGCGCGGGTGGTCGCTGGCCTCGTCCACCACCACGGTGGCGTAGGTGAAGCCCGGCAATTGCTCGGTGAAGGCCTCCAGGGCGTCCACCTTGACCAGGTGATCGTCCTGGTTGACCCCGTAGATCAGATGGATCGGCTGATCGCTACCCTTGCCTTCCTGGCGCTGCCGAGCCAACTGCTCGAGCATGGCCAGGAAGGGGGCCAGGCCGGTGCCGCCGGCCAGCATCAGCACCGGGCGAGTGACCTCGCGCAGGTAGAAGCTGCCCAGCGGGCCGGCCAGGGTCAGGCGCTCGCCCACCGCGGCCCGCTCGGTGAGGTAGCGGCTCATCACCCCGCCCGGGATATGGCGGATCAGGAAGCTGGCGCGCGTCTCGCCGGGCAGTGAGCTGAAGGAGTAGGAGCGATGGGCCCCGGCCCCCGGCACCGTGATATTCACGTACTGGCCGGGCAGGAAGGCCAGTTCGCTGCCCGCGTCCAGGTCGATGGCCAGCTCGATGCTGTCCTCGGAGAGGCGCTCCACCGCGGCGATGCTGCCCTGCACCTCCCCCACCGCGGTCTTGCACAGGGAGGAGGCCACCGGGACCTGCACGACGCAGTCGGACGACGGCACCATCTGGCAGGTCAGCACCATGCCGCCCGCGGCCTCCTCGTCGGAGAGCGCCTCTTCCAGGTACTCGTCGCCCATGTCGAAGGCGCCCTGCTCGCAGTGGCCCTTGCAGGTGCCACAGACCCCATCGGAGCAGTCCATGGGCAGGTTGACCTTCTGCCGGTAGGCGGCGTCGAGGACGGTCTCGCCCGCCTTGCAGCCGATGAAGCGGGTGACGCCATCCTCGAAGTTAAGGGCAATGGTGTAGCTCATGGTGGTTCTCCTCCCTCAGCGCATCAGACGTGGTAAACGTCGATGACCTGATGGATGTAATCGTTATTCAACTGGATCACCTTGCGGGTGATCAGCGGTCGCTCGCCCGACACGTCCAGGGTGTAGAAGGAGGTGCCGAAGAAGGTCTGGGTCTCCTTGTAGCGATGGCTCAGGGTCTGCCAGTTGAAACGCAGCGTCACCTCATCGCCGTCCTGACCGAGCACTTCCAGGTTGTTGATCAGATGGGTGGTGCGCGGCTCCGGCGTGCTGGCCCCCGAGCGCTCGGTCTTGATCCGGTAGACCCGGTCCTCGAGGCCCTCGCGGTTGGGGTAGTAGATCAGCGAGATCTCGGCATCGGGGTCCTCGGTCAGCCGATCGTCGTCGTCCCAGGCCGGCATCCAGAACACCGCATCCTGGCGGTAGCACGCCAGCCACTCGTCCCATTGGCGGTCGTCGAGCAGCCGCGCCTCGCGGTAGAGAAAGGCCTGAAGTTCCTGATAAGAGATGCTCATGCGTGCTCCCCCTCTGCCGCGGATTCGGTGGCGATAAACTGGCCGCGCTCCTTGTCGATGGCGCGCAGCATCTGCTCGACCCAGTGCTTGTGGTGCAGCACGTAGATCCCCTCGTCCTCCGGGGAGGCCCCGCTCAGCAGGGGTTTCATATCGATCGCCCGGGCGTTGTCGTCGGCGCCCTCGATCCACTGCTTGGCGCCCCGCGACAGGTCATTCCACTCAGCCAGCGAGCCGGCGTAGCCGGTCTGGCAGCCACGGAACTCTTCCAGGTCGTCCGGCGTACCCATGCCGCTGACGTTGAAGAAGTCCTCGTACTGGCGGATGCGCACGCGACGACTCTCGGCGGACTCGCCCTTGGGTGCGAAGCAGTAGATGGTCACCTCGGTCTTGTCCACGGAGAGCGGACGCAGCACGCGGATCTGGGTGGAGAACTGATCCATCAGGTAGACGTTGGGGTAGAGGCAGAGGTTACGGGTCTGGTTGACGATGGAGTCGGCCCGGGCCTCGCCGAGTTCGCGCTCGATCGCCTCCTTGCGGGTGTAGACCGGGCGCACCTCGGGGTTGAGCAGCCGCGTCCAGAGCATGATATGGCCGTTCTCGTAGCAGTAGAAGCCGCCCTGGCTCTTCGACCAGCCGTTGGCGTCCACCGCCTGGGTACCGCCGGCGTCATAGTTGCGGCGATCCATGGTGGAGGCGTAGTTCCAGTGCACGGTGCCGACGTGATAGCCATCGGCGCCGTTCTCGGCCTGCAGTTTCCAGTTGCCGTGATAGGTGTAGGAGGAGGTGCCGCGCAGCACTTCCAGCCCCTCCGGCGCCTGATCGACGATATTGTCGATGACCTTCTTGGTCTCGCCGAGGTACTCCTCCAGGGGCAGGACATCCTCGCTCAGGCTGCCGAACAGGAAGCCCTTGTAGCTCTCGAAGCGCGGCAGCCGGGTGAGGTCGTGGGAGCCGTCCTGCTTGAACCCCTCCGGGTAGGCGCCGGTCTTCTCGTTCTTGGCCTTGAGCAGCTTGCCGTCGTTCTTGAAGGTCCAGCCATGGAAGGGGCAGGTGAAGGTGCCCTTGTTGCCGCGCTTGCGCCGGCACAGGGTGGTACCGCGGTGGGCGCAGGCGTTGATCAGGCCGTGCAGCTCGCCCTCTTTGTCGCGGGTGATCACCACCGGCTGGCGACCCATGGTCAGGGTGAAGTAGTCGCCGGGCTCACTGATCTGGCTCTCATGGGCCAGGAACAGCCAGTTGCCCTCGAAGACATGCTTCATCTCCAGGTCGAAGAAGTCGGGGTCGGTGAACATGCTGCGGTGGCAGCGGAAGATGCCGGCCTCGGCGTCATCGATGACGGCGCCGCGAACGCGCTTCTCGAGTTGATCAAGCTTGTGGGTCATGATCGGACTCCTGATGTCTCGGCAGAGACGCTGTTGAACTCGCCGCGTCCCGGCGGAAGCCAAGGCTTCCCCAACCCATGGCGAGGAGCGCCATGGCGGGACGGACAAAATGGGATTCGGGGGCGCCGGCGAGCCGCCGGCGCGAGAGGCTGAGGGCCTAGACCTTGGCGGTACCGGCCAGTTGGCTGCCGGCATCCTGCGCGTCTTCCTTGGCGCGGGGACGGGCA
>NZ_BJUK01000084.1 GCF_007989625.1 Bisbaumannia pacifica
CGCCGGCCTGGTCATCCAGGCGGATCAGGGTGCGGTTGGCGCTGTTGCCGAGGTCGGCATCTAGGTCATGAATGATATCCAGCTTGGCGTAGCCGTAGATATTGGCGGTGGTCTCGCCGACCTGAAGCTCGTAGGCCTGGGAGGCGCCGGCGATCGCCAGGGCCAGGGTGGCGGTCGAGAAGAGTCCGGCTTGCTTGATCTTATTGTGAGTCGTCACGTCTTGTTCCTTGTTTGCTTGCGTGTCGTGACTGCCTTCGGGCAGATTTTATTTTTCTATGAAAACACCCCGATATTTCGTCGAATATTCGCTCTTCATCCGGAGTGATCGCTGAGAACGGTATCTCGGTGCGACGTTGATGACAATGATGTGATACCTAGACAAAGGTTGTGTATGAAAATATGTAGCGCAATTTTATGGCCCTCCGGGCGCATCGACGTCCTGGCTCCGCGCATGGGCGGGTGAAGGGCTAGGTGAGGCATCGGTGGCTTAGGGTGTAGGCTGGGAAGCGATTCGTGCTAAAGGAGAGGCCGCCGGCGGGCGATATAGCAACGGGGCCTGGCATAAGGAAACGGGATGCGATTGAAATGGCGTTGGGGGAGCTGCCTCGGTCTGGGGTCTCTGAAGGGGCGTCTGCTGCTGGGGCTGACGGCTACTTGGCTGGTGGTGCTGCTGGGCGTGCTGACCTTCGGCTGGCAGCTGGGGCGCGACCTGGTCCAGGGGCTCAACGGTACCCATCTGCGCTATGAGGCGCGGCTGATCGCCGACGACCTCTCCGCCGAGATCGACAAGCGCCTCTCGGCCCTGGAGCGCTTGGCGCCTTTGCTGGAGGGTGAGGCGCGGACTCCCGAGGCGATACGCGCCGAGCTCCACCGCAACGATGCGCTGCTGGCCTGGTTCGATGGCCTGGTGGTGTCGGATGCCGAGGGGCGGATTATCGCCGACTGGCCGGTGGTCGCCGGTCGCGTTGGCCTGGAGACCAGCGCCCGGGATTTCTTTCGCCTGCCACATCGGTTGAGGCGCCCGCATATCAGCGAGCCCTTCGAGGGGCGCGCCAGCGGCGAACTCCTGGTGATGATCAGCCTGCCCCTCGAGGACGAGGACGGGAATTTCCTCGGTGTGCTGGGCGGCCTGGTCGATCTCAACCGGGGGAGCCTCTTCGATCGGTTGCGGCGTATCCGCCTGGGCAAGCGGGGCTTCGCCGCCGTGGCCTCCGCCTCGGGGACCATCCTCTACCATCCGGATAACGCCCTGATCCTGCAGTCGGTGCCGGGGCCCGAGGTATCGCCCTGGGCCGACTTGGCCCTGGACGGTTGGGAGGGGGTCGCCTATGCCCCCCTGTTGAACGAGGAGATGTCGTTGCAGGCCTACCGGCAGATCTGGGCGGCCAACTGGGTGGTGGGCATCTTCCTGCCGCAGAGCGAGATGGAGTCGGCGCTGCAGGCGTTGATTCGTCGGCTGGGCTGGGGTGGGCTGATCGCCGTGCTGGTTATGCTGCCCCTGCTGATCTGGCGGGTAGGCCGAGTGTTGGCGCCCTTGCAGCAACTGGAACGACAGATCGATGAAGTGGGACTGGGCGAGCGTGCCCGAGTGCACCTGGATGCTCGCCTGGAGGAGCTCAACCAGGTGGCCGCCACCTTCAATCGGGTCGAGCGGGAGCGCTCGGCCACCCACGCCACCCTGCAGGAGCGCCAGGCCTTTCTCGATGCGGTCCTGGGCTCGACCCCCACGGGCATCTTCGTCACCGACCCCGATGGCCGAACCACCTATATGAATCCGGCGTTGCGGGCCCTGGTCGGGCAGGACGGCGGCGAGGCGGGCCAATGGCATATCAACCTGCACCCCGAGGAGCGCCGGGACGCCCTGGACCTGTGGCACCACACCCTGAGCAGTGGCGAGGAGTTCCTGCGCCAGTGCCGCTTCTGCCAGGCCGACGGCAGCGTGCTATGGCTGGAAGTGCACGCCACGGCGGTCACGGTGGAGTCGCGACGGCTGGGGTTCGTGGGCATGGTCAAGGACATCACCGAGCGTCGCGAGATCGAGGCCCAGCAGCGCTGGGAGGCCGAGCATGATCCCCTGACCGGCCTGCTCAACCGGCGTGGCTTCGAGCGGTGCCTGGAGGAGGCCTGGGGCGACTGGTGTCATCAGTCGCAGCCCTCGGCGCTGATTCTCTTCGATCTGGACCACTTCAAGCCGATCAATGACGAAGGCGGCCATGCCCTGGGTGACGAACTGCTCCGCCGGCTCGCCGAGGTGCTCAAGGCCCAAGTGCGCCGCAGCGATCAGGTGGCGCGGCTGGGTGGCGACGAGTTCGCCATCCTGATGCCCGGCTGTGACCCGGACCAGGCGCTACCGGTGGCCGAAGGGTTGCGTCGGGCCGCCGCCGAGGTGGCGGTGGAGAAGGCGGGGCGTCGCTATGGCATTACCCTGAGCCTCGGCGTGGCGGGCTTCGAGACCGGCGATGGCGGCATCGATGCGGCCCTGAAGCGAGCCGATGCGGCCAGCTACCGGGCCAAGCGACTGGGCCGTGATAGCGTGCAGGTGGCGGTTCTGGACTAACTCGGCTCGGGTTAGCGGCTATCGCTCAGGGTGTCCATTAGGTGTCCGCTGGGCACCTCGGCATTCAGTGGTAGGGGAGGGGGGGATCGAGAAACCGCTCTAGAGTGCGGGGCGGCATGGCGCCCCCTGAAGGATTCGAACCTTCGACCTATCCCTTAGGAGGGGATTGCTCTATCCAGCTGAGCTAAGGGGGCGAGCCGCCAGGATTATACGGATCCGCGGCGGGGAGTTAAACCCGGCAGACGCGGCTTTCCCTCTTGAGCGGAAAGCGGGGGGGCGTGTCGGGGCTGAGGTAGCGCTTGACGATCTCGCTCTCGGCCATGGGGCGGCCGATATGAAAGCCCTGGGCCAGGTCGCAACCCAGCAGGCGCAGGGCCTCCAACTGCCCCTCGCTCTCGATGCCTTCGGCCAGTACCTGCAGGCCCATGGCGTGACCCATGCGAATGATGCCGCTGACGAATTGCCGTCGATCCTCCCGGGCTTCCACGTGGCGCGTCACGGTGCGGTCGACCTTGAGGGTGTTCAGCGGCAGCTGGCTGACATAGGTGATCGAGGAGATCCCCGAGCCGAAGTCGTCCAGGGCCACCTGGGCCCCCAGGTTGCGGGTCTCCTGAAGCAGGCCGCAGGCCAGGTCCAGGTCATGGAAGTGGGTCGACTCCAGCACCTCGGCCACCAGGAAGGGACGCCTCAGATCGTGGCGGTGACGCGATGAGGCCAGCGACTCGACGATGGCGCCGGTCTCGATCTGATCCTGGGAGAGGTTGACGCCGATGGCGATCTCGTGGCCTTCGACATGGAAGCGCTTGGCCACCCGCGCCGCCTCGTCGATCAGCCAGCGGCCATAGGGCAGGCTCAGCGACGACTGGGTGATCACGTCCATGAAGTGCTGGGGACCGAGCACGCCTTTCTCCGGGTGACGCCAGCGGGCCAGGGCCTCGAACCCGATGATGTGCTGGCGATGGATCGACAGGATCGGCTGGAAGAAGAGCTCGATCTGGCCCGCGTCGAAGGCTGTCTTGACCAGGGTATAGGCGTCCTGGCCCGCGCCTCGCTGGTCCAGAGTGTCGGCCTGGGCCAGGCGGTTCTTGCCCTGTTGCTTGGCGTCGTACATGGCGGCATCGGCGGCGTCCAGCAACTGGGCGGCGCTGATCTCGTGACTCGAGGTAAAGGCGATGCCCACCGATACCGAGACCCTGACCAGCTCGCCGTTGTCGAGCTGGTAGGGGCGGATGATATCGGCCATCACCTTCTCGGCGACCTTGGCGGCCTTGTCGGCGGTGCCCAGGCCGGTGAGGGCGATCACGAACTCGTCGCCGCCGAAGCGGGCGGTCAGGTCGTTGGCGCGCATCAGGTGCTTGAGGCGGCGGCTGATCTCGATCAGCAGCTCGTCGCCGCAGGCGTGGCCGAAGTTGTCGTTGATCGGCTTGAAGTCGTCCAGGTCGAGAAACAGCACCGCCAGGCCGCTCTGGGTGTACTCCAGGCTGACCAGCTGGCTCTCCAGCAGGGTATTGAAATGCTCGCGGTTGAACAGCCCGGTGAGAGGATCGTAGCTGGCCATGCGCTCGAGGCGCGCCTGGTTGAGGCGGCGCTGGGTAATGTCGCGAAAAACGCCGATGTAATTGGCGATACGTCCGCTCTCGTCGCGAATCGCCGAGATGGTGGTGTTCTCGATCAGCTGGCTGCCGTCCTTGCGGGTGTTCCAGATATCGCCGCTCCAGAAGCCGCGGCTCTCCACGGTGGCAAACATGCTCTCGTAGAAGCCGGAGTCGTGCTTGCCGGAAGAGAGCAGGTTGGGCTTCTTGCCCAGGGCCTCCTCACGGCTGTAACCAGTCAGTTCGGTGAAGGCCGGGTTGGTGTCGATAATGCGCTTGTTGGCATCGGTGACCAGGATGCCGTCATGGGTGTTGTTGAAGACCGCCTGGGCCAGCTCCAGGCGGTTCTGGTGCGCCTCGCGCTGGCTGACATCGCGATGAATCCCGATCAGGTAACGACGCCCGTCCCCCAGGCAGAAGCGCGATAGGCTCAGCTCGTTGTGGAAGAGTTCGCCATCGCGGCGTCGGCAGGGCAGGGTCAGGGTGAAGGGACGGCCATCGCGCAACGCGCCTATCAGGGCCCGGCGGTGTGTCGCCTCCAGCTCCTCGGAGTCCAGCAGCGGGCAGCCACTCCCCAGCAGCTCCTCCCGGGCATGGCCGGTAAGGCGCTCGAAGGCGTGATTGACATAGGCCAGCCGGCCGCCGAGGGTGTCGCCCTCGCTGATGCAGATCGCCAGGCTGGGGAAGTCGAGCAGCGTGCCGAGGTCGCCGTGGAATGGGCTCAAGAGGTCTCTCCCTGGGTGATGCAAAGGCCTGAGTCGGGGGTTATCGTTTTATCGGCGAATGATCAGTATAACTTTAATGAAATAGTGGCCTTTTCGGATAACGACTTGAACATTCAGTCTATTTGATCATGCTGATGGTTCGGGTGGAGGCAAGGGAAGGGTGATGAAGGATCATGAGTACCGTCGCCATGACGGCCTGGGGCTGGCGGCCCTGATGCGCAGCGGGGAGGTCAGCCGCGAGGAGGTCGTCGAGGCGGCCTGTACCGCGATCGACCTGGACAACCCTCAACTGGGTGCCGTAGTGCGTCGACGCTACGAGCGTGGGCGGGCCGAGGCCACCGAGGTGGAGCCCCGCTCGCCCTTCGCCGGGGTCCCCTTCCTGACCAAGGACCTGCTGATGGGGCTGGCGGACGAGCCGCTGAGCTTCGGCAGTGCCGCCCTGGCCGATTGGTGCCCCGAGGCGGATGCCACCCTGGTCAAGCGCTTTCGCCAGGCCGGCCTGGTGATCCTCGGCCAGAGCGGCTGCCCGGAGCTGGGGTTGATGGGCATCACCGAGCCCAAGGCCTTTCCCCATCCGGTCAATCCCTGGGGGCGCGACTACTCGCCCGGCGGCTCCAGCGGTGGTGCCGCCGCCGCGGTAGCGGCGGGCCTGGTGCCCCTGGCGGGGGCCGGCGATGGCGGCGGTTCGATCCGCATTCCCGCCAGCCAGTGCGGCCTCTTCGGCCTCAAGCCATCCCGCGGCCGGGTGCCGCTGGGCCCCGCCCATAGCGAGGTATGGCAGGGAGCCGTGGTCGAGCATGCCCTGACCCGCAGCGTTCGCGACAGCGCCGCCCTGCTGGATGCCACCAACGGCATGGATGAGGGCGGCCCCTATCCGGTGCGCCATGAGAGCGGCTTCCTGGCGGCCCTGGAGCGCGCCCCCGAGCCGCTGACCATCGCCGTGTCCCTGGGCGAGCCGCTTGGCGCGCCCCTGGGCGCGACCCTGCATCCCGAGGTGCGCGAGGCAGTGGAGGCCGCGGCGCGGCGCTGCGAGGCCCTGGGCCATCATGTGGAGTGGTGCGATCCGCCGGTGGATGGCGGGGCCCTGGCGCATAGCTACCTGACGCTCTACCTGGGGCACCTGAGCGCCGACCTGGCATGGGTCGCCGAGCAGACCGGCGTCAGGGAGTCGCGGCTGGCGATCGAGCCGGCCACCCGCGCTATCGCGCGTCTCGGCCGCCACCTCAAGGCTCGCGACTATGAGTTGGCCAAGCGCCACTGGAACACCCTGGGGCGCGCCATGGGCGCCTTCCATCGCCGCTTCGACCTGCTCCTGATGCCGGTGCTTAGCGCCCCGCCGCCGCGGCGCGGCAGCCTTTACCCGAGCCGCTGGCGGGAGGCACTGATGCGCCTGCTGGCGCTACCCGGCGCCTCTGCCCTGGCCCTCAAGGCGGGCGGGCTCGACGCCCTGGCCCGGGAGTCGCTGCGTTACTCGCCCTTTACCCAGCTGGCCAACCTGACCGGCCAGCCGGCCATGTCGCTGCCCTTGCATATCACCCCGCAAGGGCTACCGGTGGGGGTGCAGTGTCTGGGCCCCATGGGTAGCGAACGGCGCCTGCTGCAATTCGCCGCCCAACTGGAGCGGGAGGTGCGCTGGGCGGCGCGGCTGCCCCTGGAGGTACGGCGCGAGCCGCGCCCCGAGGTCGACTCCGCGAGCGAGGCACCGGTCGCTCCCGAGGTTCGCCGCGAGCCGCACAGCGGGTAAAATGATTGCCCCTTGACCTCAGGAACTGCCCCTTGCCCAGCGACGCGCCCCTCTCCGTCCATGGCGACCGCCACTTCGAGGGCCTGGCCGAGAAGTTCTCCGCCGGTCTCTACGGCTCGCCGCGCGGCGCCCTGCGCCT
>NZ_BJUK01000085.1 GCF_007989625.1 Bisbaumannia pacifica
GGCGGGCCTCGGGGCCCGCCGATAGGCGCCTCAGGCGCTCGCGATCAAGCAGGAAAGCAAGCATGCAAGCGATCTCCCAAGTCGAAGGCAGTTTCACCGATGTCGATGGCCGCTACGTTATCGTGGTGGGCCGTTTCAACCATCATGTGGTGGATAGCCTGGTGGACGGCGCCGTGGATAGCCTGACCCGACATGGCGTGGACGCCGACAATATCGATATCGTCCATGTGCCGGGGGCCTGGGAACTGCCGCTGGCGGTGAAGCGGGCCCTGCAGGTGGTGCGTCCCGATGCGGTGATCGCCCTCGGCGCGGTGATCCGCGGCGGCACCCCCCATTTCGAGTACGTGGCCGGTGGCTGCAATGCCGCCCTGGGCAATCTGCAGCTGGAGTTCGATACCCCGGTCGCCAATGGCGTGCTGACCGTCAACTCCATCGAGCAGGCCATCGAGCGCTCCGGTACCAAGGCCGGCAACAAGGGCGCCGAGGCGGCCATGGCGGCCATGGAGATGGTCTCCCTGCTCAAGCGCTTCGGGGGTGAGGCATGAGCGCACCCCGTGGCGGCCAGCGTCCGCCCTCCAAGGCGCAGCAGAGCCGCCGCGCCGCCCGCGAGCTGGCGGTGCAGGGCATCTATCAGTGGCAGCTGACCGGCAAGTCGATCACCACCGTGGAGGCGGAGTTCCGCAGCCAGGTCGCCGACGATGACCTGGAAGACCACGAGAACTGGCACAAGGTCATGGAGATCGCCGACCTGGCGCTCTTCCATGAGCTGATGCACGGCGTGGTGCGCTTCAAGGACGACCTGGACGCCAGCCTGGCGCCCCTGCTCGACCGGCGCATCGAGGACGTCGACCCCATCGAGCTGGCGATCCTGCGCCTGGGGACCTATGAGCTCTCCCGCCGCCTCGAGGTCCCCTACCGGGCGGTGATCAACGAGGGCGTCGAGCTGGCCAAGTCCTTCGGCGCCACCGACGGTCACAAGTACATCAACGGCATCCTCGACAAGCTCGCCGGGCGGTTGCGCTCGGCCGAGGTCCGCGCCCGCCGCTGAGGTGCCTCGCCCATGCGATATCACCCAGACAGCGCCGCACCCAGCGAATTCGAATTGATCGCCCGCCACTTTCGGCGTCCCGCCCGGGACGCCGGGGTGGTGTTGGGCGTGGGCGACGATTGCACCCTGCTGGCGCCGACCCCGGGGCAGCAGCTCGCCGTCAGCGTCGACACCTCGGTGGCGGGCGTGCACTTCCCCGGGGAGGCGCCGCCATCGACCGTCGGCCATCGTGCCCTGGCGGTCAGCCTCAGCGACCTCGCCGCCATGGGCGCGCGGCCGCGCTGGTGCCTGATGTCCCTGACCCTGGCCGAGGCCGACGATGCCTGGCTGGCGGACTTCGCCGCCGGCTTCCACGGGCTCTGCGAGTCCGCCGGGATCAGCCTGGTGGGCGGCGACGTGACCCGGGGGCAACTGGCCATCGGCGTGACCGTGCACGGCGAGGTGGCGCCCGATGAGGCGCTGCGCCGCGACGGCGCTCGCCCCGGGGACCTGCTGGCGGTAACCGGCAGCCTGGGCGGCGCCCATGGCGGCCTCCGCGCCTGGCAGGCCGGCGAGCGGGACCTCGCGCATCCGCTGCTGCGCGCCTACCTGCTGCCCCAGCCGCGGCTGGCGGCGGGCCTCGCCCTGCGTGGCCTGGCGAGTGCCGCCATCGACCTCTCCGACGGCCTGCTGGCCGACCTCGGCCACCTGCTCGAGGCCTCCGGGCTGGGCGCCACCCTGGACCCCGAGGCCCTGCCCCTGGGCGAGGGCCTAGTGGATGCCCTGGGGCCTGAGGCGGCCTGTCAGGCGGCGTTGAGCGGCGGAGACGACTATGAGCTGCTGCTGGCGATCCCCGCCGAGTGCCTCGACGAGGCCCGGCGGCGCCTGGCCGAGTTGGCCCTGCCGCTGACGGTGATCGGTCGCTGCGAAGCGGCCCCCGGGCTGCGCGGCGTGGCGTCCGGCGACGCGGGCGGCTGGCAGCATTTCCCGGGAGGCCGGAAATGAATCGGGCGCCGGCCAGCGTCTGGCGTCGCCCCACCCATTTCCTGGCCTTCGGGTTGGGCAGCGGGGCGGTTCCCTGGGCCCCCGGCACCTTCGGCACCCTGGCGGCGATCCCCTTCTACTGGCTCATGGCCGACCTGCCACTGAGCTGGTACCTGATGATGATCGTCGTCACCTTCGTGGTGGGGGTCTGGCTGTGCGAGAAGACGTCCAATGACCTGGGGGTCCACGACCATTCAGGCATCGTCTGGGACGAGTTCGTCGGCTACTGGATCACCATGGCGGCGGTACCCTTCTCCTGGGAGGCGGCGCTATGGGGCTTTCTTATTTTCCGGATCTTCGATGTCTTCAAGCCCTGGCCGATCCGCTGGGCCGACCGGCGGGTGGCAGGGGGCTTCGGCATCATGATCGACGACGTTATGGCGGGGCTCTATGCTTGGGGGACGATCCACCTCTGGCTCTGGCTCCATTAAGCCGATTATTCATTAAGGGAGACATCTATGCGCAAGGGAGTGCTGGCCCTGGGGGCCGTGGTGATCATCGGCGGCGGCTATCTCGCCGGTCATGCGGTGTCCAGCGCCATCTTCGAGCGGGAGCTGGCGACGAGCCTGGAGAACATGGCCCAGCAGGGCAATCTGCGTGTCGAGCGCCTGAGCAGCGAGTCGGGCTGGTTCCACTCCAGTGGCGAGGTGCGCCTGGCGCCTCTGGTGGGCAATGACTGGCAGGCCAGGGTGCCTTATCAGGCGGCCCACGGCATCCTCACCACCCGGGTCGAGGGGGACGCCGACCTGAGCCTGGACGGCGCCCTGATCGAGGAGCTTCGCGGCGCCCTTGGCGAGCTGCCGGAGTTGCCCACGCCACGCTGGGTCGCCGACTTCCACACCCTGAGCCAGACCCTCGACGCCAGCCTGGAGCTGGCCGGCTTCACCTGGGAGGCGAGCGACTGGCGCCTCGACTTCCAGGGCGTCTCGGCGACGCTGCGTGGCGAACGCGGCGACCTGATCCTCGAGGGGGAGGTCGCGCCCTGGTGGCTGACCGCCGACGAGGGGCGCCTGGCGGCGGGCCCCACCACCCTGGAGAGCCATTACCGCTACGGCGAGGGGGGGCGTCGCTTCCATCAGCAGGACAGCATGCGTCTGGAGAGCCTGCGCTTCGTCGAGGCGCGCGGTCAGACCCTGCATCTGCAGGGGCTGGGCTACACCAGCGACGTCGACCTGGGCGAGGAGTTTCTCGAGCTGGCCATGGGCCTGTCGCTGGAAGAGGCCCGCCTGGACGACGCGCCGGTGGCGTCTGGGGGCTTCGATCTCACCCTGGAGCGCCTGGACGCCGACGCCGCCTGGCGCCTCTACGAGAGCCTGCGCGACGAGCTGGAGCGCCTCGACGGCGACCTGGAGCAGCTGACGCCCGCCGAGTGGGAGGCGCTCTTCGAGGCCTGGTTCCCGGACCTGCTGGCGCTGCTCGCCGAATCGCCGCGCCTGGTGCTCTCCGAGCTCGACCTCGACAGCCGCATGCTGGGCCTCTCGACCCAGGGCGAGGGGGAGCTGACCTTCGATGGGGCGGGCATCACCGAGCTGAGCCTGGAGCAGCTGGCGCGTCCCGGCGGTGGTGCCGAACTGCAGCGTCGCCTCGATGGCCGCTTGCGCCTGGCGCCGCTGCCGCCCTCGCTGGCCCTGATGCTGGGGCTGCCCGGCGGCAGTGACGAGCTGCGCTTCGAGCTCCGCGAGGGCCGGCCCTACCTCAATGACCAGCCGGTCAAGGAACTGCCCTGGTAAACCGGGGGGGAACCTGACGGGGCGCCTTCGGGCGCCCCTTGTCGTTGGGCGGGCCTGGGGTCCGCCTTGAAGTTTGTCGTCGCCGCCCGCATTCCTGTTGCCATACTGGTCATCGACCCCGGATACAGGATGGATCATGAGCGAGCATGACGACGAGCGGCACAACCTGATTGTCGATGGCGTCGAGGACGTCGAGGCCCCCGAACACGGCGACGAGTCGGGCGACGAGCCGTCCCACGCCATGGTGCCTAGCGGCGATAGCCTGCCGGAGCGCATCTACCTGTTGCCGATCCACAATCGGCCCTTCTTTCCCGCCCAGGTGCAGCCGCTGGTGATCCACCGCCCGCGCTGGGAGGAGACCATCGAGCGGGTCGGCAAGACCCCCCACCATGCCGTGGGCCTGGTGTTCGTCGGCGAGACCGACCTCGAGGAGCTGAGCCCCGAGCACTTCCCCGAGATCGGCACCACGGTGCGCATGCACAAAGTGGAGCAGGGCGACAACCAGATCCAGTTTATCGCCCAGGGCCTGAAACGCTTTCGCATCCAACGCTGGCTCTCCCGAAAGCCCCCCTACCTGGTCGAGGTCAGCTACCCCAAGGAGCCGGTGGACGCCGAGGCCGACGAGGCCCGCGCCTACGCCATGGCGGTGATCAACGGCATCAAGGAACTGCTGCCGATCAACCCCCTCTACGGCGAGGAGCTCAAGCACTACCTCAACCGCTTCAGTCCCCACGAGCCGGGCCCCTTGGCCGATTTCGCCGCCGCCATCACCTCCGCCAAGGGGCCGGAGCTGCAGGCGATCCTCGAGACCCTGGCGGTGCTGCCGCGCATGCAGAAGGTATTGCCGCTGCTGCACAAGGAGATCGAGGTGGCCCAGCTGCAGAGCGAGATCAGCGAGCAGGTCAACGCCAAGATGCAGGAGCGCCAGCGGGAGTTCTTCCTGCGCGAGCAGCTCAAGGTGATCCAGCGCGAGCTGGGCATCTCCAAGGACGACCGCGAGAATGACGTGGACACCTTCCGCGACCGCCTGGAGGAGTTGACGCTGCCGCCTAAGGTGCTGACCCGCGTCGAGGAAGAGCTCGACAAGCTCTCGGTGCTGGAGACCGGCTCGCCGGAGTACGGCACCACCCGCAACTACCTGGACTGGCTCACCAGCCTGCCCTGGGGCATCACCAGCGACGACAACCTGGACCTGGCCCATGCCCGGGAGGTGCTGGATCGCGATCACGATGGCCTCAAGGACGTCAAGGAGCGGATCATCGAGTTCCTCGCCGAGGGCACCTTCAAGGGTGACGTGGGCGGCTCCATCCTGCTGCTCGTCGGTCCGCCCGGGGTCGGCAAGACCTCCATCGGTCGCTCCATCGCCGAGGCCCTGGGGCGTGAGTTCTATCGCTTCTCGGTGGGCGGCATGCGCGACGAGGCGGAGATCAAAGGCCACCGGCGCACCTATATCGGCGCCATGCCCGGCAAGCTGGTCCAGGCCCTCAAGGAGGTCGAGGTCCAGAACCCGGTGATCATGCTCGACGAGATCGACAAGCTGGGCCAGTCCTTCCAGGGCGACCCCGCCTCGGCGCTGCTCGAGGTGCTCGACCCGGAGCAGAACGTCGACTTCCTCGATCACTACCTGGACGTGCGCCTGGACCTCTCCAAGGTGCTCTTCGTGTGCACCGCCAATACCCTGGACTCGATCCCCGGTCCCTTGCTCGATCGCGTGGAGCAGATCCGCCTCTCCGGTTATATCGCCGAGGAGAAGCTGGCCATCGCCAAGCACCACCTCTGGCCCAAGCTGCTCAAGCGCGACAAGATCCCCAAGAAGCGCATCAACCTGACCGACGCGGCCCTCAAGCAGGTGATCGAGGGCTATGCCCGGGAGGCCGGGGTGCGCCAACTGGAGAAGCAGCTGCACCGCATCGTGCGCAAGGCGGCGGTCAAACTGCTGGAAAATGGCCAGCAGAGCGTCAAGGTCTCGGTGAATAACCTCGAGGAGTTCCTCGGCGCGCCCATCTTCCGCCGCGAGAAGGTGCTCAAGGGGGAGGGCGTGGTCACCGGACTGGCCTGGACCGCCATGGGCGGCGCCACCCTGCCCATCGAGGCGGGCAAGGTGCACGCCCTGGCCCGCGGCTTCAAGCTCACCGGCAAGCTCGGCGAGGTGATGCAGGAGTCGGCGAATATCGCCTATAGCTATGTGCAGGGCCACCTGGGGGAGTATGGTGCCGACCCGGACTTCTTCAACGAGGCCTTTATCCACTTGCATGTGCCGGAGGGGGCGACCCCCAAGGACGGGCCCTCGGCGGGGGTGACCATGACCACGGCGCTGTTGTCGCTGGCGCGCCACCAGGCCGTCGATCGGCCCCTGGCGATGACCGGGGAGCTGACCCTGACCGGCCAGGTGTTGCCGGTGGGCGGCATCCGCGAGAAGATCATCGCCGCCCGGCGCAGCGAGATCTTCGAGGTGATCCTGCCGGAGCCCAACCGCCGCGATTATGACGAACTGCCCGACTACCTCAAGGC
>NZ_BJUK01000086.1 GCF_007989625.1 Bisbaumannia pacifica
GGCCAGAGTCGATAAGAGTCGCCTGAATTTTCTGATAAGCGCCCGTAGCTCAGCTGGATAGAGTACCTGACTACGAATCAGGTGGTCGGAGGTTCGAATCCTCCCGGGCGCGCCAGATACTCAAACCCGCTCCACTCGGAGCGGGTTTTCTGCTTTTCACTAGCCGAGTCCTGCCAGCGAGGGCGGGGCTCGACGATCGTTCGGCGCCCGGCGAAAGTCGAGGCGCCTTCTTTTTGTCGGGTCAACCCTCATTTCGGCGGCGTCGTGCCGCCCGGTTTCCGTCAACCTCCTCTCATGGCGTCTTCCGATTGCCTGGCAGCGGCGTGATCAGCCCGTCAGCGCCGCGGCGTCTTGTGTCGTGGCGAGGCCCTCGAGAAAATCGCCCAGCGTCGTGATGCGGCGCAGCGTGGCGAAGCGACGAGCCGCCTCGGCATCACGGCCGCGCATCTGGTTGAGCCACTGCTTGAGCAGCGAGACCACCACCCGCTCGGGGAGGGTGTCGCGCTTGAGGCTGGCATAGGCGGTGAGGATCTCGGCGCGGGCCGCCCAGGGGGTGATCGGTAAGCGCTCTCCCGTGAGCTGCCAGTGGCGGATACGCGGCGCCAGCCAGGGGTCGGCGAGGGCGCCGCGGCCCAGCATCACGTCGCGGCAGCCGGAGAGGGTGCGTGCCTTCCAGTACTCCTCCAGGGTCCAGATATCGCCATTGGCGATCACCGGAATGCTCAGGGCGCGGCGGATGCGGGCGATCCACTCCCAATGAGCCGGCGGGCGATAGCCCTCGTCCCGGGTGCGGGCATGCACCACCAGGTGGCGGGCGCCGCCGCGCTGGGCCGCCAGGGCGCAGGCCAGGGCCAGTCGGCGATCGGAGAAGCCGAGGCGGATCTTGGCGGTGACCGGGAGGCTGTCGCCCACGGCGCCCGCCACGGCGGCCACGGCGGCCTCCACCCGGTGCGGGTCGCGCAGCAGGGCGGCGCCGCCGTCGTGGCGATTGACGGTCTTGGCCGGGCAGCCGAAATTGAGGTCGATGCCGCTGGCACCCAGGCGCAGGGCCTGGCATGCATTGGCGGCCAGGGCGTCGGGATCGGAGCCCAGCAGCTGCAATTGCACCGGGACGCCGCTGGGCGTGGTGGGAGGCGTGATCGCCAGTTCCGGGCAGTGCTTATGGAAGACCCGGGGCGGCAGGCGGGCGTCGACGACGCGCACGAACTCTGTCACCGCCCAGTCGAAACCGGGGCGCGCGGTGAGCAGGGCGCGGGCATGGGCGTCGAGGATGCCCTCCATGGGCGCTAGGCCGACCCGCCCTTCATGTAGTAAATTAACAAGCTGATCAACCATGGTGCCATTGCAAACTTTGTAGATTCAGGCAGCTTATTGTATCAGCCGAATAGCGCCCACCGCCCGGCGAGTTCACCGGCGGCGGGACAAGCAAGGGGAACCTGAGATGCTGGACACGGAACTCTTACAAGAAGGCCTGGCCCTGATGGGCTTCGGCATGGGCTTCGTCTTCGTCTTCCTGACGTTGCTGGTCATCGCCACCACCCTGATGAGCCGGGTGGTCGATCGGCTGGTGCCGGCGCCCGAACCGAAGGCTCCGGCCGCGGCGCCGGCCCGGCAAGATGACGAGGAGCTGCTGGCGGTACTGAGCGCCGCCGTGCATCGCTATCGCCAGCGTCATCGTCGTTAAGGCGAAACGCTTCGCGCCGGGAGTCGCCCTTCCGGCTGTCACGCTTCGACTTCCAATCATAAGGACGACAAGGTCATGAGTCAGACCCAACGCCCGCTGGGCATCACCGATGTGGTGCTACGAGACGCTCATCAGTCCCTGCTTGCCACCCGCATGCGCCTGGACGACATGCTGCCCATCGCCGAGAAGCTCGACCGGGTCGGCTTCTGGTCGGTGGAATCCTGGGGCGGCGCCACCTATGACGCCTGCATTCGCTACCTGGGCGAGGATCCCTGGGAGCGCATCCGCGCCCTCAAGGAAGCGATGCCCAACACCCGTCAGCAGATGCTGCTGCGGGGGCAGAACCTGCTGGGCTATCGCCACTACGCCGACGACGTGGTGGACAAGTTCGTCGAGCGGGCGCGTACCAATGGCGTGGACGTCTTCCGTGTCTTCGATGCCATGAATGATCCGCGCAACCTGGAGCGGGCCATCGCCGCGGTGCGCAAGGTGGAAGGCCACGCCCAGGGCACCCTCTCTTATACCGTCAGCCCGGTGCATACCCTGGATGGCTGGGTCGAGCTCGGCAAGCGCATCGCCGCCATGGGCGCCGACTCCCTGGCCATCAAGGATATGGCCGGCCTGCTCAAGCCCTACGACGCCTATGAGCTGGTCACCAAGCTCAAGGCCGCGGTGGATATCCCGATTCATATGCAGTGTCATGCCACCACCGGCATGTCCACCGCCACTGCCCTCAAGGCCGCCGAGGCGGGCATCGACAACGTCGACACCGCCATCTCCTCCCTGTCCATGACCTATGGCCACAGCCCCACCGAGTCGGTGGTGGCCATCCTCCAGGGCACCGAGCGGGACACCGGCCTCGACCTGGAGCTGCTGGAAGAGGTCGCCGCCTACTTCCGTGAGGTGCGCAAGAAGTACGCCGCCTTCGAGGGCTCCCTGAAAGGCATCGACTCGCGCATCCTGGTCGCCCAGGTGCCGGGCGGCATGCTCACCAACATGGAGAATCAGCTCAAGGAGCAGGGCGCCGGCGACAAGCTGGACGACGTCCTGGCCGAGATTCCCAAGGTGCGCGAGGACCTGGGCTTTATTCCCCTGGTGACGCCGACCTCCCAGATCGTCGGCACCCAGGCGGTGATGAACGTGATGATGGGGGAGCGCTACAAGTCGATCTCCAAGGAGGTCCAGGCGCTGCTCAAGGGCGAGTATGGCGCGGCCCCCGCCGAGTTCAACCAGGAGTTGCAGGCGCGGGTGCTGGAGGGCGGCGAGCCCATTACCTGCCGTCCGGCGGATCGGCTGGAACCGGAGATGGAGCGCCTGGCCACCGAGCTCAAGGAGAAGGCCAAGGCCGAGGGCATTCGCCTGGCCGAGGGCGAGCGCGAGATCGATGATGTGCTGACCTATGCGCTCTTCCCGCAGATCGGCCTGAAGTTCCTCAAGAATCGCGATAACCCGGATGCCTTCGAGCCGGCGCCCCAGGCCGCGGATAACGGCGGCGCCCAGGTGCCCGCCAAGGCCGAGGCCAAGGCCTCGGCCGGTGCGCCCGAGACCTACACCCTCACCGTCAACGGCAAGCAGTATGTGGTCGAGGTGGCCGAGGGTGGCCAGATCCAGCAGGTGCAGGCCCAGGGCGGTGCGCCTCAGGCGGTCGCGCCGTCCGCCCCGGCGGCACCCGCCGCCGGCAGTGGCGAGGCGATCGCCGCGCCCCTAGCCGGCAATATCTTCAAGGTCAACGTCAAGCCGGGAGATAGCGTCGCCGAGGGGGATGTGGTGATCATCCTCGAGGCGATGAAGATGGAGACCGAGGTGCGTGCGGCCAGCAGCGGCACCGTCGCCGAGGTCAAGGTCAAGGAAGGCGACAGCGTATCGGTCGGCGATACGCTGATCGTTCTCTAAGGGCATCATCATGGATAAGTTGCTGACTCTCTGGTACGGCTCGGGGCTCTACAACCTGGGCCTGGGCCAAGTCGTGATGATCGTCATCGGGCTGTTGCTGCTCTACCTGGCGATCCACAAGAAGTTCGAACCCCTGCTGCTGGTACCCATCGGCTTCGGCGGCATCCTGGCCAATATCCCCGAGGCGGGGCTGGCGCTCTCGGCGTTGGATCAGGCCATCGAGGTGGCACGGCCGGCGGTGCTCCAGGAGCTGGCCGCGGTCATGCAGGTGAGCCTGGCCGGTAGCGATGTGGAGGCGTGGCGCACCACCCTCTATGGTGCCGCCCATGATGGCCTGCCGCCGGAGCTGGTGCGGGCCGCCACCGATATCGCCAAGGGCGCCGGTTACAGCAATGGCATGCTGTACCAGTTCTACAGCGTGGCCATCGCTTCCGGCGTGGCGCCCCTGGTGATCTTCATGGGGGTGGGGGCCATGACCGACTTCGGCCCCCTGCTGGCCAATCCGCGCACCCTCTTCCTGGGGGCCGCGGCCCAGTTCGGGATCTTCGCCACCCTGATGGGGGCCGTGGGGCTGACCGCCCTGGGGGTGATGGATTTCTCCCTCAATCAGGCCGCCGCCATCGGCATCATCGGTGGCGCCGATGGCCCGACCTCCATCTATGTGTCGAGCATCCTGGCGCCGGAACTGCTGGGGGCCATCGCCGTGGCGGCCTACGCCTATATGGCGCTGGTGCCGCTGATCCAGCCGCCGATCATGCGTGCCCTGACCAGTGAGAAGGAGCGGGCCATCGCTATGAGCCAGCTGCGTCCGGTCTCCAAGCTGGAGAAGATCGTCTTCCCGCTGGTGCTGCTGGTGCTGGTGGCGCTCTTCCTGCCGGATGCGGCGCCGCTGCTGGGGATGTTCTGCTTCGGTAACCTGATGCGCGAGTGCGGCGTGGTGGAGCGGCTCTCCGATACCGCCCAGAATGCCCTGATCAATATCGTCACCATCTTCCTGGGGCTTTCGGTGGGCTCCAAGCTGGTGGCCAGCCAGTTCCTGGCGGTGGAGACCCTGGGCATCATGGGGCTGGGGGTCGTGGCCTTCGCGATCGGTACCGCGGCGGGCATCCTGATGGCCAAGCTATTGAATGCGGTCAGCAAGGTGCCGATCAATCCGCTGATCGGCTCGGCGGGGGTCTCGGCGGTGCCCATGGCGGCGCGGGTCTCCAACAAGGTGGGCCTGGAGGCCAACCCGCACAACTTCCTGCTGATGCATGCCATGGGGCCCAACGTGGCCGGGGTGATCGGCTCGGCGGTGGCCGCCGGGGTGATGATCAAGTACCTGGGCTAAGTAAGGCCTCGCTGGCTACTGGCATGCTTCGATGGCGCCCCACGGGGCGCCATCGTCGTATGGCGGCGGAAGGCCTTAGGAATGGTCGAGCAGGCGTACTTCGCCCTTGAGGCGGGCGCTGAGCGGGGTGATATCGACGGCCTCGCCCTGGGGCCAGCCCACGGTGAGGATGACCCCCTCGGCGCCGTAGTCGACGGCTTCGATGGGCACCTCCCGACCC
>NZ_BJUK01000087.1 GCF_007989625.1 Bisbaumannia pacifica
CGACCGGCGCCGAACAGATCTGGCTCCACGCCCAGAAGGACCTGGAGCTGCTGACCCTCAACGACCGCACCGAGACCATCCGCCGCGACAGCCACCTCGCCATCGAGCGCCACCGCCTCGGCGAGATCCACGGCGACGATCACCTCACCGTGCACGGCCAGCGCCACACCCAGGTGAAGGGCGAGGGCGGCCAGCACCTCACCGTGCACGGCAGCCTGCACCTCGAGGCCGGCCAGGCCTGGCTGACCGAGAGCGGCCGCGAACTGCATATCAAGGCCGGCCACAAGGTCGTGCTCAACGCCGGCCGCGAGATCACCCTCAAGGCCGGCGGCAGCTTTATCAAGCTCGATGCCTCCGGGGTGACCCTCGTAGGCCCCCGGATCAAGATCAATGCCGGCGGCAGCCCCGGCACGGGCAGCGGCCAACAGGCTGAGGCGCCGCGCCTGCCGGGCGAGGCCACCCCAGAACGCAGCGAGGACGTGACGCTGCGGGCCCATCAGCAGGCCCGGCTCGACAGCGACATCGTCGATGCGCCCCAGGGCATGTGGCACCATACCCAAGGTTTCGCCCGGGGCGCCGCCGGGGTGGTCGTGGAAGCCGCCGAAGGCCTGGTAGACCTGGCGGCCTACTCCTTCAAGACCAGTCCGGCATCCTGGGCCCTCGAGCAGCTCCACCCGGGCTATCGTGGCCACTCCGAGGCCTTGGAGGCGACTCGTGAGACGCTCGAGACGTTGCGCGATGATCCCGGCCTACTGGTGGATGCCTTCACCGAGCCTTATCGGGATGCCATGGCCCGGGGCGAGACCGGCGAGGCCCTCGGGCGTGGCACGGCCGAACTGGCCAGCGTGGTATTCGCCCCCGCCCGAGCGGGCCAAGCCGGGCGCGCCGCCTCCCGTGCCGGGCAGTTGGGGCGGCACGCGGGGCGGCTGCCACCGCCACGCGGGGCGCTCACCCCGGACGACTTCCCGCAGTACATCGGGCTCAATCATCGCCGGGCGGCGGCGGGCGAACACAATGCCCACCTGCTGATGCACGAAAGAGGGTTTGAGCCGGTGGGCAATACCAACGGCAGGTACACGCCCGGCACCCAAGGTATTGATGGAGTATACCGTAACGCCAACCCACCGCCGGAGTTTGTGATCACCGAGGCCAAGTACAATCGAGCTCGGCTGGGCAAGACTCGGGATGGCCGGCAGATGAGTGATAACTGGCTTCTAGCAAATGACAGCCAGCGCCTGCGCAGTGCGGGTCTCAACGAATCGGATCGGCGTCGAATACAAAGGGGGCTTCAACGTGGCGACGCTGACATCGTCGAGAAACACCTGATTCGCAACCTGCCGGACGGTAGCATGAGAGCGAGTAAGCTCAATCAACGTGGCTATGTATCCGGTACACCCACAGGATTCCAATAGGAGACTCTGATGATCCGAGACCCCTTGAAGCCCAAGGATTACTTTGATGCGCGAATCTCTTTCAAGCTAGAGTGTCTGGCAGAGGATATGGAAGACCTAGCGGCTCCCGAGCATCTCGACCTGCCGGCACGAATGAAAGTGGCGTATGGAGTTGTTGATCAAACCCTAAGCTTGCTGACCATTCGTTACTCTCGAGGCGATGAGATTACCGGAATGTGTGATGAGGTGGAGCAGTTACTCACCTATCGTAAGCGTCAGAAAGAATTTGCCGATGCGCTGCCCGATGTAGAACAGCCGGATCGGGTTATGTGGGAAAACCTGACTCAGGACAGCTACGAACAGTATATGCAGTGGCTGGCCTTTGCTGCAGGAGTCGGGATGGATCAGCGCTATTTCCAGGAGACCCTGGCGCTAATGGATAACGCCGGGCTGGATGCGCTATTCGACCGTATCTGCGTTCAATTTGGCGATATCAACCGTCCGGTGGCGGATACGCTGCTCTACAAGAAGCACTATGCACCGTTGTTGAAGGTGCTGGATGCCGAACCGGCTGAGCGGCCAGCCTTGATGAAGGCCTTCCTGGATAACTGGTACGATAACCGCAAGGGCCTTCCTGGCTATAACTTGCATCTTTGTAGCCCTGATGGTTACTACGGCTACTGGTGCTTCGAAGCCGCTTTGGTGGTCAAGCTGTTCGATATCGACGACAGCACCTTCCGGGATCACCGCTACTACCCCGCCGCCCTGGTGCATGGAGACTGAGCATGCTGCGTGATACCCGCCGCTCGGCCGCCTACTTCGACGAGCTGTTACCCGAGTTCGACGAGGGCATCGAGGAGACCCAGCAGGCGTTGGACGCCGGCGATTTTGTGCTGCCCGATGAACAGGTGGATGCCGCCCATCAGCTCTATGAACTGGCAATCCTACGTGCGGTGGCCCACTACTCCCGCGGTGCCGGCCGGGCCGAACTGGCGCCATTGGTGGCCGAGATCTTGCCACTGCGCCAACAGCTCTCGGCAGTGGCGGAGCGGCTGCCGGCCGGCCAGCAGGTCTATCGCCAGCCCTTCGAGGTCTTCGGCGGCCAGGGCGAGGCCTGCGGCTCAGCCAATATCAACCGCTACATCTATGCCTTGTGGTGGCTGGGCCTGCTGATCGCCACCGACGCCGATAAGGCGCATATTCAGCAGGTGCTGGCCAGTATCGGCAACGCCGGACGCGATGCGCTGCTGGACCGCATTGCTACCCGGCTGGGCCACCCGCCCGAGACACCTGCCGAGGAACTGCTCTACCCCGCTCTCTATCGCCCCCTGCTGGCCGCCTTCGATGCCGAGCCCACCACGCAGCAGACCCTGCTCGGGGTCTTCCTCGATCAGTGGTATGACCAGTGCCAGGAGGCCGACTGGTACGACAATCACCTGTGTGATGGCGAATTCGTCTACACCGACTATTACGTCGGTTACTGGAGCGTCGAGGCGCTACTGGTCACCCAGCTCTTGGGGATCGACGATCGGGACTTCCGCGACCATGCGCATTATCCCGGCGACCTGAGCCAGCAACCTTAACGCCAGCGGCCGCCCGAGCGCGGCCATGATAGGTACGGATGGTTCCATTCAGGGCGTTGGTGACGCTGGCCAGATGGCCGCGAACATCCTCAGGCGGCACCTTCCAACATCACGGATAGCGAGCAGGCCCGCCAGTTTGGTGTCGCCACCGCTACCATTCGGCGTTGGCAAGGCGGCCGTTCAGCCACGCTACCGCCAGGGAAACAGCGAGGTGCCTTCCCTGGCGGGTGGTGCATGGATGCAACGTCCGTGTTGCGCTTCTTAGTTGAGCTAGCCTATTTATTTTTTCTGATGGCGCTGTAAACGCCAACAGCCCCAAATATAATCAACACAACCCCGATTAGTTCATGATAACCCCCGAAATCATAAATAACAGACTTTAATCTTTGTATTGGAGAAATAAAAACCTTAACTCCAAAAAATATGCAAACCACTCCGCCTATAAAAAAAAATAAATCATCCGACTTCATTTGGCGACTTCCCCTTCTACCACACCCCCAACAAACTGCATAACATTTTGTGGCGGCCCAGGAACGAAGTAACCGTCTATGAAATCAATGGCCCGCTGTTGAACAGTTGGATTGGCTATTCCTACCGCCGCT
>NZ_BJUK01000088.1 GCF_007989625.1 Bisbaumannia pacifica
AATATGAATCATGCTGACAAATTGACGATACGTCTCAAGCGTATCCGGCAATTATCGTACCAATCGCGACCAGACCCCTTCGGGTTATATGGTCAAGCGATTAAGCGCATACGGTGGATGCCTTGGCAGCCAGAGGCGATGAAGGACGTTGTAGCCTGCGATAAGGTTCGGTGAGGTGGCAAACAACCTGTGACCCGGACATTTCCGAATGGGGAAACCCACCCAGCACAAGCTGGGTATCCCACACTGAATCCATAGGTGTTGGGAGGCGAACCGGGGGAACTGAAACATCTAAGTACCCCGAGGAAAAGAAATCAACCGAGATTCCCCAAGTAGCGGCGAGCGAACGGGGACCAGCCCTTAAGCTGGTGACTGGTTAGGCGAACGAGCTGGGAAGCTCGACCATAGGGGGTGATAGTCCCGTAGCCGAAAACCTGATCCAGTGAAATCGAGTAGGTCGGGGCACGTGAAACCTTGACTGAAGACGGGGGGACCATCCTCCAAGGCTAAATACTCCTGGCTGACCGATAGTGAACCAGTACCGTGAGGGAAAGGCGAAAAGAACCCCGGAGAGGGGAGTGAAATAGATCCTGAAACCGTATGCGTACAAGCAGTGGGAGCAGACTCGTTCTGTGACCGCGTACCTTTTGTATAATGGGTCAGCGACTTATATTCAGTGGCGAGCTTAACCGTATAGGGGAGGCGTAGGGAAACCGAGTCTTAACTGGGCGACCAGTCGCTGGATATAGACCCGAAACCGGGCGATCTATCCATGAGCAGGTTGAAGGTTGAGTAACATCAACTGGAGGACCGAACCAGGATCTGTTGAAAAAGATTTGGATGACTTGTGGATCGGAGTGAAAGGCTAATCAAGCCCGGAGATAGCTGGTTCTCCTCGAAAGCTATTTAGGTAGCGCCTCACGTATCACCGCCGGGGGTAGAGCACTGTTTCGGCTAGGGGGCCATCCCGGCTTACCAACCCGAGGCAAACTCCGAATACCGGTGAGTGCAGCGTGGGAGACACACGGCGGGTGCTAACGTCCGTCGTGAAAAGGGAAACAACCCAGACCGTCAGCTAAGGCCCCAAAATCCTGGTTAAGTGGGAAACGATGTGGGAAGGCTTAGACAGCTAGGAGGTTGGCTTAGAAGCAGCCATCCTTTAAAGAAAGCGTAATAGCTCACTAGTCGAGTCGGCCTGCGCGGAAGATGTAACGGGGCTCAAACCAGGTGCCGAAGCTACGGGTTCGTCGAATGACGAGCGGTAGAGGAGCGTCGTGTAAGCCAATGAAGGTGAGTTGAGAAGCTCGCTGGAGGTATCACGAGTGCGAATGCTGACATGAGTAACGATAAGGGGAGTGAAAAACTCCCCCGCCGGAAGACCAAGGGTTTCTGTTCGACGCTAATCGGAGCAGAGTGAGTCGGCCCCTAAGGCGAGGCCGAAAGGCGTAGTCGATGGGAAACGGGTTAATATTCCCGTACCTCACACCATTGCGATGGGGGGACGAAGAAGGCTAGGTGAGCCAGGCGTTGGTTGTCCTGGTGAAAGTCAGTAGGCCGAGGACTCAGGCAAATCCGGGTCCTTAAAGCCGAGAGACGAGACGAACAGACTACGGTCTGGAAGTCATTGATGCCACGCTTCCAGGAAAAGCCTCTAAGCTTCAGATGGTGTGTGACCGTACCCCAAACCGACACAGGTGGTCAGGGTGAGAATCCTAAGGCGCTTGAGAGAACTCGGGTGAAGGAACTAGGCAAAATGGTGCCGTAACTTCGGGAGAAGGCACGCCGGCGTAGTGTGAACACCCCGCGGTGGAAGCACGAACCGGTCGAAGATACCAGGTGGCTGCAACTGTTTATTAAAAACACAGCACTCTGCAAACGCGCAAGCGGACGTATAGGGTGTGACGCCTGCCCGGTGCCGGAAGGTTAATTGATGGTGTTAGGCTCCGGCCGAAGCTCCTGATCGAAGCCCCGGTAAACGGCGGCCGTAACTATAACGGTCCTAAGGTAGCGAAATTCCTTGTCGGGTAAGTTCCGACCTGCACGAATGGCGTAATGATGGCCACACTGTCTCCACCCGAGACTCAGTGAAATTGAAATCGCAGTGAAGATGCTGTGTACCCGCGGCTAGACGGAAAGACCCCGTGAACCTTTACTATAGCTTCACACTGGACGCTGATGTTGCTTGTGTAGGATAGCTGGGAGGCTTGGAAACCCGGACGCCAGTTCGGGTGGAGCCAACCTTGAAATACCAGCCTGGCATCATTGGCGTTCTAACTCAGCCCCGTCATCCGGGGCGAGGACAGTGTGTGGTGGGTAGTTTGACTGGGGCGGTCTCCTCCCAAAGCGTAACGGAGGAGCACGAAGGTACCCTCAGCACGGTCGGAAATCGTGCAATGAGTGCAAGAGCATAAGGGTGCTTGACTGCGAGACAGACACGTCGAGCAGGTACGAAAGTAGGTTCTAGTGATCCGGTGGTTCTGTATGGAAGGGCCATCGCTCAACGGATAAAAGGTACTCCGGGGATAACAGGCTGATACCGCCCAAGAGTTCACATCGACGGCGGTGTTTGGCACCTCGATGTCGGCTCATCACATCCTGGGGCTGAAGTCGGTCCCAAGGGTATGGCTGTTCGCCATTTAAAGTGGTACGCGAGCTGGGTTTAGAACGTCGTGAGACAGTTCGGTCCCTATCTGCCGTGGGCGTCGGAAGTTTGAGAAGAGCTGCTCCTAGTACGAGAGGACCGGAGTGGACGCACCTCTGGTGTTCCGGTTGTCACGCCAGTGGCATTGCCGGGTAGCTATGTGCGGACAGGATAACCGCTGAAAGCATCTAAGCGGGAAGCCCCCTTCAAGATGAGACTTCCCTGAGGCCTTGCGCCTCCTAAAGGGTCCAGCAAGACGAGCTGGTTGATAGGTCGGGTGTGGAAGCGCTGCGAGGCGTTGAGCTAACCGATACTAATGGCCCGTGAGGCTTGACCATATAACCCCAAGGGGTCTGCGCGATGGTACGCGCCGGATACGTGAGACGATCCTCAACAGCATGATTCATAGGCGGGTTGCGACACACACGCAGCCGGCCACCGTTTACGCCTGACGACCATAGCGAGTGGGAACCACCTGATCCCATGCCGAACTCAGCAGTGAAACCGCTCAGCGCCGATGGTAGTGTGGGGTCTCCCCATGCGAGAGTAGGTCATCGTCAGGCACTTCTTCA
>NZ_BJUK01000089.1 GCF_007989625.1 Bisbaumannia pacifica
ACTTGCCGCCCTCGGAAAAAGTGACCTTCCAGGCACGAGCCTTGCCGCTCTCCTCGGCCAGCGTCATTTGCGCTTGTCCTCCACCTGCCATTTGCCGCCCTCGAAGGTCGCCTTCCAGCCGCTGGCCTTGCCGTTCTCCTCGGTCATCACGTACTGGCTCTTGGTCTTGCGCGAGAAGCGGATCTGCGCCGGGCGACCATCCGGGTCCTCGCTGGGCGCCTTGAGCAGGAAGTGATACTTCTCGGGAAGCGCCTCGGCATGGGCCTTGAGCTCGCGCACCAGGGGCGGGCGGGTCTCGCGATTCTTGGGAAACTGGCTGGCGGCCAGGAAGAGGCCACTGGCGCCGTCGCGCAGCACATAGTGATCCTCGACCTTCTGGCAGGCCAGCTCCGGCATGGGAATCGGATCCATCTTCGGCGGCGCCACCTCGCCGCTCTTGAGCAGCTTACGGGTGTTCTTGCACTCGCTGTTGGTGCAACCGAAGTACTTGCCGAAGCGTCCGCTCTTGAGCTGCATCTCCGAGCCGCACTTGTCGCACTCGATCACCGGCCCCTCGTAGCCCTTGATGCGGAACTTGCCCTGCTCCACCTCGTAGCCGTCGCAGTCCGGGCTGTTGCCGCAGATATGCAGCTTGCGGGTCTCGTCGATCAGGTAGCTGTCCATGGCGGTGCCGCACTTGGGGCAGCGGTGCTTGGCACGCAGCGCCTCGGTTTCGGCCTCCTCGTCGGCGTCGGCGGCCACCGCCTCTTCACCGGGGATCAGGTCGATGGTGGTCTTACAGCGCTCCTTGGGCGGCAGGTTATAGCCGGAGCAGCCCAGGAAGACCCCGGTGGACGCGGTGCGGATCTGCATCTTGCGCCCGCAGCTGGGGCAGTCGATATCGGTGGGCACCGGCTGGTTGGGGCGCATGCCGTCGTCGCTCTCGGCCCGCTCCAACTGACGCTTGAAATCGGCATAGAAGGCGTCCAGCAACTCTCGCCAGTTGCGCTCGCCCTCGGCCACCTGATCGAGGCTGTCCTCCATGCGCGCGGTAAAGGAGAAGTCCATCAGGTCACGGAAGGACTCGGCCAGGCGATCGGTGACGATATCGCCGAGCTTCTCCGCGTAGAAGCGGCGGTTCTCCAGCTTGACGTAGCCACGCTCCTGAATGGTGGAGATGATCGCCGCATAGGTGGAGGGACGGCCGATGCCGCGCTTCTCCAGCTCGCGCACCAGGCTCGCCTCGGTGAAGCGCGCCGGCGGTTTGGTGAAGTGCTGCAGGGGGTCCAGGCTCACCAGCTCCAGCGGCGTGCCCTCGGCCAGATCCGGCAGCGACTGGTCCTCCTGCTTGCCGGCAGGCTTCATCACCCGGGTATAGCCGTCGAACTTGAGCACCCGGCCCTTGGCCTTGAGCTCATAGCCCTGGGTCTCGACGGTCAGGGTGCTGGAGAGATACTCCGCCGGGGTCATCTGGCAGGCCACGAACTGGCGCCAGATCAGCTCGTAGAGCCGCTCGGCATCGCGCTCCATGCCGGCCAGATCGCTGGCCTTGCGGGTCACCTCGGAGGGGCGGATCGCCTCGTGGGCCTCCTGGGCGCCCTCCTTGCTGGAGTAGCGATTGGGCGACTCGGGCAGGTAACGCGCCCCATACGCCTCACCGATATAGTCCCGAGCACTGGCCACCGCCTCCTGGGAGAGGTTGGTGGAGTCGGTCCGCATATAGGTGATATAGCCCGCCTCGTAGAGGCGCTGGGCCAGGGTCATGGTCTTCTTCACCGAGAAGCCCAGGCGACCGCTGGCGGCCTGCTGCAGGGTCGAGGTTATAAAGGGCGCATTGGGCTTGGAGCGAGTCGGCTTGTCTTCACGGCCGGTAATCGCCAGGCTCGCCGTTTTCAGCGCGGCGATGCGCTCCAGGGTCTCCGTCTCGGAGGTGGGGCGGAAGGCCTTGCCGTCCTGGCGCACCAGCTCGAAGCGGATCGGGGCCTGGCCGTCGGCGGCCAGGTCGGCATGCACGTCCCAGAACTCTTCCGGCACGAAGGCGCGGATCTCCCGCTCCCGCTCGACGATCAGGCGCACCGCTACCGACTGCACGCGGCCGGCGGAGAGGCCCCGGGCGACCTTGTTCCAGAGCAGTGGCGAGACCATAAAGCCCACCACCCGATCGAGGAAGCGGCGCGCCTGCTGGGCCTCGACCCGTTCCATCTGCAGTTTGCCGGGCTCCTTGAAGGCCTCCTGGATGGCGTTCTTGGTGATCTCGTTGAACACCACCCGCTTGTAGCGGGAGGCATCGCCGCCGATGGTCTCCTTGAGGTGCCAGGCGATGGCTTCCCCCTCGCGATCCAAATCGGTGGCGAGGTAGACGGCATCGGCCTTCTCGGCCTGTTTCTTGAGCTCGGCGACCACCTTCTCCTTGCCGGGCAGCACCTCGTAATGGGCCTCCCAGTCGTGTTCCGGGTCGATGCCCATGCGCCGAATCAGCTGGTCCCAGGCCTTGCGCTTCTTGTAGGCGGCCTTCTCCTCCGGCGACATCTTGCGGGTCGCCGCCGCCTGGCGGGCGCGCTCCTTGGGATCCGCGGCACCCTTGCCGGAGCCGCTGGTCGGCAGGTCACGAATATGCCCCACGCTCGACTTAACGACGAAGTCGTTGCCGAGATACTTATTGATCGTCTTGGCCTTGGCCGGTGACTCGACGATGACCAGTGACTTGCCCATAGTGCTCCACTTTCTATGTGCCCGAGACCGGAGGGTCCCGGCATCGATCCCTCGCCGAAGGGCTCTTCGACGGAAAAATGCGCTTACCCTACCCCAGGCGATCCCTTCACGCCAGGCCCGCCGCTTTCTGAACCTAGCCGCCGATGCCGGGCCGGGCAAGGGGCACGAGGCGTCATCTCACCGTCATCGAAGCGTTACAGACTCCCTCGGCATCGCGAGGCGAGCCCCTTTTCAGCGGGCCTCGAGCATGCTCTACTGTGATGTAGTAAAAACACTACATTGAGAATAATGCCGGTCTCGGCCCTCGCGCCCGACCCTACACTACGCCGATTCCAGAGGAGTCTTACCATGTCGATCGCCCATCCCCCCCTGCGCCGCACCAAGATCGTCGCCACCCTGGGTCCCGCCAGCGACCGGGAGGGCGTGC
>NZ_BJUK01000090.1 GCF_007989625.1 Bisbaumannia pacifica
CCCGCCGATCCGGCCGGATCGGCGGGCGCCGTTGGTCTGCACGATGCCTCAGGGGGTAGCGGCCACCACCAGGCACTCCAGGCCGCGCTGCTGTAGACGCTGGCAGGCGCTATGGGCCTGCTCCTGCTCGAAATTCACCAGCCGGGCGCGGAACACGGTGCGCTCTCGAGTGGCCAACTCGGTGATCGCCACCGGAGCCGGGCTGGCCAGGTAGTCGGCGGCGCGACTGGCCAATTGCCGAGCCTGGTCGGGATCCTGGAAGGCCCCCACCTGCACCGCCCAGGCGCCACTGCTGGCGACCGCATCGGCGGGCGTCGACGCCGCGTCGCGGCGCATCAGGTCACGAATGGGGTCGCGGGGCGCCAGGCTGCCCTCGGCCAGGCCGCTATCCTCGGCATAGGTCGGCGAAGCCGGGGCAAAGGCCGCCACCAGCCGCTCGGTGGCCTCGGCACGTGCGGTGTCGACCGCCGCGGTATCGACCGCCGGCTCGCCGGCCACGGCACTGGCCAGCATCACCCCGGGAGTCGCCCCGGGGCGCGGCACCAGGTCGGCGGAGACCGAGGCCAGCAGCGGCGGCACATTGGCGGAGACATCCGCGGCGGCCACCCAGTCACGCCCTCTCTGCAGCGCCAGGCGCTGGAAGCCGTTGTCCAGCAGGGTGGTCATATGGGCATCCCGGGAGTGGGCGGTGAAGCCCCCCATCACCACCGCCAGCAGGCGACGATCGCCACGCCGCGCCGAGGTGGCCACATTGAAGCCGGAGGCGCGGATAAAGCCGGTCTTGAGGCCATCGGCGCCGTCGTAGTTGGAGAGCAGCCGATTGTGGCCGTTGTGCTGGTTGCCGCGGAAGCTGAAGCGCGTGCGGCCGAAGTTGTCGTAGTAGTGGGGGAAGTCCGCCATCAGGCGCACCGCCAGGTTGGCCATGTCCCGGGCGGTGGTGACCTGTAGGTCGTCGGGTAGCCCCGAGGCGTTGCGGAAGCGGGTATCCAGCATGCCCAGTTCCCGAGCCTTGGCGGTCATCATCTGGGCGAAGGCCGCCTCGCTGCCGCCCAGGGCCTCGGCCACCACCACCGCCACGTCGTTGGCGGAGCGGATGATCAGCGCCGGGATGGCGTCGCGCACCGGGATGCTGTCGCCGGCCGCGAGCCATAGCTTGGAGGCCGGCATGGCCGCCGCCTGGCGGGAGACTGGCAGGGGCTGGTCGAGACTGAGGCGCCCCTCGTCCAGGGCCTCGAAGAGCAGATAGAGGGTCATCATCTTGGTCAACGAGGCCGGATAGCGCGGCGCCTCGGCATTGGCGGCATGCAGCACCTCGCCGCTGGTGGCATCCACCACGATGGCGGCATAACGCGGATTGGCCTGCACGGATGTCGTGGCCAGGGCCAGGCCGACGAGGAGCAGTACAGGCACCAGCCAGCGCCCCGCTGCGCCCTTGTAAATGGGCTTCATGGTTAGTTCCCCCGCATAAGACTGCCTTGGTTGGAACGCCGGTGGCCCACGCTGCCGGGGGCACGACCCGTTCCTTGCGAATCTTTTCTCCTTACCTGGAAGTATGCCGACGAAAACGCCGCTGTCCACCGCCGCCCGGTGATTCCGTTTACACCCTTGAGTCACCCTGCCGAGGCCCGACAGCGCCTGGCTATCGCCGGGATTGGCGAATTTAACTCAACAAATAAGAATCATTCTCTTATGATGAAGGCATTCATGATCGAGGAGAGCCGCCATGGCCAAGATCAAGACCCTCACCTTCGCCATTATCCACTTCGGGGTGGCCTTCAGCGTCACCTTCCTGCTCACCGGCAGTTGGGTGCTGGGCGGACTGATCGCCATGATCGAGCCGGCGATCAATACCCTGGCCTATTTCTTCCACGAGAAGGCCTGGGAGGCCTTCCACAAGCGCCGCCCCAGGGCCCCGCTATCGCCCTGATCCCGCTCCCCAAACGCCTCCTCGGCATGGTCGCCCGGCACGCGATTGGGTAGGCTAACGGCCTTCTCTTCCCCGCGGAGCGTCTCCATGCCCACCCTGCCCCGTTCCTTGCCGCTGATCGGCGCCCTGCTGCTGGCCACCCCGGCGGCGGCCACCATGTTCAATGCCGACCGCGTCGAGCCCAGCGGTCATTGGCACTCGCTGCGCCTGAGCCTGGGCGAGGCGCAGCGCTTCCGCGCCACCAATACCCTGGACCAGCCCGGCACCGCCTTCTCGGTGGACTTCGCCCCGCCCCACTGCCAACCCCTGGCGGAGCTGCGGGTCGAGATGCACGAGTTCGTGGCCGAGCCGGAGATCCGCCAGAGTGCGACCGGCCTGCGCATCGACGACCAGGCGTCCTTCGCCGCCCCGGCGGAGCTGCGCCGCGAGCCCGGCGACAGCGGTGCCTATGCCCTCTTCAGCCTCGACGAACCCTATCGCCTGCTGCATGAGCTGCGCACTGGCGAGACGCTACGCCTGCGCCTCGGCGATGACGACGAGCCCTGGGAGCTGGACTTCGCCCTGGACGGCGCCGGCCCCGCCCTGGATCGCGCCGCCCGCCTGTGCCGGCGGG
>NZ_BJUK01000091.1 GCF_007989625.1 Bisbaumannia pacifica
CGCCCATTTTTACGTCAAGGGCGCCGATGTCGGCGCCCCTTCGGGAGAGAGACCATGCAACCCCTCAAGGGTGTGACTGTAATTGACCTATCGCGCTTCCTGGCCGGCCCCTACTGCACCGCCATGCTGGCCGACCTGGGCGCCGAGGTGATCAAGATCGAAACGCCTCAGGGTGACGACAGCCGCCAGGTTGGGCCCTTTATCGATGGAGAGAGCGTCTACTTCTCGCTACTCAACCGCGGCAAGTACAGCCTGACCCTGGATCTCAAGAGTGACGAAGGTAGGGAGCGCTTCCATGCTCTGTGCGCGACCGCCGATGTGCTGGTGGAGAATTTCCGCCCCGGCGTGGCACAACGGCTGGGTATCGACGAGGCGAGCCTGAAGGCGATCAACCCCGGCCTCATCTACTGTTCGATTTCCGGCTTCGGCCAGCAGGGGCCGCTGAGCGCCAAGCCGGCCTACGACATCATCGCCCAGGCGCTCTCCGGGATCATGTCGGTCACCGGCGAGGAGGGAGGCGCGCCGACCCGGGTCGGGGAGTCCCTGGGGGATATCTGTGCCGGCCTCTTCGCCAGTTGGTCGATCTGTGCGGCGCTGTTTGGTCGTGAGCGCGACCCGGAGCGTCAAGGGAGCAGCCTGGATGTCTCGATGCTCGACTGCCTCTTCTCCATGCAGGTCACCAACCTCTCCCAGTTTCTGGCCAGTGGCGCGGCGCCGGGCCCGGTGGGTAACCGCCATCCGTTGTCGGCGCCCTTCGATAGCTTCCGGGCCAAGGATGGGCAGGTGATCATCGCCGTGGCCAATAACGCCCTCTTCGCCAAGCTGGCGAACTGCATGGGCGAGCCAGAGCTGGCGGAAGACGAGGCCTTCCTCAGCGACGAGCGGCGCAACGCCAACCAGGCGGCCCTCAAGGCGCGTATCGAGGCCTGGGCCGGGCAGCACAGCGTCGAGGAGGTCTGTGCCCGTCTCGATGCGGCCGGCGTGCCCGCCTCGCCGATCTGGGATATCGCTCAGGCCGCCACTTCCCCCCATGCCGCCGAACGGCAGCTACTGCCACGCATCGGTGACCGGTCGGGCTCGCCCCAGCCGGTGTTCTTCAACGGCCATAAGGCGTACAGCCAGCGTCCCGCCCCCGCCCTAGGCCAGCACAATGATCTATTCGATGAGGTGACCTGCCATGAACTTTGAACTGACCGCCGATGCCATTGCCTTTCAGGATGCCGCCCATCGCGTGTCTGCCGAGGTGCTCAAGGCCAACGCCAAGCGTTACGACGAAACCGGCGACTTCTGTCGCGAGAGCCTCGACGCCTTGGGGGAGTTGGGCTTCTGGGGCATGAATCTACCCGAGGCCTATGGTGGCTTCGACCCGGGCAGTATCGCCATGTCCCTGGCGGTGGAGGAGGTGGCCTATCACTGTGCCGCCACCTGTTCCTCGCTGACCGCCCACTTCCTGGCCACCGACTCGGTGCTGCTGGGTGGCACCGAACAGCAGAAGCAGGAACTGTTGCCACTGTGTGCCAGCGGGCAAAAGCTCGGCGCCTTCGCCCTGACCGAGCCCGGGGCCGGCTCCAATCCGGCCGAGATGCGTACCAAGGCGGTGCGACGCGAAGGGGGCTGGCATCTCACCGGCACCAAACACTACATCACCAACGGTGCCTATGCCGATTTCCTGGTGGTCTATGCCAAGACCGACGAGAGTCAGGGCCACAAGGGCATCTCGGCCTTCCTGGTGGATCGCCATACCCCCGGCATCCAGTTCTCGAGTCCCGAGAAGACCCTGGGACTGCGTGGCAGCCATATCTATGAGATCAGCTTCGATTGCCAACTCTCCGAAGCCTCGCTGCTGGGCGACGAGGGGCAAGGTTTCGCCACCGCCATGGCGGTACTGGATCGCGGGCGGGTCGAGGTGGCGGCCATGAGTGTGGGTATCGCCCGGGCCGCCTATGACGACTCCCTGGCCTGGGCCCAAGAGCGGGTGGTGGCCGGCAAGCCGCTGTGCCGGCACCAGGGCATTCAGTGGATGCTGGCCGAGATGCACACCCAGCTGGAGGCGGCCAAGCTGGTCACCTACCAGGCGGCGGCGGCCCGGGACTCCGGTGGTCGCTTCAGCCTGGAGTCGGCGGTGGCCAAGCTGTTCGCCTCCGAGGCGGCGGCCAAGATCACCGATAGCGCGGTGCAGGTGCATGGTGGCTACGGCTACATCTGTGACCTGCCCATCGAGCGTTACTACCGGGATGCACGCATCACACGAATCTTCGAGGGTACCTCGGAGATCCAGAAGATCATTATCGGCCGAGCCATTACCGCCTGAGCCCGTTTGCCACAGGAGTCGAACGATGAAAATCCTCGTCGCGGTCAAACGCGTCATCGACTACAACGTCAAGATCCGCGTCAAGGCGGATCACTCCGACGTCGACCTC
>NZ_BJUK01000092.1 GCF_007989625.1 Bisbaumannia pacifica
AGGCCTGCCCCCAGGACAGCCCCGAGCCTCGACGTCAGGACAACCTAAACCGACGACACCTCGGTGCAGGCGCGATCCAGGCGGGCCACCGCCTCGGGGTCGGCCAGGGCCTCGGTGAGCCGTGCCAGGAAGGCCTCGCAGCGCCCCAGCTGCTCGCGGGTCACGTACTCGTCGGGCTGGTGGCCCTGGGCCATGCTGCCGGGGCCGCAGACCAGGGTGGGAATCCCCAGCTCGCGCTGGAAGAGCCCCGCCTCGGTGCCGAAGCCGATGCGCTCGCGGCCCGGCGCGGCCAGCAGCGACAGGATCAGTTCCACCAGCTCGCCCTCCTCCGCCATGGCCAGGCCCGGGTAGTCGCCGAGCCAGCTCAGGGAGACACCCGCCTCGGGATGGCGCGCCTTGAGCTCGGCATCCAGGCAATCGATCTGCGCCATCAGCGGCGCCAGCAGCGCCTGCGGGGCCTCGTCCGGCACGTTGCGCACCTCGAAGTCGAGGCGGCACCGGGCCGGGACGATATTCAGCGCCGTGCCGCCGTCGACGGTGCCCAGTTGCAGGGTGGTGTAGGGGATGGCGAAGCGGGTATCGAAGGGTCCGGTCTCGGCCTTGGCGGCGGCGGTGTCGGCGAACCACTGGATCAGCGGCGCCGCCGCCTGGATGGCATTGATGCCCTCCGGGGCCATGCCGGAGTGACAGGCCCTGCCCGTCACCTCGATGCGACCGGCCAGCTTGCCCTTGTGGGCGGTGGCCAGGCGCATGGAGGTGGGCTCGCCCACCACGCAGGCGGCGGGACGCACCCGGAAGCGGCGCATCGCCTCGAGCAGGCTGCGCACTCCCAGGCAGCCCACCTCCTCGTCGTGGGAGAAGGCCAGGTGGATGGGCGCGACGAGCTCGGCGCGGGCCATGGCCGGCACCGCCGCCAGCACCGCCGCCAGGAAGCCCTTCATGTCCGCGGTGCCACGGCCGTAGAGGCGCTGCCCCTTGGCGGTCAGCCGATAGGGGTCGCTGCTCCAGGCCTGGCCGGTCACCGGCACGGTATCGGTATGCCCGGAGAGCATCACCCCGGGGCGGTCCCCGGGGCCGATGGTGGCGTAGAGGTTGGCCTTCTCGCCGCAGGCCGAGGGAACCAGGGTCGCCTCGATGCCCTGCTCGGCGAGGAGATCCCGCACGAAGTGGATCAGCGCCAGGTTGCTGCGATCGCTGGTGGTATCGAAGGCGATCAGCCGCTCCAGCAGATCGACACAGGCCGTCGAGGCATCGCTCATCGGTCGTCTCCCGGCACCCCATAGCCCGGCGCCTGGTTGGGGTCGATGGCGCGGCAGAGGTAGGCGGCCCGCTCGGGGAGGTAGGCCTGCCACACCATGCGCAGCTCCTGAATGGGGGCGATATGCCAGTCCACCCGCAGGTCCACCGCCGGCCAGTTGGCCTGTTCATAGACCTTGAGGCCCGCCGAGTGCACCGGCCCCATCTCGCCGCCGGCGGCCTGGGCCGCCTCCAGCGCCGCCAGCAGCCGCTCGGCGAGCTCTCCCGGGTGGTCCTCGAAGGTCTCCACCAGGGCATCGATCACCGCGCCGTCGGCGAGCATGTTGCCGCCGGCCACGCAGTCGCGGCCGCGCCGGGTGGCATGGATCCCCAGGGTCTCGGCGCCGCTATGCACGGCGCTGCGCCCCGCGGCGTCCAGCACTTGAAGCTGGCGCCATTCGGGGAAGCGCTCCTCCTCGACGAGGCGCGCCAGTACCGTCTCGGCGGACAGGCCCTGGGCCAGCAGCTCGGTGCCGCGCCGGCCCAGCTCCGGGTTGGTAACGTTCTGGGTCAAGACCACCCCGTGCCCCGGGACAATAAAGGGGCAGCGGCTGGCCACGCAGATGCTCGAGGAACTAATCGCGGTGCCGAACTGGCCGGTCTCGCGGCAGAAGCCGGCGATGGAAAAGGTCATTGGGCGCCCTCCTCGTCGTCGGGAATCACGGCGATCACATCGATCTCCATCAGCCACTCCGGCTGAGCCAGCCCCGCCACCACCAGGCCGGTGGAGATGGGATAGACCCCCTTGAGCCACCGCCCCACCTCCCGGTAGACCGGCTCGCGGAAACGCGGGTCGGTGATATAGGTGGTGGTCTTGACGATATGGTCGAGGTGGCTGCCGGCTTCCTCGAGTAGCTGCTTGACGTTCTTCATGGCCTGGTTGGCCTGGGCGGCGGGGTCCCCCAGGCCGACCAAGCGACCCTCGAAGTCGGTACCCACCTGGCCGCGCACATAGACGGTGTTGCCGGCCCGCACCGCCTGGCAGAGGTCGTTGTCCAGGCTCTGGTTAGGGTAGGTGGCCTTGGTATTGAACATGCGAATTCGGGTATGCGTCGGCATCGACGACTCCTTGCTGCTGCTGAGGCGATAACGGCGGGAGGCGTCTTCGCCTCCC
>NZ_BJUK01000093.1 GCF_007989625.1 Bisbaumannia pacifica
CAGGCCGCCGACAGGCCCGAGGGCCCGGCACCGACGATCACCACGTCGAACTCCATGACGTCACGCTCCATGGCGCATCTCCTTCTTTCTTCTCTGGGGAAATGAATCGGCGAGAAGGGGCAGTCGTGCTTCCCCTTCTCGTCGCAGTAGGTGAATCAGGCGTTCCAGATCAGAAGATCAGATGCGTCGCCAGGGCCACCAGGGGGATGGCCAACAGGGTACGAATCAGGAAGATCACCACCAGATCCATGACCGACAGCGGAATACTGGACTCCAGCATGGCGTTGGCGCTCTCGGTAAAGAAGATGATCTGAACCGTCGAGAGGGTGCAGACGAAGAAGATCGCCATGGGGCTCACCTCGGCCCCGGAGATGATGATGACCGGCAGTGCAATCTCGGCAATGGACACCAGCACAGTAGGAGCGATGGCCTCGGCATCCGGAAGCTGCATCAGGTGGATCAGCGGTTCGACCACGACGCCGAGGTAATCGAACACCGGTGTGTAAGTGGCGAGCAGCAGGGCCAAGGTAGCGATGGACAGGATGAAGGCAACAATTTTCTGGGCGAAGGTGATGGCCTCCCAGAAGCCACGATACAGGGCTTCGGGTCGTGTCTGGGCAGCACGGGCAGCCGCGGCCGAGCAGGCACGAGCCAGGATATGACGCTCATCGTCGTCACGAAAATCATCGGCGGTCTGCTCACGGCCTCCATAGTAGACATTCTGCTTGCGGGACAGCGGCGGAATCCGCACCACGATGGCTGCCAGCGTGAAGTTGATCAGAAAGGACACGACAATCATGTGTGGCAGGTACTCCATAATCCCGCCGATGGAGGCCAGCAAGGCGAAGAAGCCCAGGCTACAGATGCTGAAATTGGTCGCGATGCTGGCCGACTCCCGCTGGGTGTAGTAGCCACCGGTGTACAGCTTATTGGTGATGAAGATGCCCACGGCGGGTGCCGCCACGAAAGAGGCGACCGCATCTACCGCGGAACGGCCGGGTAAGCGATACAGCGGACGCATCAGCGGTTCCATCAGGGTTCCTATGAATTCCAGGAAACCGAACTCGGTGAGGAAGAGAACGAAGAAACCGGCGATGGTCACGGTGAGGAAGACACTGCCGCCCAGATAGAGGGCCAGTCCGCCTACGTCATCGTGCAGCAGCCAGTCGGGACCGATGTTAAATACCAACAGTAATGCGAAAAAGGCGGCCAGGAAAAAAGTCAGGCCACTCACCACGCTATCTTTACGATGATATTCGCGGATACCTTTATGGTTGGAGACACGTGATACCAGCCAGGTCAGGCATAGCAAACCGATGATGCCAAGCGTGAGATAATTGATGGAACCGCCAATCAACTCCTTCACATAGTCGATAATCATGACCAGCGGGATCTTGCTCTCCCCGTCCCCCACCGGGAGGGGAGCGAAGAAGATACCGAGTCCGATAAGGCTACCAACCAGTGCCTTCAATGCACCAGTAGTGCCGGGTTGAGCCACCTCGAGCTTGTTCATTGTATATCTCCGTTGGGTGGTAAGGTCGTGCTGATAGACACCCCGGTGCGACCGGGGCGTGAATAGGGTTAAGAGAAAGGCATCACAGTTTCGGTCTGGGCCTGGCAACGGTTACGCCACCTGCTGGCTCACAGAGATAGCGGCATTCTCCCCTGGAGCTTTTCGTCGAGCTCGGGCAACGCCTCGAAGAGGTCGGCGACCAAGCCGCTAATTATCGAGAACGCGACCTGGAAGATCCCGATCTTCC
>NZ_BJUK01000094.1 GCF_007989625.1 Bisbaumannia pacifica
TTTAACAATCGATCAGGTAATTCATGTGGGCGCTTGTCGGTGAGGTGGTGCGAGTCACCAAATCATCAAGGCAAGCGACTCGTCAGAGACCTTCGGGTCTTTTTGAGAACGTTTGAACCTTGAGCCAAGATTGGTTCGCTTCCTCCCTCGGGAGGGCAAGAACCGCACTGATTTAAACTGAAGAGTTTGATCATGGCTCAGATTGAACGCTGGCGGCAGGCCTAACACATGCAAGTCGAGCGGAAACGATGGAAGCTTGCTTCCAGGCGTCGAGCGGCGGACGGGTGAGTAATGCATAGGAATCTGCCCGATAGTGGGGGATAACCTGGGGAAACTCAGGCTAATACCGCATACGTCCTACGGGAGAAAGCAGGGGATCTTCGGACCTTGCGCTATCGGATGAGCCTATGTCGGATTAGCTAGTTGGTGAGGTAACGGCTCACCAAGGCGACGATCCGTAGCTGGTCTGAGAGGATGATCAGCCACACTGGGACTGAGACACGGCCCAGACTCCTACGGGAGGCAGCAGTGGGGAATATTGGACAATGGGGGAAACCCTGATCCAGCCATGCCGCGTGTGTGAAGAAGGCCTTCGGGTTGTAAAGCACTTTCAGCGAGGAAGAAGGCCTGAGGGCTAATACCCTTCAGGAAGGACATCACTCGCAGAAGAAGCACCGGCTAACTCCGTGCCAGCAGCCGCGGTAATACGGAGGGTGCGAGCGTTAATCGGAATTACTGGGCGTAAAGCGCGCGTAGGTGGCTTGATAAGCCGGTTGTGAAAGCCCCGGGCTCAACCTGGGAACGGCATCCGGAACTGTCAGGCTAGAGTGCAGGAGAGGAAGGTAGAATTCCCGGTGTAGCGGTGAAATGCGTAGAGATCGGGAGGAATACCAGTGGCGAAGGCGGCCTTCTGGACTGACACTGACACTGAGGTGCGAAAGCGTGGGTAGCAAACAGGATTAGATACCCTGGTAGTCCACGCCGTAAACGATGTCGACTAGCCGTTGGGGTCCTTGAGACCTTTGTGGCGCAGTTAACGCGATAAGTCGACCGCCTGGGGAGTACGGCCGCAAGGTTAAAACTCAAATGAATTGACGGGGGCCCGCACAAGCGGTGGAGCATGTGGTTTAATTCGATGCAACGCGAAGAACCTTACCTACCCTTGACATCGTGCGAACTTTCCAGAGATGGATTGGTGCCTTCGGGAACGCACAGACAGGTGCTGCATGGCTGTCGTCAGCTCGTGTTGTGAAATGTTGGGTTAAGTCCCGTAACGAGCGCAACCCTTGTCCCTATTTGCCAGCGATTCGGTCGGGAACTCTAGGGAGACTGCCGGTGACAAACCGGAGGAAGGTGGGGACGACGTCAAGTCATCATGGCCCTTACGGGTAGGGCTACACACGTGCTACAATGGTCGGTACAAAGGGTTGCAATACCGCGAGGTGGAGCTAATCCCATAAAGCCGGTCTCAGTCCGGATCGGAGTCTGCAACTCGACTCCGTGAAGTCGGAATCGCTAGTAATCGTGAATCAGAATGTCACGGTGAATACGTTCCCGGGCCTTGTACACACCGCCCGTCACACCATGGGAGTGGACTGCACCAGAAGTGGTTAGCCTAACTTCGGAGGGCGATCACCACGGTGTGGTTCATGACTGGGGTGAAGTCGTAACAAGGTAGCCGTAGGGGAACCTGCGGCTGGATCACCTCCTTAAACGACAAGCGCTGCCTGCCGGCAAGTGCTCAC
>NZ_BJUK01000095.1 GCF_007989625.1 Bisbaumannia pacifica
TTACCGAGCTGGACAGCATGACCCAGCAGAACGCCGCCCTGGTGGAGGAGTCCACCACCGCCGCCGAACAGCTCAAGGAGCAGGCCGATCGCCTGGCCCAGGCCGTCGGCGCCTTTACCCTTTCCCAGTCTGCCGCCTCCGCCCCAACGAGCCTGCCTAGGGCCTCGGCGGAGACGGCGTCTTCCCAGGAGTTGGAGCACCATGCATTTTAAATCCCTGCGCTGGTTCGTGGTGACCCTGGCCGGCGCCTGCCTGCTGGTGGTGGCCCTGGCCCTGGTGGCCTATGCGCTGATCGCTTCGTCCCGTACCCAGCAGACGGTGGCGACCCACACCCAGGGGTTGCTGGAGGAGGGCATCGACGAGCGCCTGGCGGTGCTGGCCCAGGCCCAGGCACTGGAGGTACGCCGGCGTCTCGAGGAGCCGCTGCGGGTTGCCGAGATGCTCGCCCAGACCAATGCCCTGATGGGGCGTGAAGATGCTCAGGGGCGGCCCCTGCTGTGGATTGACCGGGACGAGCTCTCCACCCTGATGCGCGAGACCCTGGCGGCCTACCCCGACCTGGTCGACGTCTATATCGGCTGGGAGCCCGATGCCTTCGACGTGGATCGTTTCCATGCGGGACGCGAGGCGGATGGCTACGAGGCGGAGACGGGCCGCTACATGCCCTGGTGGTATCGGGACGCCGATGGCGCCATCGATGTGCTGCCGCTGGGAGACATGGAGAGCGAGGCGTTGCTGCCGAGTGGTATCCGCGAGGGGGAGTATTACCTCTGCGTGCGGGAGAACGAGGCGCCCTGCATCATCGACCCGGCCGCCTACGAGTTCGGCGACCAGACCCTGATGGTCACCTCCTTCAATGTGCCGGTGATGGTGGACGGGGACTTCCGCGGCGTGGCCGGTGCCGACCTCTCGGTGGACTTTATCCAGGGCCTGCTGGAGGCGGCCAATGCCGAGCTCTACGACGGCGCCGGCGAGATGGCCCTGGTGGCCGCCGGCGGCGGCGTGGTGGCCCATACCGGGGCGGCCGAGCGTCTCGGCGAACCCGCCGCGGCGGTGATGGGCGAGCGGGTGGCCGGCCATCTGGCCGCCGCCCGGCGCGATGGCGAGATGGTCGGCGTCGAGGCCGATGGCCTGCTGGAGCGCTACCTGCCGTTTCGCATCGGCGATACCCCGACCCAGTGGACCCTGGCCATTCGCCTGCCGGAGTCGGCGGTGCTGGCCGAGCTCAATGCCCTGCAGGGCGTGCTCGCCGAGCAGCGCCGCCACGACGCCCTGGGCATGAGCCTGGTGGGGGCCTTGCTGGCGGCCCTGGGGCTGCTGGCCCTGGCCTGGGTCGGCGGGCGTATCGCCCGGCCGCTGCGTGAATTGGCGGGCCGCATGCAGGAGATCGCCTCCGGCGATGGCGACCTGACCCAGCGCCTGCCGGTGAAGGGCCGTGACGAGGGGGCCCAGTTGGCCACCCAGTTCAACGCCTTTGCCGACAAGATTCACGATGTGTTGGTCGAGGTGCGCCACAGCAGCGACTCGGTGCGCGTCGCCGCCGCGGAGATCGCCAGCGGCGGCCAGGACCTGTCACGGCGCACCGATAGCGCCGCCTCCAGCCTGCAGCAGACCTCCGCCTCCATGGAGGAGATCACCGGCACCGTGGCGCAGACCGCCGATTCCGCCCAACAGGCCAACCAACTGGCGCTCTCCGCCTCCCAGGTGGCGGCCCGCGGCGGCGAGGTGGTGGGCGAGG
>NZ_BJUK01000096.1 GCF_007989625.1 Bisbaumannia pacifica
CCGAGCGCAGCAAGTTTTCGGACATAGCCTAGGCCTGGGCGTCGTGGCCAGGACAGTCGGATCGGCAAACCGGTGGGTGGGTAAACGCGCCTCAGGGGGCGGACTCGCGTTTCTAAGTATGAGAAAACTCATCTCTCGAGTGTGAGTGAGCTCAATATGTTGGCATGTTGTTTTATTGGCGTATCTCATATTTTTGATGGCAGATAATTGGTTCTGTTTTCTTGTGTAATTGATAAGTAAATGGCGGTGGTCTGGCTAAGTTTTATATGAGTGGTCGGCTCCTTCACCGAGCGATATCGTCAAGCCGATTATCGAGACTTCGGGGTGGGCCACCGGGGGATTAGGAGCTCATCTTGAGCCGGGGCTCCCGAATAAAAAATCCTGGCCGGGAGCTGGGGCGGGCCATTGTCGCTAACCTGAGTGGCTGTGGGAGAAAAACCATGTCAGAAGATATCCTGGAAGTCACGACTACCATCAAGGTCGACGAGAGTCCCAGCGAGCAGGACGATGATATCTCGGTCGCCGACGGGGAGACGCTGTTTGCCGACCTCTACAACCTATTCGGTACGCCCGCGAATCTTGCCTTCAAGGCAGGGATGATCAGCACCCCGGACGGAATCACGACCATCGGCTGGGCGGCGGACGCGGATGGCGCCCCCATCGTCGACCTCGTCAGCAACCTGATGGCGCTCGACCCCGACACCGATAACTACGAAACGGTAACGCTCAATACCGATCCGAGCGATGACAATATACTGATCGGAAGGACGGAATCGGGCAATGTCGCCTTTATCGCGGTGATCGTGCCTAGCGCGGACGGCACCTCGTCCGACGTCTATCTCCTCGACTACCTGCCGAAGCAGCATGCCGACGGGTCGAACCCTGATGACACCGCCACGCTGAATAACCTCTTCGTCAATGTCACCGTGGAGGAGACTCTCGAGTTCGACTTCGAGGGGGCGCCTTCGGGGAACAACGACTTTATGGCCTTCGGCGATCCTGGTGGCGTGGCGATCGTGGTCACCGGGCGCAGCGCAGGCGAGACCGTCAACAGCAGCCAGTCCAATAACGAGCCCACCTCGCTCGCCGCCAACAGCAACAATATCAACGCCGGCGAGGGGCTGGTCGTTACTTATGTCAACGAGATGGATCCGAATTACCTGGTCCCCAACCTGTCCGGTCCCGAGGCGAGTAACCCGGCCAATATCCAGTTCGGCTCGCTGCAGTCGGCCACGGAAGGCTCGGTGACCATCGTCAAGGTGGGGCCCGGTAATACGACCGCGACGGTGGAACTTACCGCGCTCTTCACCGCACAGGAGGAGGGCACCGGCTTTATTCCGGGGATCGCCGACGATACCGTTATCGAGATTACCGCCGTCTACGTCAATGATGTGGCGGTGGCCTTTACCACCGATGCCAGTGGCACCGTGAAGGTCACGGGAATTACCAATAACGACGTAATTACCTTCGAGACCGCCGGCGACCATAACCGCTTTATGGTGGAGAATGGTGGAACGGGGAATGCCAGGTTCAATATCGGCGGCGTGGCACTTGCCGATATCAATACGCAAAGCGATGCCGATGCGATTACCCTGGAGTTCGATGACGATGGGCCGAGCATCGCCCTGACCAACGAGGGCGGGACGCTGCAGACCGATGACGGGGCGCTCGCGGG
>NZ_BJUK01000097.1 GCF_007989625.1 Bisbaumannia pacifica
GCCGAGCGCCCCGAGGACCTGGTGGTCTACGGCGGCATCGGCCGCGCCGCCCGCGACTGGCAGTGCTACGACACTATCGTCGAGACCCTCCAGCGCCTGGAGGAGACCCAGACCCTGCTGGTCCAGTCCGGCAAGCCGGTGGGCGTCTTCGAGACCCACAAGGACGCCCCGCGGGTTCTGATCGCCAACTCCAACCTGGTGCCGGCCTGGGCCAACTGGGAGCACTTCAACGAGCTGGATAAGAAAGGCCTGATGATGTACGGCCAGATGACCGCCGGCTCGTGGATCTATATCGGCTCCCAGGGCATCGTCCAGGGCACCTACGAGACCTTCGTCGAAGCCGGCCGCCAGCACTACAACGGCGACCTCACCGGTCGCTGGATCCTCACCGCCGGCCTCGGTGGCATGGGCGGCGCCCAGCCCCTGGCGGCGACGCTGGCCGGCGCCTGCTCGCTGAACATCGAGTGCCAGCAGTCGAGCCTCGATTTCCGCCTGCGCACCCGCTACCTGGACGAGCAGGCCGATGACCTCGACGACGCCCTGGCCCGCATCGAGCGCTACACCGCCGAGGGCAAGGCGATCTCCATCGGCCTGTGCGCCAACGCCGCCGATGTGCTGCCGGAGCTGGTCAAGCGCGGCGTGCGCCCGGACATGGTCACCGACCAGACCAGCGCCCACGACCCGCTGCACGGCTACCTGCCCCAGGGCTGGACCTGGGAGGAGTACGTGGCCCGCGGCAAGACCCAGCCGGAAGCCACCGTCAAGGCCGCCAAGCAGTCCATGGCGGTGCACGTCCAGGCCATGCTCGACTTCCAGAAGCAGGGCGTGCCGACCTTCGACTACGGCAACAACATCCGCCAGATGGCGATGGAAGAGGGTGTCGAGAACGCCTTCGACTTCCCCGGCTTCGTGCCGGCCTATATCCGCCCGCTGTTCTGCCAGGGCATCGGTCCCTTCCGCTGGGCGGCGCTCTCCGGCGACCCGGAAGACATCTACAAGACCGATCAGAAGGTCAAGGAGCTGATCCCCGACGACGAGCACCTGCACCGCTGGCTGGACATGGCCCGGGAGCGGATCAGCTTCCAGGGGCTGCCGGCGCGCATCTGCTGGGTGGGCCTCAAGGACCGCGCCCGCCTCGGCCAGGCCTTCAACGAGATGGTCAAGAACGGCGAGCTCAAGGCGCCCATCGTGATCGGCCGCGATCACCTGGATTCCGGCTCGGTGGCCAGCCCCAACCGCGAGACCGAGGCGATGATGGACGGCTCCGACACCGTCTCCGACTGGCCGCTGCTCAACGCCCTGCTCAATACCGCAGGCGGTGCCACCTGGGTGTCGCTGCACCACGGCGGTGGCGTGGGCATGGGCTACTCCCAGCATGCCGGGGTGGTGATCGTCGCCGACGGCAGCGATGACGCCCATGCCCGCCTGGGCCGGGTGCTGCGCAACGACCCGGGCACCGGGGTGATGCGTCACGCCGATGCCGGCTACGAGATCGCCAAGCAGTGCGCCCGGGACAACGGCCTCGACCTGCCGATGCTGGATAAGTAA
>NZ_BJUK01000098.1 GCF_007989625.1 Bisbaumannia pacifica
CGGGGCCGGGAGGCATGGCCGCCCGGCCCCGCCGGTTGAGCCGCCGACACTCGGGCCGGCGGCGGCATCAGGAGCCTTTACTCCTCGGCGCTGGGCGCCTCGCCGAACCACTTGGTGTAGATCTCGTCGTAGGTACCGTCTTCGCGCATCTCGGCCAGCGCCTGGTTGACCGGCTCGACCCACTGGCTGCCCTGGTGGAAGACGATGCCGTACTGCTGGCCCTCGTAGAGGGGGCCCACCACCTTGGTGCGGCCCTCGCCGCGAGTCTGGGCGAAGTAGCCCACGTTGGGCGCATCATAGAAGGCGGCGTCCACGTTGCCCCCCAGCAGCGCCATGTACATGTCCGAGGTGCCCGGATAGGGGGTGATCTCGGTGTCCTCGCCCAGGTTCTCCTGGAGGAAGTCATAGCTGGTGGAGCCGATCTTGGTGGCCACGGTCATGCCCGCCAGGTCTTCGAGGGTCTCGACGCTGTCGTTGTCGGCACGCACCATGATGCGCAGGCCGGAATCGTAGTAGGGATCGGAGAAGTCGACGATCTCGGCGCGTTCCTCGGTGATCGTCACGCCGGCGATGGCGATCTCCTGACTGCCGGTCTGTACCGCCGGGATGATGCCGTTGAATTCCATGGTGGTCAGCGCCACCTCGAAGCCGGCCCGCTCGGCCACCTCATTGATGATGTCCATATCGAAGCCGACCATTTCGCCGGTCTCGGTATCCATCATCTCGAAGGGCACGAAGCTGGGGTCGGTGACCACCCGCACCTGTGGCAGCTCGGCGAAGGCGTTGGTGGAGAAGGCGAGGCCGGCGCCCAGGGCGGCGGCGAGAGAGGCACGTTGCAGCTTATTCATCGGGTTCCCCGTTATTTCGGTTATTGATGGAACACACCCATTCAACATGACGAGATATCGGGAAGGCGTCAAGCTGGCATAAAAAACCCTCCCGGCCGGGGGCGCGGGAGGGTTTTTCGTGGCTCGCGGTTGGTGAGGCCTCACACCATAAAGGAAGCGCCGCAGCCGCAGGTGCTGGTGGCATTGGGGTTCTTGACCACGAAGCGGGCGCCGGCCAGGCCCTCCTCGTAGTCCACCGTGGAGCCCACCAGGTACTGGTAGGAGAGGGGGTCCACCACCAGGCTGACGCCGTCGAAGTCGATCAGGGTGTCGTCATCGCCGCTCGCTTCGGCGAAGTCGAAGCCGTACTGGAACCCCGAGCAGCCGCCGCCGGTGACATAGACCCGCAGCTTGAGCGCGTCGTTGCCCTCCTCGGCGATCAGGGCACGCAGGCGGCGCTGGGCCCCCTCGGAGAGCAGCATGGGCTTGGGGGTAAAGGAGGCTGGCTCGAAGGATTCGGCTCCGCTCATGGACGCGCTCCTGCCGGTGAATAGACCCCCCATTATCCACAAACCCCGGCAAAAGGGTCAACTTTTGCCGGGGATGGGGTACCACCTCTGCTGGAATGGCTGAGGGGCGCTGGGGGCAGGCCGGAGCAAA
>NZ_BJUK01000099.1 GCF_007989625.1 Bisbaumannia pacifica
CCACTAGCGCCTGGCGTTCGACCAGAGAGTTCCTGAGCGCCATAGGCGCTTTGGCAGATGGCCTGATACAGGCCGGCATGGGTGGCCAACCACTAGCGCCTGGCGTTCGACCAAGGTACCCTGAGCGCCGGCCCGATACGGGCGTTGGTATTCGGCAACGTCGTCGTCGCCCGGTGGCGACACCCGGCCCAATCAGAGATTCGGAGATCCCATGGCGCACTCTTCCCAGGACTCGGCTTCCCCCGAGTCCCCTGCTCAGGCCGCCGCGTCCGGCAACGGACTGGCCAGCATCGAGGCCCTGGTCGAGGACATTCGCCAGGGCAAGATGGTGATCCTGATGGACGATGAGGATCGCGAAAACGAAGGCGATATCATCATGGCCGCCGAGAAGGTCGAGGCCGAGCATATCAACTTCATGGCGCGGCATGCCCGTGGCCTGATCTGCCTGCCGATGACCCGGGAGCGCTGCGAGCGCCTCAAGCTGCCGCTGATGGTCAGCGACAACGGCTCCGGCTTCGGCACCAAGTTCACCCTCTCCATCGAGGCCGCGGAAGGGGTCACCACCGGGATCTCCGCCGCCGACCGCGCCCGTACCGTGCAGGTCGCCGCGGCCCGCGACGCCAAGCCCGAAGATATCGTCCAGCCGGGGCATATCTTCCCGCTGATGGCCGAGCCCGGCGGCGTGCTGCGCCGCGCCGGTCACACCGAGGCGGCCTGCGACCTGGCGGCCATGGCCGGCCTGGAGCCCAGTGGCGTGATCTGCGAGATCATGAACGAGGACGGTTCCATGGCACGCCGCCCGGAGCTGGAGCGCTTCGCCGCCGAGCATGGCATCAAGATGGGCACCATCGCCGACCTGATCCACTATCGCATTCATAACGAACACACCGTGGAGCACCTGGAGGCGACGCCGGTGGATACCGCCTTCGGCGAGCTGAGCCTGCACGTGTTCCGCGACAGCATCCAGGGCGCCCATCACCTGGCCCTGGTCAAGGGGCGTCCCCACCCGGACAGCCCCACCACGGTGCGGGTGCACCTGGCCGATACCCTGCGCGACCTGCTGACCCTGGCCAAGCCGGAGAGTCAGAGCTGGACCGCCGGTGCGGCCCTGGCCGAGGTGGCCGCCGCCGAGGCCGGCGTCTTCGTGCTGCTCGACGATGGTCGCCCCCATCAGGATCTCAAGGATCAGTTGGACATCCTGCTGGAGCGCAAGCGGGCGCCGCGCACCACCGACTCCGATGGTGCCGGCAACTACCTGACCATCGGCACCGGCTCGCAGATCCTGCGTCACCTGGGCGTGGGGCAGATGCGCCTGCTCAGTTCACCGTGGAAGTTCTCGGCCCTGTCGGGGTTCGATCTGGAAGTGGTGGAGCGGGTCGGCCCCTGAGCCGTCGCCGCCGCCGATTGTTCAATTTAGTGGCGGGCCTCGGGGCCCG
>NZ_BJUK01000100.1 GCF_007989625.1 Bisbaumannia pacifica
GACGCCCATCAGGCGCTGGCCGCGGTCCGCCTCGCGTTCGGGCAGCAGCGCGTCGTAGTCGAAGCGGTAGTGACGCCCGGCGCTGTCCTCGACCCGCACCAGCAGGTCGGCCTCCCAGGTATAGGTGGTGGCATAGCCGTTGCGGTCCCGCTCCTGGATCAGCTGCCACTTGCCGGAAGGGCTATCGCCATTCTCGGCTGATACGGAAGGTGCGAAGACATAGTAAAGCCCGCTGGCATCGCTAAGCACGATCCGCTCGGGGTCGGTACGCAGCGATTCGGGCACGCTGGCCCAACGCACGTCGTCTTGGGCAGCCGTTGGCTCGGCAGCTTCCTCCGGCAGGCTCCCCCCACGCCGAATCCATAGCTGCTCGGTGGGCGAGTGGCGCGCCTGGCCCGGGGCCAGGGGGCCGAAGGTGATATCGCGGCCCTGGGCGTCGTGGATCACGCAGGCGGTGTCGTTGAGCGTCAGCGACAGGCCCTCGCCGGGCACGGACCAGCCCTGGCCCAGCACGCCGATGCGCGCATTGCAGGAGAGGTAGCCGCGGCTGAACACGAAGGGCCGCGGCGCCGGCAGGGCGATGTCGGTCTCGGCGGGCAGCAGCTTGGCGCCGAGCAGCGGGTTGACCGGGCTGCCCACGGCGGGCGCGCAGGCGCTGCAGCGGTCGGCCAGGCCGTCGGCGATATCCACCGCGTCCAGGTCCAGCGGCGTGGCGGCGACGATCTCGCTTTCCAACAATGGTGTCTGGTGCGGTTCGAGGGTCACGTCCTCGCTGGTCTCCGGGTCGGCCTCGCCGGGCAGGCGCGGCAGCACCACGGCCTGGCTGCGGCCCCGCCCGGGGCTGCCGCCGGAGTTGATGCGCACCTGGCTGCCGACGATGGTCACGCCGGAACCGTCGAGCTTGATAAAGCTGCCGCCGGCGGCCAGGGTCAGTTCGGCGCCGGCCTCCACCACCACCTGGGTACCGGCCTGGTGGTGGACCTCCTCGCCGGCCTCCACCAACTGAGCCGTGCCGTAGTGCTCGTGGCGGGTCTGGTCGACCCGCAGGTGGTCATCGCCCTTCACCTGGGTGTGGCGCTGGCCGTGCACGGTGAGGTGGTCGTCGCCGTGAATCTCGCCGAGGCGGTGGCGCTCGATGGCGAGGTGGCTGTCGCGGCGGATGGTCTCGGTGCGGTCATTGAGGGTCAGCAGCTCCAGGTCTTTCTGGGCGTGCAGCCAGATCTGCTCGGCGCCGGTGG
>NZ_BJUK01000101.1 GCF_007989625.1 Bisbaumannia pacifica
CATCCACCTTGGCATTGCCCAGCAGGCCCACGGCGCGCTTGCGCATGCCATAGACCCGCTGGATGGCGGCGCGCCCCTCGGCCAGGGTGTAGCCCAGGCGCTGCACGCTGTCATCGGCCTCCAGGTGGTGGCAGAAGGCCGCGACCCGCTCGGCCAGCCGCGCCGGGTCGTCGTCGTTGAACTCCACCAGGTTGATGCCGCGGACCGCCGTCTTGCCGTCGGGGAAGAACTCCGCCACGCTATCCCAGACGAAGTCCTGCATGGCCAGCATCAGCACCTTGTCATCCACCGTCTCGATGGAGGTGGGGCGCGCGGAGCTCGCCATCAACGCCTTGGCGTCGCGCAGGGCGTCCATGAAGCCGGCGTAGCGCACATTGACCAGGGTCGAGTGCTGGGGGATCGGCAGCACATTGAGCACCGCCTCGTTAAGGAAGCCCAAGGAGCCCTCGGACCCGCACAGCAGGCTATTGAGGTTGAGGCGGCCGTCATCCTCGCGCAGGTGGGCCAGGTCGTAGCCGGTCAGGCAGCGATTGAGCGGCGGGAACTTGGCGCGGATCAGCTCGCCCTGGGTGTCGATGAGCTCCCGGGCGGTGCGGTAGGCGCGGCCGGTGGCGTCGTCGCGCTGGCACAGGGCGGCCAGCTCGGCCTCCTCGACGGGGCGAGTGTGCAGGCGCTCGCCGCCCAGCAGCACGGTCTCGAGTTCCAGCACATGGTCGCGGGTCTTGCCGTACTCGCAGCTGCCCTGGCCGCTGGCGTCGGTGGAGATCATGCCGCCGATAGTGGCCCGGTTGGAGGTGGAAAGCTCCGGGGCGAAGAACAGCCCATGGGGCTTCAAGGCGGCGTTGAGCTGGTCCTTGACCACCCCGGCCTGGACCCGTACCCGGCGGTTCTCCACGTCGATCTCGAGGATCCGGTTCATATGCTTGGAGACGTCCACCACCAGGCCATCGGTGAGCGACTGGCCGTTGGTGCCGGTGCCGCCGCCGCGCGGGGTCAGCACCACCCGGCGGTGGGCCGACTCGCCGGCCAGGCGCGCGATCCGCTCGAGGTCCGCGGCGCCCTTGGGGTAGAGCACCGCCTGGGGCAGGCGCTGGTAGATGGAGTTGTCGGTGGCCAGCACCGTGCGGTTGGCGAAGTCCGGGGCGATCTCGCCCTCGAAGCCGGAGGCCTTGAGGGCCTCGAGGAAACGCAGGTAGTGAGCGTCGAGGCGCTCG
>NZ_BJUK01000102.1 GCF_007989625.1 Bisbaumannia pacifica
TCGAGGCGATGATCGCCGCCGGCGTCGACGTGGTGCGCCTCAACTTCTCCCACGGCACCGCCGACGACCACCGCCGCCGCCTGCAGGCGGTGCGCGAGATCGCCGCGCGCCTCGGCAAGAGCGTCGCCGCCCTCGGCGACCTCCAGGGCCCCAAGATCCGCATCGCCCGCTTCAGCGAAGGCGCCGTCGAGCTCACCGAGGGCCAGGCCTTCGTCCTCGACATGGCCATGGACACCGAGGCGGGCACCGCCGAGCGGGTCGGCTGCGACTACAAGGAACTGGCCTCCGACGTCGCCGTGGGTGACGTCCTGCTCCTCGACGACGGCCGCCTGGTGCTGGAAGTGACCCGCATCGACGGCCCCGAGGTGCATACCACCGTGACCGTCGGCGGACGCCTGTCCAACAACAAGGGCATCAACAAGCAGGGCGGCGGCCTCTCCGCCGCGGCCCTCACCGACAAGGACAAGGCCGACCTCAAGACCGCCATCGACATCGGCGTCGACTACCTGGCGGTGTCCTTCCCGCGCAGCGCCGCCGATATGCAGGAAGCACGAGCCCTCTTGGGCGAGGCCGGCAAGGAGATCGGCCTGGTGGCCAAGGTCGAGCGCGCCGAGGCGGTGGCCGACCCGGAGACCCTGGACGGCATCATCCGCGCCTCCGAGGCGGTGATGGTGGCCCGCGGCGACCTGGGCGTGGAGATCGGCGACGCCCAACTGATCGGCGTGCAGAAGCGCATCATCAGTCGCGCCCGCAAGCTCAATCGGGCGGTGATCACCGCCACCCAGATGATGGAGTCGATGATCAGCGCGCCGCTGCCCACCCGGGCCGAGGTGTTCGACGTGGCCAACGCCGTGCTCGACGGCACCGACGCGGTGATGCTCTCCGCCGAGACCGCCGCCGGCGACTACCCGGTGGAGACCATCGAGGCGATGCACCGCCTGTGCCTGGGCGCCGAGCGCGAGCGCACCGCCCAGGAGTCGGGCCACCGCATCCACGAGGGCTTCTCGCAGATCGACGAGACGGTGGCGCTGTCGGCCATGTACGCCGCCAACCACCTGGCGGGCGTGGCGGCCATCGCCTGCATGACGTCCACCGGCTATACGCCGCTGATCGCCTCGCGCATCCGCTCCGGCCTGCCCATCGTCGGCCTGGCCCATAGCCCCATCGCCCAGCG
>NZ_BJUK01000103.1 GCF_007989625.1 Bisbaumannia pacifica
GAGTCCGGTGGAATCGGTCATCATCTGCCCTCCCCGCTGGCGGAGCCGATTACCATGCCGCCGCAGCTCACGGCATGGCTGGTCAGGGCGGCGGCGAGCAGGAAACAAGGATAAGACAGACGCATCATCTCCTCGAGGCGTTGGCGGGGTGACCGTTCGGCCACGCTACCGCCAGGGAAGACAGCAAGTGCCTTCCCTGGCGGGTGGTGCATGGGGGGCAACGTCCGTGTTGCGCTTGTTGGTTGAATTCAGGGGTTGAATTCAGGGATTCAGAGAGTGCTATCTCCATTCGTTTATCTTGGCCATAACCCCCCCTTCCTGATAACTATTTTTTCTTTGACCCATCTCCAAACCAGTATTTAACCCCCCCTATAGAGATGAAGGTTATTCCAGTCAAGATGCCCACAGTAGCCAAAAACTTTCCAGTGCTTTCAAAACCCACCTCAACCATCCCCCCCCCCACGACCATAACTGAAAACGATACAGCTATTATCTTTAACTCTTTATTCATTTCTTTCCTCCCCTTCTCCACACACTGTAGAAATACGGCAAAATTGGACGCCTGCTGCTCCACCTAAGCCCACCCCAAAAAAGCCTTTTGCAGTGCCTAAGGATCCCTCGCCAGAATTAACCGAAGCACCGGAAGCAAGACCGCTACCACCTTGAAGAAAGAACCCCCAACTTTCTGAAACTCCTGTTTCTACAGTGTCATTGATAGAAGCTCCACCCGTAAATCCTGCGCCTGCATAAGCACCAAGCCCAAACTTCATGCATGCTGTTGTTACAGCACATAAATTACCGCCCGAATCAACTTGCCCCCCTGAAGACAGCGAAGTGCCAAACACCCCGCCAAACACCTCACCTCCAGCATCTAATCCAGCAGCTATAGTCTTACTCGCTGGCTCTTGACGGGCTGCTGCTCTCCTAACCATGTTCGATTGACTATAAGGCCCACCCCCAAGACCATATACCCCCCTGAGCCCGAGAGGGTCTACCTCAATATTGGGGGCCGCGGCATACTGGTAAAGGTTATCTCCCCCTACCAACCCTATCGGGTCCTGGCTGATATACCTGCCCTGCTGC
>NZ_BJUK01000104.1 GCF_007989625.1 Bisbaumannia pacifica
GAGTCCGGTGGCATCGGCCATCTTAGCTGCCCTCCCCGCTGGCGGAGCCGATCACCACGCCACCGCAGTCCACGGCGTGACCGGTGAGCAGGAAACAAGGATAAAAAAGACGCATCATCTCCTCGAAGCGTTGGCGGAGCGGCCGTTCGGCCACGCTACCGCCAGGAAAGGCAGCGAGGTGCCTTCCCTGGCGGGTGGAAAGTGGGCGCAACGTCCGTGTTGCGCTTATTGGTTGAATTCAGGGATCTAAAGTGCTGCAGTTGTTCTATGAATCAAGTGGTTCAAAAACTGAAGAAACCCCAGGTCCAGAAACAAACAAAAACCAAAAATATAACGGCCCTCACAAAGTCGTGCTCGCCTTTTTTTATCATTCCTCCACCATAGTTAATCATGTCCCATCCAAATAGGTAAGCTACTAAGTAGTAGCTGATAAGCAGCCCAAATAAAAAAATAAAAACATATCCTGAAAGATCTAGCTCCCTCCCAGTACCTCTTGTCATTAGTGACGCCAAAGAAACCCAGAGGATAACGCCAAATATGAACTTCCTTTTATTCGCCGATTTCATAGGGCCTCTCGCCATCAATATGGTTGTCTTCATTCATCCAGTACTGAGTTTTAAAGCCAGCGCCAACACCAACAGCGTTACTGACAGTTTCAGATACAATACTAGCTCGCCTGAAAATAAAGCCCGTGGTCTCGGACGAAACTATTGGAACAATGTCAACCACTCCTTGCCGATAACTTCCGCCAGCAAATTCTGTGCCTGCTGCATAAACGCCTGCAGCAATTGAGGTGGCGCCGCAAGGAACAGTCAAAGGAGGATAGAGTGAGCAAACTGCTGCCACATTGCTAACCGCTTCAGCAGTCTCTTTTTCTGGTATCAACATGTCGTCGGCATATTGCCCAAACATCCTCGGCACGTCTTTGATGGCACGCCAGAAAATATGTTCTCCTTCTAACCCCAGCGGATCCACCATTCCGGTCGGGTTGGTCACGTAACCATACAGGTTGGTGCCGCCGTTGAGGCCAATCGGGTCCTGGCTGATGTACCTGCCCTGCTGG
>NZ_BJUK01000105.1 GCF_007989625.1 Bisbaumannia pacifica
CGAAGACCGCCTCGGCGGCCACCAGGCCCGACTTCATGGCGGTGTGCAGGCCCTTGATCTTGGCGAAGTTGAGGGTGCCGGCGTCGCAGCCGATCAAGAGGCCCCCGGGGAAGGTCATCTTCGGCAGGCAGTTGAGGCCGCCCTTGGTGATGGCCCGGGCGCCGTAGGCGACCCGCTTGCCGCCGGCGAGGTGCTTGGCCAGCACCGGGTGGTGCTTCATGCGCTGGAACTCGTCGAAGGGGGAGAGCCAGGGATTCTCGTAGGAGAGGTCCATGATCAGCCCCACCACCACCTGGGAGTTCTCGGCGTGATAGAGGAACCAGCCGCCATGAGTATGCTTGTCCAGGGGCCAGCCGGAGCCGTGCAGCACCAGGCCGGGCTCGTGCTGGTCGGCGGGGATATCCCACAGCTCCTTGAGGCCGATGCCGTAGTGCTGGGGATCGCGGCCGGCGGCCAGGTCATACTGCTCGATCAGGCGCTTGCCGATATGGCCCCGGGCGCCCTCGGCGAAGAGGGTGTACTTGGCGCGCAGCTCCATGCCCGGCATATGGCCGTCCTTGGGCTGGCCATCGGCGCCCACGCCCATGTCGCCGATCAGGATGCCCTTGACCACGCCCTCCTCGACGATCGCCTCCTGGGCGGCGAAGCCGGGGAAGATCTCCACCCCCAGCCCCTCGGCCTGCTCGGCCAGCCAGCGGCACAGGTTGCCGGCGCTGATCACATAGCGGGGCATGTCGCCGCCGGTGTTATGCATCGACTTGGGCACCAGGGCATTGGGCAGCCTCAAAGCCTTGTCGGCATCCTTGAGCAGGTAGACCTCGTCGCGGGTCGCCGGGGTGGTCAGGGGCGCGCCGCGCTCCTCCCAGTCGGGGAAGAGCTCGGCCAGGGCGCGGGGCTCGAAGACCGCCCCGGAGAGGATATGGGCGCCCACCTCCGAGCCCTTCTCCACCACGCAGACCGTCAGCTCCTGGCCGGCCTCATTGGCCTGCTGCATCAGCCGA
>NZ_BJUK01000106.1 GCF_007989625.1 Bisbaumannia pacifica
CTGCTGACGGTAACCCTGGGGGCCCTCGACCTCCATCAGACGCCCCTGGGCGTCGTGGTGGTGGTGCCAGTGGCTGCCGTCGGGCAACTGGGTGGACTGGCGCCGGCCCATGACGTCATGGGTAGTGCGGGTGGTCTCACCCAGGGCATTGGTGACGCTGGCCAGATGGCCGCGGGCGTCATGGGCGTAGCTGGTGCGCCGCTCGGAGCAGTCGGTCTCCGCCGCCAGCTGGCCCAGGGCGTTCCATTCGAGGCGCCGGGTGGCGCCCTGTGCATCGGTGACGGCGGTGGGGCGGTCGGGCAGGCGTTCGTCTTCGTAGGCCAGGGTGGTGGTGCCCTCGGGGCCGGTAATTTCAACCGGGTGACCAAGGGGGTTGCGCTGGATCTGCCAGTGCTGGTCGTCAGGCCCTTCGAGACGAATGGGCTGCCCCAGGGCATCGCGCTCGAGGGTCCAGCGGCTGCCGTCCGGGGCAGTCTGGGCGATGATCTGGCCCTGGTCATCCCGCGCCATCGCGGTCTCGCGGCCCAGCGGGTCGACGCTGGCGATCTGGCGTCCGGCGCGGTCGTAGCGGAACTCGATCACCGAGCCGTCGGCGCGGGTATGCGCCGTCCAGCGCTGGCCGGGGCCGGTGCCGACGAAGTGGTAGCGCTCCTCGCGGCCGAGGCTATCGGTGACGCGGGTGTGATCGGGATGGTAGGCGTAGGTGCGCGCCAGGCCGCCGGCCTCCTGCTGGCCGATCACCCGGCCATCGGGGGCGTGGCGATCCCAGCTGTAGTGGGCCTCGAGGCCGCCGGGCACGCGGTGGGCGACGAGCATATGCGCCTGCCACTCGAACTCGCGAACCACCTCGCCATGGCGGTGGCGCACGGCGATCAGGTCGCCGGCGGGGCTATAGGAGTAGCGCACCAGCCACTCGTCCTGGGCGCTGCCGTCGTGCTCCTGGATCAGCTT
>NZ_BJUK01000107.1 GCF_007989625.1 Bisbaumannia pacifica
TGACGGGTCTGCAGCTCAGGCGCGTCGGTCCGGCTCAGCTCGATATCGAAGACCACCTCGGCGAAGGGCCCCTCCAGCCGACGCTTGTCGATCTCGGCGGCATCGTCGATGCGGGTCGCCGGGATCACCAGCTCCTCGCGGGTGGCGAAGGCGAAGTCGTCGTAGGTGTAGGGGTCGCCGGCCAGGTTGATCTGGGTGGTCAGGTGCTGATGGCCCGGCGCCGAGACGAAGTAGTGAATATGCGCCGGACGCTCGCCGTGGCGGCCCAGGGCCTTGAGTACCACATCAGTGGGGGCGCCTTCCGGCACGCCATAGCCCGACGGGATGATGCTGCGCGCGGTGTAGCGCCCCTCGGCGTCGGTGACGATGGTGCGGCGCAGGTTGTACTCGGACTGGGACGGATCGAAGAAGGAGTAGCCGCCCTTGGAGTCGGCGTGCCAGATCTCGACCTTGGCACCGGCGACCGGCCGGCCATCGGTGTCGCGCACCTGGCCGGTCAGCCACATGGTCTCGCCGTCGGTGTCCTGGCCATCGTCCATGCGCGCGAAGCCCTCGGCCTCGGGGGCGCCGGCCACGTAGAGGGGCCCTTCGATGGTGCGCGGGGTGCCGCCGACGCGTTTGGCCTCAGCGTCGATGGCATCCTGGCGCATATCCAGATAGTGATCGAAGCCGAGCCCCGGCGAGAGCAGGCCGAACTGGGTATCGTGCCCCAGGGCATTGAGCAGGCTGACGCTCGACCAGAACTCCTCGGGGCTGACGTCGAAGTCGTCGATCAGGCGATAGAGGTCGGAGAGCAGGCGGTGCAGGATCTGCTTGGCGCGCTGGTTGCCGCCGGCCTGATCGAAGCCGGCCACGGCCTCGAGGAAATCCTGGACTTCCGGGGTATCGAAG
>NZ_BJUK01000108.1 GCF_007989625.1 Bisbaumannia pacifica
CGTCACGACGCCGGCGGACCTGGGGCTGGAGATCACCAGTGGCGTGACGCTGCTTAAGGTCGAGCCGCCGGCGGAGCGCCAGGCCGGCATCAAGGTGGGCTCCGTGGATGAGCTGGTCGAACAACTCAAGCACGAAGCCAAAGTGATTTAAATGGGAGCCGATCTTATGAGCATCCTGGTACTCGCCGACTATCACGATGGAGTATTGAGCCCGGCCACGGCGCACGTCGTCGCGGCGGCGAAGCAGATTTCCCAGGCCGGCGGTGGAGAGATTCATCTGCTGGTAGCGGGCCAAGGCGTGAGCGCCGTGGCCGAGGCCGCCGCCCAGCTCGACGGCGTGGCCAAGGTGCGCGTCGCCGATCACGCCGTCTATGCCAACCAGCTGGCCGAGCCGCTGGGCGACCTGCTGGTGGCTCTCGCCGACGACTACGGCCATGTGCTGGCTTGCTCCTCCACCACCGGCAAGAACGTCCTGCCGCGGCTGGCCGCCCTCAAGGACGTCGGGCAACTCTCCGAGATCATCGCCGTGGAGAGCGCCGATACCTTCCGTCGCCCCATCTATGCCGGTAACGCCATCGCTACCGTGCAGAGCGCCGATGCCCTCAAGGTGATCACCGTGCGCGCCACCGCCTTCGATGCCGTGGCCGTCTCTTCACAAGGTCAGGGTAGCGCCAGCGTCGAGGCCGTGGAGACCGTGGTCGACAACACTCGCTCGACCTTCGTCAAGGAAGCCCTGGCC
>NZ_BJUK01000109.1 GCF_007989625.1 Bisbaumannia pacifica
ACAAGGGCGAGAAGCGCCCCATTCCCTTCGTCGAGGACACCGCGGTGCCGCCGGAGCACCTGGCGGACTTTATCGCCGAGTTCCGCGCGGCCCTCGACGCCCGCGGCCTGGCCTATGGTATGTTCGGCCATGTCGACGCCGGGGTGCTGCACGTGCGCCCGGCCATCGACATGAAGGACCCCGAGCAGGAGCGGCTGATCCGCGAGGTCTCCGACGAGGTGGCCGAGCTGACCCATCAGTACGGCGGCCTGCTGTGGGGCGAGCACGGCAAGGGCGTGCGCTCGGAGTACGCGCCGAAGTTCTTCGGCGAGCTCTACCCCAGCCTGCAGCGGGTCAAGGCCGCCTTCGACCCGCATAACCAGTTGAACCCCGGCAAGATCGCCACGCCGCTTTCTATCCCGCCCGAAACCGCGGGTACTGCTTCCACCCCGCCCGACGCCGCGGGCAAGGCGTCCGACATCCTTGCCACCACCCCAGCGGAGCCGGTCAAGCTAGTCGACCCGGGCCTACTGGCCATCGACGGGGTGACCACCCGCGGCCAGCTCGACCGCCAGATCGACGAGCGGGTCTGGCAGGCCCATGACGCCGCCGTCTACTGCAACGGCAACGGCGCCTGCTACAACTACGACCCCAACGACGCCATGTGCCCCTCCTGGAAGGGCACCCGCGAGCGGGTCCACTCCCCCAAGGGCCGCGCCAGCCTGATGCGCGAG
>NZ_BJUK01000110.1 GCF_007989625.1 Bisbaumannia pacifica
TGCGGCGGTAGGAATAGCCAACCCGGCAGTGCAAGGGGCTGCTATAGACCTACTTGATGGCTCTTTAGGAGGAACTTCGCCCACCCCAAACTTATCTGGAGCTGCTGGTTATTTTATTGATTTCTTTGCTAGCCCTAAGGAGGTCATGAGATGAGGAAGAACTTTATTAAAATGCAAAGAGCATTATCTAGGCTTCACTGGGGTTATTTTCTTGCCGGAATACTTGCAATAACGGCAGGGATAAGCGTTTATTTAACAGGAAATATCGGAAGAGGAGGTGTTGTGCATAGTGAACCACTACGAATCACCTACTCCATTTTATTGATTTTTTTGGGCGGATGGATGCTGACGCTCACTAGGAAAAAGTAATTTGTCTAGATGGTTGACGAGGAAAATCAAGGAACCGCCAGTCAATTCGACAATAAGTGCCTTGGGCACTCCTTCTGGATTCAACCAATAAGTGCAACACGGACGTTCCGCCCACTCATCACCCGCCAGGGAAGGCATTTTACAGCCTTCCCCGGCGGTAGCGTGGCCGAACGGCCACCCCGCCAACGCCTTGAGGACATGATGTGTATCTCTTATCCCTGTCTCCTGCTTGACGCCGCCCTCACCGGCCACGCCGCTGGGAATGACCTTCCGCACCCAACAGGGCCAA
>NZ_BJUK01000111.1 GCF_007989625.1 Bisbaumannia pacifica
TCCGCGAAGGCCTGCCCCCAGGGTAGCCCCGACCCTCCAGGCGTGATGATGTCTCTCGTGTTCCCGAAGGCGACCGCTAGACGGTCGCCTTTTGCGTGATGGCGGCGCTAGACTGGGAAGATCACTCCCAGCGAGGCACGCCATGAAGATCCATCTCGAATTCGACCTGACCCCCGCCGAGTTTCGCCAGGCCCTGGGCCTGCCCGATGTGGAGGCCTATCACCAGGCCGTGCTGGAGCGCATCCAGCAGCAGATGGAGGCCGGCGTCGAGGGCTATGACCCCCTCAGTCTGCTGCAACCCTTCCTCGATAACCCGCTGATGCCCGAGGTCTTCAAGCACGCCTTCCAGGGCCAGAAGGGCGCGACCGGCCAGGGGAGCGGCTGGGAGCAAGGGATGGCCGGCTTCGGTCAATATCAGCAGATGCTGATGGATATGCTGCGCAAGGCCGCCGCCCAGGCCGGCAACCCGGCCGGGCCGTCCGAGCCGCCGACAGGCAACGACGCTGGCCCCCGAGACGGTGACGACCCGGCGTCCAAGGGCAGCGCCAGCGCCGCCAGCGCCCGCCGCCGCCAGGGGTAGGGAAAGGCTATTGTAGTGATCCTCCATCTATCGTTGCTGGACCGTGGCTATTCTGGGGGTAGGCACTGCACAAA
>NZ_BJUK01000112.1 GCF_007989625.1 Bisbaumannia pacifica
TTCGCGCATCAGGCTGGCGCGACCCTTGGGGGAGTGGACCCGCTCGCGGGTGCCCTTCCAGGAGGGGCACATGGCGTCATTGGGGTCGTAGTTGTAGCAGGCGCCGTTGCCGTTGCAGTAGACGGCGGCGTCATGGGCCTGCCAGACTCGCTCGTCGATCTGGCGGTCGATCTGGCCGCGGGTGGTCACCCCGTCGATGGCCAGTAGGCCCGGATCGACGAGTTGGACGGCCTCGTCCTGGGCGGCGGCCCCCGTGGCCAGCGGCGTGGCGATCTTACCGGGGTTCAACTGATTATGCGGGTCGAAGGCGGCCTTGACCCGCTGCAGGCTGGGGTAGAGCTCGCCGAAGAACTTCGGCGCGTACTCCGAGCGTACGCCCTTGCCGTGCTCGCCCCACAGCAGGCCACCGTACTGGTGGGTCAGCTCGGCCACCTCGTCGGAGACCTCGCGGATCAGCCGCTCCTGCTCGGGGTCCTTCATATCGATGGCCGGGCGCACGTGCAGCACCCCGGCGTCGACATGGCCGAACATGCCGTAGGCCAGGCCGCGGGCGTCGAGGGCCGCGCGGAACTCAGCGATAAAGTCCGCCAGGTGCTCCGGCGGCACCGCGGTGTCCTCGACGAAGGGAATGGGGCGCTTCTCGCCCTTGG
>NZ_BJUK01000113.1 GCF_007989625.1 Bisbaumannia pacifica
AAGATCGACGTCGGAGTGGTCCGGCTTGACCCGGATCTTGACGTTGTAGTCGATGACGCGTTTGACCGCGACGAGTACTTTCATGGTGTCCTCGCTTGGTTCTGGAAAGTCGAACCCGTGTGGTTAGAACCGGCGGGCTGGTTCTTGTAACCCTTCGTTAGATACTCGGTCGAGCGTTTGATAGGCCGCCCGGGTAAAGTGTTGTCAATCTGCCACAGCGGGCGGGGTGACGACAACGGCTGAGCCGCCTGAGTCGGCCCTGGGCCGGCCTCAATAGCGCCTGGCCGGCCCCCGAGGTCGCCCTTGGTAGGGGTGTCTCGGAATTTCTATTATGCATATCATGGCAGAAGACTAGAAGCAAACGACCGTTTTAAATTACGCTGGACGGGGCACGACCTATCAAGCCCCGACGGAATCCCGCACAATACGCCGTCAGGCGACACGAGAAACGCCCTTTGGATGGTAATTTTCAAGCGACGTGACGCTTTCCGGGGCCCTGGGTTTCCCGACGCATTCGAGGAGAGAACAAAGTGGAACAGGTAGAACGCGATTCGATGGAGTTCGACGTGGTGATCGTCGGCGCCGGGCCCTCGGGCCTGTCGGCGGCCTC
>NZ_BJUK01000114.1 GCF_007989625.1 Bisbaumannia pacifica
TGAAAGCCGGGCGCTATGCCCGGCCCCCTCTCACCACCTGTAATTCCGGCTTACGGCGACGCAGGGCATACAGCTGCCCCTGCACATCACTGAGGCACTTCTCCAGCACCAGATCCTCGACGCGCATGTGTCGCAACCTGGCTTCGTGTGCTGCTTTCTCGCGGGCCTCCGGCGATAGCCGGTCAACCACCCGCTTCAATGACTCGCGACTCAGCATCGCGGACTCCTTGGCCCTGTCAGGCCGTGTGCTGTTGATTCATGCTGCTACCGGACAGTTGGCGCTCCGCCATCTCGGCCAGTAACCGCTCGAGTTCGGCAGACTCATCGGCATCCGGCGCCTGGCCGTTCACGAGCTTGGCCAGCAGTGCCTCGCGCCGCTGGCGTATGACCTCCAGGCCCAACATGGTGGCTTCGTGCACCAAGGGAGCCAGTCGCCCGCCATGCCGCATGGCGGCCTCGGCCTGGATCTGGTCGAACTCGGCATCGGTGAACCGTGGCTTGACCAGATGCTGCAGGTGCTCGCCTTCCGGCTTGTGGCGACGATCACTGAGGTGTGAATGCATGGGCAGATCCTTCTGTAACTACCAAGGGGCCGCGGCCTTCA
>NZ_BJUK01000115.1 GCF_007989625.1 Bisbaumannia pacifica
GGGTAGTTGGGCCCGCCGCCGCCTTCCGGCGCCACCCAGGTGATGTTCTGGGCCGGGTCCTTGATATCGCAGGTCTTGCAGTGCACGCAGTTCTGGAAGTTGATCTGGAACTGCGGCGTGCCGTCGTCGCCTTCGACCACCTCATAGACCCCCGCCGGGCAGTAGCGCTGCGCCGGTTCGGCATACTCGGGCAGGTTGTCGCGGATCGGCAGCTCGGGATCGGCGAGCCGCAGGTGGCAGGGCTGATCCTCCTCGTGGTTGGTGTTGGAGAGGAACACCGAGGAGAGCTTGTCGAAGGAGAGCTTGCCGTCGGGCTTGGGGTAGTCGATCTTCTCGAACTCACTGGCCGGCTTGAGCCGGGCATGGTCCGCGGTGGTGTCGTGGACGTTGGGCAGCTTGCCGCCGAGCAGCTGGTTGACGAAGTTGTAGGCGCCGCCGCCGACGGTGCCGTACTTGTGGATCGCCGGGCCGAAGCTGGCGCTCTCCTCGAGCTCGGCGTAGGCCCAGCTGGCCTGCCACTTGTCGCCAAAGGCGG